>NZ_JBIUBT010000002.1:0-643759 GCF_044548235.1 Streptomyces sp. NPDC052043
GTTGATAGGCCGGATCTGGAAGCACCGTGAGGTGTGGAGGTGACCGGTACTAATAGGCCGAGGGCTTGTCCTCAGTTGCTCGCGTCCACTGTGTTGGTTCTGAAACCACGAACAACCCCATGCAGGTCACGCATGGTGCGGTTGACAGTTTCATAGTGTTTCGGTGGTCATAGCGTGAGGGAAACGCCCGGTTACATTCCGAACCCGGAAGCTAAGCCTCACAGCGCCGATGGTACTGCAGGGGGGACCCTGTGGGAGAGTAGGACGCCGCCGAACAAATTGTGAGAGGGTTGGACCCCGAACTTCGGTTCCGGGTCCAACCCTTTTTTGTTGTCCGTTACTTGAAGTTCATGTTGCACAACCAGCATCCGCCTCATGGGTATTGCTGCTCTGCTCAGGGCCGCCGGCGTCGGAGTCGGTGACGAGGTCGTCGTGCCGGCGTTCGGCAACGTGGAAGTCGCCGAGGCCGTGACACAGGTGGGTGCGCTGCCGGTGTTCGCCGACATAGATCCCGTGACGTACTGCCTCGACGCCGGTGCCGTCGAACAGACCCTGACCCCGCGCACGGCGGCCGTGGTCGTCGTACACCGGTTCGGCCGGTCCGCCGACATGGAGCGGCTGCACGCGATGGGCCGGCGACACGGTCTGCTGGTGCTGGAGCAGGGCGAGTCCGAGGCGCCGTACGACGAGATGGCGCAGCGCAGGGAGCGTGCCGCCTATCTGGACACCAAGCTGCGGGGCGTACGGACGCCCGACGGCGGTGACGGGCACACCTATCAGCAGTACGTGGTGCGGGTGCCCGGGAACGGCCGACCCGACCGGGACGCCTACGCACGTGCCATACGGGCCAGGGGAGTTGACTGCCGCGTGCCCGTGAAGACTCCTGTGCACCGGCTGCCGGAGTTCCGTCGGTGCGTGTCTCTTCCGGTGACCGAGCGGGCCGCCGAGGAGACACTCGCGCTCCCTGTGGAGGCCTCGTTGACACGCCGGGAGATGCAGCGGATCGTCTCGGTGTGCAACGCGCTCGGCGGACCGATCATGGTTGGGGGCACGGCCCTGTTCGGGGTATGATCTATTCCGTTGCCGCGGGGGAAATCCCCGAAAGGCGACCGGCCCCTATAGCTCAGTCGGTAGAGCGTCTCCATGGTAAGGAGAAGGTCAACGGTTCGATTCCGTTTGGGGGCTCCAACGGAAAAGGCCCTCACCCATCGGGTGAGGGCCTTTTCCATGCCCTGCGGCGCCCTACTGCTGAAGACCCGGCACCCGCATCGCCAGGATCGCCATGTCGTCGGACGGGGCGTCCGAGGCGAAGCGCTCCACCGCGCGCATGATGCGAGCCGCCACCGCACCCGCCGTCAGGCCCGTACAGGTGGTGAGAACGTCGGCGAGACCGTCGTCGCCGAGCATCCGGCTGCCCTCACGCCGCTCGGTGACGCCGTCCGTGACGCACAGCAGGACGTCGCCCGGGTCCAGCGTGATCGTCTGCTCGTACAGCTCCAGGTCCTCCATGACGCCGAGCAGCGGCTGGGGGTCGGCGGCCGGCTCCACCGTGCCGTCCTGGCGCAGTCGCAGCGGCAGCGGATGGCCCGCACAGACCACCTTCAGCCGGGCGCTGCCGTCCTCCTGCGGCCACAGCTCGCCGTACAGGAGCGTGAGGAAGCGGCTGCGGGCGCCCTCGTCGAGGATCGCGGAGTTCAGGCGCTCCAGCACCGCCGGGCCGCCGAAGCCCTCGCGGGCCAGCAGCCTGAGCGCGTGCCGGGCCAGGCCGGTCACCGCGGCCGCCTCCGGGCCCGTACCGCAGACGTCGCCGATGGCGAAGCCGTAGGCGCCGTCACGGATGGGGAAGAGGTCGTAGAAGTCTCCGCCGACCTCGTTGCCCTCGCCGGCCGCGCGGTAGATGACCTCGACCTCCACACCCGCGACGTCGGGGAGCCCCGGCGGCAGGAGGCTGCGCTGGAGGGACTGGCTGATGGCCGTGCGCTCCGAGTACAGGCGGGCGTTGTCCAGGGCGAGGGCGGCGCGGCGGCTCAGGTCCTCGGCCAGTTCCAGGATCTCCTGGCGGAAGTGTTCGTCGGTGGGCTTGCCGAGGGTGAGCATGCCGATGACGCGGTTGCGGGCGACCAGCGGCAGGACGACCGTCTCGCCGCCGACCGCGGCGGCCGTGGCGAGGGTCGGTCCGATGGCCGTACCGATCCGGTGGTGCGAGTCGCCGAGGCTGAGGCTGCGCATGGAGCTGCGCAGGGCCGCCTTGTGGGCGGCCTCGCCGGGCGCGGTCCACACGCGCGCTCCGGGCGTGGGCACCGGGTCGGGCGGGGCGATCTTGGAGAGCAGGGACTTGATGCCGTCGATCAGTTCCTCGTCCTCGTGCAGCACGTAGGACAGGTAGGGGTCGGAGGCCTGGTCGGCGATCGTGTAGACGGCGCACCAGGTGGCCAGGGTGGGGACCGTCATCTGGGCCATCAGGGCGAGGGTCTGGTCGCGGTCCAGGGTGCCGGCCAGCAGGTCGGAGGCCTCGACGAGGAAGCTGAGGGAGCCGCGGCGCAGCCGCTCCAGCTCGCCCAGGCGGGCCGACTCGACGGCGAGGGCGATGCGGTCGGCGGCGAACTGGAGGCGCAGCGCCTCCTCGTTGGAGTACCGGCCGGGCGCCTCCGCGGCGACGCCGAGCGAGCCGGTGAGACGGCCCTCGACCTTCAGCGGGACCGTGACGACGGAGCGCATGCCCGTGTTGTTGAGGAGGGGGACGGCGCCCGGGACGGCGGTGAGGTCGTCGTGGACCGCGGGCATCCGGGCAGAGCTGTAGCGGCCGGGGCCCGCCTCGACGGGGACGCGGGCGAAACGCTGCCGCGCGGAGGGCAGGCCCGTGGAGGCGCGAACCTCCAACTCCGTTTCGTCGTCGGTGGCCAGCAGGAGGAAGGCGGCGTCGCCGTCGAGCATGTCGCGGGCGCGTTCCACCGTGCGTTGCAGCAGGCCGTCGAGGTCGTCGGGGGCGGGAGAGCCGATGAAGACCTCGAACGGGTCGGTGCTGGGGCCCTCGGAGGCGCTGCCCGCGTCGGAGGTCGCCGGGAAGCGCAACGGTGTCTGGAGCACGGCGCGTTCGTGGTCCCGTACGAGCAGGCAGACCGTGGAGGGCTCGCCGTCGGTGTCGCGGACACGGAGGTGGGAGGCGTAGACGGGGATGACGCGGCCGTGGGCGCCGCGGATGCCGTAACTGCCTTCCCAGCGGGAGAGTTGGAGTGCCTCGGCGATGCCGGTGCTGGTGCCGGGGGTGTGCGGCCAGGCGGCGAGGTCGGTCAGCGGCCTGCCGGTGACCTGCTTGGCGGCGTAGCCGAACAGCTCCTCGGCGTCCTCGTTCCATGCGGTGACGGAGCCGCCGCGCTCGATCTGGACGACGGCGACGCGGACCCGGCCGTCGGCGAGCGGGAGGAGCTCGGCGGGCAGGCGGGGGCCGGCGGCGCGGGTGCCGACCGGGCGCTCGGGCAGGTCCAGTTGGAACCAGACCTTCTTGTGCGTCAGCGTGTACTCCACGCCCCAGTGGCCGGCCAGGGCCGCGCACAGTTGCAGGCCGCGGCCGCCCTCACGGTCGGGGCTGCCCATGTTGACCGCAGAGCTCTGCACCGGGAGCTCGCGCTCGGGGTAGCGGTCGCAGACCTCGATGCGCACCCCGTCGTCGCTGCGCAGGCACAGCACGTCGGCCGCGGTTCCGGCGTGGACGACGGCGTTGGTGACCAGTTCGCTGGTGAGGACCACCGCGTCGTCGACGATGTCGCCGAAGCCCCACCCCTGGAGGGTGTCGCGGACGAAGGACCGGGCGGTCGCGACCGATCGGCCCAGGGGATCGAAACTGGCGGCCGCGCGCGCGGTGATCACAGAACTCCTCGTCCGGTTGTCGACGTGGGGACCCTCGTGGCCGACGGGCTCGCGTCGCTGCTTTGGCAGCTGCGGTCCGTTCGGCTGCGGCTCCGGGGTAGGTCCCCCCGGGATCACTCCGGTGGTCATGTCTGCGGCCGCCCTCCGATGCCCGCTCGTTCCCGTGCCACCGCCCAGACCGGACGGACCGGTGCGGCTGGACAGCCCCATGCAAGGTTACTTACCTTCGCCGTCCATGCGGATGCCGGTCGCCAGTGTTTCCGCCTCGAGGGTGTGCGGAGGGTGTGCGAAGCTGCCGAACTGTTATGGCCTGGTTCGGCCGGGGTGAAACACTGGGCAGGCTTCTGGTGAAGGTCCGGGCAGGCTGAGTGTGTTCTCTGCACCCAGGGCAGCAGCTCTCCCTGTGTGCTGATTACATCGGACAGTAATACGCAGCAGTAACCGGTACGTCGAGCGGCCGTACCGCAGCACAGCGGTGACGGTCGACCCCTGCGGGAGGGACACAGTGGAGTCTGGCGCAGTGACGCGGGGCACGAAGACGCGCGCGAAGGGCGGACAGTCCCCGAAGAACCGGCGCACGACGCGCAACGGGACCACCGAGGTGGACACCGCTTCCCTGAACCAGCTGCTGGCCGCGCTGGTGTCGATGCGCGACGGCAATTTCCGTAGGCGGCTCACGGTGTCCGGGGACGGCGTGATGTCGGAGATCGCGGCCGTCTTCAACGAGGTGGCGGACCGCAATCTGCATCTGACCGGCGAGTTGTCGCGGGTGCGGCGCATGGTGGGGCGTGAGGGAAAACTCACCGAGCGGCTGGAGACGGGCGCCTGCGAGGGCTCCTGGGCGACGGCGATCGACCACTCCAACGCGCTCGTCGACGATCTCGTACGTCCGGTGTCGGAGGTCGGCCGGGTCCTGTCCGCGGTCGCCGAGGGCGATCTGTCGCCGCGGATGGAGCTGCGCACCCAGGCGCCGGAGGGGGCCGGGCATCCGCTGCGCGGTGAGTTCCTGAAGGTCGGGCGGACCGTCAACAACCTCGTCGACCAGCTGTCGACGTTCACCGACGAGGTCACGCGGGTGGCCAGCGAGGTGGGCACGGAGGGCAAGCTGGGCGGGCAGGCGCGGGTGCGCGGTCTGTCCGGGTCGTGGAAGGACCTCACGGACTCCGTCAACACCATGGCGTCCCGGCTGACGGCGCAGGTGCGGGACATCGCGCTGGTCACCACGGCGGTGGCCAAGGGCGATCTGTCACGGAAGGTGACCGTCCATGTCGCCGGCGAGATGCTGGAGCTGAAGAACACCGTCAACACGATGGTGGACCAGCTCTCCGCGTTCTCCTCCGAGGTGACGCGGGTGGCCCGCGAGGTGGGCACGGACGGCATCCTCGGTGGTCAGGCACATGTGCCCGGGGTCGACGGCACATGGAAGGAACTCACCGACTCGGTGAACCTGATGGCCGGCAACCTGACGGCGCAGGTGCGCGGGATCGCCCAGGTCACCACCGCCGTGGCGAACGGCGATCTGTCGCAGAAGGTGACCGTGCCGGCGCGGGGCGAGGTCGCGCAGCTCGCCGAGACGATCAACCAGATGACCGAGACGCTGCGCATCTTCGCGGACGAGGTCACCCGGGTGGCCAACGAGGTCGGTGCCGAGGGCCGCCTGGGCGGGCAGGCGAACGTGCCGGGGGTGGCCGGCACCTGGAAGGACCTGACGGACTCCGTCAACACGGTGTTCCGGAACCTCACCACACAGGTGAGGGACATCGCCACCGTGACGACGGCCGTGGCCAGCGGTGATCTGTCGCAGAAGGTCACCGTCGACGTGGCCGGCGAGATGCTCGAGCTGAAGAACACCGTCAACGGCATGGTGGACCAGCTGTCGTCGTTCGGTGCCGAGGTCACGCGGGTGGCGCGGGAGATCGGGGTCGAGGGCGAGCTGGGCGGTCAGGCGCAGGTGGCGGGCGCGGCGGGGACCTGGAAGGACCTCACCGACTCCGTCAACACCGCGTTCCGCAACCTCACCGGGCAGGTGAGGAACATCGCCCAGGTGACGACGGCCGTGGCGAACGGCGACCTGTCGCAGAAGGTCACCGTGGACGTCTCCGGCGAGATGCTCCAGCTGAAGAACACCGTGAACACGATGGTGGACCAGCTGTCGTCGTTCGCGGACCAGGTGACCCGGATGGCCCGGGACGTGGGCACGGAGGGCCGCCTGGGCGGTCAGGCGGTGGTGCCGGGCGTGTCGGGCACGTGGAAGGAGCTCACCGACTCCGTCAACTTCATGGCCGGGAACCTCACCTCGCAGGTGCGGCAGATCGCCCAGGTGACGACGGCCGTGGCGCGCGGTGACCTCTCGCAGAAGATCGACGTCGACGCGCGCGGGGAGATCCTGGAGCTGAAGAACACCATCAACACGATGGTCGACCAGCTCTCCGCGTTCGCCGACCAGGTCACCCGGGTCGCCCGGGAGGTGGGCACCGAGGGCCGGCTGGGCGGGCAGGCGCAGGTGCCCGGGGTCGCCGGTGTGTGGCGGGACCTCACGGACTCCGTGAACGGCATGGCCGGCAACCTCACCGCCCAGGTGCGCAACATCGCCCAGGTCGCCACCGCCGTGGCGCGCGGTGACCTCTCGCAGAAGATCACCGTGGACGCGCGCGGGGAGATCCTGGAGCTGAAGAACACCCTGAACACGATGGTGGACCAGCTCTCCTCGTTCGCCGAGGAGGTCACAAGGGTGGCCCGTGAGGTGGGCACGGAGGGCATCCTCGGCGGTCAGGCCGAGGTCCAGGGCGTCTCCGGCACCTGGAAGGACCTCACCCAGTCCGTGAACTTCATGGCGAACAACCTGACCAGTCAGGTGCGCAACATCGCCGAGGTCACGACCGCCGTCGCCAAGGGCGACCTGTCGAAGAAGATCACCGTCGACGCCAAGGGCGAGATCCTCGAGCTCGTCACCACCGTCAACACGATGGTCGACCAGCTGTCGTCCTTCGCCGAGCAGGTCACGCGGGTGGCCCGTGAGGTGGGCACCGAGGGCATCCTCGGCGGCCAGGCGCACGTCGCCGGTGTCGTGGGCATCTGGAAGGACCTCAGCGACAACGTCAACCTGATGGCCAACAACCTGACCATGCAGGTGCGCAACATCTCCCAGGTCGCGAACGCGGTCGCCAACGGCGATCTGACGCGGACGGTGACCATCGAGGCGCGCGGTGAGGTCGCGCAGCTCGCGGACACGTTCAACACCATGGTGAAGACGCTGAGTTCGTTCGCCGACCAGGTCACCAAGGTGGCCCGCGAGGTGGGCACGGACGGCATCCTCGGCGGCCAGGCGTACGTCCCGGGCGTGGCGGGCACCTGGAAGGACCTCACCGAGTCGGTGAACCAGATGGCGTCCAACCTGACCGGTCAGGTCCGCAACATCGCCATGGTCACGACCGCCATCGCCAAGGGCGATCTGACCAAGAAGATCGACATCGACGCGCGCGGGGAGATCCTCGAGCTGAAGACGACCATCAACACGATGGTCGACCAGCTGTCCAGCTTCGCCGAGGAGGTCACCCGGGTCGCCCGCGAGGTGGGCACCGAGGGCCAGCTCGGCGGCCAGGCACGCGTGCGCGACGTCGACGGCACCTGGCGGGACCTGACCGAGTCCGTGAACGAGATGGCCGGGAACCTCACCCGGCAGGTGCGCGCCATCGCGCGCGTGGCCACCGCGGTCACCCGCGGCGACCTGAACCTGAAGATCGACGTCGATGCCTCCGGCGAGATCCAGGAGCTCCAGGACTACATCAACAAGATGATCGCCAACCTGCGCGACACCACGATCGCCAACAAGGAGCAGGACTGGCTCAAGGGCAATCTCGCCCGTATCTCCGCGCTGATGCAGGGCCGCCGCGACCTCCAGGACGTGGCCTCGCTGATCATGAGCGAGCTGACGCCGGTGGTCTCGGCGCAGCACGGTGCCTTCTTCGTCGCCATGCCGCTCGCCGACGACACGGACCTCGGGGGCGAGGGCGAGGACTCCTACGAGCTGCGCATGCTGGGTTCCTACGGCTACTCGCTGGGCTCCATGCCGACGTCGTTCGGGCCGGGCGAGGGGCTGATCGGGACCGCCGCGCAGGAGCGGCGCACCATCCTCGTCGAGAACGCGCCCAGCGGCTATCTGAAGATCTCCTCCGGGCTCGGCGAGGCGCCGCCCGCGCAGGTGATCGTGCTGCCGGTGCTGTTCGAGGGGACGGTGCTCGGTGTCATCGAGCTGGCGTCGTTCACGCCGTTCACGCACATCCAGAAGGACTTCCTGAACCAGATCGCGGAGATGATCGCGACCAGCGTCAACACCATCTCCGTCAACACCAAGACCGAGCTGCTGCTGAAGCAGTCCCAGGAGCTGACCGAGCAACTGCGGCTGAGGTCGGCGGAGCTGGAGCAGCGGCAGAAGGCCCTTCAGGCGTCCAACGCCGAACTGGAGGAGAAGGCCGAGCTGCTGGCCCAGCAGAACCGCGACATCGAGGCGAAGAACTCCGAGATCGAGGAGGCCCGGCAGGTCCTGGAGGAGCGCGCCGAGCAGCTCGCCGTCTCCATGCGCTACCGCAGCGAGTTCCTGGCCAACATGTCGCACGAGCTGCGTACGCCGCTCAACTCCCTGCTGATTCTGGCCAAACTGCTCGCCGACAACGCCGAGGGCAACCTCTCCCCGAAGCAGGTCGAGTTCGCCGAGACGATCCACGGCGCGGGCTCCGACCTGCTCCAGCTGATCAACGACATCCTGGACCTGTCGAAGGTCGAGGCGGGCAAGATGGACGTCTCCCCGACGCGCATCGCGCTCGTCCAGCTGATCGACTACGTGGAGGCCACCTTCCGCCCGCTGACCGCGGAGAAGGGCCTCGACCTGTCCGTACGGGTGTCGCCTGAGCTGCCCGCGACCCTGCACACCGACGAGCAGCGGCTGCTCCAGGTCCTGCGCAACCTGCTGTCCAACGCGGTGAAGTTCACCGACTCCGGGTCGGTGGAGCTGGTCATCCGGCCCGCCCGGGACGACGTTCCGCAGGCGATCCGCGAGCAGCTGCTGGAGGCCGGCTCGCTGACGGACCCGGACGCGGGCATGATCGCCTTCTCCGTCACCGACACCGGCATCGGCATCGCGGCCAGCAAGATGCGGGTGATCTTCGAGGCGTTCAAGCAGGCCGACGGCACCACCAGCCGCAAGTACGGCGGCACCGGTCTCGGGCTGTCCATCTCGCGGGAGATCGCGCAACTGCTCGGCGGCGAGATCCACGCCCAGAGCGAGCCGGGCCGCGGCTCCACGTTCACCCTGTACCTGCCGCTGCACCCGGGGGACCTGCCGCCGCAGGGCTACCAGCAGCCCGGCTCCGTGCTGGACGCCGGCGAACTGGTCGCCGCCCCCGAGCCGGTCCCGTCCGGGCAGTCCGCCGCGCAGGCCGAGACGCCGGCGGAGGTGAAGTCGTACCAGGAGGCGCAGCACGGCCCCGCCGCGCTCTTCCGGCGTCGCCGCAAGGCCCTGCCTCCCACCGAGCCGAGGCCGGCGCAGCACGGGCAACCGCTCCAGGAGCAGTGGGTGGTGGCGTCGGCGGGCCCTGCGGAGCCCGAAACGGTCCCTCAGGGGCACCGCGACATCCGGTTCGGCGGCGAGAAGGTGCTCATCGTCGACGACGACATCCGCAACGTCTTCGCCCTCACCAGCGTCCTGGAACAGCACGGCCTGTCCGTGCTGTACGCCGAGAACGGCCGCGAGGGCATCGAGGTGCTGGAGCAGCACGACGACGTGGCGGTCGTCCTGATGGACATCATGATGCCGGAGATGGACGGTTATGCGACGACCACGGCGATCCGGCGGATGCCGCAGTTCGCCGGGCTGCCGATCATCGCGCTGACCGCGAAGGCGATGAAGGGCGACCGGGAGAAGGCGATCGAGTCGGGTGCCTCCGACTACGTGACCAAGCCCGTCGACCCCGATCACCTGCTGACCGTGATGGCGCAGTGGATGAGCGGGGAGTGACGGCGCGGCGGTGACCGGAACCTTCGAAGGGTGTGGGACGTTGTCGACTCGGAGGCCCCGGAGCCGTGTAGAGGTGCGGATTCCGGGGAACCTTCTGGTCTTCCACGGCGTTTCCGCCAGGTGCACAGTGACATCACGGTGACAGGGTGTGGCGACGGACGGGGTGCGGCTACGATGACCGGCACAAGGACGGGCGGCGCAAGGGAGTCGTCCCCCGGGGCGGCACCCGCCGGTGCCTTCCCGGTTCCTGCGGACAGGGGTGGCCCCAAGCCGGGGCGAGGAGGGCGGGCCATGGTGCAGAAGGCCAAGATCCTCCTGGTCGATGACCGGCCGGAGAATCTGCTGGCGCTGGAGGCCATCCTCTCTGCGCTCGATCAGACGCTGGTGCGGGCATCGTCCGGGGAGGAAGCGCTCAAAGCGCTGCTCACGGACGACTTCGCGGTCATTCTGCTGGACGTCCAGATGCCGGGCATGGACGGCTTCGAAACGGCCGCGCACATCAAGCGGCGGGAGAGGACCCGGGACATCCCGATCATCTTCCTCACGGCGATCAACCACGGCCCCCACCACACCTTCCGCGGTTATGCGGCGGGCGCGGTGGACTACATCTCCAAGCCGTTCGACCCGTGGGTGCTGCGCGCGAAGGTCTCGGTCTTCGTGGATCTGTACATGAAGAACTGTCAGCTGAAGGAGCAGGCGGCCCTGCTGCGGCTCCAGTTGGAGGGCGGCGGCAAAGGCGCGGTGGGCGACGGCAAGGAGTCGGCCGGCCTGCTCGCCGAACTCTCGGCCCGTCTCGCCGCCGTCGAGGAGCAGGCGGAGGCCCTGTCCAAGCAGTTGGACGACGAGTCCGCCGACGCGGCCGCGGTGGCCACGGCGGCCCATCTCGAGCGCAAGCTGACGGGTCTGCGACGCGCCCTCGACGCGCTGGAACCGGGCACGGGGAGCGCGTCGTCGGTGCCTTCGCAGGGCTGAGGCCGCATCCGGGGCGCGGGGCGCCGGCCCACTCGGCGAGCGGCGGAGTCGGGCCACGCCTCCCGTGACGTGCAGCTCTTGAGGGTGTGTCAGCCCGGCTCCTCTCGGGACACGACACGAACGGGTGAAGCAGCGGGCGCACGTGTCCGCTGCCGTCTCCCCCGGTAACCTCACACCCATGGTCTCACGTCCCTCCGCAGCCAAGAAGCAGCCCGCGAAGAAGGCTGCCGCTCCCGGAGCGGCTCCGGCGAGGAAGACCGCCGCGAAGAAGACCTCCGCCAAGAAGGCGCCTGCCAAGAAGGCCGGGGGCAAGCCCGCGTCCAGGCCGGCGCCCAGCCCGACGGGGGGCGTATACCGGGTCGTGCGCGCCCTGTGGCTCGGGCTCGCGCACGCCGTCGGCGCCGTCTTCCGCGGAGTGGGGCAGGGCGCCAAGAACCTCCACCCCGCGCACCGCAAGGACGGCATCGCGCTGCTGCTGCTCGCCGTCGCCCTGATCGTCGCCGCAGGCACCTGGGCCGATCTGCGCGGGCCCGTCGGTGACCTGGTCGAGATCCTGGTGACCGGCGCCTTCGGCCGGCTGGACCTGCTGGTGCCGATCCTGATCGCGGTCATCGCCGTCCGCTTCATCCGGCACCCCGAGAAGCCCGAGGCCAACGGCCGGATCGTCATCGGGCTGTCCGCCCTGGTGATCGGCGTGCTGGGGCAGGTCCACCTCGCCTGCGGCTCGCCCGCCCGCAGCGACGGCATGCAGGAGATAAGAGACGCCGGCGGACTCATCGGCTGGGGCGCGGCGACCCCGCTGACGTTCGCCGTGGGCACGGTCCTCGCCGTACCGCTGCTTGTGCTGCTCACGGTGTTCGGCCTGCTGGTCGTCACCGCGACCCCGGTCAACGCGATCCCGCAACGGCTGCGGCTGCTCGGGACGAAGCTCGGCATCGTGCACGACCCGGAGGCCGACGAGTACAGCGACGACGACGCGCGCTACGAGGAGCAGTGGCGCGAGGTACTGCCGGGGCGCTCCCGCAGGCGGACGAGCGCCCCCCAGGACTACGACCCGGACACCGCGGAGCAGGAGGCCCTCTCCAGGCGGCGTTCCCGCCCCCGTCGCTCGGCGGTGCCGCAGCCGGACATGGAACGGCAGATGGACGCCGTGGACGTCGCCGCCGCTGCCGCCGCCGCACTCGACGGCGCGGTGCTGCACGGCATGCCGCCCTCGCCGATCGTCGCGGACCTCACCCAGGGCGTCGGCGTGGGCGACCGGGGCGAGAGCACCACCCCGACGCCCGTGCCCGCCGCACGCCCCGGCCAGGACGGCCGCCCCGGCGAGGACGGCCGGACCGGGCGGTCCGCGCAGGACGCGCCGGCCGAGCGGCCCGCGAGCCGGCAGCCGTCCGGGGCCCTCGACCTCACGAAGACCCCGCCGCCCCAGCCCCGCGACCTGCCGGCGCGCGCCGAGCAGCTCCAGCTCGCCGGCGACATCACCTACTCCCTGCCCTCCCTGGACCTGCTCGAGCGGGGCGGCCCGGGCAAGGCGCGCAGCGCGGCCAACGACGCCATCGTCGACGCGCTCACCAACGTCTTCACCGAGTTCAAGGTGGACGCCCGCGTCACCGGGTTCACCCGTGGCCCGACGGTCACGCGTTACGAGGTCGAACTCGGGCCCGCCGTGAAGGTCGAGCGCATCACCGCGCTGGCCAAGAACATCGCGTACGCCGTCGCCAGCCCGGACGTGCGGATCATCAGCCCGATCCCCGGCAAGTCCGCGGTCGGCATCGAGATCCCCAACACCGACCGGGAGATGGTGAACCTCGGGGACGTGCTGCGCCTCGCGGCCGCCGCCGAGGACGACCATCCGATGCTCGTCGCGCTCGGCAAGGACGTCGAGGGCGGCTACGTGATGGCCAACATCGCGAAGATGCCGCACATCCTGGTCGCCGGCGCCACCGGCTCCGGCAAGTCCTCCTGCATCAACTGCCTGATCACCTCGATCATGATGCGGGCGACCCCGGAGGACGTGCGCATGGTCCTCGTCGACCCCAAGCGCGTCGAACTGACCGCGTACGAGGGCATCCCGCACCTGATCACGCCGATCATCACCAACCCCAAGCGGGCCGCCGAGGCCCTGCAGTGGGTCGTACGCGAGATGGACCTGCGCTACGACGACCTGGCGGCGTACGGGTTCCGGCACATCGACGACTTCAACGAGGCCGTGCGCAACGGCAAGGTCAAGGCGCCGGAGGGCAGCGAACGGGAGCTGAAGCCGTACCCGTACCTGCTGGTGATCGTGGACGAGCTCGCCGACCTGATGATGGTCGCGCCGCGCGACGTGGAGGACGCGATCGTGCGCATCACCCAGCTCGCGCGGGCCGCCGGTATCCACCTGGTGCTCGCCACCCAGCGCCCCTCGGTCGACGTGGTCACCGGTCTGATCAAGGCCAACGTGCCGTCCCGGCTCGCGTTCGCCACCTCCTCGCTGGCCGACTCGCGCGTCATCCTCGACCAGCCGGGCGCCGAGAAACTGATCGGCAAGGGCGACGGGCTGTTCCTGCCGATGGGCGCGAGCAAGCCGACCCGTCTTCAGGGCGCGTTCGTGACCGAGGCGGAGGTCCAGGAGGTCGTCCAGCACTGCAAGGACCAGATGGCTCCGGTCTTCCGGGACGACGTCGTCGTCGGCGGCAAGCAGAAGAAGGAGATCGACGAGGACATCGGCGACGACCTCGACCTGCTGTGCCAGGCGGCCGAACTGGTCGTCTCCACGCAGTTCGGCTCGACGTCCATGCTCCAGCGCAAGCTGCGCGTCGGCTTCGCCAAGGCGGGGCGCCTGATGGACCTCATGGAGTCCCGGGGCATCGTCGGGCCCAGCGAGGGATCCAAGGCGCGTGACGTTCTCGTGAAGCCCGACGAGCTGGACGGCGTGCTGGCCGTGATTCGTGGGGAGTCTGACGGGTAGCAGGAAGACACCGTCCGGCGGATGTGCTCGCCGCGGGTGGGCACGTGGACCGTGATCCACCCGTTAGCGAGCCACGGGCAACCGTTTCGCACGGGCGTACGTCAAGTTGAGCGAGAGGACCGGTGCGGGTCCCACCCCGGATGCCACATCTGTCCCACCATCGGATTGTCCGGCCATTCCGATGGCGTACAAAGTCCTACCGCCGGGTCGCTTCATCCTTTGGCACATCCCTAGACTGAACCCCCAGCACAGGCGGCTACACGCTCGAAAGGCGCCCCCGTGTCCATCGGCAACTCCCCTGAAGACGAGCGTCCCTTCGAAGACGTTTCCGAGGAAGCCCGCCCCTCCGTCGGCCGCGCCCTGAGGGAGGCACGGCTCGCCGCCGGGCTGACCGTCGACGACGTCACCAGCGCCACCCGGGTCCGCGTCGCCATCGTGCACGCCATCGAGGCCGACGACTTCGCGCCCTGCGGCGGCGACGTCTACGCCCGCGGCCACATCCGGAACCTGGCGAAGGCCGTGCACCTCGACCCGGTCCCGCTGCTCGCGCGCTTCGACGCCGAGCACGGCGGCCGCCCCGCCCCGACCCCGGCCGCCCCCCTCTTCGAGGCGGAACGTATTCGCCCGGAGCGGCGCGGACCCAACTGGACCGCGGCCATGGTCGCGGCGATCGTCGTGGTGATCGGCTTCGTCGGCTTCACGGCCTTCAAGGGCGGCGGCGACGACGCGGGCGCCAAGGCGCACGTCGGCGAGGGCTCCACGCCCACCGCCGGCACGTCGGCCTCGCCCACGCCGAAGAGCAGCAAGCCCGCCGACGCGGCACCGGCGCCGTCCGACAGCGCCATCGCGGCCGCGCCGCAGGACAAGGTGACCGTCCAGGTCAGCGCCGCCAACGGGCGCAGCTGGATCTCGGCCAAGGACCACAACGGCCGGATGCTCTTCGACGGGCTCCTGGAGAAGGGCGAGTCCAAGACCTTCCAGGACAGCTCCAAGGTCAACCTGATCCTCGGCGACGCCGGCGCGATCCAGCTGTACGTCAACGGCAAGAAGATCGAGGACCAGTTCCGGCCGGGTGCCGTGGAGCGTCTCACCTACACCAAGGGCGACCCGCAGGTCGGGTAGTGGCCGACCGGCCCGTACACCACGGGTCGAACAGGATGGCGAGAGCGGGGTTGGCCGAGATCGGCCAACCCCGTCGACGTGGGTGGTCAGAGAGACAAAGTAGTCTTGAGCCCATGCCTGAACGCCGTACCGTCGCACTAGTCACTCTCGGCTGCGCCCGTAACGAGGTGGACTCGGAGGAGCTCGCAGGCCGTTTGGAGGCGGACGGCTGGCAGCTCGTGGAGGACGCCGCGGAAGCGGACGTCGCCGTGGTCAACACCTGTGGCTTCGTGGAGGCCGCCAAGAAGGACTCCGTCGACGCCCTCCTCGAGGCCAACGACCTCAAGGACCACGGCAGAACGCAGGCGGTGGTCGCGGTCGGCTGCATGGCCGAGCGGTACGGCAAGGAACTCGCCGAGGCCCTCCCGGAGGCCGACGGCGTGCTCGGCTTCGACGACTACGCGGACATCTCCGACCGCCTCCAGACGATCCTGAGCGGCGGCGTCCACGCCTCGCACACCCCGCGCGACCGCCGCAAGCTCCTGCCGATCAGCCCGGCCGAGCGGCAGGACGCCGGGACGGAGGTCGCCATTCCGGGGCACGGTCCCGCCGATCTCCCCGAAGGTGTCGCCCCGGCCTCCGGCCCGCGCGCGCCGCTGCGCCGCCGCCTGGACGGCGCCCCGGTCGCCTCCGTCAAGCTCGCCTCCGGCTGCGACCGGCGCTGCTCCTTCTGCGCCATCCCCTCCTTCCGCGGCTCGTTCATCTCCCGCCGCCCGAGCGATGTGCTGAACGAGACGCGCTGGCTGGCCGAGCAGGGCGCCAAGGAGATCATGCTGGTCTCCGAGAACAACACCTCCTACGGCAAGGACCTCGGCGACATCCGCCTCCTGGAGTCCCTGCTGCCCGAGCTCGCCGAGGTCGAGGGCATCGAGCGGGTGCGGGTGAGCTACCTCCAGCCGGCCGAGATGCGTCCCGGACTGATCGACGTCCTGACCTCCACCCCGAAGGTCGCCCCCTACTTCGACCTGTCGTTCCAGCACTCCGCGCCCGGCGTGCTGCGTGCCATGCGCCGCTTCGGCGACACCGACCGCTTCCTGGAGCTGCTCGACACCATCCGCACCAAGGCCCCCGAGGCCGGCGTGCGGTCCAACTTCATCGTCGGCTTCCCCGGCGAGAGCGAGGCCGACCTGGCCGAGCTCGAGCGGTTCCTGAACAGTGCGCGGCTGGACGCCATCGGCGTCTTCGGCTACTCCGACGAGGAGGGCACGGAGGCGGCGACGTACGACGGCAAGCTCGACGAGGACGTCGTCGCCGAGCGGCTGGCGCGTGTCTCCCGGCTGGCCGAGGAACTCGTCTCCCAGCGGGCCGAGGAGCGCGTCGGGCAGACGGTGCACGTGCTGGTCGAGTCCGTGGACGCCGAGGAGGGCGTCCGCGGCCGGGCGGCGCACCAGGCGCCGGAGACGGACGGCCAGGTGCTGCTCGTGGGCGGCGAGGGCCTGGACGTCGGTCGTATGGTCGAGGCGAAGGTAGTCGGTACGGAGGGCGTCGACCTGGTGGCCGAGCCGCTGGCGGAGGCGTTCGCGTGGAGCGAGGAGGCGGGCAGATGACGGGAGTCCCGGCGTCCGCGGCGGGCGGCTCCTCGGGCGCGCAGGGGAGGGGCGTGGGAGCGGCCTCGCGCCGCGCCGGCGCCGACGGGGCTTCGGGCGCTTCCCGTGCCTCCCGACCTGCCGGCTCCGCCCCGTCCGCCGGTTCCGGTGCGGCGGACGCGTCGGGAGCGGCCGGCACCGGCAAGGGACCGCGGGGCGGGAAGATCGCGGCCGCCGCCGTGAACCAGGCCAGTGTGTGGAACGTCGCCAATCTGCTGACCATGCTCCGGCTGCTGCTTGTGCCCTGCTTCGTGGCTCTGATGCTGGCC
The DNA here is from genome assembly GCF_044548235.1 of Streptomyces sp. NPDC052043. Classification (NCBI taxonomy): domain Bacteria; kingdom Bacillati; phylum Actinomycetota; class Actinomycetes; order Kitasatosporales; family Streptomycetaceae; genus Streptomyces; species Streptomyces sp. NPDC052043. The sequence continues at coordinate 16,819 of NZ_JBIUBT010000002.1, forward strand.
GAGGGCGGGTACGACCCGGCGTGGCGGTCACTGGCCTGGGCGGCCTTCGCCGTCGCCATGATCACCGACCTGTTCGACGGCCATCTGGCGCGGACGTACAACCTCGTCACCGACTTCGGGAAGATCGCCGATCCCATCGCGGACAAGGCGATCATGGGGGCGGCGCTGATCTGCCTCTCGGGGCTCGGCGACCTGCCCTGGTGGGTGACCGGCGTGATCCTCGGTCGGGAACTGGGGATCACACTCCTGCGTTTCCTGGTCATCCGCTACGGCGTCATCCCCGCGAGCCGCGGCGGCAAGCTGAAGACGCTCACGCAGGGCGTGGCCGTCGGGATGTACGTGCTGGCGCTGACCGGCTGGCTGGCCACGCTGAGGTTCTGGGTGATGGCCGCGGCGGTCGTGCTGACCGTGGTGACGGGGCTGGACTACGTGAGACAGGCCATTGTGCTGCGCAGGCGGGGAATCGCCGAGCGGCGTGCCGCGTTGGAGGAGACGCAAGCGTGAGTTCGCCGGCCGTCGACGTAGTGGAGCTCCTCACGGTGAGGGGCGAGACGGTCGCCGTGGCCGAGTCGCTGACCGGTGGCCTGGTCGCGGCGGAGATCACCGCGGTGCCGGGGGCGTCGAAGGTGTTCCGGGGCTCCGTCACCGCCTACGCCACCGAACTCAAGCACCGACTGCTGGGGGTCGACGCCACCCTGCTGGCCGAGCGGGGAGCGGTGGATCCGCAGGTCGCGGCCCAGATGGCGGCAGGGGTGCGGAAAGCCCTGGAAGCCGACTGGGGTATCGCGACCACCGGGGTCGCCGGCCCCGACCCCCAGGACGGGCAGCCCGTCGGGACGGTCTTCGTCGCCGTGGACGGGCCGCGCGTGACCCGAACCGGCGCCGGAGGCGGCGGGAAAACGGCCGCGCTGCGGTTGAACGGCGGCCGGGCGGACATTCGTATGGAGAGTGTACGGAGCGTGCTCGCACTGCTGTTGGAGCAGATCGCGGGCGAACAGACCGGAAACGAGCGGGCACAGGATACGGAACGGAACGGGGGGTTTTGATGTATGCAGCCCTGAGTGAACACGACATCGCTCCCCGCACGGCCGCGGCGCAAGGCGGTACGGTGGGGCGTGAAGGATGCGGCTACGCGGTCCGAGGAGGGAGCCACCGATGATTCTGCTCCGTCGCCTGCTGGGTGACGTGCTGCGTCGGCAGCGCCAGCGCCAGGGCCGTACTCTGCGCGAAGTCTCCTCGTCCGCCCGAGTCTCGCTCGGCTATCTATCCGAGGTGGAGCGGGGGCAGAAGGAGGCTTCCTCCGAGCTGCTCGCCGCCATCTGCGACGCGCTGGACGTACGGATGTCCGAGCTCATGCGGGAAGTGAGCGACGAGCTCGCCCTCGCCGAGCTGGCCCAGTCTGCTGCGGCCACCGAGCCCGTGCCCACGCCGGTTCGCCCGATGCTGGGTTCCGTGTCGGTGACCGGTGTGCAACCGGAACGGGTGACCATCAAGGCGCCCGCCGCCGAGGCGGTGGACGTGGTCGCCGCGTGACCTGTCGCACGCGCGCGTGAACCGACGCACACGTGAGTGAGGCCCCGGCCGGGGCTTCTCCGGGGAGACCTGGAGGGGCACGGCCGGGGCTTTCACCTTGTACGGGGGTTTACGGCGGGTCGCGCCGCGCCCGTTTGCCGGTGCCGGGTGGGGCCGCCATCGTGGAGGCCAGTGCGGCGGTCCGCCGTCGGCTGGAGGTGACGGTGGGTGCGATGGCGGGGCCGATAGTGCGCTGGGGGGCCGCTCTGGGGTTCGGCGCGATGTGGTGGTGGGCGGTGCTGCGGCTGCTGTCGGGCCAGGCGGGGGTGCTGGAGGGGGCCGTCACGGCCGGGGGATGGGGGCTGAGCCTGCTGCCCGTGCACTGCGTGCCCAAGGAGAGGCCCGGGGAGAAGCGCAGGGAGAGGCTCAAGAAGCACACGCAGGGCCGTACGGGGTCGCAGGAAGAGTGGGACGGTTCGCAAGACGAGGCGGACGAGGAGTCGGTCGAGGGGCCGCCGGTCGAGGGACCGGGCACGGGGGCGGACGCGGGGCATGAGGCGCCGGCGCTCGCGGACGGCGGTGGAGCGCCGTTTCCCGCCTCCGGGGGGTGGCCGTACGGCGCCTTCGGGGGGCCGCCCTCCGCCGACGGGACGTGGCCGTTCGGCACCGCGACGGCATCGCCGCCCCACCGTTCGGAGGAGGAACCGGGCCCGTCGTGAAGGACGGGCCGGTCAACCAGTGGTGCGGTGGTAGCGGTTCCGCCACTTCTGCGCGGTGCCCGGCGGTGGCGCGGGGCCCGCCTGGCAGCTCGGACACCAGTACGTGGGCCGCTCCTGGGAGCCGTCGCCCTGGTCGGCGACCCGGACGGAGGTGCCGCAGCGCAGACAGGGGCGGGGTGCCCGGCCGTACACGAACAGGTCATGGCCTCGCAGGCCGGTGGTCCGGCGGACCACGCGGTCGCGGTTGGCCTCCAGAAGCTTCCTGGCCAGGGCGGGCAGCATCGCGGCGCGGTCGCCGGGCAGGGCGCCGACCGGCATCCACGGGGTCACGCCGAGCAGGAAGCACAGCTCGCTCTTGTAGACGTTGCCGATGCCGGCGAGATTGCGCTGGTCGAGCAGGGCCTCGCCGAGTGGGCGCCCCGGGTCGGCCAGGAGGTTGGCCAGCGCCAGGTCGGGGTCCCAGTCGGGGCCGAGGAGGTCCGGGCCGAGGTGGGCGACGGTGCGGTCCTCCTCCGAGGTGCGCAGCAGCTCCAGGACCTGGAGGCGGTAGCCGACGGCCGCGCGGTCGGCGGTGGCGAGGACGGCTCGGATCTGGTGGCCGGGGCCGCCCTTCCAGCGCTCGCCGGTGGCGTACACCTTCCAGGCGCCTTCCATCAGCAGGTGCGAGTGCAGCGTCAGACCGCCCTCGAACCGGGTGAGCAGGTGCTTGCCGCGGGAGACGGTGTCCAGGACCGTCCTGCCGGTGAGGTCGACCGTGGCGTACTTCGGCACCCGGAAGTCGCTGCGAGCCAGCACCTCGCCCGCGAGGGCGTCGCGCAGCCGCTTCGCGGTCTGCCAGACCGTGTCGCCTTCGGGCATGGGTCAAGGGTGACACGCGCGGGTGGGTGACCATGCAGCGCTGGGCGACCACGTACCGGTGGGGGGTGACCATGTACCGGGGGGTGACGACCTAGGGGGGCGCGTGCGCGTGGCGGCCGCTGCCCGGATCACGCGCGCAGGCGCAGGCCGCGCGGGGTCGCTATGAAGCCCGCGCGCTCCAGGAGGGCGCCGATGGGGGAGGTCAGGGCCGAAGCGCCGTTGACCCGCTCCACCGTGACCGTGCCCAGCGAGCCCGCGCGGGCGGCCGCCGCGAGCGCCTCGGCGGCCTCCCGCAGGCGCGGGTCCTCACCGGCCGTGCCGTCCGCGTCGGCCGGCCAGGCCAGCAGCGTCTTGCCGCCGCGCTCCATGTACAGCGCCAGTTCGCCGTCGACGAGCACCACCAGGGAGCCGGCCTTGCGGCCCGGCTTGTGCCCCGCGCCGGTCGGCGGCTCGGGCCAGGGCAGGGCGGCGCCGTAGGCGTTCGCGGGGTCGGCGGCGGCGAGGACGACCCCTCTGGTCCCGACGGAGGCGGTACGGCCACGGCGGCCACCGAAGCCGTTGCCGTACGGGAAGGCCTGCCCGCCGCCCCTCGGGCCGCCGTGGCCCGGTGAGGCGAGGTCCCGGGGAGAGACGTAGTCACCGGGGGCCGGGCGGCCGGAGTCCAGCCAGTCGGTGGGACCGCCGGAGGCCGGCCAGTCGGCGTCGGCGCCGAAGTCACCGCCGAAGTCGCCGCCGAGTTCGGCGGCGGGGAAGCCGGAGTCGACACCACCGGGGACCCGGGAGCCGTCGGGGGAGCCGAAGCCGTCGGGACCGCCGCCTGCGGAGACCCCGCCGGGCAGGCCCTCGCCCCGTTCACGGGCGTTCGCCACCGCGCGCAGCCGGTCCACCGCGCCGTCCATCGCGAACTGCGCGGCACCCAGTCCCTCCACCACATAGCCCCGCCGGGCCTGGCCGGTGTCCTCGAAGGCGGACAGGACCCGGTACACCGCCGAGAAGCCGCCCTCCACGCCCTCCGCCGCCACCGCGCCGCGCGTGACCACGCCGTGCCGGTCCAGGAGCGTACGGGCCAGGGCGTGCGCGCGCACGGTGGGGTCCGGGTCGCGGACCGGCAGCAGCGACCAGCGGCCGGCGACGGTCGGCGGGCCGCTGCGGGACGCCGTGCGGGCGGCGGCCGTCAGCGATCCGTAACGTCCGCGCGGGACCGCGCGCTTGGCCCGGTGCGCGGTGGAACCCGCGGTGCGGCCCGAGCCCAGCAGGGAGCGCATCGGGGCGAGCGTGTCGTTGGTGAGCCGTCCGGACCACGCCAGGTCCCACAGCGCATCGGCCAGTTGGGGATCGGTGGCCCCGGGGTGGGTGGTCGCGCGGACCTGGTCGGCGATCTGACGGAAGAACAGGCCGTATCCGCCGGACAGGGCGTCCAGGACCGACTGGTGGAGCGCGGTCAACTCCAGTGGGTGCGGGGGCGGCAGGAGCAGCGGGGCCGTGTCCGCCAGGTACAGGGAGACCCAGCCGTCCTTCCCGGGCAGCGCGCCCGCGCCCGCCCACACCACCTCGCCGGCCGCGGTGAGCTCGTCCAGCATCGACGGGGTGAAGTCCGCCACGCGGGACGGCAGGACCAGCTTCTCCAGCGCGGAGGCGGGCACGGACGCGCCCTGCACCTGCTCGACGGCGCGCACCAGCCCGTCGACGCCCCGCAGGCCGTGCCCCTTGCCGACGTGCTGCCACTGGGGCAGGAACTGCGCGAGCGCGGCCGGCGGCACCGGCTCCAGCTCGTGCCGCAGCGCGGCCAGCGAACGCCGGCGCAGCCGACGCAGCACGGTCGCGTCGCACCACTCCTGGCCGATGCCCGCCGGGTGGAACTCGCCCTGTACGACGCGGCCGCCCGCGGCGAGCCGCTGGAGCGCGCCCTCGGTGACCGCCACACCCAGGCCGAAGCGGGCCGCGGCCGCCGCCGACGTGAACGGGCCGTGGGTGCGGGCATAGCGCGCCAGGAGGTCGCCCAGGGGGTCCTTCACCGGCTCGGTGAACGCCTCCGGGACGCCCACCGGCAGCGCGGTGCCGAGCGCGTCGCGCAGCCGGCCCGCGTCCTCGATCGCGGCCCAGTGGTCGGCTCCCGCGATCCGAACCCGGATGGCCCGGCGGGCTCCGGCCAGCTCCTGAGCCCAGCCCGGCTCCGCGCCCCGCTCGGCCAGCTCGGCCTCCGAGAGCGGACCGAGCAGCCGCAGGACGTCGGCGACACCTTCGACGTCCTTCACCCGGCGGTCCTCGGTCAGCCACTGCAGCTCGAGCTCCAGCTCCCCCAGCACCTCGGCGTCGAGCAGCTCGCGCAGCTCCGCCTGGCCCAGCAGCTCGGACAGCAGCCGCGAGTCCAGCGACAGCGCGGCGGCGCGCCGCTCGGCGAGCGGCGAGTCCCCCTCGTACAGGAACTGGGCGACGTACCCGAACAGCAGCGAACGGGCGAAGGGGGACGGCTCGGGGGTGGTCACCTCGACCAGGCGCACCCTGCGCGACTCGACGTCGCCCATCAGCTCGACCAGGCCCGGCACGTCGAAGACGTCCTGGAGGCATTCGCGGACCGCCTCGAGGACGATCGGGAACGAGCCGAACTCGCTCGCCACCTGGAGCAGTTGGGCGGCGCGCTGGCGCTGCTGCCACAGCGGGGTGCGCTTGCCCGGGTTGCGGCGCGGCAGCAGCAGCGCGCGGGCGGCGCACTCGCGGAAGCGGGAGGCGAACAGGGCCGAGCCACCGACCTGGTCGGTGACCATCTGGTCGACCTCACCCTTGTCGAAGGTGACGTCCGCGGCCCCGACGGGCGCCTGCTCCGCGTCGTACTCCAGGCCGGCCCTCGTCGGCTCCTGGTCGAGCAGGTCCAGGCCCATCAGATCGGCGTCGGGCAGGCGCAGCACGATGCCGTCGTCGGCGTGCATCACCTGCGCGTCCATGCCGTACCGCTCGGACAGGCGGGCACCGAGCGCCAGCGCCCAGGGGGCGTGCACCTGGGCGCCGAAGGGGGAGTGCACCACGACGCGCCAGTCGCCCAGCTCGTCGCGGAAGCGCTCCACGACGATCGTCCGGTCGTCGGGGACGTGCCCGCAGGCCGCGCGCTGCTCCTCCAGGTACGACAGGACGTTGTCCGCGGCCCACGCGTCGAGGCCGGCTGCCAGCAGACGCAGCCGGGCGTCCTCCTGGGGCAGGGAACCCACCTCGCGCAGGAACGCGCCCACCGCGCGGCCCAGCTCCAGCGGGCGGCCCAGCTGGTCGCCCTTCCAGAACGGCAGCCGGCCCGGCACGCCCGGCGCGGGCGAGACCAGGACCCGGTCGCGCGTGATGTCCTCGATGCGCCAGGAGCTCGTGCCGAGGGTGAAGACGTCGCCGACCCGGGACTCGTAGACCATCTCCTCGTCCAGCTCGCCGACCCGGCCACCGCCCTTCTTGGGGTCCGAGCCGGCCAGGAACACCCCGAACAGCCCGCGGTCGGGGATCGTGCCCCCGGAGGTGACGGCGAGGCGCTGCGCGCCGGGGCGGCCGGTGATCGTGCCCGCGACGCGGTCCCACACCACGCGCGGGCGCAGCTCCGCGAACGCGTCGGACGGGTAGCGGCCGGCGAGCATGTCCAGGACGGCGGTGAACGCCGACTCCGGCAGGGAGGCGAACGGCGCCGCCCGGCGGACCAGGGCGAGCAGGTCGTCGAGCTGCCAGGTGTCCATCGCCGTCATCGCCACGAGCTGCTGCGCGAGGACGTCCAGCGGGTTGGCGGGCACCTTGAGGGACTCGATGGACCCGGAGCGCATCCGCTCGGTGACCACCGCGGCCTGGACCAGGTCGCCGCGGTACTTCGGGAAGACCACGCCGGTGGAGACCGCGCCGACCTGGTGTCCCGCGCGGCCGACCCGCTGCAGTCCCGAGGCCACCGACGGCGGGGACTCCACCTGGACGACGAGGTCCACGGCGCCCATGTCGATGCCCAGCTCCAGGCTGGAGGTGGCGACCACCGCGGGGAGCCGGCCCGCCTTCAGGTCCTCCTCGACCAGGGCGCGCTGCTCCTTGGACACCGAGCCGTGGTGCGCGCGGGCGATGACCGGCGGCGCGCCCTGCGCCGCGCCGGAGCCGCCCATCAGCTCGGCGGGCGAGTGGTGTTCGTCGAGGGGCTCGCCGGTGGCCCGCTCGTAGGCGATCTCGTTGAGCCGGTTGCACAGCCGCTCGGCCAGCCGCCGGGAGTTGGCGAACACGATCGTCGAGCGGTGGGCCTGGACCAGGTCGGTGATCCGCTCCTCGACATGCGGCCAGATCGACGGCCGCTCCGCCCCCTCACCGCCGTCGGCGACGGGTGAACCGCCCAGTTCGCCCAGGTCCTCGACGGGCACGACCACCGACAGGTCGAACTCCTTGCCGGACTCCGGCTGGACGATCTCCACCTTGCGGCGGGGCGACAGATAGCGGGCGATCTCGTCGACCGGGCGGACCGTCGCGGACAGGCCGATGCGGCGGGCGGGCCTGGGCAGCAGCTCGTCCAGGCGCTCCAGGGACAGTGCGAGGTGCGCGCCGCGCTTGGTGCCGGCCACCGCGTGCACCTCGTCCAGGATGACCGTCTCCACGCCGGTCAGCGCGTCCCGGGTGGCCGAGGTCAGCATCAGGAACAGCGACTCGGGCGTGGTGATCAGGATGTCCGGCGGGCGGGTGGACAGGGCGCGGCGCTCGGCCGCCGGGGTGTCGCCGGAGCGGATGCCGACCTTCACCTCCGGCTCGGGAAGGCCACGGCGGACGGACTCCTGGCGGATGCCGGTCAGCGGGCTGCGCAGATTGCGCTCCACGTCCACGGCGAGGGCCTTGAGCGGGGAGACGTACAGCACCCGGCAGCGCTTCCTCGGATCGGCCGGGGGCGGGGTGGAGGCGAGCTGGTCGAGCGCGGCGAGGAAGGCGGCGAGGGTCTTGCCGGAGCCGGTCGGGGCGACCACCAGCACGTCCGAACCCTCGCCGATGGCCTGCCACGCCCCCGCCTGGGCGGCGGTGGGCGCGGAGAAGGCCCCCGTGAACCAGCCACGGGTCGCGGGGGAGAAGCCCTCAAGGGCCCGGTGTGCGTCGCTGACCATGAGTCCATCGTGCACCCGGCCACTGACAACGCCCGCTGACCTGGGCGTGCCCGGACACCCGGGGCGGCCCCACCCTCGCGCGGCGGCGCCGACGACGGAGAATCGGGGGCATGGCGGCAGCGGGTGAGGAACGGGCGCGGCACTGGCAGTACGAGGAACTGCCCGGTGTCGATCTGCTGCGGGCCCGCTACGTCCGCAAGGAGTTCGTGCGGCACACCCACGAGCACTTCGTGATCGCCGCCGTCGTCGAGGGCGTCGAGGTCTTCCACCACGGAGGGTCCGACCAGTACGCGGGGCCGGGGGCGCTGGCGCTGGTCAATCCCGACACACCGCACACCGGGCGGGCGGCGGTGCCCGAGGGATGGCGGTACGGCGCGGTGTATCCGCGACCGGAGCTGGTCGCCGAGATCGCCGCGGAGACCACGGGCATTCGCGGGACGCCGGGCTTCGTCCGCCCCGTGCTCGACGATCCGTACGCCGTCGGGCTGGTCCACCAGGTGCTGCGGGCCGCGGACGAGGGGAACGCGCTGGCCGCCGACACCCTGCTGCGGGTCGCCGTGACGCGGTTGCTGCGGCTCAACGGCGGGGCGCTGCCGCAGCGGGAGACACGGACGGCGGGGGCCCGCATCGCGGCACGCGCGCGTGCCGTCCTGGAGGAGCGGATGGCCGAGCCGCCGAGCCTGGCAGGACTGGCGGCCGACCTGGGCAGCAGTCCGTTCGCGCTGCTGCGGGCGTTCCGCAGCGCCTACGGAATGCCGCCGCACACCTGGCTGACCGACGCCCGGGTGCGCCGGGCCAGGCGGCTGCTGGACGCGGGCGCCGCCCCCTCCCAGGCCGCGGTCGCCGTCGGCTTCACCGACCAGTCGCACCTGAGCCGGCACTTCTCCCGGATCGTGGGCGTGCCCCCGGGGGCCTACCAGCGCGAGCGCAAGAACGTACAAGACGACAGGCCCCGGCTCTTCCTACCCTCGGCGCTGTGGCAGAACAGACAGCTCTCGCAGACATGCGCGCCGACGACGGAGGAAAGCCCGACGCCGCCGTCGTACGGGACGCCCTGGGGGTCGGGGTCGCCGTAGGACTGTCCGGGTTCGCCTTCGGGGTGACCTCGGCGGGCAGCGGGCTCACGGTCTGGCAGACGTGCGCGCTCAGCCTGCTGGTGTTCACCGGGGCCTCCCAGTTCGCGCTGGTGGGGGCGCTGGCAGCCGGAGGCAACCCGTTCACGGCGGCCGCGGGCGCCTTCTTCCTCGGCGTGCGCAACGCCTTCTACGGGCTGCGCCTGTCGCAGCTGCTGGCCCTCCCGCGCGCGGTGCGGCCGCTCGCGGCCCAGTGGGTCATCGACGAGACCACCGCGGTGACGCTGGCCCAGCCCACGCGGCGCGGCGCGCGGATCGGCTTCACCGTCACCGGGGTCACCCTGTACGTGCTGTGGAACCTCACCACGCTGCTGGGCGCGCTGGGTGCCAAGGCCCTCGGCGACACCGACGCGTGGGGCCTGGACGCGGCCGGGCCGGCCGTGTTCCTGGCGCTGCTGGCGCCGATGCTGAAGACCGCGACCGAGCGGGCCGTCGCCGCGCTGGCCATCCTGCTCGGGCTCGGACTCCTGCCCGTGCTGCCGGCCGGGGTGCCGGTCCTGGCGGCCGCGCTCGCCGCGCCGGCCGTGCTGTACCTGCGAGGCCGCCGCGGGAGCGGCGCCCGTGACGACGTTCGAGAGGGAGATCGTTGAACATCTGGATCGCGGTGGCGGTGACCGCTGTCGGCTGCTACGCCGTCAAGCTGGCCGGGCTGCTCGTTCCGGCGGGTGCCCTGGAGCGACCGCTGGTGAGGCGGCTCGCCGCGTTGCTGCCCGTCGCCCTGCTGGCCGCGCTCACCGCCCAGCAGACGTTCGCCGACGGGCACACGCTGGTGCTGGACGCGCGGGCGGCCGGGCTCGCGGCCGCCGCCGTGGCGCTGCTGCTGCGGGCGCCGTTCCTGGTCGTGGTCGGGGCGGCCGTGGTGGTGACGGCGGGGGTGCGGGCCCTGACCGGGTGAGCCGGTGGGGCGGGGCGTCTGCCGGTGGAGGCTCAGCCGATCGTCCGGCCGTGGGCCCTGAGGGTGCGCAGCGCCTCGATCGTGACCATGGGACGTGCCTCCAGTGCGGGGGTCGGAGCCCACTGGCGCCAGGTGACCGGCCAGCCGCCGTCCTGCTGCTGGCGGCCGGCCAGGTGATCCAGCGAGCGGTTCATCTCCTCGTCCGTGAACCATGCGCGCGCCAGGGAGCCGGGCGTGCGCGCGTAGTCGTGCGGGAAGTGGTGCTCCCCGGCGGCGTAGCCCGGTGCGACCGGGTAGGCCTCCGGCCGCTCCGGGTCCAGCACCGCCAGGCGCCGCTCGCGCACCAGGCGGCCGAGCCGGTCGGCGGCCGCACGCGCGCGCGTGCGGTCGGGTGCGGAGTCCAGGAAGGTGATGGCCGCCTCCACCTCGTAGGGGTGGGAGGTCTCCAGGGACTCGACCCGCTGCCAGCAGAAGTCGGTGGCCCGGAACAGCCAGGCGTGCCACACCTCGTTGCGGTGCAGCAGGCCCACCGCCGGCCCGGTGGCCAGGAGGTCGCTCGGCGGGTCGTCCACGATCGGCACGAAGGGGGCCGACGGATAGCCGCGCTGGCCGGGATGGACCGCGGGCAGCGCGCCGTCGGGAGTGGAGACGGAGGTCAGATAGCGGCACACGCGCTCCGCCCGCTGTCCGCCGCAGCGGCCGACGGTGTCCAGCACGTACAGCGCGTGCGCGGTGTGCAGCGGCTGGCTGACGGGGCCGCGCAGATCGGGCTCCAGCGCGTGGCCGTACCCGCCGTCCTCGTTGCGGTAGGCATCCAGCGCGGTCTCCACCGGATCCGGGCCGCCGTTCAGGAAGTGGTACGCGAACAGTCGCTGCTCCAGCACACGCGCGGTGAGCCACACGAAGTGCTCGGCGCGGAACAGCGGGGAGGACGCCGGGGGCGGCGGGGGAGAAGGGGGAGCTCCGGTCTCGGCCATGCGTCAGACCGTAGGGCGGAAAGCGGTCTCCCCAGGTGGCCCCGGAACGAGGTCACCCGCAGGGGCGGGATACTGGGATCATGCGGTTGACGGTCTTCTGGGAGCGGATGGCGGAGCACTTCGGCACGGGGTACGCCGACACCTTCGCGCGCGACCACGTGATGTCGGAACTCGGCGGGCGCACGGTGCACGAGGCGCTGGCGGCCGGCTGGGACGCGAAGGACGTGTGGCGCGTGGTGTGCCAGGTCATGAACGTTCCGCGGGAGAGGCACTGACCGGTCCCGAGGACCGCGGGCCGGTGCCGGGCCGTCGGCGGCGTCGGCGAGACTTGCACCGTGGCACCCACTGACGAGACCGGGCAGACGGCCCCGCACGCATCCCCTTTCGATACGACGCCGCCTCCCCGGTCTCCGGGACCGGCCGGGGGAGCCGCCGGACCGGCCGAGGGAGTTGCCGAGGTTGCCGCCGGACCGGGCGACCGCATGCCCCGCTGGCTGCCGCGGGCCATGGTGCTCGCGATCGGCCTCGTCGCCGCCTTCCAGCTCGGCAGCTGGGCCTTCCACCAGCTGATCGGCCTGCTCCTCAACGTCCTCATCGCGTTCTTCCTGGCCCTCGCCGTCGAGCCCGCGGTCAGCCGCATGGCCGCCCGCGGGATGCGGCGGGGGCTCGCGACCTTCCTGGTCTTCCTCGGTCTGACGATCGCGTCGGCGGGCTTCGTGACACTGCTCGGCTCGATGCTCGCCGGCCAGATCATCAAGATGGTCGAGGGCTTCCCGGAGTACCTCGACTCCGTCATCAACTGGGTCAACACCACGTTCCACACCGAGCTCAGACGGGTGGACGTGCAGGAGGGCCTGCTCCACTCCGACTGGCTGCGCACGTACGCGCAGAACAGCGCCGCGGGTGTGCTCGACGTGTCCGCCCAGGTGCTCGGTGGCCTGTTCCGGCTGCTGACCATCGCGCTGTTCTCTTTCTACTTCGCCGCCGACGGTCCCCGGCTGCGCCGCACCGTCTGCTCCCTGCTGCCGCCCGCCCGCCAGGCGGAGGTGCTGCGCGCGTGGGAGATAGCCGTCGACAAGACCGGCGGCTATCTGTACTCGCGCGGCCTGATGGCGCTCGTCTCCGGGATCGCCCACTACGTCCTGCTCCAGGCCCTGGGAGTGCCGTACGCGCTCGTGCTCGCCGTCTGGGTGGGCCTGGTCTCGCAGTTCATCCCCACCATCGGGACCTATCTCGCGGGCGCCCTGCCGATGCTGATCGGCTTCACGGTCGACCCCTGGTACGCGCTGTGGGTGCTGGTCTTCGTGGTGGTCTACCAGCAGTTCGAGAACTACATGCTGCAACCCAAGCTGACCGCGAGGACCGTGGACATCCACCCCGCGGTCGCCTTCGGCTCGGTCATCGCCGGCACCGCCCTGCTCGGCGCGGTGGGCGCGCTGATCGCCATTCCCGCGGTCGCCACCCTCCAGGCGTTCCTGGGCGCCTACGTGAAGCGGTACGCCGTCACGGACGACCCCCGCGTCCACGGCCACCGCGATCGCGACCCGGCCCCGGGCCTACTCGCCCGCGCGCGCCGGCTGTGGCGGGACCGGTAGGACTCATCGAGAGCTGTTGCGCCGGTAGGTCGTGCCGGGCCAGCGACACGGGGCGTGGGGCCCGGAGCCCGCTGTCAGGCCAGTAGATCCAGCAACCGGCCGGCCTGGCGTTCCGTGGTGCCGACTGGGTTGCGAGGATGCTCGGGGTCATCGCCGGCCAGCAGAAACAGCCAGACCAGGGCGAGCAGCCGACGGCATGTCCGCAAGCGCGCTGCCTCCGCCGGGGAAAGATCGAACCGGTCCAGGAACGCCGGGACATCAAGCGGGTGCTCCACCCAACTCCCCACGTGCTCGGTGATCTCCGCCAACTCAAAGGCGCGATCACTGCGGCCAGAGTCCTCGAAATCGACTACCTGGACCCGGGAGCCATCCCAGAGATAGTTGGCCAGATTGCCGTCACCAGGGCCGAAGACCGGTGGAACCCCAGCGGGAGTGCCGGCTTTCAAGCCCGATTGGGCAAGCCACGACAACCCGGCCTCCATGGCCTCTCTCACCAGGCCGCTGGCCCGAGGGCATGCTGTCCCGGCCCAGATGTCGAGGTGGCCGATCAGTTCGCCTTGGTGTCCGGGCCTGAGGGGGATCTTGGCGATGATGTCGGACGGCACGGCGGAGTGCAGAGCGGTCACCGCCTCGGCCAGCGCCTTGATCTTCTCGTCCCCCACCGCAGCTCCGCGGAGGGGAACACCGGCGAGGCGCGACATCACCACGACAGGCTCGGATGCTGCCAGGTCCGCCTTCCGGGGATCCGGAGCCAGCCCAGGACCATGCATGGCGAGGAGCGTAAGCGCCCGCCACTCGCGCTCGGCACGACCATCGTCCCCCTTCGCGAACCGCTTGATCACGTTGTCAGCGGTCAACTCGATCGTATGGGTGCCCCATCGGCCAGAACTCATAAGGCGAGATCCTGCCAGGATCAGGAGTCACTGTCGGTGATGGCGGCTTGCGCGACCCCGGCCCGCAACGGCCCCGGCTCGACGAAGACCTCCACCAGCCGCTCGGCGACATCCGTTCGCAGACGTAGCCCAGCCCGCAGCCCGGCAGGCCCGATCCGTCGCCGCGAACGCCTCCGCCGCGTCCTCTTCGACGCGATCGGTCCGGCGTCGGCGTCGCGCTTGACACGAAAATCGAACATCCATTCTTATGGGAGCTCCGGCGAGGGTCGGCGGCAGGGATTTCGCCCCGGTTTGTGGGGGGATATGCCTGAGTTGTCCACAGGCCGGATGTGCGTCGGGGCGCATTGTCAGTGGCAGGCGTTAGCGTCTTTGACGTGAAGCGATCGACTCAAGCAAACCGGGTGGAACCCATGGCAGGAACCGACCGCGAGAAGGCGCTCGACGCCGCGCTCGCACAGATTGAACGACAATTCGGCAAGGGCGCGGTCATGCGCATGGGCGAGCGGTCGAAGGAGCCGATCGAGGTCATCCCGACCGGGTCGACCGCGCTCGACGTGGCCCTTGGCGTCGGCGGCCTGCCGCGCGGCCGTGTCGTGGAGATCTACGGACCGGAGTCCTCCGGCAAGACGACCCTGACCCTGCACGCGGTGGCGAACGCGCAGAAGGCGGGCGGCCAGGTCGCGTTCGTGGACGCGGAGCACGCCCTCGACCCCGAGTACGCGAAGAAGCTCGGCGTCGACATCGACAACCTGATCCTCTCCCAGCCGGACAACGGCGAGCAGGCCCTGGAGATCGTGGACATGCTGGTCCGCTCCGGCGCCCTCGACCTCATCGTCATCGACTCCGTCGCCGCGCTCGTCCCGCGCGCGGAGATCGAGGGCGAGATGGGCGACAGCCACGTGGGCCTCCAGGCCCGGCTGATGAGCCAGGCGCTGCGCAAGATCACCAGCGCGCTCAACCAGTCCAAGACCACCGCGATCTTCATCAACCAGCTCCGCGAGAAGATCGGCGTGATGTTCGGCTCCCCGGAGACCACGACCGGTGGCCGGGCGCTGAAGTTCTACGCCTCGGTGCGTATCGACATCCGCCGTATCGAGACCCTGAAGGACGGCACGGAGGCGGTCGGCAACCGGACCCGTTGCAAGGTCGTCAAGAACAAGGTCGCGCCGCCCTTCAAGCAGGCCGAGTTCGACATCCTCTACGGCCAGGGCATCAGCCGCGAGGGCGGTCTGATCGACATGGGCGTGGAGCACGGCTTCGTCCGCAAGGCCGGCGCCTGGTACACGTACGAGGGCGACCAGCTCGGCCAGGGCAAGGAGAACGCGCGCAACTTCCTCAAGGACAACCCCGACCTGGCCAACGAGATCGAGAAGAAGATCAAGGAGAAGCTGGGCGTCGGCGTGCGGCCGGAGGAGCCGGCCACGGAGCCGGGCGCGGACGCCGCGGTCACCACCGCCGCGGGCGACACGGCCAAGGCGGCGCCCGCCAAGGCCACCAAGCCCAAGGCCGCCTCGGCCAAGAGCTGACCCGTGACACGGCGAACCGACTGGGCCGAGTACGAGCACGCGTACGAGCACGCCGCCTTCGGTGCCCCACGGGGGAGGGGCACCGGGGACGACCTCGGCTCGGGCACGGACGGAGACGGCATACACGGGGATGCCGAGCCGGACGGTGATGTGCCTCGGGGCGACGATGGACAGCGGCGCGCGGGCGGCCCACCCGCGGGTGGTGCGCGCCGAAGCGGCTCGCGTGACGGCGGGCCGCACGGTGGACGCGGGCGCCGTCGGCGCGGCTTCGGCGAGGCGTCCGCCGAGGACGGGGGCACCGCCTCCTTGCCGAGGGAAGGGCAGGGGGAGCCTCCGGGGGACCCGGTGGAGCGGGCGCGCGCCATCTGCCTGCGCCTGCTCACCGGGACCCCGCGCACCCGCAAGCAGCTCGCCGACGCCCTGCGCAAGCGGGAGATCCCGGACGAGGCGGCGGAGGAGGTCCTGTCGAGGTTCGAGGAGGTCGGGCTGATCGACGACAGTGCGTTCGCGGACGCCTGGGTGGAGTCTCGGCACCACGGGCGCGGACTGGCTCGGCGCGCCCTCGCCCGGGAGCTGCGGACCAAGGGCGTCGACGCGGCACTGGTCGACGAGGCGGTCGGCCGGCTCGACGCCGAGCAGGAGGAGGCCACCGCGCGCGAGCTCGTCGCCCGCAAGCTGCGCTCCACCCGCGGCCTCGACCGCGACAAGCGACTGCGCCGCCTCGCCGGGATGCTCGCCCGCAAGGGCTACTCCGAGGGTCTGGCCCTGCGCGTGGTCCGGCAGGCGCTGGAGGAGGAGGGCGAGGACACGGACTTCCTGGTCGACGAGGGGTACTGAGCCGGCGTCCGCCGCGCGGCCGGCGAGGGATGACACGAACCCACGCGGGCAGGAGCGAACACCCGCGGGCAGGCACGAACACCCCAGGGTGCGCGGGCCTGGCGTGTGCTTCCCGCGCTTCCCGTGACCCCCGCGCTTCCCGCGATTTCCTCTACGCCGACTGAGCGCGGCCGTCCCACGGTGTCACCGGCAGCCCGGCCGAGCGCCATGCCTGGAAGCCGTCCACCAGGTCGGTCGCCCGGCGCAGCCCCAGCTGGTGCAGGGACGCGGCCGCGAGACTCGACGCGTAGCCCTCGTTGCAGACGACGACCACGCGCAGGTCGTGGCCGGTGGCCTCGGGGACACGGTGGCTCCCCAGGGGATCCAGCCGCCACTCCAACTCGTTGCGCTCCACGACGAGGGCGCCCGGGATCAGGCCGTCCCTCGCGCGCAGCGCGGCGTAACGGATGTCCACCAGGAGGGCGTCGCCGGCCCGGGCGGCCGTGTACGCCTCGCGCGCCTCGACGCGTTCGTAGCCCTGGCGGACCCGTTCCAGCAACGCGTCGATTCCGACGGGGGGTTGTGGCGTGCTCACTGCCAGTCCTCCGGGCGCTCGACCTGCTCCAGGCGCAGCGTCTGACCGGTGCGACTGTAACGGCGGATACGGGGCAGCGGCGGGTGGTAGGCGTGCACGGAGACAGCGTGTCGATCGGTGGACTCGTTGAGCACCTCGTGCACGTGGTGGCGGCCGAAGGAGCGGCCCCGCCCGGCCGGGAGCCGTCGTTCGCGGTCCACCCCGTCGGTGAGTTCGAGGGTCTTCCAGCCGTCGGTGGGCAGCCGGGCCGCGAGCGAGTTCTCCTTCAACTCGCCCGCCGCGGTGAGGAAGGCACCGGCCGAGTCCGCGTGGTCGTGCCACCCGGTGCCGGTGCCGGGCGGCCAGCCGATCAGCCAGGCCTCGCTGCCGCCGGGCCCGTCCAAGCGCACCCAGGTGCGGCCCTCCGGATCGAGCGGAAGCGAGGCGATCAGTTCGGCGTCGGCGGCGGTGCGCCGCACGAAGTCGAGGAGTTCCGCCTGCGTAGGCCCCTGCGCGGAGGGCGCGGAGGGCGCGGAGGGCGCGGAGGGCGCGGACGGCGCGGACGGCGCGTAAGCGGCGGGAGAGGACTCGGCGAGGGAGAAGCCGGAAGCGGAGGACATGGGGGCGGAGGACCCGGAAGCGGAGGACCCGAGGGGCGAGACAGACACGTACACCGTCCTGAGGAGCGTTCGCGGAGGGCGCGCGGCGGCACGGGATACGGACGGACGTACGCATGTGTGGACGTACGGGCGTACGGGCGTGTGCGGGTCGGGCGGCGCGCGTCGGGGGAGGGGAGGCGAGTTCAACAGGCCGGACGACACACGCAGCCCGCATAGCGGACGAGGTCCATGTGGACCCTCCGCCACAGGCGCACATCGGTGTCGGTCACGTTCCGGAGTAGACCACGGGGGTGCGGACCGGTCAACTCGCCGTAGGCCCTGTGGACCGCACCGCGGGTGAGGTCCACAGGGCTCCGCGGTCAGCGCGCGCCCGTCTCGGCACGGTCCTCGGCATGTGCGGCGCCGCCCAGTGCGGTCTCCGCCGCGGTGTACAGGTCGGCGGGGCGCACTCCGCTCAGCGCCGTGACCAGGTGCCCGTCCGGCCGTACCAGGAGGACGGTGTGGGGAGCGGCGCCCGGGTAGCTCTCGGCGACCAGCAGTTCGGCGGGGTGCGGCAGCGCGGTCACCGCGGCGGCCAGCCGGGGCATGATGCCGGCGCCCACCCAGTGCCGGCGCTCCCACACACCGGTGCCCGGCGCGATCAGCACCACGAGCAGCGCCCCCCGGCCCAGCCGGTTTCTCAGCTGCACGAAGGAGCCGTCCTCCGCGGTCACCACGACGTCGGCGACCGGGGCACCGGCCGGCGTGTCCACGACGGCCGCCCCGTCTAGGGGCGGCGGTGCGAGCGGCGAGTCCGCGTACACCCCCGGCGCGCCCAGCGAGCCGTCTCCCAGATGGCCGTCCATCAGCAGGGCATCGTGTCCACGGCCGGACCCGGGCACCAGGGACCGCAGTCCGCCGCCCCCGCGCAGCACCGGCAGCAACTGGTCGGCGGCGCGCAGCCGGGCGGCGACGACCGCGCGCCGCTCGCTCTGGTAGCTGTCCAACAGCGCCTCGTGCGGCCCGTGGTGCCAGGCGGGCGCCAGCTTCCAGGCGAGGTTGTCGGCGTCCCGCAGGCCCTCGTCCAGCCCCTGGGTGCCGAGCGCGCCCAGCAGGTGCGCCGCGTCCCCGGCGAGGAAGACCCGCCCGGCGCGCCAGCGGCGGGCCACCCGGTGGTGGACCGTGTGGACCCCGGTGTCCAGGAGTTCGTACGTCGGCGAGGGCTCGCCGGTCCAGCCGATGAGGGTCTCCCGGATGCGCGCGAGCAGCAGTTCGGGCGTGACCAGGTCCTTGCCGGGCGGCAGCAGCCAGTCCAGCCGCCACACGTCGTCCGGGAGCGGGCGGGCGGCGATCTCCCCGGCGAAGGGGCCGATCGTCCGCCACGGCGGCAGCCGGTGGAGGAACGCTTCGCCGGGCCGGGGGAGTTCGGTGCGCACCGCGGCGACGGCGTGCCGTTCGACGGCCGTACGGCCGGGGAAGCGGATGTCCTGGAGCTTGCGCACGGTCGACCGCGGGCCGTCGCAGCCGACCAGGTAACTTCCGCGCCACCACGTGCTGTTCGGGCCGCGGGTGTGGACGGTGACTCCCGCGGACTCCTGCTCCATGCCGTCGAGCCGGCTGTCCACGGCGAGTTCGACCAGCGGTTCGCGGGCGGCGGCGCCCCGCAGGGCGCCGGTCAGAACGTGCTGGGCGATGTGCAGCGGCGCGGGTCCGACGTCGTCGAAGGCGATCTCGCGCATCACCTGTTTGCGCCGCAACGACCGCCATCCGGCCCAACGGAGCCCGGCCCCGCCGAGTGGCGCACCGGTCAGGCGCTCCACGAGCGCGGCGGTGTCCTCGCGCAGGACGACGGTGCGCGCGGCGCGCGGCGCGTCCTTGCCGGATCCCTCGTCGAGTACGACGGACGGCACCTCCTGACGCGCCAGCGCCAGGGCGAGCGTGAGCCCGACGGGCCCCGCTCCGACAATGATCACCGGATCCACGGCGCGGCGCCCCCTGCCCGCAGCGGTGTCCTGACGGACAGGTGTGAGGAGAAAACCGGAGCAGGGTGCACGATCACAGAACGTATGCAACCCACTGCCGCTGCTTGCGTCAAGTGACGGGGGCAGTGGTGATCACTCCACTGCCCCCGTGTCACTTCTGTCCGGGTGAGCGGCCGTCAGGCGGAGGTTCCCGTCGACTCGGCGCCGCCCACCGCCGCGGCCGGCAGCACCGCACCCGTCGACTTCTTCCCGCGCCTCAGGCGCCGCTCCAGCCAGCTCGCGAAGCTGGCGAGGCTGAAGTTGATCGCCACGAAGATCACCGCCACGATCGTGAAGCTGGCGATGGTGTTCGCCCCGTAGTAGGAGCTCATGGGGGACACGGCGGCCAGCAGGTCCGGGAAGGTGAGGACGGCGCCGCCGAGCGCGGTGTCCTTCACGATGACCACCAGCTGGCTGACGATCGCCGGCAGCATCGCGGTGACCGCCTGCGGCAGCAGGACCGACGTCATGGTCTGGGTCTTGCGCAGGCCGATCGCCTGCGCGGCCTCCGTCTGCCCCTTGGGCAGGGAGAGGATGCCCGCGCGGACGATCTCCGCGAGTACCGAGGCGTTGTAGAGCACCAGACCGGTGACGACGGCGTACAGCGGGCGGTCGTCCGAGTTGACGTCGGTGTACTGGGCGAACAGCGCGAGCCCGAAGATCATCAGGATCAGCACCGGAATGGCGCGGAAGAACTCCACGACCGCCGCGGCCGGGATCCTGATCCAGGCGTGGTCGGAGAGCCGCGCGATGCCGAGGACCGCGCCGAGGGGCAGCGCGATGAGCATCGACAGGGCCGCCGCGATCAGCGTGTTCTTCAGCCCGGGCAGGATGTACGTGGTCCATGCCTCGGAGCCGGCGAAGAACGGCTTCCACTTCTCCCAGTCCAGCTGGCCCTTGTCGCTCAGGCTCTGGAACACCCACCACAACAGCGCCGCGGCGGCGAGGACGAACAGGACGGTGTAGAGGATGTTGCGCCGCTTGGCCCTGGGACCCTGGGCGTCGTACAGCACGGAGGTCATCGCTTCACCGCCACCTTCTTGCCCACCCAGCCGAGGATCAGACCGGTCGGCAGCGTCAGACACACGAAGCCGAACGCGAAGACCGCGGAGATCAGCAGGAGTTCTGCCTCGTTCTCGATCATCTTCTTCATCAGCAGGGCCGCCTCGGCCACGCCGATCGCCGCCGCCACCGTGGTGTTCTTGGTGAGCGCGATCAGCACGTTGGTGAGCGGGCCGACCACCGACCGGAACGCCTGCGGCAGCACGACCAGGGTCAGCACCTGGGTGAAGCTCAGCCCGAGGGCGCGGGCCGCCTCCGCCTGGCCGACCGGCACCGTGTTGATGCCGGAGCGGATCGCCTCACAGACGAACGCCGCGGTGTAGGCGATCAGACCCAGCACGGCGAGCCGGAAGTTGACGGTGTCGAAGTTCTGCGCACCGAGATTGACACCGAGCGTCTGGTTCAGGCCCAGCGAGGTGAACAGGATGATCACCGTCAGCGGGATGTTCCGCACGATGTTGACGTAGGCGGTGCCGAAACCGCGCATGAGTGGCACCGGGCCGACGCGCATGGCGGCCAGCAGGGTGCCCCAGACCAGGGAGCCGGCGGCCGAGAGCAGCGTGAGCTGCACGGTCACCCAGAAGGCTCCCAGCAGGTCGTAGCCTTGAAGAAAGTCGAACACGATCTCCCGCGCTTCCGCGTGTGGTGGGCCCCGGTGCGCCGCCCTGCGCGGGCGGCGCACCCGGCGGGCGCTGACTCAGCTCTTGATGTCGCCGATCTTCGGCGCGGGCTCGTTCTTGTAGTTCGCCGGACCGAAGTTGGCCTCCACGGCCTTCTCCCACGAACCGTCGGCGACCATGTCCTCGAGGGCCTTGTTGATCTTGTCCTTGAGGTCGCTGCCCTTCTTGACGCCGATGCCGTAGTTCTCGTTGGTCATCTTGAAGCCGCCCAGCTTGAACTTGCCCTTGAACTGCTCCTGGGAGGCGTAACCGGCGAGGATCGAGTCGTCCGTGGTCAGCGCGTCGATCGCCTTGTTCTGAAGGCCGGTCAGGCAGGCCGAGTACGTCGGGTACTGCTGGAGGTCCGCCTTGGGCGCCAGCTTGTCATGGACGTTCTGGGCCGAGGTCGAGCCGGTGACCGAGCACAGCTTCTTGCTGTTCAGGTCGGCCGGCGACTTGATCTTGTTGTCGTCGGCGCGGATCAGCACGTCCTGGTGGGCCAGCAGGTAGGGGCCGGCGAAGTCGACCTTCGCCTCGCGCTCCGGGGTGATCGAGTACGTGGCGGTGATGAAGTCCACGTCGCCGCGCTGCAGCATGGTCTCGCGGTCGCCGCTCTTGGACTCCTTCCACTCGATCTGGTTCTCGTCGTAACCGAGCTTCTTGGCCACGTACTTGGCCACGTCGACGTCGAAGCCGGAGTAGCCCTGCGGGGTCTTCTGACCGAGGCCCGGCTGGTCGTACTTGATGCCGACGGTGATCTTCTTCTTGCCACCGCCGGACGATCCCTCGTCCTTCTTGTCGTTCGAGCCGCACGCCGTCGCCGAGAGGGCGAGGGCGAGGACGACGGCCGAGGCGGCGGTGGCCTTGCGGAGCTTCATGTGAACTTCCTTCGGTGGTGAGGAGATGAGAAGCCGTCGGGACGGCGACGGCACGATCACGGGCCGGTGGCGCACGGCGTCACCGGCGGGCCGCCGCGTCAGTGGTGCAGGATCTTCGACAGGAAGTCCCTGGCCCGGTCGCTGCGCGGGTTGCTGAAGAACTGGTCGGGCGCAGCCTGTTCGATGATCCGGCCGTCGGCCATGAAGACCACCCGGTTTGCAGCCGATCGGGCGAATCCCATCTCGTGGGTGACGACGACCATCGTCATACCGTCCCGGGCGAGTTGCTGCATGACCTCCAGCACCTCGTTGATCATCTCCGGGTCGAGCGCGGAGGTCGGCTCGTCGAACAGCATGACCTTCGGGTCCATGGCCAGCGCCCGCGCGATGGCCACGCGCTGCTGCTGGCCGCCGGAGAGCTGCGCGGGGTACTTGTCGGCCTGCGCGCCCACTCCGACCCGGTCGAGCAGCTCCCGGGCCCGCTCCTCGGCCTTCCTCCGGTCCGTGCGGCGGACCTTGACCTGGCCGAGTATCACGTTCTCGAGCACGGTCTTGTGCGCGAAGAGGTTGAAGGACTGGAAGACCATGCCGACGTCGGCGCGCAGCCGGGCCAGCTCCTTGCCCTCCTGGGGCAGCGGCTTGCCGTCGATCGTGATGCTGCCCGAGTCGATGGTCTCCAGGCGGTTGATGGTGCGGCACAGGGTGGACTTGCCGGACCCGGAGGGCCCGATGACCACGACGACCTCGCCGCGGGCGATCGTCAGTTCGATGTCCTGGAGCACGTGCAACGCGCCGAAGTGCTTGTTGACGCTCTTCAGGACGACCAGATCGGCGGTCGAGGCCACGTCTTCCGTGGCCATCGATACTTCGGTCATCGCTTTCAGGCTCCGTCCTCCTCGGTTTCGGGGGACAGTAACGACCGATGAGACCAGCGTCACCACATCTGAGGGAGATCTGAGCATCACGATCCGGTAGCGGCCGGGCACGTCACGTAGCGCGGCCGGGCGGGGCACGTACCGGCTGGATAACGACACAGGGTGTGCAACCGGAACCCTCTTGACGCCGTCCGCGTCCATCGGCGTCACTGCCATGGTGCACGCGCGCGTGCACGATGTGTACACGCCGTGACCGTACGAACCATGAACCGGAGGGGGCCGGAATGCGACTGCTCCTCGTCGAGGACGACAACCACGTCGCCGCCGCCCTGTCCGCGGTGCTGGCACGGCACGGGTTCGACGTGACCCACGCCCGCAGCGGCGAGGAGGCGCTCCAGGCGCTCGTCCCCGAGAGCGCCGGCTTCAGCGTGGTCCTGCTCGACCTGGGCCTGCCCGACCAGGACGGCTACGAGGTCTGCGCCAGGATCCGCAAGCGCACCAGCACCCCGGTGATCATGGTCACCGCCCGCGCCGACGTCCGCTCCCGCATCCACGGCCTCAACCTCGGCGCCGACGACTACGTGGTGAAGCCCTACGACACCGGGGAACTGCTCGCCCGTATCCACGCCGTCAGCCGCCGCACCGTGCACGAGGACGCGAGCGCCGGCGGCGACAGCACGCTGCGCCTCGGCGCGGTGCACATCGAACTGCCCACCCGGCAGGTCAGCGTGGACGGCACGGCCGTCCAGCTCACCCGCAAGGAGTTCGACCTGCTCGCGCTGCTCGCCCAGCGCCCCGGGGTGGTCTTCCGGCGGGAGCAGATCATCAGCGAGGTGTGGCAGACCAGTTGGGAGGGCACCGGACGGACCCTGGAGGTGCACGTCGCCTCCCTGCGCTCCAAGCTGCGCACGCCGGCGCTCATCGAGACCGTGCGCGGCGTCGGTTACCGCCTCGTCGCCCCGGCGGCCTAGCGGGGACGGGTGAGCTCACGTCTGTTGCCGCTGCTCATCGTCCTGTTGGCGGCCGTCCTGCTCGCTCTCGGCGTCCCGCTCGCCGTCAGCGTCGCCGGTGCCGAGCAGCAGAAGGCGGTCGTGGACCGCATCGACGACACCGCGCGCTTCGCCGCCCTGGCCCAGTTCGTCACCGACGGGACCAGCGGCCCCCGGCGCACGGTCCCGGACGAGCGGTTGGAGACCCTCAGCCGCGAACTCGGCAGCTACCACGAGGTCTACGGCATCCAGGCCGGCGTCTTCTACCGGACCGGCATCCCGATGGCCAACGCCCCGGCCGACTGGTCGCTGCCCGCGCGCGGAGAGGTGCGCGACGCCTTCGAGGAGGCGCTGCTGAGCCGGCGCAGCCACGACCCGGAACAGGTCTGGCCCTGGCAGCGCCACCGGCTCGTCGTCGCCTCCCCCGTGATCCGGGACGGTGATGTCGTCGCGGTCGTCGTCACCGACTCGCCGACCGGGCAGATGCGTTCGCGGACCCTGCACGGCTGGCTGCTCATCGGCACCGGCGAGATCGCCGCGATGCTGCTCGCCGTCGGCGCCGCGCTGCGGCTGACCGGCTGGGTGCTCAGACCCGTGCGGATCCTCGACGCCACCACCCACGACATCGCCACCGGGCGGCTGAAGTCCCGGGTGGCGGCCGCCGGCGGGCCGCCCGAACTGCGTCGGCTCGCCCGCTCGTTCAACGAGATGGCGGACAACGTCGAGGACGTCCTTGAGCAGCAGCGCGCCTTCGTCGCCGACGCCTCGCACCAGTTGCGCAATCCGCTCTCCGCGCTGCTGCTGCGCATCGAACTGCTCGCGCTCGAACTGCCCCGGGACAACGAGGAGATCGCCTCGGTGCGCACCGAGGGCAAGCGCCTCGCCGAGGTCCTGGACGACCTGCTCGACCTGGCGCTCGCCGAGCACGCGGAACCGGATCTGAGACTCATCGACATCGGCGAGCTGGCTGCCGAGCGGGTGGCGGCCTGGGCGCCGGCCGCCGAGGCCGAGGGGGTGCGGCTGGTCGGCGAGTGCCCGGCCACCACGGCCTGGGCCGACCCGGTGGCCCTGTCGTCCGCGCTGGACGCGGTGATCGACAACGCCGTGAAGTTCTCGCCTGGCGGCGAGAGCGTCGAGGTGTCGGTCTCCTTCGACCGCGGCACGTCGACGATCGTCGTCGCCGACCACGGCCCCGGTCTCACCGACGAGGAGCTCGCCCGCGTCGGCGACCGCTTCTGGCGCAGCGGACGCCACCAGAACATCAAGGGATCCGGTCTCGGGCTGTCCATCTCCCGCGCGCTGCTCGCGGCGGGCGGCGGCTCGGTCTCCTACGCCCGGCACCGGGAGGAGAAGCCGCGCGGACTGCGGGTGACGGTGACCGTGCCGCGGTCGGCGCCTACGGCTTGACCGAGCGGTAGTAGCGCCGGGCGCCCTCGTGCAGTGTCAGGGGGTCGGTGTAGATCGCGGTGCGCAGGTCCACCAGCTGGGCGGAGTGGACGTGGGCGCCGATGCCGTCGCGGCTCTTGATGACGGTGCGGGTCACCCACTCCGTCAGTCTCGGGTCCATGTCCGCGCGCGTCATCAGCAGGTTGGACACCGCGATCGTCGGCACGGTCGCGCCCTGCTGGATCGACGGGTACGCCGACTCCGGCATGTTGGCGGCGCGGTAGTAGCGGGTGGCGCCGCCCTCGGCGTGCAGCCTGGCCACCAGGTCGGCCTCGATCGGCACGAAGCGGAACGCGAACTTCCCGGCCAGCCGCTGCAGACCGTCCGTCGGCAGCCCGCCCGACCAGAAGAACGCGTCGAGCTCGCCCCGCCGCAGCCGGTCCGGGGCGGTGCCTATGCCGTCGCTCATCGGGCGGATGCCCGTCCGCGGGTCGATCCCGGCGGTCTTGAGCACCCGCTCGGCGATCAGCCGCACACCGGACTCCGGCGGTCCGACCGACACCCGCTTGCCGCGCAGGTCCGCCACGGAGCGGACGGGCGAGTCGCGCGGGACGACGAGCTGCACGTAGTCGTCGTAGAGGCGGGCCACACCGCGCAGCCGCGCGGCACCCGGCCCGTGGCTCACCTCGTACGTCTCCACCGCGTCCGCCGCGGTGATGGTGAAGTCGGCCCGGCCGGTCGCCACCCGCGCGACGTTCTCCTGCGAGCCGTCGCTGGTCAGCAGCCGCACCTTCAGATCGGGCATGTCCTTGGCGAACGCGGTGCGCAGCCGCACGCCGTACTCCTGGTAGACCCCGCGCAGGGTTCCCGTGCTGAAGGTGATCGTTCCGCTCGGCGGGGCCTCGCCCAGGGGCAGCAGCCACCACAGCAGCAGCCCGAGGACCACGACCCCGGCGGCCGTGCCCGTCAGGCCGCGGCGTCGTCCGATGCGGGGGGACAGCTTTGGCATGGGCGCGATCCTGCCAGCGGTACGCCGCGCTGACCAGGGGCAAGCGACCCGGTGGCCGCCCGGCGCGGTTCGAGCCGGCGGCTACCCTCGCGGTATGAGTTCCTCGCCCGCCGATCTGGTCCGTGAGTTCCACCGCGCCTTCGGGCTCGACGCCCGCCGCACGCCGACCCGGGTGCCGCCGGAGCTCGCCGCGCACCGCGGGGAACTGCTGGCGGAGGAGGCGGCCGAGGTCGCGGAGGTCTCCGTCGGCGGCCCGCTCGACCGGCTCGCACACGAACTGGCGGACGTCGTGTACGTGGCGTACGGCACCGCCCTGGTGCACGGCATCGACCTCGACGACGTGATCGCCGAGATCCACCGCGCCAACATGACCAAGCTCGGCCCCGACGGGCAGGTCGCCCGCCGCGACGACGGCAAGGTGCTCAAGGGGGAGCACTACGTGGCTCCCGACGTGTCCGCCGTGCTGCGCCGGCAGGGCTGGGTTCCCGACGGCGTCTGACGAGGAACGCGTACGGCCCGCGTACGTCCGAAGCGGCGGGCCGCCGCGGTGCACGCCGGGCGCACCGCACGGCGAGCACCAGCGCGAGCCCGCACAGCGTGGCCGCGTCCTTGAATGCCCTGCGGGTCGAGCCGTCCAGGTGCGGGAAGGCGAACTGGGGCACCTGCGGGACGAGCGCGACCCAGAACCACGGCGAGCGCGTCACCGAGTCCGCCTCCAGCGCCCCGGCGACCAGCAGCGGCACGACGACGACCAGGTAGTGGTCGTAGGACGGCCGGGACACCAGAAAGGAGGCCAGCATCAGCAGCGCGGCCGTGTCCGCGAGTCGCGCGGGACCCGGATCGGCGCGGCGCCAGCGCAGCCGGGCGCAGAGCACACCGGCCGCCGCCGCGGCCAGGGCCACCGCCTCGGCCGGTACGGGCGGCAGACCCAGCCGCGGCAGTACCGCCGGCAGGGAGGCGTCGTACGGCCGCATCAGACCGTCCCCGCCCTTGAGCAGGAAGGGCAGGGTGCGGGTGAAGAAGCCGCCCGGGTCCGGCATGATCAGGGCCGCGCCCGCCGACACGGCCAGCGGCACCGCCACCATCCAGGCCAGCGCCCGCCACCGCCGGGCCAGCACCAGCAGGATGATCAAGGGCAGCAGCAGCGGCTTCACCGCCACCGAGACGCCCAGGACCACCCCGGCCGCGTCCCAGCGGCCCCGGTCGGCCAGCAGCAGCGCCAGCGGCAGGGCCAGGGCGCCGACCGCGGTCCAGTTCCCCAGGGTCACCAGGTGGCCGACCGGTGCCCAGCCCAGCACCAGCACCAGCAGCCCCAGCACCGCGAACCGGCTGCACGCCGGCACCCGGAACAGGCGCACCGCACACCACCAGCCGCCCGCGATCAGCGCCACGCAGGCCAGCGGCGCCGCGACGCGCACCACGGGCGCCGGGAGCGCGGCCTGCCCGGCGGCGAACAGCACGGCACTGGGCAGGTACAGGAAGCGCCGGTCGGCATACGGAGCGCCCCCGCCCAGCCAGATCTGCCCGGCATGGACGACGAAGGCGTTGTCCATCCCTCCCTGGGTGAACACGACGGCCACGCGCGCGGCGCGGGCGACCAGGACGACGGCGAGGAGGGCCACCGGGAGCGGACCGGCCGGCCGCAGCAGCCACGCGCGCAGCACCGCCGTCGGGGACACTTCCGGCGCGGGTGCCCGCAGGGCGTCACGAAGCTCCGTCACGCGTGTCATTTTGGGCCAGTTGCCCCCATGCGGGAGGAAGTGACCGGTCGTGTCGCCCTCACGTGGACGCAAAGCCTTCCGGCCGGGCCGTCGCTCCCGCGGATCCGCGCGGTGCCCGGCCCGGAAGGCCGTGGCGCTCCGCCGTCCGGGGGGCTGCCGGGGACCGCCTACCCTTGACGCATGACCAGCAGCAGCGACCGGAGCCCCGCAGTGGACGTTCAAGGACCCAAGAGCTACGAGATCCGCACCTACGGGTGCCAGATGAACGTCCACGACTCCGAGCGGCTGGCCGGGCTGCTCGAGGACGCGGGGTACGTGCGGGCGCCGGAGGGGGCGGACGGCGAGGCGGACGTCGTCGTCTTCAACACCTGCGCCGTCCGGGAGAACGCCGACAACCGGCTGTACGGCAACCTGGGGCACCTCGCGCCGATGAAGGCGAAGCGGCCCGGGATGCAGATCGCCGTCGGCGGCTGCCTGGCGCAGAAGGACCGGGACACCATCGTGAAGAGGGCGCCCTGGGTGGACGTCGTCTTCGGCACGCACAACATCGGCAAGCTGCCCGTCCTGCTCGAGCGCGCCCGCGTGCAGGAGGAGGCGCAGGTCGAGATCGCCGAGTCCCTGGAGGCGTTCCCCTCCACGCTGCCGACGCGGCGCGAGAGCGCGTACGCGGCCTGGGTCTCGATCTCCGTCGGCTGCAACAACACCTGCACCTTCTGCATCGTCCCCGCGCTGCGCGGCAAGGAGAAGGACCGCCGCCCCGGAGACATCCTCGCCGAGGTGGAGGCCCTGGTCGCCGAGGGCGTCTCGGAGATCACACTGCTCGGCCAGAACGTCAACGCCTACGGCTCCGACATCGGCGACCGCGAGGCGTTCAGCAAGCTGCTGCGGGCCTGCGGCACCATCGAAGGCCTGGAGCGGGTCCGCTTCACCTCGCCGCACCCGCGCGACTTCACCGACGACGTGATCGCCGCGATGGCCGAGACCCCGAACGCCATGCCGCAGCTGCACATGCCGCTGCAGTCCGGCTCCGACACGGTGCTGAAGGCGATGCGCCGCTCCTACCGTCAGGAGCGCTACCTCGGAATCATCGAGAAGGTCCGCGCCGCCATCCCGCACGCCGCGATCACCACCGACATCATCGTGGGCTTCCCCGGCGAGACCGAGGAGGACTTCGAGCAGACGCTGCACGTGGTGCGCGAGGCGCGGTTCGCGCAGGCGTTCACCTTCCAGTACTCCAAGCGTCCCGGCACCCCGGCCGCCGAGATGGAGGACCAGATCCCCAAGGAGGTCGTCCAGGCGCGCTACGAGCGGCTGGTCGTGCTCCAGGAGGAGATCTCCTGGGAGGAGAACAAGAAGCAGGTCGGCCGCACGCTGGAGCTCATGGTCGCCGAGGGCGAGGGCCGCAAGGACGGCACCACCCACCGCCTCTCCGGCCGCGCCCCCGACAACCGCCTGGTCCACTTCACCAAGCCCGAGCAGGACGTGCGCCCCGGCGACGTGGTCACGGTCGAGGTCACCTACGCCGCCCCGCACCACCTCCTCGCCGAGGGCCCGGTGCTCGACGTGCGCCGCACGCGCGCGGGTGACGCGTGGGAGAAGCGCACCGCCGCGGAGGCCGCCAAGCCGGCCGGTGTCATGCTCGGCCTGCCGAGGGTGGGCGTGCCCGAGCCGCTGCCCGTCGCCGCGAACAGCGGCTGCGGCTGCGACTGACCCGTCGAGCGGGCGGCCGCCCGACGTGCGGCCGCCCCGCGGAGCTACCCTGCGGATCATGCTTGTCGCCGCCGCTGTCTGCCCCTGCCCGCCCCTCCTCGTGCCCGAGCTGGCCGCGGGAGCCGCACCCGAGCTGGACTCCGCCCGGGCCGCCTGCACGGACGCGCTGGGCGTGCTCGCCGCCGCCCGGCCCGACCTGCTGGTGGTCGTCGGGCCCGCGGAGGGCCCCGGGCGCGGCCCCCACCCGGAGGGCACCCGGGGATCGTTCCGCGGCTTCGGCGTCGACCTGGAGGTCCGGCTCGGCCGGGACACCGGCACCGGGGCAGCGGGCGAGCTGCCGCCCTCGCTCGCCGTCGCCGCCTGGCTGCTGGAGCGCACCGGCTGGTCCGGCGCCCCCGTCGAGGGGCTCGGCGTGGGGGAGTCGCTGGAGCCCGAGCGGTGCGCGGCGGCCGGCCGGGACCTCGCCGGGCGGGCCGGGCGCGTGGCGCTGCTGGTGATGGGCGACGCCAGCGCGGCGCGGACGCTCAAGGCGCCGGGGTATCTCGACGAACGGGCCGAACCCTTCGACGCGGGCGTCGCCCGAGCGCTGGCGCAGGCCGACACATCGGCGCTCATGGCCCTCGACGTGGAGCCGGCCCACGAACTGAAGGCGTCGGGCCGGGCCCCCTGGCAGGTGCTGGCCGGCGCGGCCGAGCGCGCCGGGCTCTCCGGCGCGCTGCTTCACGACGACGCGCCGTACGGAGTGGGGTACCTGGTCGCGGCCTGGTCGTGAGAGGGACACGGCGGGCGCGGGGGACGCGGCCGGTACGGCCAGGACGGCACGCGTAGACCCGGCACGCGTAGACCCTGCGGGTGTTGCGGGCGGCCGGAAGGGCCTGCCTTCCGGCCGCCCGCCCCTGTCCTCCGCTGACGCCCGTCAGGGCGTGGGCGGCTGTCCCTCCGGCGGTGTCGGCGAGGAAGTGCCGCCCGGCGCCGTGCCGGCGCCCGGTTCCGGGCTCGTGCCCGCATCCGGCGCGGTGCGGGTCTCCGGGCTCGTACCGCCCTTGTGGGCGAGCCGGTCCATGGCGCCCTTGGCCTTGTCCGTACCTGCGTGAATCTTGTCGCTGTACTTGCCCTTGGTCTTCTCGTCGACCACCTTCGCGGCCTTGTCGAGGCTCTGTCCGATTGTGCCCCCGTGGCGCTGGGCGAGGTCCGACACCTTTTCCTTCGCCGGGCCGATCCTGGCCTTCATGTTGTCCATCAGACCCATGGTTCACCTTCCCTGACGGAGCGGATTCCTTCTCCCCGGCGGCCGAGGTCTCCTCCGCCCCTCCGACCGCCGAAGGAGTCGCGCGACCATCGAAGGGAGCCGCGCAAAAACGCCCATACTCATTCGATACCCTATTCGTTCTACCCCTTTACCTGCCGTCACACGACTCGTGCGCGGCACCTCCTGCGGGGTTTGGGAGACTGGTGCGGTGAGCAGCGCACCTTCCGCCCCCCGCGTCATCGCCGTCGTCGGCCCCACTGCGGCCGGAAAGTCCGATCTCGGCGTCTTTCTGGCCCAGCGCCTCGGCGGTGAGGTCGTCAACGCCGACTCCATGCAGCTCTACCGCGGGATGGACATCGGCACCGCGAAGCTGACGCCCGAGGAGCGCGGTGGCGTACCGCACCACCTGCTCGACATCTGGGACGTGACCGTCACGGCGTCCGTAGCCGAGTACCAGCGGCTCGCCCGGGAGCGGATCGACGCGCTGCTCGCCGAGGGGCGCTGGCCGGTCCTGGTCGGCGGCTCCGGCCTGTACGTCCGCGGGGCCGTGGACAACCTGGAGTTCCCGGGCACCGACCCCGAGGTGCGCGCCCGGCTGGAGGACGAACTCACGCTGCGCGGATCCGGGGCGCTGCACGCCCGCCTCGCCGCCGCCGACCCCGGGGCCGCGCGGGCGATCCTGCCCAGCAACGGCCGCCGGATCGTCCGGGCCCTCGAGGTCATCGAGATCACCGGCCGGCCCTTCACCGCCAACCTCCCGGGCCACGACTCGGTCTACGACACCGTGCAGATCGGCGTCGACGTGACCCGCCCCGAACTCGACGAACGGATCGCGCGGCGGGTCGACCGCATGTGGGAGGCGGGGCTCGTGGACGAGGTGCACGCGCTGGAGGCGCGGGGCCTGCGCGAGGGGCGTACGGCGTCGCGTGCGCTCGGCTACCAGCAGGTGCTCGCGGCACTCGCCGGAGAGTGCACGCTCGACGAGGCGCGCGCGGAGACCGTACGCGCCACGAAGCGCTTCGCGCGCCGCCAGGACTCCTGGTTCCGGCGGGACCCCCGTGTGCACTGGCTGAGCGGCGCTGCGGCGGATCTCACAGAACTTCCGCATCTCGCCCTGGCGTTGGTCGAACGACCGGTCACAGCCTGATCACGTCATGGCATCGGGACGCCCAGGCCGTCATCCGGGCCTCCGGCGCCGTGCCATCATCATGCTCGGATCGACCAAATGAAGTCCTAGTTGGGAGGGCGCGTGGCGATGGAGGCCGGCCCTCGCGACACCGCACAAGACACCGACCGCATCACCGTGGAGCGCGGTGACGCGGATCCGGACGAGGGCTCGTTGAGCCCCGACGGGCCCGACGAGACGCAGGGCGGCGTGACCGCGGACGGTCCCGGGCCCGAGGAGATGTTCGCCGGGCCCGAGGTGGAGGTCGAGCTGCGCCCGCAGCGGCGGCTGCGCATCTGGCAGCTGGCCCCGATCGTGGGCCTGGCTGTCGTCGGCTCGCTGATGTTCGCCTTCCCGCTGGCCTTCGACGGCGACAACGGTGCCGTGATCGCCATGCTGGGGCTGCTGATCTGCTCCTGCTCGGCCGGCTGGGGCATGATGGCCGCCCGCCGCGTCGGCCACACCTGGCCGGGCCTGCCGCCGCGCGGTTCCGGGCGGCGCCTGGACTGGCGGGTGCTCGGCGCGTACGTCCTCGTCGTCGCCGTGGTCGTGGTGCTCGCCGTGTGGCGAGTAGCCCGCCTGCGCTGACCCCCACCCGCCCCCGGCTCCGCCGGCCCCCGAGCACCACTGGTACCCGCGGCCCGTCCCCGCAGCCCCGGCCACCACTCACACCCGCGCCCGGCCCCTGGCCCCGCCGGCTCCCGGACACCCTTCTTGCCCGGGATCCGGCGTCGTCCCGTGCCCGGGCGGGCCGGGTCGTCGCTGGGCGTGATCGTGGGGTTGCCGGAGGGACCCCGTACGATCGAGCCATGAGCACGCGCATCCCCTTCCTCAAGGGGCACGGCACGGAGAACGACTTCGTGATCGTCCCGGACCCGGAGAACGCCGTCGAGCTGTCCCCGGCGGCCGTCGCCGCCCTGTGCGACCGCCGGGCGGGCATCGGCGGGGACGGGGTGCTGCACGTCGTGCGTTCCGCCGCGCACCCCGAGGCCCGCGCCATGGCGGCCGAGGCGGAGTGGTTCATGGACTACCGCAACGCCGACGGCTCCGTCGCGGAGATGTGCGGAAACGGCGTGCGGGTGTTCGCGCGCTACCTCCAGCACGCCGGGCACACGACCGAGGGCGACCTCGCGATCGCCACGCGCGGGGGCGTGAAGACCGTGCACATCGCCAAGGACGGTGACGTCACCGTCGGCATGGGCAGGGCGAGGCTCCCCGAAGGGGACGTCACCGTGAGCGTCGGCGGGCGCAGTTGGCCCGCGCGCAACGTGAACATGGGCAACCCGCACGCGGTCGCCTTCGTCGACGACCTCGACGACGCCGGGAACCTGCTCTCCCCGCCGCCCTTCAGCCCGGCCTCCGCCTACCCGGACGGCGTGAACGTCGAGTTCGTCGTCGACCGCGGTCCCCGCCACGTCGCCCTGCGCGTGCACGAGCGCGGCTCGGGCGAGACCCGCTCGTGCGGCACGGGCGCGTGTGCCGTCGCCGTGGCGGCCGCCCGGCGTGACGGCGCCGACCCGGCCGCCACCGGAACCCCGGCGACCTACACGGTGGATCTCCCCGGCGGAACGCTGGTGATCACCGAGCGGCCGGACGGCGAGATCGAGATGACCGGACCCGCGGTGCTCGTCGCCGAGGGCGAGATCGACGCGAAGTGGCTGGAAACAGCGGTCGGCTGACGGTCGGCCGGCTGGGCTTCGCAGCTCCGGCGACCCATGGGAAGGTCATACGTATACCCGGAGACCGGAACAGGCGGTGAATCCACGGCTGACCGCCTGTCAGGTGACTGAAAACCGTAAACCTCCTGGCCATCGCTCGAATGGGTGATCCGTTTCACGCTCGCCGAGAGACGGCCGGTCGGGCGTGCTGGGCTCGGTAGCATCAATCACCGGCCCGGACGGGGGATCCGTTGCCAACCCCTGTGCCGCGTACGCCCTGGGGCGCCCCGTCCACCGGTCCACGCAGCCGGAGGTGCCCATGAGTGCGGATGCCACGAATCCTGCGGCCCCGGGCCCGGTGGCTCCCGCGGGGCCCCGGCGCAGGGCCCGCCCGCGGATCGACCTGCGCCGGCTCGGCCGTGCCGCACTGCTCGGCCCGGCCGCCCGCGACCGGCTTCCGGACGCCATCGGCCACGTGGTCGAGGCCCACCGCGCGCACTTCCCCGAGGCCGACCTCGAACCCCTGCGCCGCGCCTACGTCCTGGCCGAGTCCTCGCACCGCGGTCAGATGCGCAAGAGCGGCGAGCCCTACATCACGCATCCGCTCGCCGTGACCCTCATCCTCGCCGAACTCGGCGCCGAGACCACGACGTTGACCGCGTCCTTGCTGCACGACACCGTCGAGGACACCGACGTGACGCTGGACCAGGTCCGCGAGCAGTTCGGCGAGGAGGTCCGCTACCTCGTCGACGGCGTCACCAAGCTGGAGAAGGTCGACTACGGCGCGGCCGCCGAGCCCGAGACCTTCCGCAAGATGCTCGTCGCCACCGGCAACGACGTCCGCGTGATGTCGATCAAACTCGCCGACCGGCTGCACAACATGCGCACCCTCGGCGTGATGCGCCCGGAGAAACAGGCCCGTATCGCCAAGGTGACCCGGGACGTCCTCATCCCGCTCGCCGAACGGCTCGGCGTGCAGGCGCTCAAGACCGAGCTGGAGGACCTCGTCTTCGCGATCCTGCACCCCGAGGAGTACGCGCACACGCGCGAGTTGATCGGGGAGAACGCGAGTCGCTCCGGCGACCCGCTCACCGAGGTCGCCGAGCAGGTGCGCGACGTGCTGCGCGAAGCGGACGTCCCTGCCGAAGTGCTCGTCAGACCACGGCACTTCGTCTCCATGCACCGGGTCTCCCGCAAGCGCGGCCGACTGCGCGGCTGCGACTTCGGCCGGCTGCTGGTGCTGGTGAACGAGGACGCCGACTGCTACGCCGTCCTCGGTGAGCTGCACACCTGCATGACACCCGTCGTCTCGGAGTTCAAGGACTTCATCGCCGTACCCAAGTTCAACCTGTACCAGTCACTGCACACCGCCGTCGCCCGCGAGGACGGGCAGGTCGTCGAAGTCCTCATCCGCACCCACCAGATGCACAAGGCCGCCGAGGCCGGGGTGGTCGCCCTCGGCAACCCCTACGCTCCCCCCGCGGAGGAGCACTCCGCCGGCGACGGCGAGCGCGCCGACCCCACCCGCCCCGGCTGGCTCTCCCGCCTCCTCGAATGGCAGCGGGCCGCGCCGGACACCGACACCTTCTGGTCCACCCTGCGCGAGGACCTCGCCCAGGACCGCGAGATCGCCGTCTTCCGGCCCGACGGGGGCACTCTGGGCCTGCCCGAGGGCGCCACCTGCGTGGACGCCGCCTATGCGCAGTACGGCGAGGACGCGCACGCGTGCATCGGAGCCCGCGTCAACGGCCGCCTGGCGACCCTGAGCACCGTCCTGAAGGACGGCGACAGCGTCCAGCTCCTGATGGGCCAGGACCCGGCCTCCGAGCCCTCCCGGGAATGGCTGGACCACGCCCACACCCCGGCCGCCCGCATCGCCATCCAACGCCGGCTGGCCACCCGCCAGTCCGCCGCGGACCGGACCCAGGGCACCGGCGGGGACGCCGCACCCGCCGCGGATCGGGCCCAGGGCACCGGCGGGGACGCCGCACCCGCCGCGGGTAGTCCTGCGCGCGCCGGCTCCGCCGAGGTCGCGCGGGCCGGTGCGGAGGCCGGCCCGTCGCCGGTTGCGGGTCCCGTCGGCCCGGTCCCGTCGACCGGGCCCGCCGCGCAGGCCGCCCCCGGGTTCGGCACGGCGAGCGTCGCGGTCGTCGGCAGGTCCGACGCGGCCGCACGGCTCGCGGGCTGCTGTACGCCCGTACCGCCCGACGAGGTCACCGGCTTCGCCGTGCGCGGGGGAGCGGTGACCGTGCACCGTGTGGAGTGCGCCGCGGTCGCGCGGATGAGAAGCGCGGGGCGCGCGGAGTTCGGCGTGCGCTGGGGGGAGACCACCGCGTGCCGTGTCACACTGCTCGCGGAATCGTTCGGCCGCCCCCACCTGCTGGCCGACCTCACCGAGGCCATCGCCCTGGAGGGCGTAGAGATCATCTCCGCGACCGTGGCCCCACCGGCACAGCAGCGCGTCCGCCACACGTACACCCTCCAACTCCCCGACGCGGCCGGGCTCCCGGCCCTGATGCGCGCGATGCGCGACGTGCCGGGCGTCTACGACGTGAGCCGCACCCAGCCTCAACCACCGGGGATGTGAGGCGCGCCTGCCCTGGTCCGCGCGCCCGGGCTGCCGACTCCGCGCCGGGGCTGCCGAGTCCGGGTCCGGGGCGCTCGCTCTCCGCGCCCGCGCGCCACTCCGCTCCACCGCACCTCCGTGGTCCTGGGCTTGCTCCCATGGGGCTCATTCGGGTGGGTTGGGCGCGCGTCGGCGCGGTGCGGTGGGTGGGCGCTGATAGCCGTGATGCATGCCGCTCAGCCTTGGACCACGTGTCCCGCGTCGCCTGAAGGCGACTCTCCTCGCGTCCGCCGCCTGCGCTTGTCTCGTCGCCGCGAGTGCTCCGCCCCAGCCGCTGGGCATCGGTGACCGGCTGTTCCCGTACCTGGGCAACCCGGGGTACGACGTGTCGTCGTACGACCTGTCGTTCACCTACGCCGGTGACCACGGCAAGCCGCTCCGGGCCGTCACCACGATCGACGCGTGGACCACCGAGGACCTGGAGCGCGTGAACCTCGACTTCGCGCACGGCTCGGTCGACTCCGTGGAGGTCGACGGCCTGCCGGCCGATTTCGCCACCGCCGGCGAGGACCTCGTGGTCACCCCGAAGGTCCCGCTGCCCCGAGGCAGTTGGATGCGCATCACCGTGCGTCACACCAGCGACCCGATGCCCGCGAAGGGCCGCGACGGCGGCTGGGTGCGCACCGTGGACGGCCTCGCCATGGCCAACCAGGCCGACGCCGCCCACCTGGTGTTCCCGTGCAACGACCACCCCTCCGACAAGGCGATGTTCACCTTCCACGTCACCGCGCCCGACGGGTACACGGCCGTCGCCAACGGCCTCCCGGCCGGTGTCACCCGGAACGGCGGAACGACGACCTGGACGTACCGCACCCGGCACCCCATGGCCACCGAGCTGGCGCAGGTGTCCATCGGCCGCTCCGCCGTGGTGCACCGCACCGGCCCGCACGGCCTGCCCCTGCGCGACGTCGTCCCCGCCAAGGACCGCAAGGTCCTCGAACCCTGGCTGGCCAGGACCCCCGACCAGATCGCCTGGATGGAGAGCAAGGTCGGGCGGTACCCCTTCGAGACCTACGGCGTGCTCACGGCCTCCGCCGCCACCGGCTTCGAACTCGAGACGCAGACCCTGTCCCTCTTCGAGAAGAAGCTGTTCACCGAACCCGCCTACCCCCGGTGGTACGTCGAGTCGCTCATGGTGCACGAGCTGTCCCACCAGTGGTTCGGCGACAGCGTCAGCCCCCGCACCTGGTCCGACGTGTGGCTCAACGAGGGCCACGCCACCTGGTACGAGGCCCTGTACGCCGACGAGAAGGCGAACAAGCCGCTGGTGACCCGCATGAAGGCCGCCTACGGCGCCTCCGACCGCTGGCGCGAGACCGGCGGACCGCCCGCTCGCCCCAAGCCGCCGAAGTCCGGACAGAAGATCGGCTTCTTCCGTGCGAACGTCTACGACGGCGCCGCGCTCGTCCTCTACGCGCTGCGCCAGGAGATCGGCAAGCCCGCCTTCGAGAGCCTGGAGCGGGCCTGGGTACGGGCCCACCGGGACGGCACGGCCACCACGGCCGACTTCGAACGCCTGGCATCGGGCATCGCCG
Source organism: Streptomyces sp. NPDC052043 (assembly GCF_044548235.1). Taxonomy (NCBI): domain Bacteria; kingdom Bacillati; phylum Actinomycetota; class Actinomycetes; order Kitasatosporales; family Streptomycetaceae; genus Streptomyces; species Streptomyces sp. NPDC052043. The sequence goes on from NZ_JBIUBT010000002.1 coordinate 54,549, forward strand.
GACGTGACCTGAGCGGCTTCTTCCAGGCCTGGCTGTACGGCGAGAAGACCCCGCCGATGCCCGGCCACCCCGACTGGAAGCCCACCCCGCCGCCGAAGGAGGCGAGGAAGTGAGCGGACGTGGAAGGAGCGGACGTGGAGGGACGGGACGTGAAGGGAGCGGATACGAAGGGGACGACCCGGAGGAGGAACCCGGAGGAATAACGCAGTGACGAGACGGGCCGTACCGTGCGACCATCTTCAGACCGGCGCGGCAGGGCCACGGGAATCTCCCGAGGCGCCCGTACGTTGTGACCGATGACGGACTCTCCCACCACGTAAGGACCAAATGACCTCCTCTTCTTCCTCTTCCCAGACGTTTGAGGCGTCCCAGGACAGCAAGCGCCTCGCGCACTCCTACCCCGAAGGTCTCCGGGCCGATGCCCTGATGGAAGAGGACGTCACCTGGAGCCACGAGTTCGACGGAGAGCGGGACGGCGATCAGTTCGACCGTTCCGAGCGGGCGGCGCTGCGCCGTGTCGCGGGCCTGTCCACCGAGCTCGAGGACGTCACCGAGGTCGAGTACCGCCAGCTCCGCCTGGAGCGGGTCGTGCTCGTCGGCGTATGGACCTCGGGGACCGCGCGGGACGCGGAGAACTCCCTGGCCGAGCTGGCCGCCCTCGCGGAGACGGCGGGCGCGGTGGTGCTCGACGGCGTGATCCAGCGCCGTGACAAGCCCGACGCGGCCACCTACATCGGCTCCGGCAAGGCGGCCGAGCTGCGCGACGTCGTCCTGGAGACGGGCGCGGACACCGTCATCTGCGACGGCGAGCTCAGCCCGGGCCAGCTGATCCACCTCGAGGACGTCGTCAAGGTCAAGGTCATCGACCGTACGGCCCTGATCCTGGACATCTTCGCCCAGCACGCCAAGTCCCGCGAGGGCAAGGCGCAGGTCGCGCTCGCCCAGATGCAGTACATGCTGCCGAGGCTGCGCGGCTGGGGTCAGTCGCTGTCCCGGCAGATGGGCGGCGGCAGCGGCGGCGGCCTCGCCACCCGCGGTCCCGGTGAGACCAAGATCGAGACGGACCGTCGGCGGATCCGCGAGAAGATGGCGAAGATGCGCCGGGAGATCGCGGAGATGAAGACCGGCCGCGAGATCAAGCGCCAGGAGCGGCGCCGCAACAAGGTGCCCTCCGTCGCCATCGCCGGCTACACCAACGCCGGCAAGTCCTCTCTGCTCAACCGGCTCACCGGCGCGGGCGTCCTGGTCGAGAACGCCCTGTTCGCGACCCTGGACCCGACCGTGCGCCGGGCCGAGACCCCGAGCGGGCGGCTCTACACGCTCGCGGACACCGTCGGCTTCGTCCGGCACCTGCCGCACCACCTGGTCGAGGCGTTCCGCTCCACCATGGAGGAGGTCGGGGACTCCGACCTGATCCTGCACGTGGTGGACGGCTCCCACCCCGACCCGGAGGAGCAGCTGGCCGCGGTGCGCGAGGTGATCAGGGACGTCGGCGCCACCGACGTACCCGAGATCGTCGTGGTCAACAAGGCGGACGCGGCGGACCCGCTGGTGATCCAGCGGCTGCTGCGGATCGAGAAGCGCTCCCTCGTCGTCTCGGCCCGCACCGGGCAGGGCATCGCCGAGCTGCTCGCGCTGATCGACAGCGAGCTGCCCCGGCCGTCCGTCGAGATCGAGGCGCTGGTGCCGTACACCCACGGCAAGCTGGTCGCCCGTGCCCACACCGAGGGCGAGGTGATCTCCGAGGAGCACACCGCGGAGGGCACCCTGCTCAAGGCCCGGGTGCACGAGGAGCTCGCGGCGGAGCTGGCACCGCACGTGCCCGCCCCCGCGCTCTGACCCACCGCCGCACGGCCCGAGGGCCCGCCCCCTGCGACAGGGGGCGGGCCCTCGGCTTCGTCACCGGCTCACCGGCTCACCGGCCGCCGTACGTCCTGCTCATGTTCTGGTACAGCGCCTCCGCGCCCTGACCGAGCTGCGGACCCGCCAGCCAGGTGTGGTCCGCCGGACCGATCGAGGTGTTGGACACCAGCTTGGTCCTGCCGTCCACCACGCGGAACCAGCCGCCGCCGGAGGAGCCGCCGGTCATGGTGCAGCCGATGCGGTACATCGTCGGGAGCGACGGGCTGAGCGACAGCCGGCCCGGCCGGTCGACGCAGCGGAACATCGTCAGCCCGCTGTACGGAGGCGCGGCCGGGTAGCCCCAGGCGCCCATCGTGGCGACCTGCGTCGCGGGCGGCGCGGAGAAGTCCACGTCCAGCGCCGCTCCGACGGTCTCCTCCAGCGACCGGGCACCGGACTGCGGCTTCACGTGCAGCACGGCGTAGTCGTACGCCGCGCCCGCGCCGCCCGTCTCGGAACCGCCCTGGATCCACTGGCTGGAGGTGGACGCCCAGTCCGCCCACCAGGCGCCGTACGGGGCGACCTCGGAGACCTTGGCGTTGCTCAGCTGCGCCGCGGACTTGCCGAGGTCGTTGTAGGCCGGCACGAACGCGATGTTGCGGTACCAGCCGCCGTCCCGGCCGGCGTGCACGCAGTGACCTGCGGTCCACACCAGGTTGGACTTGCCGGGGTGGTTGACGTCCTTGACGACCGTGCCCGAGCAGACCATCGAGCCCTGGGGCGAGTCGAAGAAGACCTTGCCGACCGGCGCGGCGTTCTCGTGGTACGGCGTCTTCTCCGCCTGCGCCCGGACCGGCTCCGGGGCCGGGTCGCTGACGCCCTGGTCGGCGGCGGCGTCCTTGGTGGAGATCGTCTTGTTGGCCTCCTGGGCGGACTTCATCCGCTCGGGCTTCCACAGGCCCTCGATCACCGGGTTGACGAAGTCCTTGGCCTCACTGAGCCACTTGTCCTTGTCCCAGTCCTTCCAGCCGCCGTTCTTCCACTTGTCGACGTCGACCCCGTGCTCCTTGAGCTTGTTCGCGATGTCGGCGGGAATCCTGGCCTTGCCGTCGCCGCTACCGCTGTCCGCGGTCTGCGAAGCCGTGGCGTCCGATGCGCCGGCGGCGGCGTCGGCCGAGCCCGAGCTGTCGCAGGCGGTGCCGGTGAGCGCCAGGGCCGCGACGAGCCCGGTGGCGGCGAGAACGCTGCGCCGGCGCGAGCGCCGGGGCGTGGCGGACCCAGGTATCGACTGCATGGTGCGATGAACCCCCGTCGGTTGGTGTGCATGCCGGTTGGTGTGCATGCCGGGCGCCCGGCCCGAGCGCCGAGCACCCTTGGTGTCATGAGCTTGTCATCCGGGCTTGCGTGCGGAGCCGTCCGGAGCGGCACCCCACTATGCCCGGGGAATCGAGGGCGAACGGCGGCGGGATGGTGAAGGTTCCCGTGAGACACCCCGCCGCCCCCCGGCCTACTGTCCGGCGAACTTCCCGCTGACCGCGTTGTACACGCCCTTGGCCTCAGAGCCCAGGCGCGGACCCGCCAGCCAGCCGGCCGTCACCGGGCCGATCGAGGTGTTGGAGACCAGAGCGGGCTTGCCGTCCGAGCCGGTCGCCACCCAGCCGCCGCCGGAGGAGCCGCCGGTCATGGTGCAGCCGATGCGGTACATCGTCGGGTCCGAGGCGTTCAGCGACAACCGGCCCGGCTTGTCCTGGCACTGGTACAGCCGCTGCCCGTCGTACGGCGGAGCGGCCGGGTAGCCGGTCGCGGTCATGCTCCGCACCTGCGGCACGGCCGGGGCGGCGAAGTCCACGGGCAGCGCCGTGCCGACGGTCTCCTCCAGCGACTTGCCGTCGCCGCCCTGCTCGGGCGTCACATGGATGACGGCGAAGTCGTAGGGGGCACCCTGCCCACCGGTCGGACCGCCCTGCTCGATCCACTGATCCGAGGTCTGCGCCCAGTCTCCCCACCACACGCCGTACGGCGCGACCTCGTCCTTGGTGGCGTTCTGGAGGTCGGCGGTGCTGCGGCCCGCGTCGTTGTACGACGGCACGAACGCGATGTTGCGGTACCAGCCGCCCTTCTTGCCGGCGTGCACGCAGTGGCCGGCCGTCCACACGAGGTTCGACTTGCCCGGGTGCGCCGGGTCCTGAACGACCGTCGCCGAGCAGACCATCGTGCCCTCGGGGGCGTCGAAGAGCACCTTGCCCGCCGTCGCCGCGTTCGCGTGGTACGTCGGCGAGACCGCACGCGCCGTCACCGGGGCCGGGGTCGGGTCGGTGACACCCTGGTCGCCGGAGAGGTCGTTGTCGTCGACGCCCTTGTCCGGGTCCTTGGCGCGGCGCATCCGGTCGGGATCCCACAGGTCCTTGATGATCGGGTTGACGAAGTCCTTCGCCTCACGGAGCCAGTCGTCCTGGTTCCAGTCCTTCCAGGCGCCGTTCTTCCACTTGTCGATGTCGATCCCGTGTTCCTTGAGCTTCTTCCTGACATCGTCCGGGATCTTGATCTTTCCGTCGCCGGTCACGCCCGAGTCGTCGGCGGTCGCGGCGGAGGAGGGCCGGCCGTCGGCCTCGCTGTCGCCCGAGTCGCAGGCGGTTGCGAAGAGCGCGAGCGCGGAGGCCAGGGTGACGGCGGTCAGCGCGGGTGAGGTTCTACGGCGGGCGCCCCCTCCTCGACACGTGGTGAAGAACGGGCGTATGGGTCGCATGCTCTGACTCCCCCTGCTGTGAACGGACTTGCTGCTTGCCGCGGCATTCTCACCCTGAGATCGGGCCCAGTTCACCCTGATCCCACGGCGTGCGCGAACGGCACCACACACTATGCGTTCGGCGTGGGGGACCGCCGACGGGACGGCAACGGTTTCGCTACGGGCGACGGTTCCGTCACGGGCCGTCCGCGGCCGTGGGCGTCGACCGGGCAACCTTCCATAGCAGCAGGGATCTTGAGCGCACCCGTAACCGTGCGGACCGTCCGGGGTTGTAGCGGTGAGGGTCCTGATGTCCGCGTCCGGGACCCGTGCCGCGGGCGGCGACCCGCCCGGCAGCGTGAGGCCTGCGCCTCGCGTCAGTGGCGGGCCGACGCCCTGGGACAGCGGGAGGACGAAGAGCCGTGACCGTGACGGAGTCTGCGCCCGGCAGGTGCGCGTCCGCGGAGGGGCGCGCCTCGCTGGCCGTGTTGGTCTACCGAGACGACCTTGACGTCCGGGAACCCGGCGCCCATGCGGGGACGTTCCGCGGCAACCAGCTCGCCATGGCCGCGGGCACGGCCACCCTGGCTCATGTCCGGGAGAGCCGCCTCGTCGAACGCGCGGTTTCCCTCGGCGTCCACATGCTGGCCCAACTGCGCGGCCTGGCCAGCCACTTCCCCTGCATCGGCGAGGTGCGGCGACGGGGGCTGATGATCGGCCTCGAACTGGTGAACCCGGAGGGTGCGCCCGAGTGGGACAGCGGCGGCGGGGCGGGCTTGCCCCGCGTCCTAGAGCCCCGTCCCGCCGCACCCGAACTCGCCGCGACCGTCCAACAGGAGCGCCTGTGGCGGGGCTTGATCGTCGAACTCGGTGACCGCCACGCAAGCGTCGTACGTCTGCTTCCCCCGCTGACGATCACCGACGAGCAGGTCGCCGCCGTGCTCGGCCGCCTGGCCGACGCGGTCGAGGCGGCGGCCCGGAGCCACACCGGCCGAGCCGGTCAGGAGCGCCGGATCTCTCGGAGGCAGCCGAGCCCCACCGGCCGCCCGGAAGGCGCGGGGTAGCAGCCCCGCCCGCGTCCATCGACGGACGCCGCCCGGGGCGAGCAGGCCCGACGCCGACGCCGCCACCAACGCCGCTCGGCCGCCCGGACCGAGGCAGTGGTGCCGGAGGCGGCCCGGACGAGTCGTCCGTTGCCCATAGTCCGTCGCCCGTCGCCCGTCGCCCGTCGCCCGCCGTCCGCCGTCCGCCGTCCGCCGTCCGTCGCCCGTCGCCCGCCGTCCGCCGTCCGCCGTCCGCCGTCCGCCGCCCGCCGTCCGCCGTCCGCCGTCCGCCGTCCGCCGTCCGTAGTCCGCAGCCCGTTGGCCCGTAGCCCGGCGCCTGCCGAACCCCAGCCTCCGGGCCCCGGGACCGGATGGACCGCTGAAGAAACGACCGCCCGCCCAGCCGCCCCACCGCTTGGTCCGTATCGCACCGCCGCTGCCTCCACCGCTGTCTCCACTGTCGCCTCCACCACCGCCCGGCCGGTCCGTCAGCTGCCGGACGGGTCGACCCGAACGTCACCCTCAGGAGCCGTCTTGAACCTCACCTCCACCTCCTACGGCCGCTCCCGCACCCACGACCCGGCCGAGGAGTTCCCCCTGCAGGCGAGAAGGACTGCGGCCGCCCCGCAGCCCGACGGCACGGCCACCGACCCCCTGGAGCACTCTGACCCGCACACCGCCGCCCAGGCCGCGGCCGTGGAGAACCTCCTGCGTTGCTGGGTGCGCGAGACCGGCACCGCCGCCCCCGGCTACGGCACCCTCCGTATCCCCCTCAGGACCAGCGGGACGGCCCTGCTCGTCCCGGTTCACCACTGGTCCCCGACGGGCTGGCACCGCTTCGGCCTGCCCTACCTGGCCGACGCGCCGGAGGACGCCCCGCCGGCCGACGCCGTCACGGTCGCCACGCTGCTCGTGCGGGAAGCACGCGCCAGGAACCGTGCCCCCAGGACCTCGCCGGCGCCCACAGCCGTCGACCCGTTCGCGAACCGGACTTCGGCCGAGCCCTCCGACACCGCCGCCCTGGACCTCGTCGCCCGTGTCGCCGACTCCGTTCGTGGCACCACCCTCTTCCTGCGCGACCGCCGGCACCGTCCCAGCGACGGAACCGACCGCTTCCTCTCCGCCGAGCAGGCCCTCCTGCTCGGACACCCGCTGCACCCGACCCCCAAGAGCCGCGAAGGCCTGTCGGAAACCGAAGTCCGCCACTACTCGCCCGAATTGCGAGGCTCCTTCCCGTTGCACTGGATGGCGGTCGCCCACTCCGTACTCGCCACCGACTCGGCCTGGACCGAACGCGGCCGGACCGTGCCCGCCGGCCTGCTCACCGCCCGGCTCGCCGGGGCGGGGCTGCCCCTGCCCGACGGATACACCGCCCTGCCGCTGCACCCGTGGCAGTGGGGCGAGATGCGCCACCGCCCGGGTACGGCGGCCCTGCTCGACGCGGGTCTACTGCGCGACCTGGGTCCCTACGGGCCGCCCTGGCACCCCACCTCCTCCGTACGCACCGTCCACCGCACCGGCGCGGCCGCCACGCTCAAGCTGTCACTGGGCCTGCGCATCACCAACTCCCGTCGTGAGAACCTCCGCAAGGAACTGCACCGCGGTGTCGAGGTCCACCGGCTGCTGCGCAGCGGCCTCTCGCAGCAGTGGCGCGCCGCCCACCCCGGCTTCGACATCGTCCGCGACCCGGCCTGGCTGGCCGTGGACCAGGACGGAGCACCCGTGCCGGGTCTGGACGTGGTGATCCGGCACAACCCGTTCGACCCGTGGGACGACGTCTCCTGCGTCGCCGGACTCGTGGCACCCCGGCCCTACCCCCGGGCCGGTGCCCCGCTCTCCCTGCGGTCCCGCCTGGCCGAGGTCGTCACCGGCCTCGCCGTCCGCACCGGCCGCCCGTCGAGAGCCGTCGCCACCGAGTGGTTCCTGCGCTACCTCGAGCAGGTGGTCCGCCCCGTGCTGTGGCTGGACGGCGAGGCCGGAGTCGCCCTGGAGGCGCACCAGCAGAACACGCTGCTCCTGCTGGACGACGAAGGCTGGCCGGCGGGCGGTCGCTACCGCGACAACCAGGGCTACTACTTCCGCGTCTCCCGGCACGCGGAACTCGACGCCAGGCTGCCCGGCATCGGCGAGCACAGCGACACCTTCGTCTCCGACGACGTCACCGACGAACGCTTCGCCTACTACCTGGCCGTCAACAACGTGTTCGGTCTCATCGGCGCCTTCGGCTCCCAACGGCTCGCCGACGAGCGGCTGCTGCTGGCCGCTTTCCGCCGCTTCCTCGCCGACGCGGCCTCCGGCCCCACCCGCACGCGCTCCACCCTGCCGGCCCGCCTGCTCGACTCCCCGGTCCTGCGCTGCAAGGCCAACCTGCTGACCCGGCTGCACGGCCTCGACGAACTCGTCGGCCCGGTCGACACCCAGTCCGTCTACGTCACCATCGCCAACCCCCTGTACCTCTGATCCACACTCCGACTCCCGCCTTCCGCACACCCGTCTTCCGAGAGGAGCGCGCCATGCCTCCCACCGATGCCGGCGCCGCCACCGGGCAAGGGCCGGCCACCGCTCCCCACCCCCGTCCGACCGAGGCGGGTGCCGAGGGAGAGGACACCCTCGAGCTGCGCCTGCCGGACGACTTCGTCGCGCGCTTCCGAGCGGCGAACAGGACGGGCACCCCGGCCATGGCCGACCTGCTCGACAGCGTGGGCGACTGGGGGCCCACCCCCACACCCGCGGGCGCCTTCCAGCTGGTTCCCGTCCGGCTCGAGCGGGACCTACCGCTGATCAGTCGCTGGATGAACGACCCCGCCGTCGCGGAGTTCTGGCAGCTGTCGGGGCCGCGGGGTGTGACCGAGGCCCATCTGCTCGCGCAACTCGGCGGCGACGGCCGCAGCGTCCCCTGTCTCGGGCTGCTCGAGGGCACGCCGATGAGCTACTGGGAGATCTACCGGGCCGACCTCGATCCGCTGGCCCGGTACTACCCGGCCCGCCCGCACGACACCGGTATCCATCTCCTCGTCGGTGGGGTCGCCGACCGTGGGCGGGGGCTCGGCAGCACCCTGCTCAGAGCCGTGGCCGACCTGGTGCTCGATCGACGCCGCACATGTGCCCGCGTCCTCGCGGAACCCGACCTTCGCAACGCACCCTCCCTGGCCGCATTTCTGAGCGCCGGTTTCCGGTTCGCCGCCGAGGTCGACCTGCCCGACAAGCGGGCCGCCCTCATGATCCGCGACCGGATCCTGCGCGATCTGCTGTGACCATGAGCCACAGTGTCATCACTTCTGGTACACCTCTCGGCCCGATCCGGTTCCCACCCCGCCGGACCCGCGGGGGAGATACCCAGCCACCGGTCCCCGCCTTGATCGCCCGATTGTCGGTCCCGAGCCGTAGGGTGGTCGCGCTATGACGAAGCCCTCCCTCCCCGAACTCCTGCATGCCGCCGTCGCCGCCGTCGGCGGTACGGAGCGCCCCGGCCAGGTGACCATGGCCCAATCCGTCGCGGACGCGATCGACGACGGCTCGCATCTGCTGGTCCAGGCCGGCACCGGCACCGGAAAGTCCCTCGGCTACCTCGTGCCCGCCCTGGCCCATGGGGAGAGAGTGGTCGTGGCCACTGCGACCCTCGCCCTCCAGCGCCAGCTCGTCGAGCGGGACCTGCCGCGCACGGTCGACGCCCTGCACCCGCTGCTGCGCCGCCGCCCGGAGTTCGCCATGCTCAAGGGCCGGTCGAACTATCTGTGCCTGCACCGCCTGCACGAGGGCATGCCACAGGACGAGGAGGAGGGGCTGTTCGACCAGTTCGAGGCGGCCGCGCCCACCAGCAAGCTGGGCCAGGACCTGCTGCGGCTGCGTGACTGGGCCGACGAGACCGAGTCCGGCGACCGCGACGACCTGGCGCCCGGAGTGTCCGACCGGGCCTGGGCACAGGTGTCGGTCTCGTCGCGGGAGTGCCTGGGCGCCTCCAAGTGCGCCTACGGCGCCGAGTGCTTCGCCGAGATGGCCCGGGAGCACGCCAAGCTCGCCGAGGTCGTCGTCACCAACCACGCGCTGCTCGCGATCGACGCCATCGAGGGCGCGCCGGTCCTCCCGCAGCATGAGGTGCTCATCGTCGACGAGGCGCACGAACTCGTCTCCCGGGTCACCGGCGTCGCCACCGGAGAGCTCACCCCCGGCCAGGTCAACCGCGCGGTGCGCCGCGCCGCCAAGCTGGTGAACGAGAAGGCCGCCGATCAGCTGCAGACCGCGGCCGAGGGCTTCGAGCGTCTGATGGAGCTCGCCCTGCCGGGCCGTCTGGAGGAGATCCCCGAGGACCTCGGCTATGTGCTGCTGGCCCTGCGGGACGCCTCGCGCAACGTCATCTCCGCGCTCGGCGCCACCCGGGACAGGTCGGTCCAGGACGAGGACGCCGTCCGCAAACAGGCCCTGGCCTCCGTGGAGAACGTGCACGACGTCGCGGAGCGCATCACCAACGGTTCCGAGTGGGACGTCGTCTGGTACGAGCGCCACGACCGCTTCGGCGCCTCCCTGCGCGTCGCGCCCATGTCCGTCTCGGGCCTGCTGCGGGAGAAGCTCTTCGCGGACCGCTCCGTCGTCCTGACCTCCGCGACCCTCAAACTCGGCGGCGACTTCAACGGCGTCGGCGCCTCCCTCGGGCTCGCGCCGGAGGGCACCGAGGGCGACGACGCGCCGCAGTGGAAGGGCGTCGACGTCGGCTCGCCCTTCGACTATCCCAAGCAGGGCATCCTGTACATCGCCAAGCACCTGTCGCGGCCCGCGCGGGACGGTGACCGGGGCGACATGCTCGACGAGCTGACGGAGCTGATCCAGGCGGCGGGCGGGCGCACGCTCGGCCTGTTCTCCTCCATGCGGGCGGCCCAGCTGGCCGCGGAGGAGCTGCGCGGCCGTATCCCCGAGTTCCCGATCCTGCTCCAGGGCGAGGAGACGCTGGGCGAACTGATCAAGAACTTCGCGGCGGATCCCAGGACGTGCCTCTTCGGCACGTTGTCGCTCTGGCAGGGCGTGGACGTCCCCGGGCCCAGCTGCCAGCTGGTCGTCATGGACAAGATCCCGTTCCCCCGCCCCGACGACCCGGTGATGAGCGCCCGCCAGAAGGCCGTGGAGGACGCCGGGGGCAACGGCTTCATGGCGGTGGCCGCCACGCACGCCGCGCTCCTCATGGCCCAGGGCGCCGGACGTCTCGTACGGGCGTCGGGGGACCGCGGCGTGGTCGCCGTACTGGATCCGCGCCTGGCGACGGCCCGGTACGGCGGCTATCTGAAGGCGTCGCTGCCGGACTTCTGGTCCACCACGGACCGCAACCAGGTGCGCAAGTCGCTGGCGGCCATCAACGCGGTGGCCGAGCAGGAGGGGAACTGAGCGCGGGGGTAGCCTGACCGGCGCCGGTCAGGCTACCCCCGCACTCCGGAAGCGCGGTGACCGGGGCCGGCCCCTACGGGGCCGTACACAGCACGGAGCCCCGGAACCGGCGCAGGGGTCCCGGGGCCCGATCAAGGGGGCAGGTGGGCGAGTGTGCCCGACGCGGTTCTCACACGCGCCGCAGCACCGCCACCACCTTGCCGAGGATGGTCGCGTCGTCGCCCGGGATCGGCTCGTAGGCCGCGTTGTGCGGGAGGAGCCAGACGTGGCCGTCCTCGCGCTTGAAGCGCTTGACGGTGGCCTCGCCGTCGATCATCGCGGCCACGATGTCGCCGTTCTCGGCGACCTGCTGACGGCGGACGGTGACCCAGTCGCCGTCGCAGATCGCGGCCTCGATCATCGAGTCGCCGACGACCTTGAGGACGAACAGCTCTCCGTCACCGACCAGCTGCCGGGGGAGGGGGAAGACGTCCTCGACCGACTCCTCGGCGAGGATGGGGCCACCGGCCGCGATCCGGCCGACCAGAGGGACGTACGACGCGGCCGGCTTGCCGACCGTGTCCGTCGGCTGCAACGCGGTGGCCTGGTCCGAGCCGCGGACCTCGTACGCCCGCGGACGGTGCGGATCGCGCCGCAGGAAACCCTTGCGCTCGAGCGCCATGAGCTGATGTGCGACCGAGGAGGTGCTGGAGAGGCCGACCGCCTGCCCGATCTCCCGCATGGACGGTGGGTAGCCGCGCCGCTGCACGGAGTCCCTGATGACTTCGATCACCCGGCGCTGGCGATCGGTGAGGCCCGAGCTGTCCGCCCGGATCCCCGGAGGTCGGCCCGGCAGGGAGCGCTTGTGCCCCTCTGGATTCGTGGCTTCGTTCATCGCATGCACCGGCTCGAGTCGGTCCTGGGAGCGGTCCTGGGCAGTGATGGTGGCACTGTCTGCGGTGGTGGTCACGTCGGCCCCTCTCGATGGTCTCCCTCCGGCACAACGGTAGTTGCTTTCGAAAGGTTGCGCCAAACACACGTTCGAGTGAAAAAAGGCCGTCAGCCGGACTTGAATCCGTATCTGGGTGTATGGGCAATGTGGTCCCCGGCGGGCAAAAGGGCTCATTGTTGTACTCTTCACCGCCGGGACGGCCGCCTCGTAAGGTGCCGCGTGCCGCCCCAGTCTGTCATCCGGTGCCCCTTCAGTCGGGTACCGCCTCCGGTCTGCCCGGGAGTCCCACGCGTCCTCCGTGCGGCGCTCACGGTATCTCCGTAAGCTCCCTCCGCGGGATTGGACGTCAGTGGCGCGTTGCCCGTGGTGGCTCTGCCGCCCGGCGTCCGGTCGCATTCGCGCGACACGCGCGCATCGCCTGCCCGTAGGGAGTCAATCCCCACATGTAGTGGTTGGATGGCTACAGCGGCCCACAGATTGTGTTCCCCCCGGTCTTCGGGCCGCAGTTCATCGCCTATGCTTGTGCCTGCTTCGCGGGGCCCATGAGCCTGGCGAGGCCCATGAGTCTGCTGTGAGGAGGGTTGGAGTCCCATGCACTGCCCCTTCTGCAGGCACCCCGACAGCCGCGTGGTCGACAGCCGTACGACGGACGACGGCACGTCCATCCGCAGGCGCCGCCAGTGCCCTGACTGCTCCCGTCGGTTCACGACAGTGGAGACGTGCTCGCTCATCGTGGTCAAGCGGTCCGGGGTCACCGAGCCCTTCAGTCGGATCAAGGTCATCAACGGTGTGCGCAAGGCCTGCCAGGGGCGGCCCGTCACCGAGGACGCGCTCGCCCAGCTCGGCCAGCGGGTCGAGGAGGCGGTGCGCGCCAGCGGCAGCGCCGAGGTGGCCGCTCACGAGGTGGGGCTCGCCATACTCGGCCCCCTGAAGGAGCTCGACCTCGTCGCCTATCTGCGGTTCGCGTCCGTCTACCGGGCGTTCGACTCGCTCGAGGACTTCGAGTCCGCCATCGCGGAACTCAGAGAAGGAACGGGGCGCCCCGCCGCGCAGGACGGCGACTGCCCTGGCGTGGGCGGCCAGGAAGACGGCCGCGGGCGTGGTGGGACGGCTGAGGTCCCCCTGCCCGCAGGCACCGCCGACTGAGGAGCGGGCCGATCCGGACGGCGCGTCCGGATCCGGCTCGGCGGCGGTGAGGAAGACCTGTCGCGGGTGGCAGCGAGGGTGCCCGCGGCACCAGACAGAACACCGTGCCCCGGAACAACAGGGGCACTTCAGGGCGTTTACGCCCGTACAGGGAGGCGGCATGACAGAGACGGCGAGCGGCCCGGCACGAGGTTCCCGAGCCAAGGGCACCAAGGCAGGCAAGGGGCTGCGTATCGAGCGCATCCACACCACCCCCGGCGTGCACCCGTACGACGAGGTGGCCTGGGAGCGCCGTGACGTCGTCATGACCAACTGGCGCGACGGCTCGGTCAACTTCGAGCAGCGTGGCGTCGAGTTCCCCGACTTCTGGTCGGTGAACGCGGTCAACATCGTCACCAGCAAGTACTTCCGCGGTGCCGTCGGCACCCCGCAGCGCGAGACCAGCCTCAGGCAGCTGATCGACCGCATTGTGAAGACGTACCGGCAGGCCGGCGAGGACAACAAGTACTTCGCCTCGCCCACCGACGCCGAGATCTTCGAGCACGAGCTGGCCTACGCCCTCCTGCACCAGATCTTCAGCTTCAACAGCCCCGTCTGGTTCAACGTCGGCACCAAGCAGCCCCAGCAGGTCTCCGCCTGCTTCATCCTGTCCGTCGACGACTCCATGGAGTCGATCCTCGACTGGTACAAGGAAGAGGGCATGATCTTCAAGGGCGGCTCCGGCGCCGGCCTGAACCTGTCCCGCATCCGCTCCTCCAAGGAGCTGCTCTCCTCCGGCGGCAACGCCTCCGGGCCCGTCTCCTTCATGCGCGGCGCCGACGCCTCCGCCGGCACCATCAAGTCCGGCGGCGCCACCCGCCGCGCGGCCAAGATGGTCATCCTCGACGTCGACCACCCCGACATCGAGGACTTCATCCAGACCAAGGTCACGGAGGAGGAGAAGATCCGCGCCCTGCGCGACGCGGGCTTCGACATGGACCTCGGCGGTGATGACATCACCTCCGTCCAGTACCAGAACGCCAACAACTCGGTTCGCGTGAACGACACGTTCATGAAGGCGGTCGAGCAGAGTGGCTCGTTCGGTCTGCGTGCGCGGATGACCGGCGAGGTCATCGAGCAGGTCGACGCCAAGGACCTGTTCCGGAAGATGGCCGAGGCCGCCTGGGCCTGCGCCGACCCGGGCATCCAGTACGACGACACGATCAACCACTGGCACACCTGCCCGGAGTCCGGCCGCATCAACGGCTCGAACCCCTGCAGCGAGTACATGCACCTGGACAACACGTCCTGCAACCTCGCCTCGCTGAACCTGATGAAGTTCCTCAAGGACGATGGCCAGGGCCACCAGTCCTTCGAGGTCGAGCGCTTCGCCCAGGTCGTCGAGCTGGTCATCACGGCGATGGACATCTCCATCTGCTTCGCGGACTTCCCGACCCAGAAGATCGGCGAGAACACGCGCGCGTACCGCCAGCTCGGCATCGGCTACGCCAACCTCGGCGCGCTGCTGATGGCGACGGGCCACGCCTACGACTCCGACGGCGGCCGCGCCCTCGCCGGTGCCATCACCTCCCTGATGACGGGTACCGCCTACAGGCGCTCGGCCGAGCTCGCCGCGGTCGTCGGCCCGTATGACGGCTACGCCCGCAACTCCCAGCCGCACCTGCGGGTGATGAAGCAGCACGCCGACGCCAACGCCACGGCCGTCCGCATGGACGACCTGGACTCGCCCGTCTGGGCCGCCGCCACGGAGGCCTGGCAGGACGTGCTGCGGATCGGTGAGAAGAACGGCTTCCGCAACTCCCAGGCGTCCGTCCTCGCGCCCACCGGCACGATCGGCCTGGCCATGTCCTGCGACACCACCGGTGTCGAGCCCGACCTCGCGCTGGTCAAGTTCAAGAAGCTGGTCGGCGGCGGCTCGATGCAGATCGTCAACGGCACCGTCCCGCAGGCCCTGCGCCGCCTGGGCTACCAGGAGGAGCAGATCGAGGCGATCGTCGCCCACATCGCCGAGCACGGCAACGTGGTCGACGCTCCCAGCCTCAAGCAGGAGCACTACGAGGTCTTCGACTGCGCCATGGGCGAGCGCGCCATCTCGCCGATGGGCCACGTCCGCATGATGGCCGCGATCCAGCCGTGGATCTCCGGCGCCATCTCCAAGACGGTCAACATGCCGGAGTCGGCGACCGTCGAGGAGGTCGAGGAGATCTACTTCGAGGCGTGGAAGCTGGGCGTCAAGGCGCTCGCCATCTACCGCGACAACTGCAAGGTCGGCCAGCCGCTCTCCGCCAAGAAGAAGGAGGACGAGAAGGCCGAGATCACCGAGAAGGCCGAGGGCACGATCCGCAGCGCGGTCGAGAAGGTCGTCGAGTACCGCCCGGTCCGCAAGCGTCTGCCCAAGGGCCGGCCCGGCATCACCACCTCCTTCACGGTCGGCGGCGCCGAGGGCTACATGACCGCCAATTCCTACCCGGACGACGGTCTCGGCGAGGTCTTCCTGAAGATGTCCAAGCAGGGCTCGACGCTCGCGGGAATGATGGACGCCTTCTCGATCGCCGTGTCGGTGGGCCTTCAGTACGGCGTGCCGCTGGAGACGTACGTCTCGAAGTTCACCAACATGCGCTTCGAGCCGGCCGGTATGACCGACGACCCGGACGTGCGGATGGCGCAGTCGATCGTCGACTACATCTTCCGCCGCCTGGCGCTGGACTTCCTGCCCTTCGAGACGCGCTCCGCACTCGGCATCCACTCCGCCGAGGAGCGTCAGCGCCACCTCGAGACCGGTTCCTACGAGCCGACCGACGACGAGCTCGACGTCGAGGGCCTGGCCCAGTCGGCGCCCCGGCAGACCGACCTGAAGGCGGTCGCCGCGCCGAAGGCCGAGGTCGAGGTGGCCAAGCCCGCTCCCCAGCAGGCGCACACCAGCGCCGAGCTGGTGGAGATGCAGCTGGGAATCCAGGCCGACGCCCCGCTGTGCTTCTCCTGCGGTACGAAGATGCAGCGGGCCGGCTCCTGCTACATCTGCGAGGGCTGCGGTTCGACCAGCGGTTGCAGCTGACCTGACGGGTACGCCGTGAAGTAAGGGGCGTCGGCCATTGGCCGCGCCCCTTACGCGTGTCGGCTACGACGGGCGCGCCCGGCCCATGTCGCGGAGGAAGGTCTCCGGGTCGTCCGCGAAGCCGTGGACGCCGGGGCGGAACTCCCAGGTGCCCGCCTCGTTCCGCGCGAACTCCGCGACGGTGGCAGCCGTCGCGGCGAGCACACCGCCGAAGTCGTCCTCGGCGAGGACGGTGTAGCCCTCGCGGACGCGCATTCCCGCAGCGAGTACGCCGGCGAAGGTGCGGCGCACCGGACGCTGCTGGATGACGACGCCGACCACCACGCGCGCGTAGCTGTCGTCGAGCCGGTCGAGTTCCAGCATCATGACCTCGTCCCATCCGAAGCCCTGGCCGTCCCTGCTGTCCCGGTTGAGAAAGATGGTGCCGTCCGGGGAGCGGCTGTCGAAGTGCACCACGTAGGCCGGATCACCCTGCGGATCGCCGGCCTGGTAGGTCGCGGCGACCAGATCCAGATCAGTGGGTGGCTGCCCGGCGGGACTGGGATCCCACTTGACCGCGACCTCGACCTTGCCGATCCCCTTGCTGAGTCCGCTCATCCGACTCCCCCTTGCTCGGCCCGTGCGCCCCTCTGCCTCAACTTCCCTTCCAAGGACGCCTGTTGTCCATCGTGCCACCCGCGCGGGGGCGCTTGCGCGGGCGCTGTCCCCACGGGAGTGACCGATGCCACGTCCCAGGGCCTTACGATGGCGCGGTGCTGGTCAAGTGGATTCGCTGCACCGTGGTGGACCGCCGGGGCTTCGAGCGGGGGCAGCGGAAGTGGGCGGGGCTTCTGGGGGAGCCGGGGTTTCGGGGACAGGGGGGCGGGTGGAGCCGGGCACGGCCGAGTGTCGCGCACATCTTCGCCTTCTGGGAGAGCCGTGCCTTCTACGACTCGTTCATGGCCCGCTCCCACGACCGGCTGGCGGCGGCACAGGCCGCCACCTTCAAGGACGCCCAGGTCCGGCTGTTCGACCACCGGTTCGACGTGAAGACGGGCTTCGAACCCCGCTTCTCTGACGCCGACCTGCTGCGGGTCGCCCTCTGCCGGGTCCACGAGGAGCGCGCCGAGCACTTCACGCTGATGCAGGAGAAGGTCTGGAACCCGGCGATGGCCGGCTCGCCCGGCATGGTGCGCGGCCTGTTCGGCGAGGCCCCAGGCAACGAGTTCCTTGTACTGTCCATGTGGCAGTCCTCCGCCGAGCACGGCAAGTACCGCACGGAGCGCGTGGAGCGCCTGGCGCTGCGCGCCCAGACGGAGGCCGACATAGCGTCGCTCACCGGTGACATCGTGGAACTCGAGAGCACCTGGACGGTCTGACGGCGGACGGGGGCCCGCGGGTCGGTGCGCCGCGCGCCGCGCGACCTGTGTGATCTGCGCCGTACGAGGCCCGCGCGAGTCCTCGATCGGCACCCACCCGATCTACTGTTCTGGCATGGCACGACCACGGCGCATCATCCTTGTCCGGCACGGCGAGTCCACGGGCAACGTCGATGACTCCGTTTACGAGCGCGAACCCGACCACGCGCTGGCGCTCACCGAGCGGGGCCGGCGACAGTCGGAGGAGACCGGCAAGGAACTGCGGGAACTGTTCGGACCCGAACGCGTGAGCGTCTACGTCTCCCCCTACCGGCGCACCCACGAGACCCTCCGCGCCTTCCAACTGGACCCCGACCTCATACGGGTGCGCGAGGAGCCGCGGCTGCGCGAGCAGGACTGGGGGAACTGGCAGGACCGCGACGACCTGCGCCTTCAGAAGAGCTACCGGGACGCCTACGGGCACTTCTTCTACCGCTTCGCCCAGGGCGAGTCCGGCGCCGACGTCTACGACCGGGTCGGCGGCTTCCTGGAGAGCCTCTTCCGCAGCTTCGAGGAGCCCGACCACCCGCCCAACGTGCTCCTGGTGACCCACGGTCTGGCGATGCGGCTCTTCTGCATGCGCTGGTTCCACTGGACCGTCGGCGAGTTCGAGAGCCTTTCGAACCCGGGGAACGCCGAGATGCGGATGCTCGTTCTCGGGGACGACGGCAAGTACACGCTCGACCGTCCGTTCGAGCGATGGCGTGAGCCGGAATGGTACGGGATCACTGGATGGAGCGGCTGAGCGATGACCTCTGACTCCTCTCCGGGCGTACGCCTGGAGCGCGCCCTGGCCAGCGCGCGCGGGCTCGCGGTGGGGGACGCGCTGGGCTCGCAGTTCTTCGCTCCGGTGAACCACCCGCTGCTCAGACGCCGCGAGCTGCCGTCCGGCCCGTGGCAGTGGACGGACGACACCGAGATGGCCTGCTCCGTCATCGCCGTCCTGGCCGCCCACCACCGGGTCGACCAGGACGCCCTGGCGCAGTCCTTCGCCCGGCGGCACGCACCGGAGCGCGGGTACGGCGCGGGGACGGCCGGGCTGCTGCGGCGGATCAGCGAGGGCGGCGACTGGCGCACACTGGCGCCCGCGCTGTTCAAGGGGCACGGGTCGTGGGGGAGCGGCGCCGCGATGCGCACGGCACCGCTCGGCGCCTGGTACGCGGACGACCCGGAGCAGGCCACCCACCAGGCCGAGATCTCCGCCTACCCCACCCACCAGCACCGTGAGGCCGTCGTGGGCGCCATGGCCGTGGCCGCGGCCGCCGCGCTGGCCGCCGCCCCCGGTGGCCCGCCGAACGCGGAGGCACTGCTCGGCGGCGTCATCGACCTCGTACCGGCCAGGAGCGCTGTGGGCGCCGGTCTGCGGCGCGCCCGCGACATGCTCGACTACGACGACGCGGCCACCGTCGCCGCGGTCCTCGGCTGCGGACGGCGCACGACGGCGCACGACACGGTGCCCTTCGCGCTCTGGTCGGCCGCCCGGTCTCCGGCCGACTTCGAGGACGCGTTCTGGACGACCGCCCGGGTCGGCGGTGATGTGGACACCACCTGCGCCATCGTGGGCGGCGTGCTCGCCTCGGGGAAGGCCGGGGCCCCGCCCGTCGAGTGGGTGCGGCGTACGGAGGCGCTGCCCGGCTGGGTGCCGTCGTCCCTGTGATCTGTGCTGCCCCTGTGATCTCCGCTTCGCGGGCCGTTGCCCGTGCAGGGGGCGAGTGGCCGGTGCGTCGCGGCCGCGCGCTTCGCACATGGATTCACGAATGCGACCTGAAGGGGGCGCATCGCTTCCAGGCCTGATCTCCGAGGGGCGGTTGAGTCGACGGGCAAGTTTCCTTGCGGACGTCTTCACCCCTGGAACACGGCCGGGAAAGTGAGGTCCGGGGCGGCGAACGGCCCTGTGCGCGAGGTCGTCCGGATCGTTGTGACGCGCCACGCCGGAATGTGCGCGAGCGAATAATCGGGCCGTATTCCCTAAGGGGTGACCGGCCGGACGGCGGTTCCGTCGTCGTCCCCGACCGGCCACTGACCGCCCGGGTGCGGGACGCCCCGGCTCATGAGGGAACCAGGGTGTCGCAGCAGGATCGGGGCAGCGTACGCTAAGGGCGCCATGCCGTACGAACCACCTACTCACACCGTCGAGCGCTCCCTCAGGGCCACGACCGGAGCGAAGGTCATTGCCGGTGTCGACGAGGTGGGGCGCGGCGCTTGGGCCGGACCCGTCACCGTCTGCGCGGCGGTCACCGGACTGCGCCGGCCGCCCGTGGGGCTCACCGACTCCAAACTGCTGACCGTCAAGCGACGCACCGAACTCGCCGCGGTACTGCAGGAGTGGGTGACCGCGTACGCTCTCGGGCACGCCGGCGTGGAGGAGATCGACGACCTGGGGATGACGGCGGCGCTGCGGCTCGCAGCCGTGCGCGCCCTGGAGGGGCTGCCCATCCCTCCCGACGCGGTCATCCTCGACGGGAAGCACGACTACCTCGGCGCCCCCTGGAGGGTCCGTACGGTCATCAAGGGCGACCAGTCGTGTGTGGCTGTCGCCGCGGCGTCGGTGATCGCCAAGGTTCACCGCGACAAAATGATGGCCGAACTGGGTGTCGAGCATGCAGACTTCGGCTTCGCGGCCAATGCCGGGTATCCGTCGCCCGTGCATAAGGCCGCGCTGGAGGAGCGGGGACCCACCCCGTACCACCGGATGTCGTGGGCGTATCTTGATGCGCTGCCCCGGTGGCGGCACCTCAAGAAGGTCCGCGTCCGGGCAGACGGAGGCGTTCCGGAGGTCGAGGGCCAGCTCGGCTTCGACTTCTGATCGTTCCCCTCGGCCCGATGTGCCACCCGCTCACGCGAGCCGCACCAACGTTTGATAAACATCAGCTCATGCCTCTCATTCCCGAGGAGCCTCAGATTCACGAGAGTGCCCAGGGTCCCCGCGCCACGCCGTCCGCCGGACGCACCGCGCCGACCCCTCGCCCCGTTCCCGGCCCCCGTCCCGCGGCCCCGCCGCGCCCCGGGCGCCCAGGTCCCGCACGGCCCGCGCCGCCGGCGCAGCGCGCGCCGCGGGAGTCGGCCCCGGCCAAGTCCGGGCCGTCCCGGCCGACCGCCCCTGCCGCCTCGGCGGCCCCGCAGATCCAGATGGTCCCGGCTTCCGCCGACGGCGCGCTCGACGCCGCCGAGGAAGCAGTCGACCTGCTCCTGGAGTCGGGCCGTGCCCCCGGCGACGTACTGGTGATCACCACCGGTGAGCCGCATCCGTGGGCCGCGCACGAACTGTCCTTCGGTGAGACGTCCTACTGGGCGCAGCACGACACGCGCGACGACGTGTTCTACGCGGACGCCGCCGTGGCCTCGCGTGCCGCGTCCCGCCCGGTGGTCGTGGTCGCCGTCAACGGCGGCACCCAGGCCGCCGCTGCCACGGCCCTGACGCTGGCGCACACCAAGGCCGGCGCGCTGCTGGTCGTCTGCGGCGACCCGCAGCAGATCAACTCGGTGCTGGGCGCGGCTGTCTGAGCCGCGGCCGGTCCGTCCGGCGGTCCTGAGCCCGCGTGGCTTCGAGCCTGTGCGGCTTCGAGGCCGTCCGGCGGTCCTGAGCTCTCCTCGGGTGGTCGTGAGCCCGCCGGGGGGCCGAGGGAAGGCGACGTCGTGTCCGCCGCGCCGTCCTGCCGGTGGCGGGGTCTTCGTCGTGCGCACTCCGCTTGGCCGTCCGGCATGGGCGGACGACCGGGGTGTGCCGTCCGTCAGCGGGCCGCCGCGCGGCGCAGCACCTCGGAGGCCGCGCCGCCGGTGCGCGGCAGCGGGGACGGGGCCTCGGCGGCACCGAAGGGCTCGGGTGCCGAGTGCGCGTGCGGCCGCCGGCCACCGCGGCCCTCGCCGAGAACCTGCCAGCCGTCCCGGGTCAGCGTGATGTACGCCCCGCAGCGCAGCCCGTGCAGCGTGCAGGCGTCACGCAGTCCCCACATCCACGCACCGTCCTCCTCGGTCCAACGCGCGTCCCCGTCACGGCAGTAGAGCAGTACGGCAGTGCGTACCGGGGTGCGGCGCCGCAGATCGTGCGGGATGATCTGGCGCAGTTGGGCCAGCAGCGCGTTGCGGAACATCCAGCCGTCGGCAGATGCCTGCCGACGCGCGAAGGAGGCGCTCGCCCGCAGCCGCTCGTCCGGGTCGAGGACCGCGACCACGGCGGTGGCCGGCCTGGGGTGGTGCCGGGCGTGCAGTCCGCTGACGACCTCCCGCGGATTGCGCAGCAGAGGGATGCCCGCGGCCGCCCACTCCGCGGGTTCGAGTACACGGTGGACGGAGGCGGCGGACGTCGACAGCGATGCCGCCGAGGACGGAGCGAATCCGAAGGTCACGTTCCTCCCTTCGGCTGTGCGCCCACACTGCGCGCGGGGTCGGATTCGGGGGAGCGCACACCGCAGGAGAGCCCTACCGGCCAACGGCTGAGCCGTGCGGGGAGCGGAGTTCAATTCTTCCTGTCGAACTTGGATGCGGCAACGAGCAATTGAGGGCACCGGCCGTTATCGGCTGACCCATGGCATATATCCCTACCCGGCGCTCCTCCCGCGACTCCCGGGACCGCCCGCGCCGTGCACAGGGGCCGCGGGCCTGCCCCGTCAGCCCTGCACTGCCAGGACCAGTGGCATCACCGCCTGCGTACCGGTCCTTCTGAGCAGGCGGGCGGCGACCGCGAGGGTCCAGCCGGTCTCGGTGAAGTCGTCCACGAGCAGCACCGGGCCCGGGTTGGCGGCCAGGGCGGAGACCAGAGCGGGCGGTGCGGTCAGCGCCCCGTCCAGGGCCTTCAGACGCTGGGCGCTGTTGCTCCGCGGCACCCGGCGCGCGTCGGGCGTGTACTCCACGCCGCCCAGCAGCGGCAGGCGGCCGACCTCCGCGATATGCGCGCCCAGGGAGTGGATCAGCCGGGGCCGGGTGCGAGAGGGCATGGTGACCACGCCGACCGGACGCGGCCCCGCGTCCGCCGCGCCAGGGGCCCAGCCGCCGGATCCCTTCGCCCAGTCGGCCAGCACGCCCACCACGGCCCGCGCCACGTCCTCCGGCAGGGGAGCGTCGGGTGTGCGGGGCGCGAGCATCGGCCGCAGCCGATTGCCCCAGCCGATGTCCGAAAGGCGTCCCAAAGCCCTTCCCTCAGCGGCCTGTTCACCGGCCGGGATGCGTCCTCTGAGATCGACGCCGACCGCCGGCAGACCCGTCGGCCACATACGGCGGGGCTGCACCTCCACACCGGCCCGGCCGAGGTCCACGCGCGCGGCGTCCAGCGCCCCGGTGGAGGTGTCCGCGGTGAACCGGGTGCCCGCGCAGTTGTCGCAACGGCCGCAGGGCCGGGCGCTGTCGTCGTCGAGCCGGCGTTGCAGGAACTTCATCCGGCAGTCCGTCGCCGCCGCGTACTCGCGCATCGCCTGCTGCTCGGCCTCCCGCTGCCGGGCCACCCACTCGTACCGCTGCGCGTCGTACGTCCACGGCCGGCCGGTCGCGATCCAGCCGCCCTTGACCCGCTTGACCGCTCCGTCCACGTCGAGCACCTTGAGCATCGCCTCCAGCCGGGAACGGCGCAGCTCGACCAGGGGCTCCAGGGCGGGCAGCGACAACGGCCCCTCCGTGCGGCCGAGCACGTCGAGGGTGCGGCGCACCAGATCCTCGGAGGGGAAGGCGAGCGACGCGAAGTACTCCCAGATCGCCTCGTCCTCCTTCCCGGGAAGCAGGAGCACCTCGGCGTGCTCCACGCCGCGGCCCGCGCGGCCCACCTGCTGGTAGTAGGCGATGGGGGAGGACGGTGACCCCAGGTGCACGACGAAGCCGAGGTCGGGCTTGTCGAAGCCCATGCCCAGCGCCGAGGTGGCGATCAGGGCCTTGACCTTGTTCGCGAGCAGGTCCTCCTCGGCCTGCTGCCGGTCGGCGTTCTCCGTCTTGCCCGTGTAGGACGCGACGGTGTGGCCGCGCTGCCGCAGGAACGCGGTGACCTCCTCGGCCGCGGCCACCGTGAGCGTGTACACGATTCCGGAACCCGGCAGGTCGTCGAGGTGGTCGGCGAGCCAGGCCATCCGGTGCGCGGCCTCCGGCAGCCTCAGCACGCTCAGGCTGAGGCTCTCCCGGTCCAACGGGCCGCGCAGCACCAGGGTGTCCGAGGCGTCGCCGGTCCCCAGCTGTTCCGCGACGTCCGCGGTCACGCGCGCGTTGGCGGTGGCGGTGGTGGCGAGGACGGGGACGCCGGGCGGGAGCTCGCCGAGCATGGTGCGCAACCGCCGGTAGTCCGGGCGGAAGTCGTGGCCCCAGTCGGAGATGCAGTGCGCCTCGTCCACCACGAGGAGTCCCGTCGCGGCGGCGAGCTTGGGCAGGACCTGGTCGCGGAAGTCCGGGTTGTTGAGCCGCTCCGGGCTGACCAGGAGGACGTCGACCGCCCCTTCGGCGATCTCGCTCTGGACGGTGTCCCACTCCTCGGTGTTCGCCGAGTTGATCGTCCGGGCGTGGATGCCGGCGCGGGCAGCGGCCTCGACCTGGTTGCGCATGAGGGCGAGGAGTGGGGAGACGATCACGGTGGGGCCGCTTCCGCGTGCCCGGAGCAGGGAGGTGGCCACGAAATAGACCGCGGACTTGCCCCAGCCGGTGCGCTGCACGACCAGGGCCCGGCGCCGGTCGGCGACCAGGGCCTCGATCGCCTTCCACTGGTCCTCGCGCAGTCGGGCCGTGCCCGTGCTGTCGGCGACCAGGCGGGCGAGGACCGTGTCGGCCGCCTTCCGGAGGTCGGCGTTGCTCGTGTGCTCCATGCGTTCCATACAACAGGACGGCAGTGACAACCGGGAAAAGCCGGGGCGGTCGGGAGCCCGGTGGCCAGGAAGCGGTGGCCAGGAAGCGGTGGCCAGGAAGCGGTGGCCAGGAATCGGCGGTCGGGATCCTGCGGTCGGCGGGCCGGAGCAGGCGCGAGGGATGCGGCTGACGTGTCCTCGTCCAGAGTTGTCCACAGGCTCAAGCGGACTTTTGCATTCCGCGAGATCGTCATCACATGACGAATCACAGCGAAACGACCGGATCCTTCGAAAACGGGGACATCGCGTACGACGGATCCGCCCCCGAACACCAGATCACCCTCCGTACCCCGGCCGAACTCGCCGACGCCCTGCCCTATCTGCTCGGGTACCGCCCCGAGGACAGCATCGTCCTGGTCGCGCTGAACGACCGGGGCGGGCGCGGCCGGTTCGGCGGCCGTGCCCGGCTCGGCATTCCCGCCAGCACGGACGACTGGCCCTTCGCCGCCCGTCAGCTGGCCCACGGCCTGATCGCGGGAAGCGAGCGCAGGGGTGCCAAGCCCGAGCAGATGGTGGCCTTCCTCTGCCAGGAGCCGGCAGCGGGCGAGTCGGGACGCGACGTCGTGCGGAGGCTGGAGCCGCTGGCCCAGAAACTGCGTACGGAATGCGGCCGTCTCGACGTCCCCGTGATCGAGGCGCTGTGCATCTCCGGCGGGCGCTTCTGGTCGTACTGCTGCCCGACCGAGGGATGTTGTCCCGGCGAAGGGCTGCCCATGGGACTGCCCGGCACCTCGGTGCTGGCCGCCGCGGCGGCGTACGCGGGCATCCAGGTCAGGGGCAGCCTGAAGGAGCTGCGGGCCAGGATGCTGCCCTGGGAGACCGCCGCGGCCCTGGAACAGGAGATCGCCCTGGACGCCGCGGGCCTGTCCCTGGTGCCCAGGATCCTCGACGAGGCCGAGCGCGCGTCGGTGGCCGAGGAGACCCTGATTCTCGCCGAGCGCGTCATGACCCGGTTCGCCGAGGCGCCCGTCCTGCCCGGTACCGTCCGTGCGGACCTCCGTGACGACCAACTGCTCGACCACGAGGAAGCGGCGTCACTGATCCTCGGCCTCCAGGACCGTACGACACGCGACCGCGCCGCGGCGTGGATGGAGGGGGACGAGGCCGAGCCGGCCCTGCGGCTGTGGCGGGCGCTCGCCCGCCGCTGTGTCGGCCCGTACGGAGAGCACGCCGCGGCGCCCCTGACCCTGGCCGGCTGGGTGGCCTGGTCGGCCGGGGACCAGCTGGAGGCCCGGGAGGCCCTGGCCATGGCTCTGGGCGCGGACCCCGACTACCTCTTCGCCCGGCTCCTGCACCAGGCCTGCAACGAGGGGCTGGACCCCGAGTCGGTCCGGCGCTGCCTGCGCACGGAGCGCCAAGGGCGCGCACGGTCGACGGTCCCGGACGCGGGTCCCGTCGCGAGAGCGGCCGAGGTCGACACCCCGCGGGGCGAGCCGGCCGTCGGGGACGACAGGGCAGCACGGGGCGACGTGGCAGTAGGGGGCGCCGCGGCAGCAAGGGGAGACGTGGCCGCTGAGGGCGATGAGGGCGATGAGGGCGCCGGGGACGACGGGGATGCCGCCGTGCCGCACGAGGCGAGCGGAACCGATGGCGGCGCCGTCCCGGCGGCGCCTGACCCGGCGTCCCGCCGTCGTCGCCGGACACGCGTGGGCGAAGCCGTGCCGGCCGGGTCGCGCCCCCGGACCTCACGGACCGACAGCGCGCGCCCGGGCCTCTCCAGGGCACCGGGGCGCCCGTGTACGCGCACCTCGGGACGGGGTGGAGCACGTCGCCGGGGTGCCGAGAGGCCGGGCACCGACCGGGGGAGCGGCGCCACCGAGAAGCGCCCGTGAACGAACGCCGGCGTGGCTCGCGGGGGAGCGGAGGACCGATGCGGATCAGCCATCGATGAGACCGGAGAAGGGAGTGTTTATCGTCAGGCAGACGACTATGATCGCGGCATGCCCTACGACCCGTCAGCCTTTCCGCCTTTCGCCGTCACCGTTGACCTGGTCGTGCTGACCGTGCGCCGCCACTCCCTGTGCGCGCTGGCGGTGCGCAGGGGCGAGCCGCCGTTCCAGGGCCGGTGGGCGCTTCCCGGAGGTTTCGTACGGGAGGACGAGGATCTGGCGCAGGCGGCGGCGCGGGAGCTGGCCGAGGAGACCGGACTGTGCGTGCACGACCCGGTCGCCCCGGTCCAGGACCACGGTGCGCATCTGGAGCAGCTCGCGACCTACGGCGACCCCAAGCGTGACCCGCGGATGAGGGTCGTCAGCGTCGCGCACCTCGCCCTGGCTCCCGACCTGCCCGCGCCTCGGGCGGGCGGTGATGCCGACCACGCCCGTTGGGCGCCCGTGGAGGAACTGCTGCAGCAGGGCGGCTACGGCCGTGACGGAGAGCCGGTGGCGCCGCTGGCCTTCGATCACGCCCAGATCCTCG
Organism: Streptomyces sp. NPDC052043; assembly: GCF_044548235.1. Lineage (NCBI taxonomy): Bacteria > Bacillati > Actinomycetota > Actinomycetes > Kitasatosporales > Streptomycetaceae > Streptomyces > Streptomyces sp. NPDC052043. The sequence goes on from NZ_JBIUBT010000002.1 coordinate 81,291, forward strand.
CGGACGGAGTGGAGCGGGCCCGTTCGAAGATCGAGTACTCCTCGCTGGCGACCGCGTTCTGTCCGCCCGAGTTCACCGTCGGCGAACTGCGTCGGGTCTACGAAGGGGTGTGGGGCGTGGCTCTCGACCCGCGCAACTTCCACCGCAAGGTGACAGGCACCCCGGGCTTCCTCGTGCCGACGGGAGGGACGACCACCCGCCAGGGCGGCCGGCCGGCCCAGCTCTTCCGGGCCGGGGGAGCCACGCTGCTCAACCCGCCGATGCTACGCCCGGAGGTCTGACCCGCGTCCGTCTGTCGCCGACGTGCGTCGGCGTGTGTCGGCGCGTTCGCCCAGCGGATGACCGGGCCCGCCGAACCAATCCTGTTGCTGCGCGAGAGGAAGGAGCCGAGTAAGGAGCCGGCTAAGGAGCCGAGTAGGGCGGACAGTTGTCGAATGCGGGACCCGGCAGCCGGAAAGAGCGGACACGAGGCGCTACCTTGCTGCGGGTGATTCAGGCCTTCGGGCCGACCAGCGATTCCCGTAGGACATTCCGCGTGGCCACGGCAACTGCCCCGGCCGACTCGGACTGCTCGCCGCGAAGCCGGCCGTGGCCGCCACCGCGACCGCGACCGCGACCTCGACCTCGACCGCGCTGACGGTCGCCTTCCTCACGTTCGGCTGCGATGTCGAAGTGTTCTGTGCCGTCCATGGGCAGGAGCTCACTCGGGTCCCGGCGACTGGCTGTCGCTGGGCGTGAGTTGGATCGGCCTCGTGGCGGGATGCGCCCGGGCCGGGGTGCTGGCCGCAGGGGCGCTCCGGTCCACCACGGCGGGGCTCGCGGCCGTGCCCACCGTGGCGCAACTGATCGCCCAACCCGTGGGCGGCGCTCTGGCGTTGAAGCTCGCCGTGCCGTTGTGCGCGTAGCTGTTGACCGCGCTGCGGAGCCGGAGCCGATGACGGCCGTTCGCTCCCTTTCGGTCGGGCTCTGTACGCAACTTCCCAGGGAGAGCCCATTTCTTTCCGATAAGGCGTCAATTGCGACGAAGTGAGCGATCACCCTTTCGTGTGCTTTTCACCAAAGCCCTCAAGGGAGTTGGAGGCGGCGCCGACAAAAGATCCGTGAGTACCCTTGCGCACACCATGATGACCGCCGCCCGCTCCGCAGACTCCGGCCTGGTCGGCCCGGGCGAACTCGACCGTTACCCCTACACCGAGGCGACCGCCCCCGACCGCGTCGCGAGCCCCTCCTGGGAGGGGCCCGACCCGGAGCTGGGGCGCGTGGGTCGGCGTACCGCGGGCAGCCGCGGCCGCGGACTGCACGGCCAACTCGTCCAGCAGCTGGGACAGATGATCGTCTCCGGGGACCTGGGCGCCGACCGTCCGCTGGTGCCCGAGGAGATCGGCCAGCGCTTCGAGGTCTCCCGCACCGTCGTCCGCGAGTCGCTCCGCGTCCTGGAGGCCAAGGGCCTGGTCAGCGCCCGCCCGAACGTCGGGACGCGGGTGCGCCCGGTCAGCGACTGGAATCTCCTCGACCCGGACATCATCGAGTGGCGGGCCTTCGGACCGCAGCGCGACGACCAGCGCCGCGAGCTGAGCGAACTGCGCTGGACGATCGAGCCGCTCGCCGCGCGACTCGCCGCCGGGCACGGGCGCGAGGACATCCAGCAGCGCCTGTCCGACATGGTCGAGATCATGGGGCACGCCCTGGGGCAGGGTGACGCGCTCACCTTCTCCCGCGCGGATGCCGAGTTCCACTCGCTGCTCATCCAGATCGCGGGCAACCGGATGCTGGAGCACCTCTCCGGGATCGTCTCGGCCGCCCTCCAGGTGTCCGGCGGCCCCGTCACGGGCTGCGACCGGCCGAGCGAGGCCTCCCTGGCGCAGCACGCCCGGATCGTCGACGCGGTCGCGGGCGGCGACGGCGCCGCGGCGGAAAGCGCCATGCGCCAACTGCTCACGGCGCACCCCGAGGTCGAGCGGGTGGTCCCCGCGCCGCGCGAGCACTGAACCGCTCGGGCATCGGTCCCTGTGTGGGCGGCACGGCCCGGGGCCTGCCGTCCTCCGGCGGGGTCCTGCGAGAGGCGGTTCGCCGGCCGACGGCGTCCGCGGGTCCGCGAGTCCCTCCGTGAACCGGCCGACGGGGGCGCGCGGGACAGGACGAGCCGCGGGCAGGACCCGACGAGCCGCGCGTGGGATCGGACGAGTCGCGGGTGAGATCGGACGGGTCGTGGGTGAGATCGGCGAGCCGCGCGTGGGATCGTGTCCGTGGCGGCCGCCCTATTGCATCTGCCCACCTCTGACCGTTTTTACGCACTTACGGGGTGTGACTGGGGCCACGCAGATTGGGCGTAACACTCCTGGGTACAACGCGATGACCTAAGAGGTGACAGCCGAGGAAGGAATACGGACGCCGTACACGGCGCTGTGCGACTTCCCGGCCCCCGCCCGCGCCGTCGGCCCAATCCCCAGGCCGGTGGTCGGCTCCTGTCCATGACGGACGGGGCCGGAAGCCGTTTTCCAACGTTCCGAGAGGTTGTTCGTGTCGGCCAGCACATCCCGTACGCTCCCGCCGGAGATCGCCGAGTCCGTCTCTGTCATGGCGCTCATTGAGCGGGGAAAGGCTGAGGGGCAGATCGCCGGCGACGATGTGCGTCGGGCCTTCGAAGCTGACCAGATTCCGGCCACTCAGTGGAAGAACGTACTGCGCAGCCTCAACCAGATCCTCGAGGAAGAGGGTGTGACGCTGATGGTCAGTGCCGCGGAGCCCAACAAGCGCACCCGAAAGAGCGTCGCAGCGAAGAGTCCGGCCAAGCGCACCGCCACCAAGACGGTCGCGGCGAAGACGGTGACCACCAGGAAGGCCACCGCCGCCGCTGCTCCGGCGGCGCCCGCCGTCGGCGCGTCCGTCGAGGACGAGGCCCCCGCGAAGAAGGCCGCTGCCAAGAAGACGACCGCCGCCAAGAAGACGGCGGCCAAGAAGACGACGGCCGCCAAGAAGACGACGGCCGCCAAGAAGACCAGCGCCGCCAAGAAGGACGACGCCGAGCTGGTCGAGGACGAGGTGCTCGAGGAGGCCAAGGGCGCGGAGGAGCCCGAGGGCGCCGAGAGCGCCGGATTCGTACTCTCCGACGAGGACGAGGACGACGCGCCCGCCCAGCAGGTCGCCGCGGCCGGCGCCACCGCCGACCCGGTCAAGGACTACCTCAAGCAGATCGGCAAGGTCCCCCTGCTCAACGCCGAGCAGGAGGTGGAGCTGGCCAAGCGCATCGAGGCGGGCCTCTTCGCCGAGGACAAACTGGCGAACTCCGACAAGCTCGCCCCCAAGCTCAAGCGCGAGCTGGAGATCATCGCCGAGGACGGCCGCCGCGCCAAGAACCACCTCCTGGAGGCCAACCTCCGTCTGGTGGTCTCCCTGGCCAAGCGCTACACCGGCCGCGGCATGCTCTTCCTGGACCTCATCCAGGAGGGCAACCTCGGTCTGATCCGCGCGGTGGAGAAGTTCGACTACACCAAGGGCTACAAGTTCTCCACGTACGCCACCTGGTGGATCCGTCAGGCGATCACCCGCGCGATGGCCGACCAGGCCCGCACCATCCGTATCCCGGTGCACATGGTCGAGGTCATCAACAAGCTCGCGCGTGTGCAGCGCCAGATGCTCCAGGACCTGGGCCGCGAGCCCACCCCGGAGGAGCTGGCCAAGGAGCTCGACATGACCCCCGAGAAGGTCATCGAGGTCCAGAAGTACGGCCGCGAGCCCATCTCGCTGCACACCCCGCTGGGCGAGGACGGCGACAGCGAGTTCGGTGACCTCATCGAGGACTCCGAGGCGGTCGTCCCGGCCGACGCGGTCAGCTTCACGCTGTTGCAGGAGCAGCTGCACTCGGTCCTCGACACCCTGTCCGAGCGCGAGGCCGGCGTCGTCTCCATGCGCTTCGGTCTCACCGACGGTCAGCCGAAGACCCTCGACGAGATCGGCAAGGTCTACGGCGTCACGCGTGAGCGGATCCGCCAGATCGAGTCCAAGACCATGTCGAAGCTGCGCCACCCGTCGCGTTCCCAGGTGCTGCGCGACTACCTCGACTAGTCCGGTCGTATGACACGGAGAGCCCGGCCCCCGCGAGGGGCCGGGCTCTCCGTGCTGCGCGTCGCGCCACTCTGCATGACTCTGGGTGTTCCATGATCGCCCGAGAGTGAGGAGCATCCATGCGACGCCGTATTGCCCGTGCCCTGATCGGGCCGCTGGTCTTGGCGGCCGCGGGGGCCGCGATACCGTTGGCCACCGCGGCCCCCGTGGCCGCCGACAGCGTTGTCATCGGCGGTTTCCCCGTCGATGTCTCGCAGAGTCCGTGGACCGTGGCGCTCTCCAGTCGTGCCCGGTTCGGAGGCACCCGTGCGGGGCAGTTCTGCGGGGGCGTGGCCATCGGCCGCACCGCGGTGCTCACCGCGGCCCACTGTCTGTCAGCGGAGGCCGTGGGCGCGCCACGCACGCCGGATCTGAAGGTGATCACGGGACGCACGGATCTGCTCTCCGATCAGGGCAAGGAGGTCCCCGTGCGTGGCACCTGGATCAATCCGCACTACGACCCCGCCACCAATGCCGGTGACTTCGCCGTACTCACGCTTGCCGAGCCCTTGCCGAAGAGAGCCGTCATCCCCATGGCGGGCGCCGGCGACCCGGCGTACGCGCCGGGCACGAGCGCCACGGTCTACGGATGGGGGGACACCACGGGCGCCGCCTCCTATTCCACCAGCCTGCATGCCGCGTCCCTCCACGTCCTGCACGATGCGGAGTGCCAGAAGGCCTATCCGGGCGGCGGTGACGGTACGTACCGGCCCGAGAGCATGCTGTGTGCGGGGGAGAGTAGCGGTGGCCGGGACGCGTGCCAGGGAGACAGCGGGGGCCCGCTGGTCGCACAGGGGCGGCTGATCGGCCTGGTGTCGTGGGGCAGTGGCTGCGGGCGCGCCGGGAGCCCCGGCGTCTACACGCGGGTGTCCGAGGTCGTCCGGGCGCTGGCCCGGACCGGCGCGAAGGCGCCGCGTCCGTCGTCCGTCGAGTCCTGACCGGCGTCCAGGGGCACGGGGACGGGCGGTCGCTCCTGGATGCCAGGAGCGACCGCCCGTTCGCCGGCCTGCGCGGGAACTCGCTCGTCGGGCGGGATGTCAGCGCTCTTCGTCGGGGGCGTCCGTCGGAACGGAGGTCAGGCGCTCGGTCTCGTCCTGTATCTCAGCGGCGATCTTCTTGAGTTCTGGCTCGAACTTGCGACCGTGGTGGGCGCAGAAGAGCAGTTCTCCGCCGCTCAGCAGGACGACGCGCACGTATGCCTGCGCGCCGCAGCGGTCGCAGCGATCAGCGGCCGTCAGTGGGCTCGCGGGGGTCAGAACAGTAGTCACGTCGCCTCTTCTCTAGCTCGACGAGCTGTCGTACCAGGGTCAACATCCAACCAGCCCCAAACGTTCCCGATCGTGGCTTTTCCTCGAAAAATCAATTCCAGGCCGGTTGGTTGCTGCCGGTTTGGCGGCGAATGTGCCGTATTGCGTGTCTATGTGTCGTACGGGTTCGCGCTGTCGGTCATGGTCGGTCCTCCCCGGCCGGGTTGCCGGTTGTGAATGAGGACGTGCCCGGAGCCTAAATGGTTCATGCCTCGAAGGGAACGTGATATGTGCTTCACTCGGCTGAAAGATCGAACGTGTATGCGACTCTCTACTAGTCTGGGTTCCTGCCGAGGGTTGCGTTACAAGGGCCCTACCAGGCCTCGGTACCCTCTGAGCGGCTACCCAAGCCGTGCCCGTACCCAACGGGACCCCAACTGAAATTCAGCGAGGAGCGAACCGCGTGACCGCCGAGACGTCCGTGCCGTCCACAGCGCTGCTGGCAGGAGCAGACCGCGACGGGTCCAACTACACCGCTCGGCACCTGCTCGTCCTCGAGGGACTCGAAGCCGTGCGCAAGCGTCCGGGCATGTACATCGGCTCGACCGACAGTCGCGGCCTGATGCACTGCCTGTGGGAGATCATCGACAACTCCGTCGACGAGGCCCTCGGCGGCTACTGCGACCACATCGAGGTCGTCCTGCACGACGACGCCTCGGTGGAGGTGCGGGACAACGGCCGTGGCATCCCGGTCGACGTCGAGCCCAAGACGGGCCTGTCCGGTGTCGAGGTCGTGATGACCAAGCTGCACGCAGGCGGCAAGTTCGGCGGCGGCTCGTACGCCGCCTCCGGCGGTCTGCACGGCGTCGGCGCCTCCGTGGTCAACGCCCTGTCCGCCCGGCTGGACGTGGAGGTGGACCGAGGCGGCCACACCCACGCCGTCAGCTTCCGGCGCGGCGTGCCCGGCGCGTTCACCGGGGGCGGACCCGACGCCAGGTTCGAGCCCGGGAGCGGTCTGCGCAAGGCCAAGAAGATCCCCAAGACCCGCAGCGGCACCCGCGTGCGCTACTGGGCCGACCGCCAGATCTTCCTCAAGGACGCCAAGCTCTCCCTCGAGACCCTGCACCAGCGCGCCCGCCAGACGGCGTTCCTGGTGCCCGGACTGACCATCGTCGTCCGTGACGAGTACGGCCTCGGCGACGGCGGCAGCAAGGGCGAGGAGTCCTTCCGCTACGACGGCGGCATCAGCGAGTTCTGCGAGTACCTGGCGAGCGACCGGGCGGTCTGCGACGTCCTCCGCTTCACCGGGCACGGGACCTTCAAGGAGACGGTCCCGGTCCTCGACGAGCACGGGCAGATGACTCCCACCGAGGTCACCCGCGAGCTCGGCGTCGACGTCGCCATGCGCTGGGGGACCGGCTACGACACCACGCTGCGGTCCTTCGTCAACATCATCGCCACCCCCAAGGGCGGCACGCACGTGGCCGGCTTCGAGCAGGCCGTCACCAAGACCGTGAACGAGGTGCTGCGCGCCAAGAAGATGCTCCGCGTCGCCGAGGACGACATCGTCAAGGACGACGCCCTGGAGGGCCTCACCACGGTCGTCACCGTCCGCCTGGCCGAGCCCCAGTTCGAGGGCCAGACCAAGGAGGTCCTCGGCACCTCGGCGGCCCGCCGCATCGTGAACAACGTCGTCACCAAGGAGCTCAAGGCGTTCCTGACCTCCACCAAGCGTGACGCCGCACAGCAGGCGCGCGTGGTGCTGGAGAAGGCCGTCGCCGCGGCGCGCACGCGCATCGCGGCCCGCCAGCACAAGGACGCGCAGCGCCGGAAGACGGCCCTGGAGTCCTCCTCGCTGCCGGCCAAGCTCGCCGACTGCCGCAGCGACGACGTCGACCGCAGTGAGCTGTTCATCGTCGAGGGCGACTCGGCGCTCGGTACGGCGAAGCTGGCGCGGAACTCCGAGTTCCAGGCGCTGCTGCCGATCCGCGGCAAGATCCTCAACGTGCAGAAGTCGTCCGTCACGGACATGCTGAAGAACGCCGAGTGCGGCGCGATCATCCAGGTGATAGGAGCCGGCTCGGGCCGCACCTTCGACCTGGACGCGGCCCGCTACGGCAAGATCATCATGATGACCGACGCCGATGTCGACGGCTCCCACATCAGGACCCTGCTCCTGACGCTGTTCCACCGCTACATGCGGCCCATGGTCGAGGCGGGCCGGGTGTTCGCCGCGGTGCCCCCGCTGCACCGTATCGAGCTGATCCAGCCGAAGAAGGGCCAGGACAAGTACGTCTACACCTACTCGGACCGCGAGCTGCGCGACAAGCTGCTCGCGTTCCAGGGCAAGGGCGTGCGGTACAAGGACTCGATCCAGCGCTACAAGGGCCTCGGCGAGATGGACGCCGACCAGCTCGCGGAGACCACCATGGACCCGCGCCACCGCACGCTGCGCCGGATCAACCTCTCCGACCTGGAGGCCGCCGAGCAGGTCTTCGACCTCCTGATGGGCAACGACGTGGCACCCCGCAAGGAGTTCATCGCGAGCTCGGCCGCGACCCTGGACCGCTCGCGCATCGACGCCTAGCCAGGGCACACCGGTTCCCTTCGGCGCGGGCGCGGATACAAGTGCGGGTGCGGGTGCGGGTCTTCCCTCCGGGGGAGGCCCGCACCGCCGTGTCGGTGCCGGCGCGGCCACCGACGGGCTGCGTCACCTGATGGAGTGAAGAGCGGAGAGAAGAGAAGTCAGGGAACTTCCGCTTCTGTCCATCCTTGGACATGCAGCCAAGCAACGACCGCTTCCGCGCCGGAGGGGGCGGTCCCGGGAACGTGCCCGGGACCGACGAAGGCCAGGATCCGGAGCCCGAGGACATCAGGTACCGCGACCCGTGGTACGACGCGCTGGCCTCCGGCTGGGGCGACGGCAACGGCACGGGAGCTCCCACCGCACCCGTACCGGCGGCCCACCGGGAGGGGGTGGCCGGGCCGGAGGCCGGCGCGGCGGCCGAGGCGTACCTCGAGGTGCAGCGCAGCGCGGCGTTCCAGGAGGTGCGCAGCCGGTACCGGAGGTTCGTGATCCCGGCGGTCGCCCTCTTCCTCGCCTGGTACGTGGGATACGTCCTGACCGCGACGACCGCGCCCGGGCTGATGGCGCGGCCGGTGGCGGGCGCGGTGAACGTGGGAATGCTGGCGGGCCTCGGGCAGTTCCTCAGCACCTTTCTCCTCGCCTGGGCCTACGCCCGGCACGCACGGCTGCGCAGGGACCGGGCGGCGCTCGAACTGCGCTGGGACACACAGGAGCTGACGCGCGGCGTGCGCGGTGGTGCCTCGTGACGGGCAACCACCAGACGCTGGCGCTCGTCCTGTTCAGCGTGTTCGTGGCGGTCACCCTGGGGATCACCACCTGGGTGAGCCGCAACCGGCACGGATCCGCGGAGGAGTTCTACGCGGGCGGCCGGCTGTTCTCGCCCATGGAGAACGGTTTCGCCATCGCGGGCGACTACGCGTCGGCCGCCTCCTTCCTGGGCGTCCCCGGACTGATCGCCCTGTTCGGCTACGACGGGGTGCTGTACGTGGTGGGCTTCTTCGTGGCCTGGCTGGTCGTGCTCTTCCTCGTCGCCGAACTGGTCCGCAACTGCGGGCGGTTCACGCTCGCCGACGTGGTCGCGGCGCGGATGAGCGAGCGGCCGGCGCGGATCGCGGCGGGAACCTCCTCGGTCACCGTGTCCGTTCTGTACCTGGTCGCGCAGATGGTGGGCGCGGGCAGCCTGGTGGCGTTGCTCCTGGGCCGGACCGGCGCGGGGACGCAGGCCTGGACCGTCATCGGCGTCGGCGCCCTGATGGTGATCTACGTCTCGCTGGGAGGGATGCGGGCCACCACCTGGATCCAGATCGTCAAGGCGGTCCTGTTGCTGGGCGGCACCGTCGTGCTGACCGTGCTCGTCCTGGTCAGGTTCCACGGCGACCTCGACCGGCTGCTGCTCACCGCGGCCGAGCGCAGCGGCCACGGCGACGCCTTCCTGGCGCCAGGACTGAAGTACGGCGGGGACCTGACCGCGCGCCTGGACTTCATCAGTCTCGGGCTGGCGCTGGTGCTCGGCACGGCGGGGCTGCCGCACATCCTGTCCCGCTTCTACACCGTGCCGACCGCGCGGGCCGCCCGGCGCTCGGTGATCTGGTCCATCGGGCTGATCGGCGGCTTCTACCTGATGGCGATCGTCCTCGGCTTCGGCGCGGCCGCGATCGTCGGTCCTGACGCCCTGCGCGGGTCCAACGCGGCCGGGAACACGGCGGTCCCGCTGCTGGCCCTCGACCTCGGCGGCGGCGCCGACTCCACGGCGGGGACGGTCCTGTTCGCGGTGGTGGCCGCGGTCGCCTTCGCCACGATCCTCGCGGTGGTCGCCGGGATCACCCTCGCCTCCTCGGCGTCGGTGGCCCACGACCTGTACGCGTCGCTGCGCCGCCGCGGCGCCCGGCAGTACGGCGAGGTGGCCGTGGCGCGCGTCGCCGCGGTCGGCGTCGGCGTGGTGGCCATCGCCCTCGGTCTGCTCGCCCGCAACCTCAACGTGGCCTTCCTGGTGGGCCTCGCGTTCGCCGTCGCCGCCTCGGCGAACCTGCCGGTGCTGCTGTACTCGCTGTTCTGGCGCGGTTTCACGACCCGGGGCGCGGTGTGGGCCGTGTACGGCGGACTGGTTCCCGCCCTCGGGCTCGTCGCGCTCTCCCCGGTGGTCTCCGGCAGCCCCGACGCGTTGTTCCCGGGTGTCGACTTCCAGTTCTTCCCGCTGGAGAACCCCGGCCTCGTCTCCGTCCCGCTGGGATTCCTCGCCGGCTGGCTCGGCACCGTCACCTCCACCGAGGTGCCGGACGAGGCCAAGCACGCCGAGACGGAGGTGCGGTCGCTGACGGGGGCGGGGGCCGTGTAGCGAGGCCCGGCACCGCACCGCGGCGTCAAGAGCCTCCGTTCCGCCGTGCGGCGCGCGCAGGACGGGCTACGGCGCCACCCAGGCGTAGCGGTGCTCCGGCCGCCCCGTGTCGCCGTACTTCAGGGACAGGCGCAGGCGTCCGGCCTGCTCCAGGTGGCGCAGGTAGCGCTGGGCGGTGGAGCGGCTCAGGCCGGTGCGGGCGGCCACCTCGTGGGCGGACAGGGGCTGGTCGGCGCGGTGCAGCACACCGCAGATGAGGTCCGTCGTCGGTTCCGAATGGCCGCTGGGCAGCCCCGGGGACGCCGGCGCGGGCGTGGTGCGCAGGGCGCCGAAGATCCGGTCCACCTGCTCCTGCCCGGTGACGCCGCGTCCGCCGACACGGTCGACGGTGCGGCGCAGGGCGGCGTAGGACTCCAGGCGGGTGCGCAGCGCGGCGAAGGTGAACGGTTTGACCAGGTAGTGCAGCGCGCCCAGACGCATCGCCTGCTGGACGGTCGCCACGTCGCCGGCTGCCGTGATCATGATGACGTCGGTGCCGATGCCCTGTTCCCGCATGCGGTGGACGAGTTCAAGACCGGTGCGGTCGGGCAGGTAGTGGTCGAGCAGGACCAGGTCGATGCCACCGTGCTGCACGGTGGTCAGGGCCTGCGCGGCACTGTGCGCGCGGGCGGCCACCCGGAAACCGGGAACCTTTCCCACGTACTTGGCGTTTATCTCAGCGACACGGAAGTCGTCGTCGACCACCAGGACGTCAATCATCGGGCCACTTTCCCTGAAGGCCATGCGGGCGTTGAGCCGTTGTCCGGCTCCGTTGTTGTAGCGCGAGCAAAACGAGCACAACAGGTGCTTGCGAGCAAAAGAACGGATTGCGCTCAGAAGACTGCTGCTGTGGGCGGGGCCACATCTACCGTCCCGGCCATGAGCGCAGACACCAGCCCCGCCATCGAACTGCGGGGCGCGAGCAAAACGTTCAGGACCCCGTCCGGGGGCCTGCACACGGCGGTCCGGGACCTCGACCTCACCGTGCGGCGCGGCGAGTTCGTGGCCGTGGTCGGCCCCACCGGCTGCGGCAAGTCGACGACCCTGACCCTGGTCAGCGGGCTGGAGGAGCCCACCGAGGGTGATGTGCTGGTGGCCGGCGAGCCCGTGCAGGGCGTCGGCGGCAAGGTCGGCTTCGTCTTCCAGCAGGACGCCACCTTCCCCTGGCGTACGGTGCTGTCCAACGTGATGGCGGGACCGCGCTTCCGCGGCGTACCGAAGGCGGAGGCGAAGGAGAAGGCGCGCGCCTGGCTGGCCCGCGTCGGGCTCTCCGCCTTCGAGGACCGCTACCCGCACCAGCTCTCCGGTGGTCAGCGCAAGCGCGTCGCCCTCGCCGCCACCTTCGTCAACGACCCCGAGATCCTGCTGATGGACGAGCCCTTCTCGGCGCTCGACGTGCAGACCCGGGCACTGATGTCGGACGAGCTCCTGGAGCTGTGGGAGGGCACGGGCGCCTCGGTGGTCTTCGTCACCCACGACCTGGAGGAGGCCATCGCGCTGGCCGACAAGGTCGTCGTCATGACCGCCGGCCCCGCGACCGTGAAGCAGGTCTTCGACATCGACCTGCCGCGGCCGCGCAAGGTCGAGCAGGTGCGCCTGCAGCCCGAGTTCATCGACATCTACCGCGAGATCTGGGATTCGCTCGGCGAAGAGGTCCGCATCACCCGTGAAAGAGGTGCCGCTCATGTCGCCTGAGGTTCTCAGCACTCCGGTCGTCGATACGGCCAAGGCCCCGGACCGCGCGCACTCCAGGGCCCGCGCCGCGCGTAGGCGCAAGGTGGTCGTCGGCTCCGCCCGCGCCCTGGTGCTGGTGGCCGTGCTCGGCCTGTGGGAGGCGCTGTCCCGGGCCGAGGTCATCGATCCGTTCAACTTCTCGATGCCCTCGAAGATCTGGGACCAGATCTGGACCTGGACCATGCACGGCACCGCGCAGGGCTCGCTGGGTGAGCAGGTCTGGTACACGCTCTACGAGGCCCTGATCGGCTGGGTGTTCGGCGTGGTGGTCGGTGTGATCCTCGGTATCGCGCTCGGACGCATCACCTTCCTCGCTGATGTCCTCGGCCCCTACATCAAGGTGCTCAACTCCCTCCCGAGGATCGTCCTGGCCCCGATCTTCGTGATCTGGTTCGGGCTCGGACCTCTCTCCAAGATCGCCTCGGCCGTCGTGCTCGTGTTCTTCCCGGTGTTCTTCAACGCCTTCCAGGGCGCCCGGGAGGTCGACCGCAACCTGGTGGCCAACGCGCGGATCCTCGGCGCGAGCGACCGCAGGGTCACCTTCCAGGTGGTCATCCCGTCCGCGACCTCGTGGATCTTCACCAGCCTGCACGTCAGCTTCGGCTTCGCCCTCATCGGCGCCATCGTCGGCGAGTACATCGGCGCCACCAAGGGCATCGGCCTGCTGGTCGCGACGTCCCAGGGCACCTTCAACGCGGCCGGTGTGTACGCCGCGATGGTCATCCTCGCCGCGGTCGCGCTCGTCGCCGAGGGGCTGCTCACCTTCACCGAGCGCCGCATCTTCCGCTGGAAGCCGGCGGGCTCCGGGGACTGACCGCCCACTGCCACACCGGCTCTGGTCCCCCCTTTCTTCTTCGTCTCCTCGTACTGCTCTCTCACAAGGACGTGAACTCTCATGCGCAAGACCGCCAGATTCGCGGCGTCGGCCGCCGCCGGCCTGCTCGCCCTGTCCTCCCTCACCGCCTGCGCCAACGACGCGGCAAGCTCCACCTCTGACTCGGGCAAGAGCAAGGGCAAGGGCGAGCACGTCAAGATCATGGTGGGCGGCCTGGACAAGGTCATCTACCTGCCCGCGATGCTCACCCAGCGCCTCGGCTACTTCACCGACGAGGGCCTGGACGTCGAGCTGCTGAGCGAGCCCGCCGGCGTCCAGGCCGAGACCGCCCTCGTCTCCGGCCAGGTCCAGGGCGCCGTCGGCTTCTACGACCACACTCTGGACCTTCAGACCCACAAGAAGTACGTCGAGTCCGTGGTGCAGTTCTCGCACGCGCCGGGCGAGGTGGAGGTCGTCTCCAACAAGGCGGCGGACAAGATCACGTCACCGAAGGACTTCAAGGGCAAGAAGCTCGGCGTCACCGGCCTGGGTTCCTCGACCGACTTCCTCACCAAGTACCTGGCGGTCAAGAACGGTGTGAAGGTCAGCGAGTTCAGCCCGGTCGCCGTCGGCGCGGGGCCGACCTTCATCGCCGCACTCGAGCAGGGCTCCATCGACGCCGGTATGACGACCGATCCGACCGTCGCGACGATCCTGGAGAAGAAGGCGGGCAAGGTCCTCGTCGACATGCGCACGCCCGAGGGCTCGCAGGAGGCGCTCGGCGGCCCGTACCCGTCGTCCAGCCTCTACATGCAGACGGACTGGGTCAACGGCCACAAGGAGACCGTCCAGAAGCTGGCCAACGCGTTCGTCAAGACGCTCAAGTGGATGTCCACCCACAGCGCCGACGAGATCGCCGCCAAGATGCCCGCCGACTACTCCCAGGGCGACCAGGCGCTCTACGCGGAGGCGATCAAGAGCACGCTGCCGATGTTCACCACCGACGGCGTCATGCCGCAGAACGGTCCGGAGACCGTCGAGAAGGTGCTCAAGGCGTTCAACCCCAACATCCAGAACGCCAACGTGGACCTGAGCAAGACGTACACCACCGAGTTCGTCGAGAAGGCCGCGGGCTGACACCTGTAGGCAGGGGCCCCTCCCGGGGCCTGTTGCGAACAGGTCCCAGCCATGGCCTCAGGCGCGGGCCGCCCACACGTAACGGTGTTCCGGGCGGCCCGTGCCGCCGTACTTCAGCGTCAGCCGGGCCTGCCCGGTGCGCTCCAGGAACTTCAGACAGCGCTGGGCGGTCTGCCGGCTCACCGCGGTCCGTTCGGCGACCTCCTGGGCCGACAGGGGCCCGTCGGCGCTCATCAGGGTCCGGCGGACGAGTTCGGCGGTGGCGGGGGAGTGCCCCTTGGGCAGCCCGGGTTCCGGCGGCGCCGACAGCGCCCCGAAGAACCGGTCGACCTGGGCCTGTTCTGCCTCCCCGCCGTCGTCCAGGGCGCGGCGCAGCGCCGCGTACGCCTCCAGTCTGGACCGCAGCCCGGCGAAGGTGAACGGCTTGATCAGGTAGTGGAGCGCGCCGTGCCGCATCGCCGCCCGCACGGTCGACACGTCGCGGGCCGCCGTCACCATGATCACGTCGGTCAGGTGGCCGCGACCGCGCATCTCCCGCACGACCGACAGACCCGTGTCGTCGGGCAGGTAGTGGTCCATGAGGACCAGGTCGAGGCGCGGCAGCGTCTCCAGCCGGAGGAGGGCCTCGGCCGCGCTGTGCGCCTCACCGGCGACGCGGAAGCCCGGCACCTTCTCCACGTAGGCGGCGTTGACCCGCGCCACCCGGACGTCGTCGTCCACGACCAGGACCTCGATCACCGCTGCTCCTCGCCGGCCGCCGCAGCGGGGCCGAGGACGGCCGCCGGCTCCGGTTCCGGCTCGGCGAGCGCCTCGGGGAGGACGACCGTGAACTCCGCGCCGCCGCCGTACGCCTCGCCGACCGTGACGGTTCCGCCCTGCCGCTCGGCGAGCCTGCGCACCAGGGACAGACCGATACCGCGCCTGCCGTGCGCCGGCGGCTGCTTGGTCGACCACCCCTCCGTGAAGATCAGGTCACGCCGGCCCGCCGGGACCCCGGGACCGGTGTCGCGCACCCGGAGCACGGCGGTACGTCCCTCCGCGCGCAGCTCGACCTCCACGCGCGCGTGGGGGGTCGCCGCGACGGCGTCGAGCGCGTTGTCGACCAGGTTGCCGACGATCGTCACCAGCCCCCTGGGGTCGACGAGCCGGTCGGGCAGGTGCGTGCGGTCCGACAGCCACAGCGCGACCCCGCGCTCGGCCGCGACGGTCGCCTTGCCGACGAGCAGGGCGGCGAGCAGCGGGTCCTGGATCTTCTCGGTGACCTGCTCGGCGGTGGCCCGGTGGTCGCCGACCACCTCTCCGACGAACTCCACGGCGTCGTCGTACATCTCCAGCTCCAGCAGCCCGAGCAGCGTGTGCATGCGGTTGGCGTGCTCGTGGTCCTGGGCGCGCAGGGCGTCGATCAGGCCGCGCGTCGAGTCCAGCTCCCGGCCCAGTTCCTCCAGTTCGGTGCGGTCGCGCAGGGTGGCGACGGCGCCCCCGTCGTCGGTCGGCATCCGGTTGGCGACCAGGACGCGCTGCCCGCGCACGGTGAGCAGGTCGGTGCCCGTCACCCGCCCGGCCAGGACGTCGGTCGTACGGCCCTGGCCGAGCGCCTCGTCGAGCGACCGGCCGACCGCCGCGTCGTCGAGGCCGAGCAGCCGCCGTGCCTCGTCGTTGAGCAGGCGGATCCGCCCGCCGCGGTCCAGGGCCACGACCCCCTCCCGGATGCCGTGCAGCATGGCCTCGCGCTCGGCGAGCAGGGCCGCGATGTCCGAGAAGGCCAGGTCCCTCGTCTGCCGCTGGACCCGCCGGGAGACGAGCCACGCGGCCAGCGCGCCCACGGCCAGGGCGCCGCCGGCGTAGGCGAACAGGCCCGGGATGGCGTCGATCAGCTTGGCCCGCACGCTGCCGTAGGCGATGCCGACCGAGACCGCCCCCACGATGCGGTGGTCGTCGTCGTACAGGGGCACCTTTCCGCGTGCCGAGCGGCCCAGCGTGCCGGTGTCGATCTCCATGACCTTCCGGCCGGCCAGGGCCGTCCCGGGATCCGTGGACACGGGCCTGCCGATCTGCTCCGGATCCGTGTGCGACCAGCGCGTGCCGTGCATGTCCATCACCACGACGTACTCGGCGCCGGTCGTCTTCCGGATCCGCTCCGCCTCCCGCTGCACGGGCCCGTCGACGCTCGGTGCGGTGTGCTGGAGGTCCCGTGCGATCTGCCGGTTCTGGGCGGCGGTCTCGGCGATGGCGAGCGCCCGCCGCATCGCCTGCTCGTCCAGCTGGTGGCCCAGCGGCGCGAGGAACAGACCGGTCGCGAGCACGGCGACTCCCGCGGCGATCACCAACTGCATCAACAACACCTGCGAGAAGACACGTCGCGGCAGGCCCAGCCGCCGGCGGCGTGCGGGAGGAGAGGCGCTCATGACCATGACAGTACGTCGGGGCGCGGGGGCTGCTCCCGGGTGTGGTGCGGATCTCCCGCCGTGCGCCTCGGTGGTCGTCCCCGGCCGGTGGGCCGTCAGCAGGCGAGCGGTGCGGTCGCCGGTTCGCGGACGGCGACGACCTCCATGCGCGTCGGCCCGCCCAGCGGCGAGGCGCCACAGCTCTCCGGGTGCGGCGGCAGAGCGGCCCGCTGGACGACGGTCACACGCCACCGGCGTCCGTCGGCATGGGCGACGGTGACCTCCCAGCACGGCGCCGAGCCGGCGGTGAGCAGGTCCTCGGTGCGCACGACGCTCAGCGCGTCCGCGCGGAACTCGCCCGCCGCCTCCCGCACCGCCAGTTCCGCGGCCTGCCCGGGCCGCTCCCAGGCCGTGCGGCCCCGGCAGCCCTCGAGGACCACCCGGCCCTCGCTCACACCGTGCAGGACCTCCTTGACCGCGTGGGCCTCGGCCCTGCCGTAGGCGTATCCGAACGGCAGCACGAGCAGTGTCGGCGAGAAGCGGTGGCCGCCCAGGTGCGTGACCTCCCAGACGTCCTGGACTCCGGAGGAGGCGAGCTCGGCCGCGAGGGGGCGGCCGAGGAGGGCGCAGCACTGGTCCCGCTTGCCGTTGGTGCACACCAGCGCGAGCGGATCACCTGTGTGGGGTCCGCCCCGCAGAGCGGCGTCGAAGGTGTGGTGGTCACCCTTGCCCAGGGCGGCGAAGTCGAGGGCCAGCAGGTCGTCCGGGTCGGTGGTCGTGGCGCTGTGCAGCGATACGTTTCCGGGGACGGTGTGGGCCGCGTACACCTGCCGTACGGACCGTACGGGCCGGGTGCGGCGGTCGGCGTGCCGCCCCGGACGGCGGATGAGCGCGACACGGACGCCGGTGCCCTGCACCGCGCGCTCCAGCGCACGCCCGAGCGCGGGGTCCAGATGGCTCGAGGTGAGTGCCTTGGCACCCCAGGGGCCGGGCTGTTCCAGCAGCAGCCAGGTCGTCGCCGTGGCCGCGGTGGCGGCCACCGGCTCGTCGAGCTGCCGGGAGGAGGTGGAGCACGTACTCACGCAGGTGAGCCTAACCTGACTCCGGCCGGAGCAGCGTCCAGCCCCCGGAGTGTTCTGCTCCGGATACCGCCGCGCCGGCGGTTCGGCGGCCGTGACGCCCACGGCTCGTATCCTTGGTCGGCATTCCATCCTCGTACGTGCGCCGGTTCTTGAGCCGGCGCGCGCGTCGGCGTGAGAGAGGTCGCACGGTGAGTCAGCCGAGCCGGTACCCGAGTCCGAGTCGCAGCGCGGCGCAGATCCCGGTCGTGGTGCTCGCCGGATTCCTCGGCTCGGGCAAGACCACGCTCCTCAACCACCTGCTGCACCGCAGCGGCGGCAGCCGCATCGGTGCGATCGTCAACGACTTCGGGGCCGTCGAGATCGACGCCATGGCGGTCGCGGGAGCCCTCGGGGACTCCACCGTCTCCCTCGGCAACGGGTGCCTGTGCTGCGCGGTCGACGCCAGTGAGCTCGACGTGTACCTCGACCGGCTGACGAGTCCGGCCGCCGGTGTCGACGTCGTCGTCATCGAGGCCAGCGGGCTCGCCGAACCCCAGGAACTCGTCCGCATGGTGCTGGCCAGCGACAACCCCAGGGTCGTCTACGGCGGGCTCGTCGAGGTCGTCGACGCCGTCGAGTTCGACGACACCCGCGCGAGGCATCCCGAGATCGACCGGCATCTGGCGCTCGCCGACCTCGTGGTCGTCAACAAGACCGACCGGGCCGCCGCCGGTGGGAAGGTGCTCGAACTCGTACGGACCCTGGCCGACGGGGCCGCCGTCGTCCCGGCCTCGTACGGCCGGGTGGACCCCGAGTTCCTCTTCGACTGCCGGCCGAGCGAGGAGCGGGTCGGGCAGCTCTCCTTCGACGACCTGCACGTGCCCGACGCGGACGACGCCCACGACCACCATGCCGGGCATCTGCACGCCGGCTACGACAGCCTCTCCTTCGTCTCCGACGTGCCGCTCGACCCCCGCCGGCTGATGCGGTTCCTGGACAGCCGCCCCGACGGGCTCTACCGGATCAAGGGGTACGTCGGCTTCGGCCCGTACGATCCGCGCAACCGGTACGCCGTGCACGCCGTCGGGAGCTTCCTGCGCTTCTACCCCGAGCCCTGGCCGGACGGCGAGCCCCGCCTCACCCAGCTGGTGCTCATCGGTTCCGGCATCGACGCGGGCGCCCTCGGCAAGGAGCTGGAGGCGTGCAAGCGGATCGCTCCGCAGGCCGACGAACACGGAATGTGGGGCGTCCTGCGCTACGTCCGGGACCCCGAGCCCCACGACCCCACGACCCCGGCCCCGGACCTCGCCCCGGACCCGGTCCTCGCCCCGGACCCGGTCCTCGCCCCGGACCCGGTCCTCGCGGACCCGCCCCCGGACCTGGTGGACCCCTCGGTCTAGACGAGCCTGGGCACCCTGGCCTCGGGTTTCGCGGAACCGGTCCCCGCCCCGGTCCCGGCCCTTCCGGTCCTGGTGCCGGGACCGGAAGGGGCCCTCGGATCAGGCGGGGCCGGCCACCACCCACACCGTCTTCGGCAGGGACACGCCCGAGCCGTCGCGGCGCGGGTCGATCTCCGGGAGTTCGGCCGGGCTGCCGTTCTTCTGGGTGGCACGGGCCGGGACCGGGCCGGCCCAGGCGAAGGCCAGGCAGTCCTCGCCCTTCAGGAACCGCTGGCAGCGCACGCCGCCGGTGGCGCGGCCCTTGCGCGGGTACTGGTCGAACGGCGTGACCTTGCCCGTCGTCTGCACGGAGTCGTCCAGCGTGCCGCGCGAGCCCGCGACGGTGAGGACGATCGCGTCGGCGGCCGGGTCGACGGCCGTGAACGAGATGACCTTGGCGCCGTCGGTGAGCTTGATGCCGGCCATGCCGCCGGCCGCGCGGCCCTGCGGGCGGACCTGGGAGGCCTGGTAGCGCAGGAGCTGGGCGTCGTCCGTGATGAAGACCAGGTCCTCCTCGCCGGTGCGCAGCTCGACCGCCCCGACGATCCGGTCACCCTCCTTGAGCGTGATCACCTCCAACTCCTCCTTGTTGGAGGGGTAGTCGGGGACGACCCGCTTGACGACACCCTGTTCGGTGCCGAGCGCCAGGCCCGGCGAGGACTCGTCCAGCGTGGTGAGGCACACCACGGTCTCGTCGTCCTCCAGGGAGACGAACTCGGCCAGCGGAGCGCCGCCGGAGAGGTTCGGCGCAGACTCCGTCTCCGGCAGTTGGGGCAGGTCGACGACGTTCACGCGGAGCAGGCGGCCCGCCGACGTCACCACGCCCACCTCGCCTCGGGCGGTCGCCGGGACAGCCGAGACGATCACGTCGTGCTTGTGCCGCTTGCCGTCCGTGTCCCGCGGGAGCGGCTCGCCGCTCACCGTGCGGGCCAGCAGGCCCGTCGAGGACAGCATGACGCGGCACGGGTCGTCCGCCACCTGCAGCGGCCCCGCGGCAGCCGGGGCCGCGCCCGCCTCCAGCAGCATGGTGCGCCGAGGGTTGCCGAACTTCTTGGCGACCGCGGCCAGTTCGGCCGAGACCAGCTTGCGCAGCTCCGCGTCCGACTCCAGGATCCGGGTCAGCTCCTCGATCTCCGCGGTGAGCCTGCTCTTCTCCGCCTCCAGCTCGATGCGGTCGAACTTGGTCAGGCGGCGCAGCGGGGTGTCGAGGATGTACTGGGTCTGCACCTCGCTCAGCGAGAAGCGCTCCATCAGGCGTTCCTTGGCCTGCGCGGAGTTCTCGCTGGCGCGGATCAGACGGATGACCTCGTCGATGTCCACCAGCGCGGTGAGCAGACCCTCGACCAGGTGCAGTCGGTCGCGCCGCTTGCCCCGGCGGTACTCGCTGCGGCGGCGTACGACGTCGAAGCGGTGGTCGAGGTAGACCTCCAGGAGCTCCTTCAGGCCGAGCGTGAGGGGCTGGCCGTCGACCAGGGCGACGTTGTTGATGCCGAAGGACTCCTCCATCGGCGTCAGCTTGTAGAGCTGCTCCAGGACGGCCTCCGGCACGAAGCCGTTCTTGATCTCGATGACCAGGCGCAGGCCGTGCGCACGGTCGGTGAGATCCTTGACGTCGGCGATGCCCTGGATCTTCTTCGAGCCGACCAGGTCCTTGATCTTGGCGATCACCTTCTCCGGGCCCACGGAGAAGGGCAGCTCGGTGACGACCAGGCCCTTGCGGCGGGCGGTCACGGTCTCCACCGAGACCGTCGCGCGGATCTTGAAGGTGCCGCGGCCGTTCTCGTAGGCGTCCCTGATCCCGGACAGACCGACGATCCGGCCACCGGTGGGCAGGTCGGGGCCCGGGACGTGCCGCATCAGGGCGTCCAGGTCCGCGTTCGGGTGGCGGATCAGATGGCGGGCGGCCGCGATGACCTCGTTGAGGTTGTGCGGGGGCATGTTCGTGGCCATGCCGACGGCGATGCCCGAGGCCCCGTTCACCAGCAGGTTCGGGAAGGCGGCCGGCAGCGCCACCGGCTCCTGCTCCTGGCCGTCGTAGTTGGGGGCGAAGTCGACGGTGTCCTCGTCGATGGACTCCGTCATCAGGCCCGTGGCCTCGGCCATCCGGCACTCGGTGTACCGCATGGCGGCCGGCGGGTCGTCGTTGCCCAGCGAGCCGAAGTTGCCGTGGCCGTCGACCAGGGGGACGCGCATCGAGAAGGGCTGGGTCAGACGCACCAGGGCGTCGTAGATCGACGCGTCGCCGTGCGGGTGCAGCTTGCCCATGACCTCGCCGACGACGCGGGCGCACTTCACGTAGCCGCGGTCGGGACGCAGGCCCATCTCGTTCATCTGGTAGACGATGCGGCGGTGCACCGGCTTGAGTCCGTCCCGGGCGTCCGGCAACGCGCGGGAGTAGATGACCGAGTACGCGTACTCGAGGAAGGAGCCCTGCATCTCGTCGACGACGTCGATGTCGAGGATTCTCTCCTCGTACGAGTCGTCGGGCGGCGGGGTCTTCGTGCTGCGGCGGGCCATCGCTGCCGGCTCCTTGCTGAAGCGTGACGGGATCTGACGCCGACCATTGTGGACCGCCCGGCTGACAACCCGGACCACGCCCCGTCCCCACAGGGCGCGTTCCGGGGTCCCGTCCGGCCTCCGGGCCGCCCTCCCGCCCGTCCGCGCCCGTCCTCGCGACCCGTCCCGCTCCCGGGTGCCGCCGGGGCGCGTCGCTTTCCGTCTCGCTCTCGGCGTACGGACCGTGGGAACTTCGCCAGGGGTCCACACGCTTGCATACAGTGGCAGGACCGGCAGGAAAAGGGCGGTTCGCAGACCGCCACCGCGATCGAAGGGACGTACATGCCCAAGGGTCACACGGCCGCAGCCGAAGCAGGATCCGGCGGCCTGACAGCGACCGAGCACCGGCTGGCCAACGGCCTGCGCGTGGTGCTCTCCGAGGACCACCTGACCCCGGTCGCGGCGGTGTGCCTCTGGTACGACGTCGGCTCGCGCCACGAGGTCAAGGGACGCACCGGCCTGGCTCACCTTTTCGAGCACCTGATGTTCCAGGGCTCCGCCCAGGTCAAGGGCAACGGCCACTTCGAGCTGGTGCAGGGCGCGGGCGGCTCGCTCAACGGCACCACCAGCTTCGAGCGCACCAACTACTTCGAGACCATGCCCGCCCACCAGCTGGAGCTCGCCCTCTGGCTGGAGGCCGACCGCATGGGCTCCCTGCTCGCGGCGCTGGACGACGAGTCCATGGAGAACCAGCGCGACGTCGTCAAGAACGAGCGCCGCCAGCGCTACGACAACGTCCCCTACGGCACCGCCTTCGAGCGGCTGACCGCCCTCGCCTACCCGGAGGGCCACCCGTACCACCACACGCCGATCGGGTCCATGGCGGACCTGGACGCGGCCACCCTGGAGGACGCGCGCGCGTTCTTCCGCACGTACTACGCGCCGAACAACGCCGTCCTGTCGGTCGTCGGCGACATCGACCCGGAGCAGACGCTCGCCTGGGTCGAGAAGTACTTCGGCTCCATCGCGTCCCACGACGGCAAGCCCGAGCCCCGCGACGGCTCCCTGCCCGAGGTCATCGGCGGGCAGCTGCGCGAGGTCGTCGAGGAGGAGGTCCCGGCCCGCGCCCTGATGGCCGCCTACCGGCTGCCGCACGACGGCACGCGCGCGTCCGACGCGGCCGACCTGGCGCTCACCATCCTCGGTGGCGGCGAGTCCTCCCGGCTCTACAACCGGCTGGTGCGCCGCGACCGTACGGCCGTCGCGGCCGGCTTCGGACTGCTGCGGCTGGCCGGCGCGCCCTCCCTGGGCTGGCTGGACGTGAAGACCTCCGGCGACGTCGAGGTCCCCGTCATCGAGTCGGCCATCGACGAGGAGCTCGCCCGGTTCGCCGAACAGGGCCCGACGGCCGAGGAGATGGAGCGCGCCCAGGCCCAGCTGGAGCGCGAGTGGCTGGACCGCCTCGGTACGGTCGCCGGCCGCGCCGACGAACTGTGCCGCTACGCCGTCCTGTTCGGCGACCCGCAGCTCGCCCTGACCGCCGTCAAGCGCGTCCTGGAGGTGACGCCCGAGGAGGTTCAGGAGGTCGCCAAGTCCCGTCTGCGCCCCGACAACCGCGCGGTGCTCGTCTACGAGCCGACCACCGCCGACGCGCAGGACGACGCCCAGGACGCGGACGCCGCGGCCACCGACGAGACCGAGGAGGCGGCGAAGTGACCGAGCTCGCCACGATGGAGTTCCACCCCCAGCCCCGGGCCGGCGCGGCCAAGCCGTGGGCGTTCCCCGCACCCGAGCGCGGGACGCTGGACAACGGCCTGACGGTGCTGCGCTGTCACCGCCCCGGCCAGCAGGTCGTCGCCGTCGAGGTGCTCCTTGACGCACCCCTGGACGCGGAGCCGGCCAGTCTGGACGGCGTCGCCACGATCATGGCGCGGGCCTTCTCCGAGGGCACCGACCAGCACTCCGCCGAGGAGTTCGCCGCCGAGCTGGAGCGCGCCGGTGCCACCCTCGACGCGCACGCCGACCACCCCGGCGTACGGCTGAGCCTGGAAGTCCCGGCCTCCCGCCTGGCCAAGGGTCTCGGCCTGCTGTCCGACGCCCTCAGGGCGCCGGCGTTCGCCGACTCCGAGGTCGAGCGGCTGGTGCGCAACCGGCTCGACGAGATCCCGCACGAGCTGGCCAACCCGGCCCGCCGCGCCGCCAAGGAGCTGTCCAAGGAGCTCTTCCCGGCCGACGCGCGCATGTCGCGTCCGCGCCAGGGCACCGAGGAGACGGTCGGCGCCATCGACGCGGCGGCCGTGCGCGCCTTCTACGACCGGCACGTGCGCCCGGCCACGGCCACCGCCGTGGTCGTCGGCGACCTCACCGGCGTCGACCTCGACGAGCTGCTGAGCCGGACCCTGGGCGCCTGGACCGCCTTGCCCGCCAAGCCGCGGCCCGTGCCGCCGGTGACCGCCGACGACACCGGCCGTGTGGTCATCGTGGACCGGCCCGGCGCCGTCCAGACGCAGTTGCTCATCGGGCGGATCGGTCCCGACCGGCACGACCGCGTGTGGCCCGCCCAGGTGCTCGGCACCTACTGCCTCGGCGGCACCCTCACCTCCCGCCTGGACCGCGTCCTGCGCGAGGAGAAGGGATACACCTACGGGGTGCGGGCGTTCGGTCAGGTGCTGCGGTCGGCCCCCGACGGGTCGGGCGCCGCGATGCTTGCCATCAGCGGCTCGGTCGACACCCCGAACACCGGCCCGGCCCTGGACGACCTGTTCACGGTGTTGCGCAAGCTCGCCGCGGAGGGCCTCACCGACGCCGAGCGGGACGTCGCTGTGCAGAACCTCGTCGGTGTGGCGCCGCTGAAGTACGAGACGGCGGCCGCCGTGGCCGGCACGCTGGCCGACCAGGTCGAGCAGCACCTGCCCGACGACTACCAGGCGACGCTCTACCAGCAGCTCGCCGCGACCGGCACGGTGGAGGCCACCGCGGCCGTCGTCAACGCGTTCCCGGTGGACCGTCTGGTGACGGTCCTCGTCGGTGACGCGGCGCAGATCAAGGAGCCCGTCGAGGCCCTGGGCGTCGGCCGGGTCGTCGTCGTCGCGGCCGAGTAGAGGCCCGCCTCGCCGCCGCCGAGCGCGGCGAGGGGCACACGCGCGCACAGGGCCCTGGTGACCGAAGCGTCACCAGGGCCCTGTGTTGTCCTGGTGTTGTCCGAATTGAGGGGGAGATCGCCTGTCTGCCCTGTGGTGTGCGCTACAAAACATCTGATCCGTTTGGGGATTGAAAGCGGCCCCGTCTAGCGTCGGTCCGGCTGTTCGTCGGGCAGTGCGCCGCGTCCGCGGCACCGGACAGTCATCGCCGAGTCCCCGTACGGCGCGAGCCAGGGGAGCCGGGGACCCACCGTCCCTGGGGTGAATCGGCCGTCAGCGCGACGCGCGGCGCCGTAGGAGACCTTCCTGCTCCGAACCCGTCAGCTAACCCGGTAGGCGACAGGGAAGGAAAGGACCCACGTCTCCATGGCGTTCACCCGTGCCGCCGGGAAGCACCGACGGCCGAGCCGGATGCACCGCACCACCGCCCGCGCGGCGGGCGTCGCGGCCCTGGCCACCACCGGTGTCATCGGCACCCTCGCCGCCCCGGCCCTCGCCGCGGACGTTCCCGCCCTCGAGGACACCGGCCTCACCCCGGTCGTCACCCTGGGCGACAGCGTCGCCGAGAAGATCGAGGCCCAGGCCGTCGCCCAGCACCGGGCCGCCGCGCGCAAGCAGGCCGAGGCGGTCGCGCGCAAGAAGGCCGCGGAGGGGGCGGCGAAGGAGCGCGAGGCCAAGGCCCGCGCCGCCCGCGAGGCCGAGCGCAAGCGCCTCAACGCCTTCGTGACGCCGATCCTCGACTCCTACATATCGACCGGCTACCGGGTCGGTGGCTCCCTCTGGTCCTCCGGCACCCACACCGGTGTCGACTTCCACGCCGCGAGCGGCACCCCCGTGCACGCGGTCGGCCTCGGCACCGTCGTCGACGCCGGCTGGGGCGGGGCGTACGGCAACCAGGTCGTGATCAGGATGGCCGACGGCATGTACACCCAGTACGGGCACCTGTCGTCCATCGCGGTCTCCGTGGGCCAGCGGGTCGTCCCCGGCCAGCGGATCGGCCTGTCCGGCGCGACCGGCAACGTCACCGGACCGCACCTGCACTTCGAGGCCCGTACGACCCCGGACTACGGCTCCGACGTCGACCCCGTGGCCTACCTCCGCAAGCACGGCGTCCACGTCTGATTCCCTGCGCCGACGCGGCGAAGCCGTGCCGCCCGGACGGGGCGGCACGGCTTCGGTGCTTCACCGGTCCTGCCGGTCAGACCGTCTCGGGAAGCTCCTCGAGCCCCTCGGCGACCAGCTTGGCCAGCCGGTCCAGCGCGGCGTCCGCGCCGTCGGCGTCGGAGGCCAGGACGATCTCCTCGCCGCCCTCGGCGCCGAGGCCGAGCACGGCCAGCATGGAGGCCGCGTTGACGGGCGTGCCGTCGGCCTTGGCGATCGTCACGGGGATGCCTGCGGCCGTGGCGGCCCGGACGAAGATGGAGGCGGGGCGGGCGTGGAGACCCTCGGCCCAGCCGACGTTGACGCGGCGCTCAGCCATGTGTTGCTGCCCTTCAGGTGATCAGGGTTGTCTAGACCAGTTTTCCATATGTGGAACAGGTCCGGAGCGGCGCGTGCGCCGCTCCGGGTGGCATCGGACCGCGGCCTCGGTCCGATGGGTGTCCTCCACAGACTGCCTCGCGCCGCTGTCGGACGCGAGCCGTACGCTGGGGCGCATGCAGACCTCGCCGGACCGGCACGCGTACCCCGCCCACTGGGAGGCCGACGTGGTGCTGCGCGACGGCGGCACCGCGAGGATCCGCCCCATCACCGCCGACGACGCCGACCATCTGGTCAGCTTCTACGAACAGGTGTCGGACGAGTCCAAGTATTACCGCTTCTTCGCGCCCTACCCGCGTCTGTCCGCGAAGGACGTCCACCGCTTCACGCACCACGACTTCGTGGATCGGGTGGGACTCGCGGCCACGGTCGGCGGCGAGTTCATCGCCACCGTACGCTACGACCGCGTCGGCGTGGACGGCATGCCCGCCTCGGCGCCCTCCGACGAGGCCGAGGTCGCCTTCCTGGTGCAGGACGCCCACCAGGGACGCGGGGTCGCCTCCGCGCTCCTGGAGCACATCGCGGCCGTCGCCCGCGAGCGTGGCATCCGCCGCTTCACCGCCGAGGTGCTTCCGGCCAACACCAAGATGATCAAGGTGTTCACGGACGCCGGGTACACCCAGAAGCGCAGCTTCGAGGACGGCGTCGTACGCCTGGAGTTCGACATCGAGCCGACCGACCGCTCGCTGGCCGTGCAGCGCGCACGGGAGCAGCGGGCCGAGGGCCGGTCGGTACGGCGGCTCCTGGCGCCCGGCTCGGTCGCCGTCATCGGCGTGGGCCGCGCGCGCGGCGGCGTGGGCCGCGGCATCCTCGACAACATCCGCGACGCCGGGTTCACGGGCCGGCTGCACGCCGTGAACCGGGCCTTCGGCGAGGACCGCGAGGAGATCGACGGGGTGCCCGCCCACCGCTCGGTGCGGGACATCGACGGGCCCGTGGACCTCGCCGTCGTCGCCGTGCCGGCCGAGCACGTCCCGGACGCCGTCGCCGAGTGCGGCGAGCACGGCGTGCAGGGCCTCGTCGTGATCTCCGCGGGCTACGCGGAGAGCGGCCCCGAGGGACGTGAGCGGCAGCGCGCGCTCGTGCGACAGGCGCGGACGTACGGCATGCGGATCATCGGGCCCAACACCTTCGGGATCATCAACACCTCGCCGGACGTCCGGCTGAACGCCTCCCTCGCCCCCGAGCTGCCGCGGCCCGGCCGCATCGGTCTGTTCGCCCAGTCCGGGGCCATCGGCATCGCGCTGCTGTCCCGGCTGCACCGGCGCGGCGGCGGGGTCACCGGGGTCACGGGCGTGTCGACCTTCGTGTCCGCCGGCAACAGGGCGGACGTCTCCGGCAACGACGTCATGCAGTTCTGGTACGACGACCCCGACACTGACGTCGCCCTGATGTACCTGGAGTCCATCGGCAACCCGCGCAAGTTCACCCGCCTGGCCCGGCGCACGGCGGCGGTGAAGCCGCTGGTCGTGGTGCAGAGCGCGGGCTCCGCCCCGCAGGGGCACGCGGTACGGGCGACGCGGCTGCCGCACGCGACGGTGTCCGCGCTGCTGCGGCAGGCCGGTGTGATCCGGGTCGATACCATCACCGAACTGGTCGACACCGGCCTGCTGCTCGCCCGGCAGCCGCTGCCGCCGGGGCCGCGCGTGGCGATCCTCGGCAACTCCGAGTCGCTGGGCGTGCTGACCTACGACCGCTGTCTCGCGGAGGGGCTGCGCCCCCAGCCGCCGCGGGACCTGACGACGGGGGCCTCGGCGGAGGACTTCCGGATCGCGTTGTCCCGGGCGCTCGCCGACGAGACCACCGACGCGGTGGTCGTCACGCTGATACCGGCGCTGGGGGAGGGGGCCGCCGAGAACGCCGCCCTGGCCGAGGCGCTGCGCTCGGCCGCGCAGGAGGTGCCAGGCAAGCCGGTCCTGGTCGTGCACGTCGAGTTCGGCGGGCTGGCGGAGGCCCTGTCCGCCGCCACCAGCACCGCCCCGCCGCCCGGCCCGGGACCCCAGCCGGGAGCGACCCCCCTGCTCCCACCGCCGACGACCCCCCGGCCCACCCCGTCTTCCCCGTCCTCCCCGGCCGGCCCGGGCCACCGGGCGAGCGCGGCTTCCCCTGCGGGCCCTGAGCCCGGCGCGGGACCGCGGGCGGGCGCGGGCCTCGGGCCGGAGCCGACCCACCAGGTGGACGCGGCCTCCCTGGCCGACCCGAACCCGGAGACCGGCACGGGCCCGAAGGCAGGCACAGGACCGCAGCGAGGTCCGGAGCACACCGGTGTTCCTGGTCATGCTGCTGGTCCGGAACGCACCGGTGTTCGTGGTCATGCCTCCGGTCCGGAGCACACCGGTGTTCCTGGTCGTGCTGCTGGTCCGGAGCACACCGGCGTTGCTGGTCATGCCCCCGGTCCGGAGCACGCCCGCGTTCCTGGCCACGCCCCCGGTTCCGGCCATGTCCGCGGCCAGGGCCGCGTCTCCGGTCACGGCCAGGCCTTCGGCGCGGGATCGCAGCCGGGTCCCGGCCCCCGGCGACCGGCCCCCGCCGTGTCCGAAAGGGCCGCGGCCACGGGCGCGGGACCCGCGTCCGTGGTGCCGTCCGGTGCGGCGCCCGAGCCGGTTCGCACCGGGACGCGTCTGGTCACCGCCTATCCCGCCGCCGAGCGCGCGGTGCGGGCCCTCGCCGAGGCGGTCCGGTACGGCCAGTGGCGCAGGGAGGCCGCGAACCCGGGCAAGGTGCCGGAGTACGAGGACATCGACGAGAAGGGCGCCGCCACGTTCATCGGCGGACTGCTCGAGCGCGGGCAGGGCCTCACGCTCGGCACGGAGGAGACCTGCGAGCTGCTCGGCCGGTACGGCATCCACGTGCGCCGGGCCCTGCCCGCCCCCACCCCCGACGCCGCCGCGGAAGCCGCCCGCGCCCTCGGCTACCCCGTCGCCCTGAAGGCCACCGCCCCGCACCTGCGGCACCGCGCCGACCTCGGCGGCGTACGCCTCGACCTCACAGACGAGGAGCAACTTCGCCGCTCCTACGCGGAGTTGACCGACCTCTTCGGCAAGCCCCAGGAGCTGCGGCCGGTGGTGCAGGCGATGGCACCCCGAGGGGTCGACACCGTCGTGCGCGCGGTCATCGACCCCGCGGCCGGCGCGGTGCTCTCCTTCGGGCTCGCCGGGGTCGCCTCCCAGCTGCTCGGCGACATGGCGCACCGGCTGATCCCGGTCACCGACCGCGAGGCCACCTCCCTGATCCGCTCCATCCGCACGGCCCCCCTGCTCTTCGGCTGGCGCGGCTCGGCCCCGGTCGACACGCCCGCGTTGCAGGAGCTGCTGCTGCGCGTGTCACGGCTGGTCCACGACCACCCGGAGGTCGTCGCCGTCACCCTGGAGCCGGTCGTCGTCGCCCCGCACGGGCTGAGCGTCCTCGACGCCTCCGTACGCCTGGCACCCCCGCCCGCCCGCGACGACCTCGGCCCGCGCACGCTCCCGGTGTACTGAGCACCCTCGCCCGCCCAGCGGATCGGCCACGGGGGTCCGGTCTCACGGGGAACTTTCGGTCAGCCGGGTGCCGTTCCGCTACGGTCCGCGGAACCGGTGCGCGCCCTACCAGGGCCGCATGGGCCGCGTTCCCGTGCGCCGCCCGTCCCCGTCGAGCAGGTGCCCCATCCGCTTGACCGTCCGCAGCCCGACGATCCGGTCGGTGATCATGAGGGAGGGGAGCCGGGCGCAGAGCGCGGTTTCGCGGTGCTGGATCTCCCCGATGTCGCGCAGCCAGTACGTGGCGAGGACGGCCGAAGTCCCGGTGACGGCGGCGACGAGACGGCATTCGGGCAGGGGCGCCAGCGTTCGGTGAAGGGTGTTCAGGTCGCGGGCGGGGACCCGGCCGCGAAAGGTGACGGACACAGGCAGTCCCGTCAGCCGCGGGGCCATGTCGCAGCGGAAGACGAGCACGCCCGAGTCGGTGAGACGGCGCAGCCTGCGGCGGACGGTCGCGGCGCTGGTGTCCGTGCGCTCGGCCAGCACGGCGAGCCCCAGACGGCCGTCGCACACCAGAAGATCGAGAAGAGCATGGTCGAGGTGGTCCAGTTCCGCGGAGGGATCCGCCTCACGGACACCACCGACGGCAGGTCCGAGCGCGCTCAGTTGCGCGGAATCGAGGGAGTGCAGCCGCCAACGGCTCCCCTCCGCGTACAGCGAGGTGGCGAAGAGGCATTCCGTCGCGCTCACCCCGGGCAGTACCTCCAGGCGCTCGGTGAGGAAGCGGGTCAGCGAGCGCATGTCCGGGGTCAGCACGTCGAGCAGCAGATCGACGCTGCCGGGCGCGGTGAGCTCCACGGTGACGACCTCCTCGAAGGCGGACACGCGTTCGGCGAGACGTCGCCGTGTGCCCGGGCGGCAGCGCAGCAGTACGAACGCGGTGCAACGGGTGCGGGAGAACGCACGGCCCGGGGACGCGTACACCCAGGCGAGCCCTTCCGCGCTCAGTCGCTCCCAACGCCGCGCGAGCGTGCTCGCCGTCACCCCGAGCAGCGGCGCCAGTTCCGACCATGAGGCCCGGGGCTGCACCTGCAGTGCGTGCACCAGGGCGAGGTCCAGCTCGCTCACGATGCCCGTTTCTCGCATCCGACGTGCCCTCCTCGCACGATTTCCGCGAAGTTCCGGGCCGGTTCGGCCGGTGCCCGCACAGTATCCCCCACGTCGGGTTCCAGCCATCAGAAGTAGAGGTGAAAGAACGGTGACCAGAGGGATCGCTTCCGGCCGCGGACTGCTCGCGACCATGACGGTGATCGTGGTGTGCAGTGGCGTCGTACAGGGGTACCTGACCCCGCTGCTGCCGAAAGTCGGCCGTCATGTCGGCATCGGCGGCGTCGGCCAGAGCAACCTCTATCTGCTGTCCCAGCTCGCGTTCGCGGTGATGACGCCCCTGCTGGCGCGGCTGGGCGACATCCACGGGCACCGCAGGCTGCTGCGCGCATGCGTCGCGATGGTGGCGGGCGGTTCCCTGCTGATAGCGGTGTGGCCGACGACGGCGACCCTCGCCGTCGGCGTGACCCTGCAAGGAGCCGTCGTCGGCTTCTTTCCGCTGCTGGCGGGCATCCTGCGCTCCCGTGCACCGGAACGCGGCCGGGTCGGCATGTCCGTCCTGGTCGGTGCGCTGCTCATCTCGATCGGCGTCGGTGGCCTCGTCGCGGGTGCGCTCAGCGAGGAGCACGCCGTTGCCGGGCTGTGGACGGCCGTGCCGGTCGGCGCGCTCGCGGTGACCGCCGCCCTGCTGCTGCCGGACAGCGCCACCGCCCGCGGGGGGAACTTCAACGTCAAGGCGGCGATCCTGCTCACCCTTGGCCTGGTGGCCCTGGTCCTCGTCCTGACCCAGGGCGACACCTGGGGCTGGCTGTCCCCCGACTCCCTGGTCACAGCTGTCCTGGCGGTGTCCCTGCTGGTGGTCTGGGTGATGGTCGAGCACCGGTCCGCGCATCCCCTGGTCGATGTGCGGCTCCTGCGCGCTCCCCGCCTCGCGGTGGTCAGCGCCCACACCTTCTGCGTCGCCTTCGGCGCCATCGGGTTCCTGGGCGCGAACGCCGTGTTCCTGGGGTCCGATCCGGAGGCGACGGGTTACGGCATGGGCCTGGGCTCCCAGGCGATCGCGTTCGTCTCCCTCGCCATGGTCGTGGCCGGCTGTCTGGGCTCGACCGCGACCCCGCGGCTGTCGCGGCGGGTCGGGGACCGCGCGGTGCTCTGCGCGGTGGGTGTCATCGGTGCGACCGGCTTTCTCTCCTTGATCCTTTTCCACGACTCCCTGTCCCGGTACCTCGTGGGGGCCCTGATCGTCGGACTGGCCACGGGCATGTTCGAGTCGATCACGCGCGCCCTGTCCGCGGAGGTCGTCGCGGAGACCGAGACCGCGCTCTCCGTCGGCCTCAACGAACTGGCGCTCTCCCTGGGCGCGGCCATCGGGGCGGCCGTGATCGGCGGGCTGTTCGCGGGCCACCGGCTGAGGGGCGGCCACATCGCACTCACGGGGTATCTGTGGTGCTGGGGGGTGTGTGCCGGTGTCGCCCTGCTGGGCGGACTGCTCGGCCTGGGCTTCCGCCCCGTGCCCGCCGCCGGGACCGGACAGGTGCGTCCCTCCCTCGCGCAGAGCGGAGAGCCGGCATGACACGGGCGCGGCACGACGTCATCGGGCCGGAGGTCAGGGGACACGCCGTGGCCGAGGTGACCGGAACCGTCCGCGGCCGGCGGGACCGCCTGATCGGCCTGAGCCACAGTCTGTACGACGAGCCGGAGACGGCTCTGCGGGAGCACAGATCGGCCGCCAAGGTCGCCGCCCTGCTCACCGAGGCCGGCTTCGCCGTCACCCGGGGCGTCGGGGACCTGCCCACCGCGGTGGTGGCCACCTACGGCACGGGCGACCTGGTCGTGGCCCTGTGCGCGGAGTACGACGCGCTGCCCGGGATAGGACACGCCTGCGGCCACAATGTGAACGGGGCGGCGGCGGTCGGCGCCGCGCTCGGTCTCGCGGCGGTCGCCGACCGGCTCGGCATCACCGTGAAGCTCGTCGGCACGCCGGCCGAGGAGGACATCGGCGGCAAGGTACTGCTCCTGGAAGCCGGGGTGTTCGACGACGTGGCGGCGGCCATGATGGTGCACGCGGCGCCGGAGGACACCGTCGGCGCCTCGTCGCTGGCCGTCAGTGCCTGGGACGTCACCTACCGGGGGAGGCCGTCGCACGCCGCGCTGGCCCCTTGGGAGGGCGTCAACGCGCTCGACGCGATGACCCTCGCCCACACGGCGATCGGCCTGCTGCGCCAGCAGCTCCCGCCCGGCACCCTGGTGCACGGCGTCGTCTCCGAGGCCGGGCAGGCCGTGAACGTGATCCCGGCACTCGCCCAGGCCCGCTACGAGCTGCGGGCCCCCACGTCCGAGCAGCTCGCGTACGCCCGGCGACGGGTACGGTCCTGTTTCGAGGCGGGCGCCCTTGCGACGGGCGCGGAACTCGAACTCGTCCCGCACGGCCACGACTTCGCCGATCTGCGACAGGACGCCTCCATGACGGAGTCCTACGCGCGGGCGCTCGGGGAGCTGGGCCGCACACCGGTGCCGCGGCACGGGGAGCTGATGGCCTCGACCGACATGGGCAACGTCTCCCACGTGGTGCCGACGATCCACCCGACCGTCGGATACGACACCGGGGGCGCGAAACCCCACACGGCCGAGTTCGCCCGGTACGGCAAGAGCGAAGGCGCCGACCGGGCCGTCATCGACGGGGCGACGGCCCTGGCGCACGTGGGGGTGGAACTGGCCACCGACGCCGTGCAGCGACGCCGGCTCCTGGACGGTGTCGCCGACCGCCGCCACCGTCCCGGCGGTTCGGCTGCCGCCCGCCCGCCTCGCTGAAAGCGTTCGCACCGCTCTCCGGGGGCCTGCCGGCCGCGTGGCCGACAGGCCCCCGCAGGTCTTCGCCCGGTACGGCACGTGCGGGACGGCCCTGCCGCCCGGGCGGACCGGGTTGCCGTCGACTGGCCCGGACCGCCCCCACCCACGGATTAGGATGGACGGCATGGCCAAGACCAGTACGACGACCCAGGGGCTGCGCTCGGCGATCGAACGCAGTGGCTACTACCCGGCTCTCGTGGCCGAGGCGGTGGAAGCCGCCGTGGGCGGGGAGCCCATTCGGTCGTTCCTGGTCCATCAGGAGACCACGTTCGACCAGAACGAGGTGCGGCGGCACGTGACCGTGCTCGTCCTCACCGGCAACCGCTTCATCGTCAGCCACACCGACGAGCAGGGAGCCGACAGCACCTCCCCGACGCCGTACGCCACCACGTCCACGGAGTCGGTGAAGCTCGACCGGATCTCGTCGGTCGTGGTCAGCCGCGTGGTCGCCAACCCGGAGCAGTACACGCCGGGCACGCTGCCGCGGGAGGTCGTGCTGACCATCGGCTGGGGCGCCGTGTCCCGCATCGACCTGGAGCCCGCCGCCTGCGGCGACCCCAACTGCGAGGCCGACCACGGCTACACGGGCAACTCGACGGCGGACGACCTCAGCCTGCGCGTCAGCGAGGCCGGTGACGGCCCCGAGACGGTGCGGCAGGCCCTCGCCTTCGCCCAGGCGATCTCCGAGGCGACCGCGGACCTGACCCGCTGATGACCCGCCCCTTCTTCCCCGACGACGCCGCCACCGCCTGGGGCCACCCGGAGCCGCTGGCCATCGCGTCCGCACCCGTCCCCGAATACGGAACCGGCTCGCTCGCCGACCTGCTGCCCACGCTGGCCGCCGGCATGGGCGTACCGGGGACGACGGCCGTGATCGGCGAGCTGGCCCCCGTCGACCGCGCCTGCGTCTTCCTGATCGACGGCCTTGGCTGGGAGCAGCTGAAGGCGCACCCCACCGACGCGCCCTACCTGACCGCCCTGCTCGGCAGCTCGCGCGGCGGCACCGGCCGCCCGATCACCGCCGGATACCCGGCGACCACGGCGACCTCGCTCGCCTCCGTCGGCACCGGCCTGCCCCCGGGCGCGCACGGCCTGCCCGGCTACACCGTGCGCAACCCGGCCACCGGCCAGCTGATGAACCAGCTGCGCTGGCAGCCGTACAGCGATCCGCGCGCCTGGCAGCCCCACCCCACGGTCTTCCAGCTCGCCCAGCAGGCGGGTGTGCACGCCGCCCAGGTGTCCTCCCCGGCCTTCCAGAACACCCCGCTGACCAAGGTCGCCCTCAGCGGCGGCACGTTCGTGGGGCGGCTGACCGGTGAAGAGCGCATGGACCTCGCGGCCGAGCAGCTCGCCGCAGCCGACCGGACCCTGGTCTACACGTACTACTCCGAACTCGATGGCGCCGGCCACCGCTACGGCGTCGACTCCGACACCTGGCGCGGACAGCTGATGCACGTCGACCGGCTCGTCCAGCGCCTGGCCGAACAGCTCCCGCCGCACAGCGCGCTCTACGTCACCGCCGACCACGGCATGCTCGACATCCCGTTCGACGAGCAGCACCGCATCGACTTCGACGAGGACTGGGAGCTGCGCGCCGGCGTGGCCCTGCTCGGCGGCGAGGGACGCGCGCGGCACGTGTACGCGGTGCCGGGTGCCGAGGACGACGTGCTCACCTGCTGGCGCGAGGTGCTCGGCGAGCAGTTCTGGATCGCCTCCCGGGACGAGGCGGTCGCGGCGGGCTGGTTCGGGCCGCGGGTCGACGAACGGGTGTACGCGCGGATCGGCGACGTGGTCGCCGCTGCCCGCGACGACGTCCTGCTCATCGCCTCCGAGCAGGAGCCGAAGGAGTCGTTGATGGTCGGCAACCACGGTTCGATGACCCCTGCCGAGCAGCTGGTCCCCCTGCTGGAAGTACGCTCCTGAGGTCCCTTCCCCTGCGCCGTACACCACCGTCCGCCACACTCGACACTCGCCGAAAGGTGCCCAACTGCTCATGCCCGAGCTGGTGTTCTTCTCCGGAACCATGGACTGCGGGAAGTCGACACTGGCTCTCCAGATCGAGCACAACCGCTCCGCGCGCGGACTGACGGGCATGATCTTCACCCGCGACGACCGGGCCGGGCAGGGCAAGCTGTCCTCGCGGCTCGGCCTGGTGACGGACGCGGTCGAGGTCGAGGACGGCGTGGACCTGTACGCCTACATCGTCGACCACCTCTCGCAGGGCAGGCGCGCGGACTACGTGATCGCGGACGAGGCCCAGTTCCTCGCGCCCGTGCAGATAGACCAGCTCGCGCGCGTGGTCGACGACCTGGAGATGGACGTCTACGCCTTCGGCATCACGACGGACTTCCGCTCCAAGCTGTTCCCCGGCTCCCAGCGCCTGGTCGAACTGGCCGACCGCGTCGAGGTCCTCCAGGTCGAGGCCCTGTGCTGGTGCGGCGCCCGCGCCACCCACAACGCCCGTACGGTGGGCGGCGTCATGGTGGTCGAGGGCGCCCAGGTGTTCGTCGGCGACGTGACCCGTTCCATGGACGAGATCGGCTACGAGGTCCTGTGCCGCCGCCACCACCGCCGCCGCATGACGGCCGCCTCGGCCCGCGCGGTGGCACTGTCCCCGGACGTGCTGCCAGTGGCTTCTGACTGAGGTTGTTCCGACGGGCGTTCCGGCGGCGTCGGTGACGGTGACCTGCGTGCCGACCGAACCCTGACTTCACCTGACTCTTGCGAGGAAGCCCCGGCGTTCACGCCGGGGAGGAAGCGCATCCTGTGGCAGCGCCGCGGAGCGTCGCCGCACCCGGACGCCCGGGGCGCGGAGTGCCCCGACAGCCGGCCGGCGGAGCCGGGCGAACGTGTGTGCGCCCGTTCGCCGGTCGGGGTGGCCGTGGCGGAAGGGGTGTGCGGGTGTGCGGGCGCCGTACGTACGGTCAGTTGGCTGGAGCCGGCTGATCGAGACAGGGCGGGGGTGACGGGTGTGGCTGTGGTGCGGGAGGCCGAGGGGGCCGAGCACGCCCGGTATACCTACCGGCTGCGGGTGTCGGCCACGGCCCGGGCGGGGTTGGAGGCGGAGTGGGGGCGGTGCCGGTGGCTCTGGAACGAGTGCGTGGCCCGTTCCAGGAAGGCCCACGCAGAGGGTGAGGAGTGCGGTCCGGCCCGGCTGGACCGGATGCTGACCCGGGCCCGCGCGGTGACACCGTGGCTGGCCGCAGGCGCCTCGGTGCCGCAGCAGCATGCCGTCCGCGACTTCGCCGCATCCCGCGCGAAAGCCCTGAAGGACGTCAAGAACCGGCTGCCCGTCAGACGGCGGGCCGGTATGCCCCGGCACAAGAAGAAACACGACGTCGACCCGACCATGACCTACACACGGCGCGGCTTCCGCCTCAAGGACGGACGCCTGCACCTGGCGGGCGGGATCGTCCTGACCGTGGTGTGGTCCCGTCCTCTTTCGGCCGAACCCTCCTCGGTGCGCGTCTACCGTGACCACCTCGGCCACTGGTACGCCTCGTTCGTCATCCCCGCACCGCTTCAGCCGCTCCCGCCGACCGGCCGCGTGATCGGCATCGACTGGGGCGTCCGGGAGACCGCCACCACCACCTCCGACGCCCACGACCTCCCCCACCCTCAGCACGGTCGGAGGGCAAAGGAGAAGCTGTCCCGGTACGACCGGATGATGGCCCGGCGCAGGCCGAAGAAGGGGCAGGCCGCGTCGAAGGGTTACCGGGAGGCGAAGAGGTGGCGGGCGAAGACCTACGCGAAGATCGCCCGGCAGCGGCAGGACACCGTCCGCAAGTGGGCCAAGAAAGTCGTGCACGACCACGATGCGATCGCGGTGGAGGACTTCCGGCCGAAGTTCCTCGCCAGGACGTCGATGGCCCGCAAGGCGGCCGATGCCGCGATCAGCGTCACGAAGCAGGCCCTGATCGAGATGGGCCGCAAGCACGGGCGGGATGTGCGTCTGGTGCATCCCGCGCACACCACCATGGACTGCGGGACGTGCGGAGCGAGAACCAAGCACGCGCTGCCGCTGTCGGAACGCACCTACACCTGCACCGCGTGCGGAGCGGTCTGTCCCCGGGACAAGAACTCCGCCCGCGTGATGCTCGCCCGGGCAGGTCTGGACCCGGCTGGTGTCGAGGGCGCAAGACCTCCTGGAGCGCTGCTCCAGGAGGCGGCCTGAGCCAGGAATCCCCTCCCTTCAGGGAGGGGAGCAGTCAACCACGATGCGGTGGTGAAGCTTCCGGCGCTGCTTCGCCAGGCTCTTGTGCCAGTCGCGCAGTGAGTGATTCGGTCGGCCGGCGGATGGTGCGGGTGGCCAGGTAGAGCGCCGAGGAAGCCATCAGGACCGCCATCACGGCGAGCATGATGCGATAGTCCACCAGCGCGATCAAAGCCGCTCCGGCGGCGATGGCCGCCGTCTGCGGTACCCCTATCAGCACGTTCAACGCGGCATCGGTTCGCCCCATCAGAGAGGCGGGCGTGCGCCGTTGGAAGAGGGTCATGGTGCCCGCAATGATCAAAGGCAGGCTGGCGCCGATGAACACGGTGCCCGGCGCGACCGCGAGCAAGGAGGGGATGGCACTCAGCAGGAAGCCTGCGGCGGCGAAGGCCAGGCCGAGGACCACCGTCAGCTCTTCCCCTGCACGCCGCATGAGCACTGCGGCGGCAACGCCGGCTCCTATCGCCCCCGCACCTTGCAATGAACTGAGGACACCGAGGAAGGCCGGTGGGCGGTGCAGCCCCGTGTCGACGACAGCGAAGAGCACTGACTCGGAGAAGCCGAAGGCGACAATGGCGAGCACGACGGCGACGGTCACCTGGCGCAGGGTGGGGGCCCGTGCGATGAACCGGAAGCCGGCGGTGCTCTGGAGGCCGGTTTCCTCCTGCTGAGCCGGCTGCGGCCGATCCTCCTGCTGTCGGATCAGTGCAATCAGCAGGGCTGCGAGAGCGAAGGTCGCTGCGTCGCCCACCACCAACGGACCCAGGCCGAATGCGGACAACACCCCCGCACCCAGGAGCGGGGCAATCAGCCGCAGACCCTGCAGCAAGGTCTGCAGGAGGCCGTTGACGTCACCCAGATGCTTCGGCGGGATCAGCGTCTGGGTGAGTGCGGTCATGGCCGAGCCGGTAGCGCCGTTGGCCAGCCCGTACAGAGTCATGACGACGTAGCAGATCCAGACGCTGTGGCGGTCGTGCACCAGTAGCAGCGGCAGGACCAGCACTGCGGAGACCAGGTTCAGGACGATCAGTAGCGGCCGACGACGCAATCGGTCCACCAGCACGCCGCCCAGAGGCGCCCCCAGGGTGCCGAGGATGAAGGCGAAGAAGGTGAGGCCGGCCGCTGAATTGCTGCCCGTGAGTTCCTTCACGT
Source organism: Streptomyces sp. NPDC052043 (assembly GCF_044548235.1). Taxonomy (NCBI): domain Bacteria; kingdom Bacillati; phylum Actinomycetota; class Actinomycetes; order Kitasatosporales; family Streptomycetaceae; genus Streptomyces; species Streptomyces sp. NPDC052043. The sequence continues at coordinate 120,127 of NZ_JBIUBT010000002.1, forward strand.
GGATGCCGAGGGCGATCCATAAGGCATTGCTCCCGGCCACGTCGGTCAGCCTGGCAAGGAGGAGCAGGCGGACGTCGTGGCGAGCGAGTAGTGCACGCACGGTCAATCCTCCTGGGCGGACAGGGCGTCGGCGGGGAACGTGAACTGGATCAGCTCCATTGCCACGGCGCCCTCGGGTCGCAGCGACGGACAGTCAAGGCGCTCGCGGTAGCGAAAGGTGAGGGCAGTCAGCTCTTCCTTGAGGGATTCGGCTTCCTCCGGGGTCAGATAGAAGACCGTCTCGGCAGCATTGGTGATCTTGGTCCAATGCTCGGGGAACGCGTGCCGCATGGCGCCGATCTTGCGGATCCGATCCAGCCAGGAGTCCCACACCATGGCGCTGAGCGCAGCTGCGGCGATCGCCCCTTCGGGGGTGACATCGTCGATCGTGAAGCCGATGTGGGCACGCCGCCAGGGCCGACTGCGGCCGGTGCCGCCTCCCGCTTCCTCGACGAAGCCGTACTTTGCGAGGGTGCGCAAGTGGAAGGCGCAGTTCGTCGGGGACTCTCCCACCATCTCGGCAGCTTCGGTCGCGGTCAGCGGCTCGCGCCGGTTCAGCGCTTCGAGCAGAGCGAGGCGGGTGGGGTGTGCAACGGCCCGCATGGCCTTGGGGTCGGTGAGCTTGCGATGCCCACGTGGAGCAGCGCCTGCAGCTTCGGAAGACATGTTTCGAGACTCTACGCTCGAAACATGTCTTTCGAAAGGTGGTGCTGTGCATCGGTCGGACCACCGGAGTCCACGCGGCGCTGCCGAGGCCGCGCGCTCACGCGACGGGTGCGGGGGTGTGGGTTCCGGTGGCGCCCTGGGTGAGTGCCAGCCGTGCCTGGGCGAGCCTGCGGATTGCCTCGGTGAGCTGACTCGAAGGGAGCGTGTACGGCAGCCGGATGTGGCGTTCGAATGCCCCGCCGACTCCGAATCGTGGTCCGGCCGCGATGGTCACTCCGTAGTCCGGCGCGATCGCCGCCAGCCTTGAGCTGACGGGCTCGGGGAACATGCCCCACAGCGTCACGCCTCCAGCTGGTCGCGGTGCGTGGACGTCGGGCAGATACTCGGCGAGCGCTTCCGTCAGTGCGTCACGGTGAGAGCGTAGGTGCTGGAGGGCGTCGGGCCGTTCGGTCTGGCGCCCGTTCAGGAGTACGGCTGTTGCCAGCTGTTCGACCACGGGTGTGCCGAGGTCTGTGGCGGGGCGGGCTTGTTCGACGCGCTCCAGGAGTGAGGGCGTGGCGCGGATCCAGCCGGTGCGCAGGCCGCCCCAGATGCTCTTGGAAACCGAGCCGACGCTGACAGCGGTAGGCATGTGTACGGCGCAGGGTTCCGGTCTCGCACCGTCCAGAGCCAGATCGGTCATGGTCTCGTCGATGATCGTGGGACACGCCAGCCTGAGCCGGCGGCGCACGCTCGCGGACATGCACATCCCGGTCGGGTTGTGAAAGTCGGGTATCAGGTAGGCCAGTTGAGCCGCACGCCCTGCTGCCTGGAGCTGCGCGGTGTCCCAGCCGCACGTCCCCACGGCGACGGGCAGAAGCCGGGCGCGCGCTTCAGCGAATGTCCTGATCGCGTGCGGGTAGGTGGGATGGTCGATCAGGACCTTGTCGCGTGGCGACAGGAGTGTTCGTGCCAGGAGGCCGAGCGCGTGCTGGGCACCGCTGGTGATCATGATGTGATCGGGTGCGGTGGGCAGCCCTCTGCGCCGATACCAGTCGGCAACCGCTTCGCGCAGCTCTGCGGTGCCGTATCGGTCGTATCCGTGTCGCTCGAAGTACCGCGGCAGCTGTTCGAGAGCTGCCGCGTAAGCGGCGTGGAGGATCTCGACGGGTGCCGGTGGCGCGGCGAACGACAGGTTGATGGTCGCCGACTCCGTGCCGGCCGGGCGCTCGGACGGCGTGGCATGGGGGAGCCGCACGGTCGCCCTGGCGCGCGCCCTCGTGGCGAGGTACCCGTGCTCGACCAGCGTGCGGTATGCGGCACCGACGGTGGTTCTGCTGGTACCCAGCGCGGTAGCCAGGTCACGTTCGCTCGGCAGCGCCGCCCCCAGGGGGAGACGTCCGTCCAGGACCAGCAGCCGCAGCCTGTCGGAGAGGCGCTGGTGTGCCGGCCCGGGCCCGGCCTGCCAGGCCCCCAGCATGCGTGCTACCGCGTGCGAACTGATCTTCATCGTGCCAGCGTAATCAATCTGGCTATGGAATCGGAGTCCAGATGGCGCGGAGGCTTGCGCCATGGCTCCCCCTGCTTCCCCTTCACCCCTGTCCGTTCCGTCCCGTCCCGACCGCCCGGTGATGATGCGCATGAACGCCTTCGCTCAGATCAGGGCGGGCCGAACGGCGCGTCGTATCTCCCAGCTCCTGGTCGGCTTGGTGGGGTACGGCGCCGCCGTCATGGTGCTCGTCCAGTCCGGTCTTGGCGCGGCCAGCTGGAGCGTACTCACGGACGGCACGGCCAGGGCCCTTGGCATCTCCTTCGGATGGGCCACAAACCTGATCTCGTTCCTGGTCCTTCTCGCCTGGATACCCCTGCGGGAACTGCCGGGGCTCGGCACACTGCTCAACGTCGCGATCGTCGGCTTCGCCGCGGACGCCACCGCGGCCGTGCTCCCCACCCCTCAGGGGACGCTCGCTGAGATCGGTTACCTTGTCGTCGGCCTCGTCGCACTGGCCTTCTTTGACGCGCTGTACCTCGGTGCTCAGTTCGGGTCGGGTCCACGCGACGGCATCATGACGGGGCTTGTCCGAGTCACCCGCCTGCCTGTCGCCGTGGTGCGTACCGGCATCGACGTCGCTGTCGTCGGCATCGGCTGGATTCTCGGTGGACCCCTCGGGCTCGGGACCGTGCTCGTCGCACTGTGCATGGGGCCTCTCGTCGGCTGCTTCCTGCCGTTCCTGACGGTTCGCCTCCGCGCTGCCACGGCAGGCGAACGGCGCAGCCGATGACCGCCGCCACGCTGCTGCCGCGTCGCTTCACAGCGAACGGGCCATCAGGGCGAACCGGGCCCCCTCGGGATCGGTCACGGTGGCCACGCGGCCGTGGGTGGTGTTCCGGGCGGGGGTGAGGACACGGCCGCCCAGGGCGACGAGACGTTCGGTCGCCTCGTCGGTGTCGGCGACCTCGAAGTACGTCATCCAGTGCGGGCCCCGGTCGTGCGGTAGGGCCCGGCCCACCCCGTGCACTCCGGCGACCGGACGGCCGTCGAGGTGCAGGGCCACCCGGTCGGCATCGGCGGAGCCGTGCGGCTTTGGCTCGTAGCCGAACAGCCTGGTGTAGAACGTGGCGGCGCCCGCGGTCTCGTAGGTCAGCAGCTTGTGCCACACCGGTGTGCCGGGCACGCCGGCGACCTCCGTGCCCGGGTGCGCCTCGGCCTGCCACAGGCCGAAGACCGCGCCCCACGGGTCGGAGCCGATCGCCAGCCGCCCGTTGCCGCCCCCCTCCAGCGGGCCCACCCCGATCGTGCCGCCGCACAGCCGCACCTGCTCAGCCGTCAGGTCCACGTCGTCCGAGGCGAGATACGGCGTCCACGCCACCGGCAGGTGCTCGCCGGGCGGAAGTTGTCCGATACCTCCCACCTCGCGGCCGTCCAGCAGGGCCCGGACGCCGGGGCCGAGCCGACGGGGTCCGGGCTGGAACTCCCAGCCGAAGAGTTCCCCGTAGAAGGCCTGGGCGGCGGCCATCCCCTGGACCATCAGGCTTACCCGGCAGGGTGTTCCGGGTCTGTTGCGGGCGTGTGCCCGGCCGTTCGGGACATCCGGCTCCGGTGCCTCGGTCATCGTCACCTTCCCCTCGGCCCCTGCGACGGGCGCCTCGATTCCGTTCCCCGGACCCGTTGCCGACGCTCCGTCACCCGTGCCGGGCGCGCGCGGGCGCGCACCCCGAGGTGCCTGCGAGGCCGGGTCCTGTCCGGAATGTGCCCGGTGTGCGGTGTCCGGCCTGTTTCGTCGCGCTTACCGAAGGATGTCGATCGGCTGTACAGCATGTGTCCGATCCCGTACGCCTCGTGATCGGACCTGTCCGGCCGAGCAGAGTAGCCCGACCTGGACGATGCGGCCACCCCGTGCGCAAGGATGGGGCCATGAACGCCATCATCTCCGCATCCGATCTCGCGAACGCCCTCGCGGGGCCGCGGCCTCCCGTGCTGCTCGACGTCCGCTGGCAGCTCAGCCTGGCCGCGGCGGCCGGCGCGGCGCCCTTCGACGGGCGCGCCGCCCATGCGGCCGGGCACATTCCCGGCGCCGTCTTCGTCGACCTGGACCGTGAACTGGCCTCGCCGCCGGGCAAGGGCGGCCGCCATCCGCTGCCCGACCTGGAGGTGTTCGGCGCCGCGATGCGCCGTGCCGGGGTGTCGACGGCCCGGCCGGTCGTTGTGTACGACGGCGGACTGGGGTGGGCGGCGGCCCGCGCGTGGTGGTTGCTGCGCTGGACCGGACGCCCCGACGTGCGGGTCCTGGACGGGGGCCTGGCGGCCTGGGAGGGCCCGCTGGAGACCGCCGTGCCCGAGCCGGCCAAGGGCGACTTCGTGCCGGAGCCCGGCGCGCTGCCGCTGCTCGACGCCGACGGGGCCGCGGCGCTGGCGCGGTCCGGGGTGCTGTTCGACGCGCGCGCGGGGGAGCGGTACCGGGGCGAGGTGGAGCCGATCGACCCGGTGGGCGGCCACATCCCGGGCGCGGTGTCCGCGCCGACCACCAAGAACGCCGGCCCGGACGGGAAGTTCCTGCCGGCCGAGGAACTACGGGCGCGATTCGCGAAGTTGGGCGCGGCTGACGGTCGCGACGTCGGTGTCTACTGCGGCTCCGGTGTCTCCGCGGCGCACGAGATGCTGGCGCTGGCCGTCGCCGGGATCCCGGCCGCGCTGTACGTAGGCTCGTGGTCGGAGTGGTCCTCGGATCCGTCCCGGCCGGTCGCGGTGGGGCCGGACCCGCAGTGACGGGACCGGCAGTGACGGGACCGGCAGTGGCAGGCCGTCAGGTCGCCGGCTGGGAAAGATACTCATAACGAGTGACGGTCGGTCAGTCGGAACGGCCAACACCGAGCCACCCGACCACCAGGCCCCCAGCGGCGACGCCACGCACAGGGAAGGGCCGCACCAGTCGGGTGCCCTTCCCTTGTACGGCCGTGCTGGTGCCCGCTATTCCTGCTTCTTGCGGCGCGTGCCGAACACGATCTCGTCCCAGCTCGGCACGGCGGCACGGCGGCCGGGCCGGACCCCGTCCGCCTCGGCCTGACGGTCGGTGGCGCCGGTGAGGCGGTCGCGGTGGCTGGTGACGGAACGCGGCATGAGGACGTCCGCGTAGGCGGAGCCGGCCGAGGCCGCGGGGGCCGGGGGCTCCTCGGTCACCAGGTCCTCTTCGGGTTCCTCCACGGGCTCCGGTGCGCGCTCGGGCACCACCAGGTCGCCGCGGAAGCTCGGCACCGCCTCCAGGAGGCTGGTCAGCGTGTCGCGTTCGCCCACGCTCTCCTCGGCGGGCTCGGGCGCCTGACCCGGCAGCGCCGGACGGTCCCGGTCGAAGGAACGCTCGCGCGGCAGACGCGCGATGCGCGGCACGAACGGAAAGCTGGGTTCCGGGGCGCCGAGGTCGTCGGACTCCCCGATCAGGGCGCGTGCCTCGTCGTCCACGGCCTGCACCAGGCGCCGCGGCGGGTCGTAGGTCCAGCTCGCCGAGTGCGGTTCGCCCGCGACCCGGTAGACCAGCAGGACCTCCCAGGTGCCGTCGTCGCGGCGCCAGGAGTCCCACTGGGCGGTGTCCTTCTCGGCGCCGCGCAGCAGCAGCCGCTCCTGGACGGTCTCGCCGAGCAGCGGACCGGAGTTCTCGCCGGGGCGGCGGACGGGGGTCTTGCGGGCCCGCTCGGCCATGAAGGCGCGCTCGGCGAGGACGGGGCCCTCGAAGCGCCGTACCCGGTCGACGGGAATGCCCGCGAGCTGGGCGACCTCTTCCGCGGTCGCGCCCGCTCGTATCCGGGCCTGGATGTCGCGGGGGCGGAGATGGCTCTCCACCTCGATCTCGATCTGGCCGAGGCGGGGACGGTCGCCGCGCACGGCGGCTCGGAGTCGTTCGTCGATCGGAAGCGTGTACTCCGTGCTGTCCGCAGCCTTGAGCACCAGCCGTGTGCCGTCATTGGAGACGGCCACGACACGCAGTTCGGGCATGGGGACCTCCCGGGTGGTGCCTGCCGACGTCACGTGCGTCGCTGCTTCCGCTAGTCGAGTGTGGCCTGCCCGGGTGCAGCCTGCCACAACCTTGCCGAGTTGCCCGGCGTGTCGGGCACGGGCCCTGGAACGCCGTTATGGCACGGTTACCTGTTTACAACGCTAAGTGACCAACTCCGTCACCCTGTGCAACCAGCCCCTCCCGGCGGTCCAGCAAGGTCCCGGACACCCCGAAGGGAGGCCGGGCCCAGGGCCCATAACGGTACTCCATTCGGGCCACGTGCGTGGAAGGGCACGCCGCCCGACTTCTCGCCAGGAGTGGCACTCGGCCGCCCCCGACCGGTGCTTCGATCATGCCCGTGGCGAACTTCACTTAATCACCGCAAACGGAACTAACGGTTCTGTCGGTACGTCCCTTTCTCGTGCAGCCGGCCGGTCATCCACCGAGGACGCGGCTGTGTACGGCCGTGTACGACAGAGGCAGGCAAGGTCCGGTGATGAGCGAAAGGTCCGACGGCGGTGGGGTGCCGAGCGCGGGGGAGCAGACCAGGAGGAGACGGATCGACCTGAGCGTCGCCCAGGTCGCGGGCAGCGCCCTGGCGGCGGTGGTGGCCGCGAAGCTCGCCTCCTACTTCGGCGTCTACGGCACGATCCTCGGGGCCGGTGTCGTCAGCGTCCTGGCCACCTGCGGCGGCTCGGTCTTCCAGCACTTCTTCCGGCGCACCGGCCAGCAGCTGCGCGAGGCGGCCACCTCGTCGACCGCCTTTCCGGGGGCGGTTCCCGAGCCGGTCCCCGGGCCGGTTCCGGCGGGCGCCCCCGCCGGGCGGAGCACACCGCCGGTGGGCGAGTTCACCGAGGGGACCGTCTACCGGGCCCGGATCAAGAGCTGGAAGCGGCCCGTGGTCGCCGCCACCCTCGTCTTCGGGGTCACCATGGCCGGAATCACCGCCTACGAACTGGTGTCGGGCGACAGCTTCAGCGGCGGCCGGGGCACGACGGTCGGCGACGCCGTGAGCGGCCACCACAGGCCGCCCGTGACGTCCGACGAGCCGGTGCCCGCCTCCTCGCCCACCGGCACGCCGGGGACCGGGGACGGGACGCTGCCGGGCGGCACCGCCTCCGACGGCCCCGACCGGGGGACCGGGGTGAGCCCGACGCCCACGCCCGGGGCCACGGGGAGCAGCGGAGACGGCGGGAGCGCCGGGGACACTGGGGGCGCGGGCTCCGACGGCACGGGAGCGGGCGCGGGGGCGGACCGGCCGTCCGGCGCCGGAACCACGGCCCCGGCACCCGGCGCGAGCGCTACGGCCCCAGCACCCTCCGCAAGTAGTCGTTCTGGAACAGCCGGTGGGGATCCAGCCGGTCCCGCAACGCCGTGAACTCCCCGAAGCGCGGGTGGACCGCGGCGAGGTGGCCGGCGTCCCTGGTGTGGATCTTGCCCCAGTGCGGCCGGCCCTCGTACGCGGTGAGGATGCTCTCCGCGGCCGTGAAGTACCGCTGGTAGGGGGTGCCCCGGAACATGTGGACGGCGATGTACGCGCTGTCCCGGCCCGAGGCGGTGGACAGGGTGATGTCGTCGGCGGGCGCGGTGCGCACCTCCACCGGGAAGCTCACCCGCAGTCCGGAGCGGTCGACCATCGCCTTCAGCTCGCGCAGGGCGTCGGGCAGGGCCTCGCGCGGCACGGCGTACTCCATCTCCAGGAAGCGCACCCGGCGCGGCGAGGTGAAGACCTTGTAGGGGATGTCGGTGTACGTCCGGGCGGACAGCGCGCGGCTGGAGATCCCGGCGATCGACGGGATGGCGGCGGGCACCGCGCGGCCGACCCAGTTGGCCACCTGGAAGACGCCGTTGGAGAGGAACTCGTCCTCGAACCAGCCGGCCAGCCGCCCCACCGGCCGCTCCGGTCCGGCGCTGCGGTTGTTGCGCTTGGTGTTGGTGCTGCCGGTGTGCGGGAACCAGTAGAACTCGAAGTGCTCGTTCTCCGCCCAGAGTTGGTCGAACTCCGCGAGCACACGGTCCAGCGCCATCGGCTCCTCGCGGGCGGTGAGCAGGAAGAGCGGCTCCACCGCGAAGGTGAGGGCCGTGACGATCCCCAGCGCGCCCAGGCCGATGCGGGCGGCCGCGAAGACCTCCGGATGCTCCTTCGCGGAGCAGGTGAGCACCGAGCCGTCCGCCGTGACCAGCTCAAGGGCCGTGATCTGGGCGGCGATCGAGGCCGACGCGCGGCCCGTGCCGTGGGTGCCGGTGCTGGTCGCCCCGGACACCGTCTGCTCCATGATGTCGCCCATGTTGGCGAGCGAGAGTCCCTCGCGCGCGAGAGCGACGTTGAGCCTCTTGAGCGGGGTGCCGGACTCGACCGTGACCGTCATGGCCTCGCGGTCGATCCCGCGTATGCCGGTCAGCAGCTGCGGGCGGATCATCACGCCGTCCGTCGCGGCGATGCTCGTGAAGGAGTGACCGCTGCCGACGGCCTTCACCCTCAGCCCGTCCTCGGCGGCCTGCCGTACGGTGGCGGCGACGTCCTCCACCGTCGCCGGTGCGACCTGCCGCCCGGGGCGTGCGTCGACGTTGCCGCCCCAGTTATGCCACGTGCCGTTCCTCGCGCTCGTCGTGCTGCTCAACGAAGCCTCCCCGACGCGGAGCCGGCCTGCTCAGCCGGCGGTACCCGAGGAAACCGACCGCGACCGCGACGGCTCCGGACACCACCGGAACCCCGTACCCGGCGCTCGCCCCGGCCGCGTCGATCACCCAGCCGGCCACCGAGGAGCCCAGTGCCACCCCGACCGCGAGCCCGGTGCTCACCCAGGTCATGCCCTCGGTCAGGTGCGAGCGTGGTACGTGCTCTTCGACGAGGGCCATCGTCGTGATCATCGTGGGAGCGACGGACAGGCCCGCAACGAACAGCGCCACGGCCAGAAACGGCAGGTTTCCGACCAGTAGGAGGGGGATCATACTCACGGCCATCGCACAGATGCCCAGCAGCCAGTGCCGGGCCGGCGGTCCCGCGAAGCGCAGCAGGCCGAACACGACGCCCGCCGTGCAGGAGCCCGCCGCGTACAGGGCGAGCACGAGGCTCGCGGTGCCCTTGTGTCCCTGCTCGTCGGCGAAGGCGACGGTGACCACGTCGACCGCCCCGAAGATCGTCCCGGTCGCCACGAAGGTCGACACCAGCACCTGGAGTCCGCGCGCACGCAGGGCCGAACCGCCGCCGTGGTGCTCGCGCGCGTGCGGCGCGGGCTCGGTGGCGCGCTGGGCGGTCAGCCAGAACACCCCCACCGCCAGGAAGCACGCGGCCAGCAGCGGCCCCGCCTCCGGGAACCAGGCCGTGGACAGTCCGATGGAGACGATCGGTCCGAAGATGAAGCAGGCCTCGTCCACCACGGACTCGAACGAGTAGGCGGTGTGCAGCTGCGGTGTCCCCCGGTACAGGGCCGCCCAGCGCGCGCGGACCATCGCGCCCAGACTGGGCACGGAGCCGATCCCGGCCGCGCAGACGAACAGCACCCAGTCCGGCCACCGGAAGTGCGCCGCGAACAGCAGGACCGCCGCGGCGGTCAGTGAGACGAGCGTCGCGGGGCGCAGTACCCGGCGCTGCCCGTGCCGGTCGACCAGCCGGGAGATCTGCGGGCCGAGGACCGCGGCGGCCAGGGCGATGGTCGCCGACAGCGCGCCCGCGAGCCCGTAGCGCCCGGTGAGCTGGGAGGTCATCGTGACCACGCCGATGCCCATCATCGACAGTGGCATCCGGCCGAGGAACCCCGCGGCGGAGAAACCCCTGGAGCCTGGAGCGGCGAACAGGGCACGGTACGGGCTGGGCACAGGGTCTCCGCGAATCCGGTAAGGAGTGAGGGAAGCTGATCCAGCTTACGGATCGGCCGACTCCCGGTGCACCGCGCCCCTGTGCCCTGCCCGGCACCCCTGCGGGCCGGGATCCCGCCCGTCGGTGGGGGGTGGCAGGATCGAGGCATGCCTGACGTGCTCGACGCCACCCCGTACGACGCCCTGCTCCTGCTCTCGTTCGGCGGCCCCGAGGGGCCGGACGACGTGATCCCGTTCCTGGAGAACGTGACGCGCGGGCGCGGCATCCCCACCGAGCGCCTGAAGGAAGTGGGCGAACACTACTTCCGGTTCGGCGGGGTCAGCCCGATCAACGCCCAGAACCGCGCCCTGCTCGACGCCCTGCGCAAGGACTTCGCCGACCACGGCCTCGACCTGCCGGTCTACTGGGGCAACCGCAACTGGGCCCCGTATCTGACGGACACCCTGCGGGAGATGGTCCGCGACGGCCGCCGCCGCATCCTGGTCCTGGCCACCAGCGCCTACGCCTCCTACTCCGGCTGCCGGCAGTACCGCGAGAACCTCGCCGACTCGCTGGCCGCCCTCGAGGCCGAGGGGCTGGAGCTGCCGAAGGTCGACAAGCTGCGGCACTACTTCAACCACCCCGGCTTCCTGACGCCCATGATCGAGGGCGTCCTCGAGTCGCTCGCCGACCTCCCCGAGGACGTCCGCGACGGCGCGCACATCGCCTTCTGCACCCACTCGATCCCGGTCTCCGCCGCGGACACCTCCGGGCCGGTCCCCGGCCACGGGGACGGCGGGGCGTACGTCCGCCAGCACCTGGACGTGGCGCGGCTGATCGCCGACGCGGTCCGCGAGCGCACCGGCGTCGACCACCCCTGGCAGCTCGTCTACCAGTCGCGCTCCGGTGCCCCGCACATCCCGTGGCTGGAGCCCGACATCTGCGACCACCTCGAGGAGCGGCAGGCCGCGGGCGCCCCGGCCGTGGTCATGGCGCCCATCGGCTTCGTCTCCGACCACATGGAGGTCCTTTACGACCTCGACACGGAGGCCACGGCCAAGGCCGCGGAACTGGGCCTTCCGGTGCGCCGCGCCGCCACCGTCGGCGCCGACCCGCGGTTCGCCGCCGCCATCCGCGACCTGATCGTGGAACGTGCCGCCACCGAACGCGGACAGCGGGTTGCACCGTGCGCCCTGGGCTCGCTCGGCGCGGACCACGACCTCTGCCCGGTGGGCTGCTGCCCCGCCCGCACGCCCCGGCCGGCCGCCGCGGGCGCCGACAGCCCCTACGCGTGAGGAACCCCGTGACCGACACCCTGCCCGCAGAACTGCTGCAACTGGCCCGCCAGGCGGCCGGGCGCGCCGGAGAGCTGCTGCGCGACGGCCGCCCGGCGGACCTGGCGGTGGCCGCCACCAAGTCCAGCCCGGTCGACGTCGTCACCGAGATGGACATCGCCGCCGAGGAGCTGATCACCGGCCTGATCTCCGACCGCCGCCCCGAGGACGGCTTCCTCGGCGAGGAGGGCGCCTCCGTCGAGGGCACGAGCGGCGTCCGCTGGGTGATCGACCCGCTCGACGGCACCGTGAACTACCTGTACGGACTGCCGACCTGGGCCGTCTCCATCGCGGCCGAGCAGGACGGCGAGGCGGTCGTCGGGGTCGTGGTCGCCCCGATGCGCGGCGAGGCGTTCCACGCCGTGCGCGGCCGCGGGGCCTGGGCCACCGGAGCCTGGGCCGGCGAGCGCAAGCTGGCCTGCCGCGCCGCGCCGCCCCTGGACCAGGCCCTGGTCTCCACCGGCTTCAACTACGTGGCCGAGGTCCGCGCCCACCAGGCCGACGTGGCCCGCCGGCTGATTCCGCTGGTGCGCGACATCCGCCGCGGCGGCTCGGCCGCGGTGGACCTGTGCGACGTGGCGGTGGGCCGCCTGGACGGCTTCTACGAGCGCGGTCTGAACCCGTGGGACTACGCCGCCGGCGACCTGATCGCCCGGGAGGCGGGCGCCGTGACCGGTGGCCGCCCCGGAGAGCGTCTCTCCCGCGACCTGACGGTCGCGGCCACTCCGGGCGTCTTCGAGCCCCTCCAGGGCCTCCTGGAGGAGCTCGGGGCCTGGCACGACTGAGGGCACGGCAGGAGCACCACGCGGGAGCACCACGCAGGAGCGGGACCCAGGCGCTGGATTCGCCGGGGTCCCGCTCTCACGCGTGCAGGCTGATCAGACGCCGGACACGCCGACCTCCACACCGTGTTCGGCGGCGAGGCGGCGCAGGTCGTCGAGTTCGGCCAGCTCGACCTCGACGAGGAAGTCGTCGCCCTCGTCACGAGCCCGGGTCAGGTCGGACTCGGTCGCCTTTATGCGCTGTAGAAGTCCTGCGGTGAATGCGTCCATGCTGCGCCCCCTCGTCCTGGGTCGGTGGGTCGGTGGCACGGGGGTGTGCCGTTCGGAAGGGGCGATCACGTCTCAGCAGGTGCCCGGCGCTGCCCGACCGGGCGGCGACGGCGCTGGACACCCACACCCACTCTGCGGAAGCGGATCGCGGAGTACCGCATGGTGCTGCGGCACATGCAGAGCGTGATCGCGGGGTGTAAACCCGTCCTCCCCCGACTCATCGCGGTGGAAACCTCGACCGGACAAGAAAATTCGGGATTCGCGGCCTCTTCGCCCGCCGCTCGCCCGCCGTGCACCGGCCGCTTCCACGGCTTACCGCCGACTTATGGCCGAAAAGGGCAGGATGGAAGAACACACTCACGAAGACCCTGCCGGCGTGCGCCCCGAGCGGCGCTACGCGGGTGGACACAGGAAGGACCAGACGTGCGCGTACTCGTCGTCGAGGACGAGCAACTGCTCGCCGATGCGGTGGCCACCGGACTGCGCCGGGAGGCCATGGCCGTCGACGTCGTGTACGACGGTGCGGCCGCCCTGGAGCGCATCGGCGTCAACGACTACGACGTGGTCGTCCTCGACCGGGACCTCCCGCTGGTGCACGGCGACGACGTCTGCCGCAAGATCGTCGAACTGGGCATGCCGACGCGCGTACTGATGCTCACCGCCTCCGGCGACGTCAGCGACCGTGTCGAGGGCCTGGAGATCGGCGCCGACGACTACCTTCCCAAGCCCTTCGCGTTCAGCGAACTGACGGCACGCGTGCGGGCCCTGGGCCGGCGCACCAGCATGCCCCTGCCGCCCGTCCTGGAGCGCGCCGGGATCAAGCTCGACCCCAACCGCCGCGAGGTCTTCCGCGACGGCAGGGAGGTTCAGCTCGCGCCGAAGGAGTTCGCGGTCCTCGAGGTCCTCATGCGCAGCGAGGGCGCCGTGGTCTCCGCGGAGCAGCTGCTGGAGAAGGCCTGGGACGAGAACACCGACCCGTTCACCAACGTCGTGCGCGTCACGGTGATGACCCTGCGGCGCAAACTCGGCGAGCCCCCGGTGATCGTCACGGTGCCCGGCTCCGGCTACCGGATCTGATCCGCCGTGGCCGCGACCCCGGCGCCGCCCCAGGCGCCCCCGAAACCCACCTGGGACCCCAGAAGGCCGGAGCCCGCCTTCCCGTGGCTGCGCCCGACCATCCGGATACGGCTGACACTGCTGTACGGCGGCATGTTCCTGATCGCCGGCATCCTGCTGCTGTCGATCATCTACCTGCTCGCCGCGCAGGCCCTGCGCACCGGCAACCAACCGCTGTTCAAGATCGTCGACTTCAACGCCCTCAGGGTCACCAGCAACGACTGCCCGGGCGTCGACAACGGCAACCTGTCGTTGTCGGAGTTCAACGCCGCGATCAGCGCCTGCATCGACCACCAGCGTCAGGTCGCCCTGGACAGCCTGCTCAGCCGCTCGCTCCTCGCCCTGCTCGGGCTCGCCGTGATCGCCTTCGCGTTCGGCTACGCGATGGCCGGCCGCGTGCTGTCCCCGCTCGGCCGGATCACCCGTACCGCGCGGGCCGTGGCCGGCTCCGACCTGTCCCGGCGGATCGAGCTGGACGGCCCGGACGACGAGCTGAAGGAGCTCGCGGACACCTTCGACGACATGCTGGAGCGGTTGCAGCGGGCCTTCACCGCCCAGCAGCGCTTCGTCGGCAACGCCTCGCACGAGCTGCGTACCCCGCTCGCGATCAACCGCACGCTCCTGGAGGTGCAGCTCTCCGATCCGCACGCGCCGGTGGAGCTCCAGCAGCTCGGCAAGACCCTGCTGGCCACCAACGAGCGCAGCGAGCAGCTCGTCGAGGGCCTGCTGCTGCTCGCCCGCAGCGACAACCAGATCGTGGAGCGCAAGCCGGTGGACCTCGCCGAGGTCGCCTCGCAGGCCGTCGACCAGGTGCACGCGGAGGCGGAGGCCAAGGGGGTCGTGATCCGCGGCGAGCGCAAGCCGGCGGTCGTCCAGGGCAACGGCGTGCTGCTGGAGCGGATCGCCCTGAACCTGGTGCAGAACGCGGTGCGGTACAACGTGGCCGAGGAAGGCTGGGTGGAGGTCACCACCGACGTCCAGCACGGTCAGGCGATACTCGTCGTCACGAACACCGGGCCGGTCGTCCCGGCGTACGAGATCGACAACCTCTTCGAGCCCTTCAGGCGGCTGCGCACCGAGCGCACCGGCAGCGACAAGGGCGTCGGCCTGGGCCTGTCCATCGCCCGCTCCGTGGCGAGGGCGCACGGCGGCCACATCTCGGCCCAGCCGCGCGAGGGGGGTGGGCTCGTGATGCGGGTGATGCTGCCGATCTGACATCATTGCGCCGACACGCGGGGATGTTCGCTTTAGGCGGAAATTCCCGGGACCGTTCCGGGTCTCACCGTGTGTGATCGATCACAGGGGCGGATTTCCAGCCATCCACGCTCCGTGGCCAAGTGGGCCGTGAAATGCCGGAAAAATCCCGGTTTTCAGAGGGCGTGATCACGGGAAGTACACGGTGAGACCGCTTTGGAGCGGGACATTCGGACCGTGTACGGTCCCCATCGCCATCCAAGCCGATCACTCTTGAGGAGTGCGGTTGGGTGTCGATTGAGTAACAGACCTTGATGTGAGGCAAAATCTCCGCCTCAGGTCGGGCACAAGTCCGGCCTCTCACGCGTTACGTGCGCTGGAGACACCGCATACACCCAGAGGGGGAGAGCGACATGGCAACCGACTACGACACCCCACGCAAGACCGACGACGACGTCGACTCGGACAGCCTGGAAGAGCTGAAGGCCAGGCGGAACGACAAGTCGACCTCCGCCGTGGACGTCGACGAGTTCGAGGCCGCCGAAGGCCTGGAGCTGCCCGGAGCAGACCTCTCGAACGAGGAACTGGCCGTCCGGGTGCTGCCCAAGCAGCAGGACGAGTTCACCTGCATGAGCTGCTTCCTGGTGCACCACCGCAGCCAGCTGGCCCGGGAGAAGAACGGCCAGCCGATCTGCCGCGACTGCGACTGAGGCAGGGTCGGCCGTGACTGGCTCGACCCCTCCTTGGAAGCGCCGCATCCCCCGCGGGGGAGCGGACTCGGGGCCGTCCGACGGCCCTCACGGCGCGCGTGACGAAGAGCGAGGGCCTTCCCGTGCATCCGACCCGGACGGGTCGGCGGGATCGCCCGCGCTCGCATCGGTCCCCGGGCGCGGTGACCCCGCCGTCCCGGCGGGTGGATCCGCGCCCGTGGCCCGGCGTCAGGCCGCGGCGATCCGGCACCGGGCCCGGAAGGCGCAGGACGCGGCCAGAACGGGCGCCCGCGTGGGCGGCAGCCACGCCAGGGCGGCCCTCTCCTACCTCACCGACCGTGTCATCGACATGGCCCCGCGGATCCCCGTACGGGACCTCACCACGCTGCGCCGGCAGTTCCCGGGCCTCGGGCCCGAACAGCTCGCGGACAAGCTGGTGGCGGGCGCGGCGGGAGCCTCCTCCACGGTCGGAGCGGCTGTCGGGGCGGCGGCGATGCTGCCGGTACCGCCCGCGATGCCGACCCAGCTGGCCGCCGAGGTCACCGGAGTCGCGGCGGTCGAACTCAAACTGATCGCGGAACTCCACGAGGTGTACGGGGTGCGGCCCCCCGGACATCTGAAGGCCCGCAGCACCGCGTATCTGTCGGTCTGGTCGCACGAGCGCAGAATCGACGTGCGGAACCCGTCGTCGATCGACGTGGCCCTCGGGGGCCGGATGAGGCGCCAGCTGCGCCGACAGATCATGAAGCGGACGGCGCGGGGCCTGCCCAAGCTGACGCCCTTCATGGTGGGCGCGGCGGCCGGTGCCGTCATGAACCGTCGCGAGACCAGACGCCTCGCCGCCCGCATCCGGGCCGACCTGCGCAAGATCCAGGTCCCGTGGGACGAACTGCCCCCGCTGCCGCCCCTGGAGACGCCCGGGCACCCGCTGCCGCTCCAGGACACCACCGGCGGTTCCGACACCGCCGACGGTTCCGACACCACCGGCGGCTCCGGGGAACCCGGGAGCTGACGAGCCCCCGCCCCAGGACCCCGTGGACGAGGCCGTACGGCCTCGGGACCGCGCGGCCCCCGGGATTACGCGGCCTCGGGCGCCGCGGCCGTCCGTGCCGCACGCAGCGCCTCAGCCAGCCGCTCCGGCTCCCGCGTCGACAGGTACAGGTAGGGCGTCGGGTCCTCCGGGTCGGTGACCTCCACCCGCAGCGCCCCCGGAATGTAGGCGCGCAGCAGCAGGAAGGCGCGGGTGTCGGCCTTGTACGTGCGCCAGGCGCGCGCCTCCTCCGCGTCCAGCACCTGAGCCTCGCCCAGCGCCGCGACCGGGATCTTCGCCTCGCCCGCGATCAGCTGGTCGCCCACGACCCGGATGCGCGGCGAGCCGTAGGAACTCACCACGACCGCCGTCGCCGCGGTACCGCCGACCAGGCCGCCCAGCAGCGGCAGGGTGCCGAACGGAAGCAGGACCAGGGCGCAGGAGACGCCCATCAGAAGGCTGATCAGCCACCAGGAGCGGGGCGCGGTGAGGCGTTCTTCGTACGGCTGGGCGGAGAGCTGCATGAAACCAAGCTTGGCACGGTGTCGGGCGTACGCCGACGCGCGGGTAAGGTCTGCGCCTGTGAGTGGTAGTTCCGCAGCTCTTCAGCCCCCGCCCGACGCCGTGGACCCGGTCCGGCACCCCGACGCCCCCGCGCCCGGAGAACTCCTCGGCTCGCACTACGCCGCGTGCTTCGGCTGCGGCGGGGAGCAGCCGCACGGACTGCACCTCCAGGCACGGGCCGGGGAGGGCGTCGGCATCACCGCCGAGTTCACCGTGCAGCCCGCCCACCAGGGCGCGCCCGGACTCGCCCACGGCGGGGTCCTCGCGACCGCCCTCGACGAGGCCCTCGGCTCGCTGAACTGGCTGCTGCGGACGATCGCCGTGACCGGGCGGCTGGAGACGGACTACGTGCGTCCGGTGCCGGTCGGCACCACCCTGCATCTGGCGGCCGAGGTCACCGCGGTGGCCGGCCGGAAGATCTACTCCAGGGCCACCGGACGCGTCGGCGGCCCCGACGGGCCGGTCGCCGTCCGCGCCGAGGCCCTCTTCATCGAGGTCAAGGTCGACCACTTCGTCGATCACGGCCGTGAGCAGGAGATCCACGCCGCCATGAGCGACCCGGACCAGGTCCGGCGCGTCCGCGCCTTCGAGGTGAACCCGTGAGCCGTGAGCCCCTGAACGTGCTGATCCGGCGTGTCGACGCCGACGTACCGCTTCCGGCGTACGCGCACCCCGGTGACGCGGGCGCCGATCTGCGCACCACCGCGGCGTGCGAACTGGCGCCGGGGGAGCGGGCCGTTCTGCCGACGGGAGTGTCTGTCGCGCTCCCCGAGGGGTACGCGGCCTTCGTGCACCCGCGTTCCGGACTCGCCGCCCGCTGCGGTGTCGCCCTCGTGAATGCCCCGGGGACGGTTGATGCCGGGTACCGTGGGGAGATCAAGGTGATCGTGGTGAATCTCGACCCGCGCGAGTCCGTGCGGTTCGAGCGCTTCGACCGGATTGCCCAACTGGTCGTCCAGCAGGTCGAGAGGGTCCGCTTCCAGGAGGTGGCGGAGCTTCCCGGCTCGGCGCGGGCCGAGGGGGGCTTCGGGTCCACCGGCGGCCACGCCGCCGTGGACGGCGTGAGCGGCACAGACGGCCGGGCTGCCGTAGGCGGCGCGGCGGGTGGGAATCGATACGCTTCGGTCGTATCCGACCGGGAAGGACAGTGACGTGTTCGGACGTCGCAAGAAGAAGGGTGCCGCCGAGGACGCGGCCGGCGAGGCCGAGCAGGTCGTCGACAGCGTCGACACCGAGGCGGACGTAGACGTGGAGAGCGAGCGCGAGCGAGTGCGGCTCGAGCCCGAGCCGCGGCCCGACGGGCCCTGGGACCGCTCCGAGGTGCGCGAGCCGGCCGAGGGCCGGGTGGACCTCGGCGGCCTGTTCGTGCCGGGTGTCGAGGGCATGGAGCTGCGGGTCGAGGTCGCGGGCGACGCGATCGTCGCGGCGACCGTCGTCCTGCAGGACAGCGCCGTCCAGTTGCAGGCCTTCGCCGCCCCCAAGCGCGAGGGCATCTGGGGCGAGGTGCGCGAGGAGATCGGCAGCGGCATCACCCAGCAGGGCGGCATCGTCGACGAGGTCGAGGGGCCGCTGGGCTGGGAGCTGCGCGCGCAGGTTCCGGTGCAGCTTCCGGACGGAACGGGCGGCTACCAGGTCGTGCGGTTCGTCGGCGTGGACGGTCCCCGCTGGTTCCTGCGCGGGGTGATCTCCGGGCAGGGCGCGGTGCAGCCGCAGGCGGCCGGACTGCTCGAGCAGATCTTCCGGGACACGGTCGTGGTCCGCGGCGAGGGCCCCATGGCGCCCCGCGACCCGATCGTCCTGAAGCTGCCGAACGACGCGCAGATGGTGCCCGAGGGCGTCCAGCAGGACGAGGGCCAGTCCCGCTTCTCCGGCGGGATGGGTCAGCTCCAGCGCGGCCCGGAGATCACCGAGGTCCGCTGAGAACGGTCATCGACAGGACCCAGGGCCGTACCTTCGGGGGTGCGGCCCTCTGCCGTGCGCGGACCTTCGTGCGGCCTGGGTCGGAAACCTTCGCGAACGTCCGTGCGTTGGGATGTTGAAGGGACGCGCGCGGCTGGTGATACTGGCGCCCGGTCCACGGGGGACGGAAACGGGGAGGGCACATGAGCCAGGTGATCACCGAGACGATGGTGCGCGTCGAGGACGTCCACAAGTCCTACGGGCACGCGGCGGCCGCCGTGCACGCCCTGCGCGGCGTCTCCTTCGAGGTGCCGCGGGGCGAACTGGTCGCCCTCAAGGGCCGCTCGGGCTCGGGCAAGACCACGCTGCTCAACATCGTCGGCGGGCTGGACGAGCCGGACCGGGGCCGGGTCCACGTCGACGGCCGCGACCTGTCCGAACTCGGCGAGGACGGCCTCCTCGCCCTGCGCCGGGACCGCATCGGGTTCGTCTTCCAGTCCTTCGGGCTCATCCCGATCCTCACCGCCGCGGAGAACGTCGGCGTGCCGATGCGGCTGCGCCGCGCCGATCCGCGCGCGCGGGAGGAGCGCGTCGAGCTGCTGCTGTCCCTGGTCGGCCTCGCCGACCACGCCCGGCAGCGGCCCGGTGAGCTCTCCGGCGGCCAGCAGCAGCGCGTGGCCATCGCCCGCGCCCTCGCCAACGAGCCGGCGCTCCTGATAGCCGACGAGCCGACCGGCCAGCTCGACGCGGAGACCGGCCACGCCGTGATGGAGCTGCTGCGCGCGGTCGTCCGCAGCGAGCAGGTCACCGCACTGGTCGCGACCCACGACGCGACCCTGCTGGACCTCGCCGACCGGGTCCTGGAGCTGCGCGACGGGAAAATCGTCGAATCGTGACGCCCTGACGCCCTGACGCCGTGGACGTCAGGGTTGCGTCAAAGACGGTCATCCGCCCCTGCGCGACCCTTTATGTCGCGAATATCGGCCGTAGGGTCGACGCGGCACACACAGCCGTGACGGGAAGACAATGGGGCCATGGGACGCGGCAAGCTTCGGATCTACCTCGGTGCGGCGCCGGGCGTCGGCAAGACGTACGCGATGCTGTCCGAGGCGCACCGCCGGGTTGAGCGGGGCACCGACTGCGTCGTGGCGTTCGTCGAGCACCACGACCGGGCGCGCACCGAGGTGATGCTGCACGGCCTCGAGCAGGTCCCCCGCAAGGAGCTGGAGTACCGCGGGGCCACCTTCACCGAGATGGACGTCGACGCCGCGCTGCGCCGCGCCCCGGCCGTCGCCCTGGTGGACGAACTCGCCCACACCAACATCCCCGGCTCCCGCAACGCCAAGCGCTGGCAGGACGTCGAGGAACTGCTCGCGGCCGGTGTCGACGTCATCTCCACGGTCAACATCCAGCACCTGGAGTCCCTCGGCGACGTGGTCGAGTCGATCACGGGCGTACGGCAGCGCGAGACCGTTCCGGACGAGGTGGTGCGGCGGGCCGACCAGATCGAGCTGGTCGACATGTCGCCGGAGGCCCTGCGTCGCCGGATGGCACACGGCAACATCTACAAATCGGACAAGGTCGACGCCGCCCTGTCCAACTACTTCCGGCCCGGCAATCTCACCGCCCTGCGCGAACTGGCCCTGCTGTGGGTGGCCGACCGGGTCGACGAGTACCTCCAGCGCTACCGCAGCGAGCACCAGGTCTCCAGGATCTGGGGCTCGCGCGAGCGGATCGTGGTCGGCCTGACCGGCGGCCCCGAGGGGCGCACGCTGATCCGCCGGGCGGCCCGGCTGGCCGAGAAGGGCGCCGGAGGGGAGGTCCTGGCCGTCTACGTCGCCCGAAGCGACGGACTGACCTCCGCCTCCCCGAAGGAGCTGGCCGTCCAGCGCACCCTCGTGGAGGACCTGGGCGGCACCTTCCACCACGTCGTCGGCGACGACATACCGGCCGCGCTGCTCGACTTCGCCCGCGGGGTCAACGCGACCCAGATCGTGCTGGGCTCCTCGCGCCGCAAGACCTGGCAGTACGTCTTCGGACCGGGCGTGGGCGCCACGGTGGCCCGTGAGTCGGGCCCCGACCTCGACGTGCACATCGTCACCCACGGGCAGGTCGCCAAGGGGCGCGGACTGCCGGTGGCCCGGGGCGCCCGGCTCGGCCGCGCCCGGATCGTCTCGGGCTGGACGGTGGCGGTCGCCGGACCGGTGGCCCTCGCGCTGCTGCTGAACACCGGGGACATCGGCCTGGCCAACGACATGCTGCTGTTCCTGGCCCTGACGGTGGCCGCGGCCCTGCTGGGCGGGCTGCTGCCGGCGCTCGCCTCGGCCGCCGTCGGATCGCTTCTGCTGAACTACTACTACACCCCGCCCCTGCACCGGCTGACCATCGCCGATCCCAAGAACATCGTCGCCCTCGCGATCTTCGTCGGGGTCGCCGTGTCCGTGGCCTCGGTGGTGGACCTCGCGGCCCGCCGCACCCACCAGGCCGCCCGGCTGCGCGCCGAGGCGGAGATACTGTCCTTCCTCGCGGGCAGCGTGCTGCGCGGCGAGACCAGCCTGGAGGCGCTCCTGGAGCGGGTCCGCGAGACCTTCGGCATGGAGTCGGTGGCGCTCCTGGAACGGCAGAGCGACGTGGACCCCTGGACCTGCGCCGGCCGGGTGGGCACCGGCGGACCCCTCCAGCGCCCCGAGGACGCTGATGTGGACATGCCCGTCAGCGACCACATGGCGCTGGCGCTGACCGGACGGGTGCTGCCCGCCTCCGACCGCCGGGTGCTGGCCGCCTTCGCCGCCCAGTCCGCCGTCGTCCTGGAGCGCCGGCGCCTCCAGGAGGAGGCCGACCGGGCCCGCGCCCTCGCGGAGGGCAACCGGATCCGCACCGCGCTGCTCGCCGCCGTCAGCCACGACCTGCGCACGCCGCTCGCCGGGATCAAGGCGGCCGTCTCCTCGCTCAGGTCCGAGGACGTCGCCTGGTCCGAGGAAGACCGCGCGGAACTGCTCCAGGGCATCGAGGAGGGCGCCGACCGGCTCGACCACCTCGTGGGCAACCTGCTGGACATGTCCCGCCTCCAGACCGGCACCGTCACCCCGCTGATCCGCGAGATCGACCTCGACGAGGTGGTGCCGATGGCGCTGGGCGGGGTGCCCGAGGACAGCGTGCACCTGGACATCCCGGAGTCCCTGCCGATGGTCGCCGTCGACCCCGGACTGCTGGAGCGCGCGGTCGCCAACCTGGTCGAGAACGCCGTGAAGTACAGTCCGCCGGACGAGCCGGTGCTGGTGTCGGCCAGCGCCATGGCCGACCGGGTCGAGGTCCGGGTCGTCGACCGCGGACCGGGCGTCCCGGACGCGGCCAAGGACCGCATCTTCGAGCCGTTCCAGCGGCACGGCGACGCCCCGCGCGGAGCCGGCGTCGGCCTCGGTCTCGCCGTGGCACGCGGCTTCGCCGAGGCCATGAGCGGCACGCTCGATGCCGAGGACACGCCCGGCGGCGGTCTGACGATGGTCCTCACCCTGCGGGCCGCGAAGAGCCTTCGCGTGCCCGCACGACTCGCAGAACCAGAAAGGCAAACCACATGACGCGGGTGCTGGTGGTCGACGACGAGCCGCAGATCGTGCGCGCCCTCGTGATCAACCTCAAGGCACGCAAGTACGAGGTCGACTCCGCCTCCGACGGCAGGGCCGCCCTCGACCTCGCCGCCTCCCGCCACCCCGATGTGGTCGTCCTCGACCTGGGCCTGCCCGACATGGACGGCGTCGAGGTGATCAGAGGCCTGCGCGGCTGGACCCGGGTGCCGATCCTGGTGCTGTCCGCCCGGCACTCCTCCGACGAGAAGGTCCAGGCGCTGGACGCGGGCGCCGACGACTACGTCACCAAGCCGTTCGGCATGGACGAGCTGCTGGCCCGGCTGCGGGCGGCCGTCCGCCGCGCCGAGCCCGTCGGGAGCGGCGAGGACGGCGTGCTGGTGGAGACCGAGGACTTCACCGTCGACCTGGCCGCGAAGAAGGTCAACCGGGCCGGCAAGGACGTACGGCTCACCCCGACCGAATGGCATCTGCTGGAGGTCCTGGTGCGCAACACCGGCCGGCTGGTCAGCCAGAAGCAGCTGCTCCAGGAGGTGTGGGGCCCGTCGTACGGCACGGAGACGAACTATCTGCGCGTGTACATGGCGCAGCTGCGCAGGAAGCTGGAGGCCGACCCCTCGCATCCCAAGCACTTCGTCACGGAGCCGGGGATGGGCTACCGCTTCGAGAAGTGAGCGGTTACGTCGCCCTCGGGGCACCCCGGTACGCTTCAGACATGAGTGCTGTTCCCCGTTCCGAAAAGCCGGTGGGGCGGTTCCGGCGCATGCTCGACCGGCTTTCCTCGTCGCAGGAGGACCTGGAGTCCGAGGAACTGCGGGAGGACGCCGAGACCGCGGGCTGTACGCGCATCGGTGACTGCCACGACCGGCAGATCGTCACCGTTACTGGTACCTTGCGCACGGTCACCCTGCGTCCGCGTGCCGGAGTCCCGGCCCTGGAGGCCGAGTTGTTCGACGGCACGGCCGCCCTGGACGTGGTGTGGCTCGGCAGGCGCTCCATCGTCGGGATAGAACCGGGGCGCAGGCTGATCGCATCGGGCCGGATCTCGATGAGTCGGGGCCGCCGGGTGCTGTTCAACCCCAAGTACGAACTGCGACCCCTCGGACGGGAGTAGCCGGTGACGTCACTCGACAAGCCGACCGAAGACACGACTGCCGACGATGATGCCCGGGCGGTGACGGAGGCCGCGCTGTTCGAGGCGTTCGGCGGGGTGCGGGGCATGGTCGAGACGGTGCTGCCCGGCCTCCTCTTCGTCACCATCTTCACGCTCAACAAGGACCTGCACTGGTCGGCCATCGCCGCGCTGGCCGTGTCGCTGCTCCTCGTCGTGGTCCGGCTGGCGATGCGGGACACCGTCAAGCACGCCTTCAGCGGTGTCTTCGGCGTCGCCTTCGGCGTCGTCTTCGCGATGATCACCGGCAACGCCAAGGACTTCTACCTGCCCGGCATGCTCTACACGCTGGGCCTGGCCGTGGCGTACCTCGTGACCACGCTGGCCGGGGTCCCGCTGATCGGCCTGATGCTCGGCCCGGTCTTCAAGGAGAACCTCTCCTGGCGCACCCGCAACCCGGGCCGCAAGAAGGCCTACGCCAAGGCGAGCTGGGCCTGGGGCCTGATCCTGCTCGCCAAGTGCGCGATCCTCTTCCCGCTGTACTGGTGGGCCGACACCACCCAGCTCGGCTGGGTCCTGGTCGCCCTGAAGATCCCGCCGTTCCTGCTGGCGGTCTGGCTGACCTGGGTCTTCCTCGCGAAGGCGCCCGCGCCCATCGACGTGTTCGCGGAGCTGGAGGCGCAGGAGAAGGCCGAGCAGCAGGCCGAGGAGGAGCGCAAGGCGGCCCTGGCCCAGGACCACGGCGAGGCACCGGCCGCCGGCCGACACCGCCGCCAGAGCTGAGCGACGCCCGTACGACGGCGGGGGGGCACCCGGATCTCCGGGTGCCCCCCCGCCGTCGTACGGGCGTCGCTGCTCGGTGCTCAGCGCTCGGTGCTCAGCTCTCCCGGCGCACCGACAGCAGGTCCTCCAGCTGCTCCTCACGGGCCTGCGCGGCCACGAACAGCAGCTCGTCGCCCGCCTCCAGGGAGTCCTCCCTGGACGGGGTGAGCACCCGGGTGCCGCGGATGATGGTGACCAGCGAGGTGTCCTCGGGCCACTCGACGTCCCCGACCTGGGTGCCGGCCAGGGCCGACTCCTCCGGCAGGGTCAGCTCCACGAGGTTGGCGTCGCCGTGGCTGAAGCGCAGCAGCCGGACCAGGTCGCCGACGCTCACCGCCTCCTCGACCAGCGCGGACATCAGACGCGGGGTGGAGACGGCCACGTCCACGCCCCAGGCCTCGTTGAACAGCCACTCGTTCTTCGGGTTGTTCACACGGGCCACCACCCGCGGCACGCCGTACTCCGTCCTCGCCAGCAGCGAGACGACCAGGTTCACCTTGTCGTCGCCCGTCGCGGCGATCACCACGTTGCAGCGCTGAAGCGCCGCCTCGTCCAGCGAGGTGATCTCGCAGGCGTCGGCGAGCAGCCACTCGGCCTGCGGCACGCGCTCGACCGAGATGGCGGTCGGCGCCTTGTCGATGAGAAGGACCTCGTGGCCGTTCTCCAGCAGCTCGCTCGCGATCGAGCGACCGACCGCGCCGGCACCGGCAATGGCGACCCTCATCAGTGACCGCTCTCCTCTTCCGGGCCCTCGGCGAACGCCGCCTCGACCTTCTCCACGTCGTCCGTCCGCATCATCACGTGCACGAGGTCGCCCTCCTGGAGCACCGTCTGCGAGCTCGGCAGGATCGACTCGCCGAGGCGGGTCAGGAACGCCACCCGGACGCCCGTCTCCTCCTGCAGCCTGCTGATCTTCTGGCCCACCCACTTCGGGGAGGCGTGCACCTCGGCGAGCTGGACGCCGCCGGTGGGGTCGCGCCACAGCGGCTCGGCGCCCGAGGGCAGCAGCCGGCGGAGCATCTGGTCGGCCGTCCAGCGGACCGTGGCCACGGTCGGGATCCCCAGGCGCTGGTACACCTCGGCGCGGCGGGGGTCGTAGATACGGGCCGCGACGTTCTGCACGCCGAACATCTCGCGGGCCACCCGCGCGGAGATGATGTTCGAGTTGTCGCCGCTGGAGACGGCCGCGAAGGCACCGGCCTCCTCGATGCCGGCCTCGCGCAGGGTGTCCTGGTCGAAGCCGATTCCGGTGACCCGGCGGCCACCGAACCCGGGGCCCAGCCGACGGAAGGCGGTGGGGTCCTGGTCGATCACGGCGACCGTGTGCCCCTGCTGCTCCAGGGTCTGGGCGAGAGCGGAGCCCACTCTCCCACAGCCCATGATGACGATGTGCACGACCGTCCTTCCGATGTCAATAGCGACTGCTCAGTCCCATCAGGGTCTCAGACAGAGGGACAAGCTACACATGCCCCGTTCGGGGCGGGCACCCCCCTGCCGCATCCTTAACGCGTCCCCGACAAGCGGCGCCTCACTCGACCCCGAGGGTTCCGGCACCGAGTGATGCTGCGCACGCTGCGCAGGGTCAGGAATCCGAGGCCGAGCAACGCGGTGGCCGCGCCGATCAGCTCCGCGGTCGAGGACATGGGGCCTCCGAGGGGCGGCGGGGAGCGGGGTCCAGACATCTAGGCACGGCGTGCGCCCCACCCGCGGAATCCGCAGGTTCCGCACGGCCGGAATTCACTCGTGAGGCAGATCCTGGACGGCAGGTGCACGACCCGGGGGGCAAAGGCCTACGATCCTCTGTTGTGTCCAAACTGACCGACGTGCCCAAACGCATTCTGATCGGGCGCGCACTGCGCAGTGACCGGCTGAGCGAGACGCTCCTGCCGAAGCGCATCGCCCTACCCGTCTTCGCCTCCGACTCGCTCTCCTCCGTGGCCTACGCGCCCGGCGAGGTGCTGCTGGTCCTGTCCGTCGCGGGCGTGTCGGCGTACCACTTCAGCCCGTGGATAGCGGTCGCGGTCGCGGTGCTGATGCTGACCGTGGTCGCCTCCTACCGGCAGAACGTGCACGCCTACCCGAGTGGCGGCGGCGACTACGAGGTGGCGACCACCAACCTCGGCTCCAAGGCGGGCCTGACCGTCGCCAGCGCGCTGCTGGTCGACTACGTCCTGACCGTCGCCGTCTCCATCTCGTCCGGCATCGAGAACCTCGGCTCGGCCGTCCCGTTCGTCGTCCAGCACAAGGTGCTGTGCGCGGTCGTCGTGATCGTGCTCCTGACCCTGATGAACCTGCGCGGGGTGAAGGAGTCGGGCACGCTCTTCGCCATCCCCACCTACGTGTTCGTCTCCGGCGTCTTCATCATGATCGTGTGGGGCGCCGTCCGCGGGCTCGTCCTGGGCGAGACCATGCGGGCGCCGACCGCCGACTTCCACATCAAGGCCGAACACCAGGGACTCGCCGGTTTCGCCCTCGTCTTCCTGCTGCTGCGCGCCTTCTCCTCCGGCTGCGCCGCGCTCACCGGCGTCGAGGCGATCTCCAACGGCGTCCCCGCCTTCCGCAAGCCGAAGTCCAGGAACGCCGCGAGCACGCTGGCGATGATCGGCCTGCTGGCCGTGACGATGTTCTGCGGCATCATCACGCTGGCCATGACGACCGGCGTGCGCATGTCCGACAACCCGGCCTCCAACCTCCTGCGGGGCGGCGTGCCGGTCGGCCCGGACTACGTCCAGAACCCCGTGATCTCCCAGGTCGCCGAGGCCGTCTTCGGCAAGGGCAGCTTCCTGTTCCTCGTCCTGGCCGCGGCGACGGCGCTGGTCCTCTTCCTGGCCGCCAACACCGCCTACAACGGCTTCCCGGTGCTCGGCTCGATCCTCGCCCAGGACCGCTTCCTGCCCCGCCAGCTGCACACCCGCGGCGACCGGCTCGCGTTCTCCAACGGCATCGTGCTGCTCGCGGGCGCCGCCGCCCTGCTGGTCGTCGTCTACGGCGCCGACTCCACCCGGCTGATCCAGCTGTACATCGTCGGCGTGTTCGTGTCCTTCACCCTCAGCCAGGTCGGCATGGTCAGGCACTGGAACCGCCACCTGTCCACCGAGCGGGACCCGGCCAAGCGCAGCCACATGATCCGCTCCCGCGCCATCAACACCTTCGGCGCCTTCCTCACCAGCACGGTGCTGGTCGTCGTCCTCGTCACCAAGTTCACGCACGGCGCCTGGGTGGCCCTGCTCGGCATGTGCATCTTCTTCGCGACGATGACCGCGATCCGCAAGCACTACGACCGGGTCGCCGAGGAGCTCACGGCCCCCGACGACCCGGGCGACGACACCGTCCGGCCCTCCCGCGTCCACTCCGTGGTCCTCATCTCCAAGATCCACCGTCCCACCCTGCGCGCCCTGGCGTACGCCAAGCTGATGCGCTCGGACACCCTGGAGGGGCTCACCGTCAACGTGGACCCGGCCGAGACCCGGGCGCTGCGCGAGGAGTGGGAGCGGCGCGGCATCGACGTACCCCTGAAGGTGCTCGACTCGCCCTACCGCGAGGTCACCCGCCCGGTCATCGAGTACGTGAAGAGCCTGCGCAAGGAGTCCCCGCGCGACGCCGTTTCGGTGATCATCCCCGAGTACGTCGTCGGTCACTGGTACGAGCACCTGCTGCACAACCAGAGCGCGCTGCGCCTGAAGGGACGGCTGCTGTTCACTCCGGGTGTGATGGTCACCTCGGTGCCCTACCAGCTGGCCTCCTCCGAGGCGGCCAAGCTGCGCGCCCGCAGGCGCCAGGACTGGAACGCGCCCGGTGCGGTGCGGCGTGGCCCGGCCCAGGAGCGCCCGAAGGAACAGAAGGAGTCGCCGGCCGCGAAGGGCTGACGGGGGTGCCGCCCGGGGGGCGCCGCCCCTCATGGTGAACGGCCGGACGGCGTCCACGTAGACTGGTGGGCTGTTGTCCGGCCGTCCGCCGTCCGCCTTCCCCGATCTGGAGTCACCCCACCATGCAGGCAGAACCGAAGAACGCGCAGGTGGGACCCGAGCCGGACGGCTCACGGGCGGGCCGGGAGCAGGACGGCTCGCTGGTCGGGCGGGAGTACGAGGTCGAGGTCGGCCCCGTCGCCCACGGCGGCCACTGCATCGCCCGTACCGCCGAGGGCCAGGTGCTGTTCGTACGGCACGCGCTGCCCGGTGAGCGGGTCGTGGCCCGGGTCACCGACGGCGAGGAGGGCGCCCGGTTCCTGCGCGCGGACGCGGTACGGATCATCGACGCCTCCAAGGACCGTGTCGAGGCCCCCTGCCCCTACGCCGGGCCCGGCCGCTGCGGCGGCTGCGACTGGCAGCACGCCAAGCCGGGAGCCCAGCGGCGGCTCAAGGGCGAGGTGATCGCCGAGCAGCTGAAGCGGCTCGCGGGCCTCACGCCCGAGGAGGCCGGCTGGGACGGCACCGTGATGCCCGCCGAGGGCGACAAGCTGCCCGCGGGTGAGGTCCCGCAGTGGCGGACCCGCGTGCAGTACGCGGTTGACCCCGCCACGGGGAAGGCGGGCCTGCGCCGCCACCGCTCGCACGAGGTCGAACCGGTCGACCACTGCATGATCGCCGCAGCCGGGGTGAGCGAACTGGGCATCGAGCGGCGCGACTGGACGGGCATGGAGTCCGTCGAGGCGATCGCGGCCACGGGCTCGCAGGACCGCCAGGTGATCCTGACCCCGCGCCCGGGTGCCCGCCTGCCCCTGGTGGAACTCGACAAGCCGGTCTCCGTCCTCCGGGTCGACGAGAAGACCGGCGGCGTGCACCGCGTCCACGGCCGCCCGTTCGTCCGCGAACGCGCCGACGGCCGTACCCACCGGGTGGGCGCCGGCGGCTTCTGGCAGGTCCACCCGAAGGCGGCGGACACCCTGGTCACGGCGGTCATGCAGGGCCTGCTGCCCCGCAAGGGCGACATGGCCCTCGACCTGTACTGCGGCGTCGGCCTGTTCGCCGGCGCCCTGGCCGACCGCGTCGGCGACAAGGGCGCGGTGCTCGGCATCGAGTCCGGCAAGCGCGCGGTGGAGGACGCCCGGCACAACCTCGCCGGCTTCGACCGCGTCCGCATCGAACAGGGCAAGGTCGAATCGGTCCTGCCGCGCACCGGCATCACCGAGGTCGACCTGATCGTCCTCGACCCGCCCCGCGCGGGCGCCGGCCGCACCACGGTCGCCCACCTGACCTCCCTCGCCGCCCGCCGCATCGCCTACGTGGCCTGCGACCCGGCCGCCCTGGCCCGCGACCTGGCGTACTTCCGCGAGGGCGGCTACCGGGTACGGACGCTGCGGGCGTTCGACCTGTTTCCGATGACGCATCACGTGGAGTGTGTCGCGATCCTCGAACCGGCCGCCAAGGGCTCCTGACCTGCGGCTTTGCGTGAGCGCATCATGTGCGGTGTGGGCGTTACGGGCGACATCTTGGCGCTGAAATGACGCTCTCCGAGGCATCTTGACGCTCATTTGGCGCTCCCTCTGATGGGGGGTCAGGTCCTGTGGGGGGTGGTTCACATGCCCTGCCCACCTGGCCAAGCCCCGCGCCGGGAACAGGCGGTCCGGTCGGCTCGGTTGCATTGACCGAGGGACCGGTGCCGCACGGGCGGGGGCGACCGCAAGGTCGTCCGCCCCACCAGGATTCGGGCCCCGAACGCGGTACGCCCGCCGCGCACTCGGATCTAGACGTATGTCTGCAGGAGGACAGTTTCATGACTGACCGTTTCATGACTGACCGGCCCTTGACGCTCATGGCCGTACACGCCCACCCCGACGACGAGGCCACCGGAACCGGAGGGGTCCTCGCGCGGTACGCGGCGGAAGGCATCCGCACGGTTCTCGTGACGTGTACCGACGGCGGTTGCGGAGATGGGCCCGGAGGCGTCAAGCCCGGCGACCCCGGCCACGCTCCGGCCGGGGTCGCCGCGATGCGCCGTCAAGAACTCGAGGCGAGCTGTGAGGTCCTGAAGGTCAGCGATCTGGAGATGCTGGACTACGCCGACTCCGGGATGATGGGCTGGCCCAGCAACGACGCCCCCGGATCCTTCTGGCAGACCCCTGTGCAGGAAGGCGCGGCCCGACTCGCGGAACTCATGCGGTACTACCGACCCGATGTGGTCGTCACCTACGACGAGAACGGCTTCTACGGCCACCCCGACCACATCCAGGCCCACCGCATCACGATGGCGGCGCTGGAGATGACCACGCTGACACCGAAGGTGTACTGGACCACGGTGCCCCGTTCGGGGATGCAGCGGTTCGGCGAGATCATGCGCGAGTTCCAAGGGGACATGCCGGAGCCGGATCCCGCCGAGACCGCCGCGCTGGCCGAGATCGGCCTTCCCGACGACGAGATCACCACGTGGGTGGACACCACCGCGTTCAGCGGTCAGAAGTTCGACGCGCTGGCCGCGCACGCCAGTCAGGGCGAGAACATCTTCTTCCTCAAGATGGGCAAGGAGAGGTTCGGCGAGTTGATGGGCATGGAGACCTTCGTCCGTGTCCAGGACGCCACCGGTGCAGCCGTACCCGAGAACGACCTCTTCGCCGGCCTGCGCTGATCGCCCGTCCGACGCGGCCGCCTGCGTCTCGCGGGTGTCTTCACTGAGGCGTCCGTGAGACGGGCGGACGGTGAGTTCGTCCATCTGGCCGCGGTGGGCTGCGTGTTCGACGAGGTGTCGGCGGTCGCCGCAGTCCACCCGGACCGTGCGATGGAGCCAGGACGGGTGCTCACTCAGTTGCCCGTTCGCGTCGGTGGGACAGCGGCACGCGGGTGTGGTGAGGTGATGCGGGCGGCTGGGACGTGGGCCGCTGGTGTGACGTCTTCCGGTCCTTGTCGAGATGGGGAGCATTCATGCATGGCCTGCTCAAACCCGCTGTGGTGACGGCCAGTGCGGTCTGCACGCTGGTGGGTCCGTCGATGGCTCCGGCCGGCTCCACCGCCGTGACTCATCCCGTGCGGGCGGTCACGGATTCGTGGAGCGAGGGCGAGAACACCCCGATCACGCGCCTGTACACACCCGCCACCGGCACGTCGATCGCGTCACCCGCGCGCAACACCCTGTATGCCTGCCGCGGGGGAACCCTCACCCGGCCCGACCGCCCGTGGATCGACGCGCACGGTGTGATCGACGTGCTCAAGCGCCCCTTCGTGTCGGGGACCATGCGCTGGCACAGCAGGCTGCGGGTGACGACGACCGCGACCAGGAGGCACTTCAAGGGCAACGGGCTCCCGGACCATGCGACCGGGCACTTCCCCGTCCAGAAGGGCACCCCCGCCTACAAGTACTACGCGGAGATTCCCGCGCACGGGTACCCCAACGCCGCGGCGATCCCCATCAAGCCGTGGAACCTCGATGTCACCGTTCCGCGTAATCCGTCCGTCGCGGCGAAGCCCACGTGCATCGACCAGCTGACGACGGGGATGGCTCTGGCGGGCGGCACCTTCCATCTGGAGGTGGCCACCGACGCGCAGGACCGTCCGGTCGACCCGAACGCGGCCCTGCCCCTCGACCGCTGCTGGGGCCATCCGTACGACACGCAGTACCACTACCACGGCCCCTCGCAGACCTGCTTCGGCAAGGCTTCCAGAGGGCCCGCGCATGCCCGTGGCCGACACTCACCGCTCGTGGGATACGCCATCGACGGCTTCGGGATCTACGGGCCGCGCGGCGAGGACGGAAAGATCGTCAGGAACCGGGACCTGGATGTCTGCCACGGCCACACGCACGCGATCACGTGGGACGGCCGGAAGGTCGTCATGTACCACTACCACCTCAACGGCGAGTATCCGTACTCGATCGGCTGCTTCCGCGGGACACCGGTGACGGTCCCCGGCTCCGGGCACGGCTGGCGCCACCGGTAGAAGCCGACTCCGGCCGCGACGAGGTCCGGCGCGGACGGCCCCGGCGGACGGCCCGGGCTGCCGGTGCTGGTTCTTTCTCCGCACGTGAACAGCTGTACGTGCGGGTGCTGTTGGCGGACGGCAGCGGCGACGCCGGCTATCTGCTGAAGGACTCGGTCTGCGACGCGGAGCACTTCATCGAGTCGGTACGCCGTCACCGCCGTCGCCGCCTGGGGCACCGCAATGGGGCCCGCACGTCATCTCACAGCCGTTGAAGCGCAGTTCGTGCGGCGAACAGCCGGCGCGTCCTCGCCGTACTGGCCTCCCTCGACCGCGGCTGACCCGGGCCGGTCGTGCGGGCTCCGACTCTCGGGGCTTACAGATCTCGGAGCGGGGCCGGTGTCACAGGTGTGTGCCGTTGATCTGCAGGGTCACGTCGATGTTGTCGCGCGTGGCGTTGGAGTACGGGCACACCTGGTGGGCGGTCCTGGCCAGTTCGACGGCCTGAGCGTCGGTGACCGAGGGCAGCGAGATGCGCAGCTCGACGGCGAGCTTGAAGCGACCGCCGTCGATCGGGATCAGCGAGACCGACGAGTCGATCTCCGCGTCGTCCGCCTTGAGCCCGCCGCGCTGCCCGACCAGGGCGAGCGTCGCGCCGAAACAGGCGGCGTACCCGATCGCGAAGAGCTGCTCGGGGTTTGTGCCCTCACCGTCCCCGCCCAGTTCCTTGGGCTGTCGCAAGTCCAGATCCAGTCGTCCGTCGTGCGTGCGCCCGTGGCCGTCCCTGCCTCCGGTGACGTGCGCCTGGGCCGTGTACAGCGCCTTGCTCATCCTGAACTCCCTCGTGTCGCTACCGTAATTCGAATCTGACACTTCAAAAACAAGAAGTCAATAGCTAGGATCGGCAAGCCGCCGACTGGTTGAACGGCTGCGCCGTGGCCGGCGCCCGCCACCTCGTGATCCGTCTGGCGGCCGATGACCACGGCGCGGGACTCGAGGAGTTCGCCGACCGGGTTCTGCCGCTGCTTCGCGAGGAGGATCTCCGATGACCACGTTCGTTCTCGTGCACGGTGCCTGGCACGGCCCATGGGCCTGGGACCGAATCGTCCCCCTGCTGCACGCCGCCGGGGCCCGCACGCTCACCCCGGACCTCAGCACCGTCGGGGACCACGGGCTCCACGACCACGCCGAGGCGGTCGTCGCCGCCCTCGACGCCGTTCAGGAGGAGGGCGCACTCGTGCTGGTCGGGCACAGTTACGCCGGCCTGGTCGTACGGGAGGCGGCCGACGCACGGCCCGACGCCGTCGGCCACATCGTCCTGGTGGACGGATGGGCGGGGCTCGATGGCGCCAGCATGTTCAGCCTGGCCCCCGGCGCCTTCGCCGACGCGGTCCGTACGGCGGCCCAGACGCTCGGGGACGGCTGGCGGATCCCGGCCCCGCCCCCGGCGGCGTTCGGCATCGTCGACGCCGACACCGCGGCCTGGCTGGCCGCGCGCCTGCTCCCCCAGCCACTGCGCACCTTCGCCGAGCCCACCCGCCTGAGCGGGGCCGTCGACCGGATTCCTGGAACGGCCGTCATCTGCGAGCCGCAGACCTACCCGTTCGACCGGTTCGGCGAGGCCGTCGGGTACCGGACGCGCGGGCTGGACGGCCCGCACGACGTGATGCTGACCGATCCGGAGCCGCTCGCCCGGATGCTTCTGGAGGCTCGTTCATTCAGGAACGGGAAGCGCGAAGTTTAGAATGGCGAAGTGGAACAGCGGACGTACCACCAGTATTGCGCGACCGCGCGCACCCTCGACCTCGTCGGCGAGCGCTGGACGCTGCTGCTGATCCGCGAGCTGCTGACCGGTCCCAAGCGGTTCGGCGACCTGCAGGCCAGCCTGCGCGGCCTCGGCACCGGACTGCTGGCCGCCCGCCTGAAGCATCTGGAACGCGAGGGGCTGGCGCACAAGATCACGCTCCCGCCGCCGGCCCGGACCCCCGCGTACGCCCTCACCGAGGCCGGCGAGGAACTCGGCCCGACGATCCTGGAGCTGGCCCGGTGGGGCCTGAAGTGGGCGATGGGCGAACGGCGCGCGACCGAGACGTTCCATCCGGGCTGGGCCGTGCTCGGCCTGCGGGCCTGCTTCGACGCCGAGGCCGCCGCCGGACTCCGCGCGGTGTACGAGTTCCGCGTCGACGACGAGTTCTTCCACGCCCGGATCGACGACGGGACGATCGAGGCGCTGCACGGACCGGCCCAGCATCCCGACGCGACCGTCACGATCAGTCAGGAGGCGTTTCTCCGCCTGACCGGCCAGGACCTCACGCTCGCCGAGGCGATCGAGAGCGGTGTCGCGTCGGCGTCCGGCGACAGCGATGCTCTGCGCAGCCTGAGGGGCCTGTTCCGCCTGCCGCCCCCGCGTGCCCGGACGGCGAACTGAGCGTTCGACCGGACGGGGGAGAACCCCGGATGACACGCGCCACGCCGTGTTTTCGCCTGGCTGGGCTCACGATGTCACGCCTGGGACCTATCTGACATGACAGTAATGGGGGCTCTCGTTACGTTCGTCGCAGGTCGGTCGCCCGGCCGACGTCCGTGAGACAGAGAGAAGCGACATGCGCACGCGCACCATTGCTGTGGCCGCTGCCGGAGTAGGCGCGGCACTCCTCACAGCCAGCGGTATCACCTACGCGATGACATCCGGATCCGCCCCGGCGTCCGCGTCTGCTCACAAGGCGGCCGTATCCGTCCGGCCGGCGGCCAAGCCCCTCCAACAGGCCGCCCCCGCCCCGGCCCGTCCGGTCGCCGGCAGCGTGAACGAGGAGAAGGGCGGGGACCGCGGGGGCGAGGATCGCGGGGGCGAGGGCCGCGGGGGCGAGGACCGCGACCGCGAGGGCGGCGGGCGTGACCGCGGCCATCGGGACGAGGGGAGGGTCTACTTCAACGACCGTGCGTACTCCGCCGCCGCCGACGGCTGCGTCACCGCGGCCAGCGGACTGGGCTCCAGCAGCTTCAACGTCTTCAACGACAGCTGGAAGACCGTCGAGGTCTTCCGCGGCTTCACCTGTGACAACGGCGCTCCGGTCGCCACCGTGGGCCCCCACGGCGACACCAACGGCGTGGTGACCCGTACCGTCCACGGGGGTCTGATGTTCGGCGACGACGGCGTCGTGGGCAGCTTCAGGGTGCTCAACGGCCACGACGACGAGTGGTGACGGCGCGGCCCGGAGCACGGGAAAGAACTCGGCCCGCCGTAATCGGGCCGAAGTTCCCGGCAGCGCCGCCTCGTTCGCCGAGCCGGGGGTTCACCCCCTCAGGGACGACAGTGCGGCGGCGACCCGTTCGGTTGCCTCCGGCGGGGTCGAGGCGTGCGGGGAGAGCCTGAGCGAGTCGGCGCGCACCGTCGCGGTGACACCCTCGGCGTGCAGCGCCTTGGCGACCACGGACGGATCCTGGTCCGGCATGGTGAAGGAGAGGATGCCCGCGCGCCGTGCCGGGTCGGCGGGGGACAGGACGCGGCCGCCGCACGCCTCGACGGCCGCGGTGAGTTCGGCGATCCGTGTGGCGATCGCGGTCTCGATCGCGGCGACGGTGTGCCGCTCGACGACGTCCAGCGCGGCCGCGAACGCGGCGGCCGTCACCGGGCTCAGGTTGGTGATCGACCACCGTCGTGCGTCCGGGGCCGGCGGATGCTCGGCCCCGTCGAAGAGGCCCACGTCCTCGACGCCCGTCCAGCCGGTGAGGACCGGCTCCAGGGATTCCAGGGCGCGGTCCGACAGGGTGGCGAAGCCGGTCGACCATCCGGCCCGCAGCCACTTCTGGCCGCCCGCGACCACCACGTCGGCGGCGTCCCAGGGCAGGGCGGCGACCCCGAACGCCTGGATGGCGTCCACGATCAGCAGCCGGTCGGGTCCGATCGCCTCGCGCAGCGCCGCCAGGTCGGCGCGGAACCCGGTGCGGAAGTCCACGGCGCTGACCGACACGGCCACGACGTCGTCGCTCAGCGCGGCGCGGACCAGGTCGGGGGTGACGCCCGAGCCGGGTGCGGGGTCGAGCCAGCGCGGCGTGGCCCGGCCCAGGTCCGCGGCGCGGCGCCACGGGTAGTGGTTGGCGGGGAAGTCGGTGCGTGGCGCGAGGACCACGCCCTCCCGTACGCCGAGCGCGGCGTGGAACAGACCGGTGGACGCGTTCGGGAGCAGCACGGTGTGCCGGGCGTCGGCCCCCGCGAGGCGGGCGGCCGTCTCCCGTGCGGTGTCCTCCGCGCGCATCAGGGTGTCCACGGTCGTGTGGTCGGCGCGGGCGGACGCCTCCAGGGCACGCGCGGTGGCCGTGACGGCGTCCCGGGAGGGCGGCCCGAAGCGCGCGAAGTCCAGGTACTCGGCGGGCGTGTCGAAATGGTCGGCGTACGACGTGAGCACGGGGCTCGTCCCTCCGGGGTGGTGCGTGCGGATCGAGAGCGCATCTTGCCACAGCGGGGCCGGGGGCCGGGGCCTGGTCCTCGTCGACGCGTTCGCCGGTGGAGGAGATCACGTCCGGGGGCATGGTCTTGGCCGGGCGGGCGGCACGCGATACCGTCTGTGCGATATCGACGACGGTACGACGGAAGCCGGTGGGAATCCGGCACGGTCGCGCCACTGTATGCGAACGCCCGCTGAAGCGCTCGTGAGTCAGACCCGTGGCTGTCGTCCTGTGTACCACCGAGATGGGACGCGAACTCCCAGAGGAGGTTCTGCCATGGCGCAGACCGTCGCCCAGCCGACTGCCACCCCCGCCATTCCCGCCACGCTGCCGCTCAAGGCGATAGCTCCCTGGGCGGTCTTCTTCGGTGTTCTCATGCTGGTCCTGCTGTACTTCGTCGGCGCCGAGCAGGGCGCCACCTCCGTGTTCAGCGGCACGGACGTCCACGAGTGGGTGCACGACGCCCGCCACCTGCTCGGCTTCCCCTGCCACTGACGCGAGGGACCCCGCACGCTCATGAACTCCGCAACGGTAAGAAACCTCCTGGTGCGGGGCATGCTCGCCGGCCTCGCCGCCGGTGTGCTCGCCCTCGTCGTCGCCTACTTCCTCGGGGAGCCGCTCGTCGACAAGGCGATCGGATTCGAGGAGGCGCACGCCCACTCGCACGACGAGATGGAAGTCGTCTCCCGCTCCCTCCAGTCCACCGCCGGTCTCGCCACCGGCGTCCTCGTCTACGGGGTCGCCTTCGGCGGCATCGCCGCGCTCGCCTTCTGCTTCGCGCTGGGCCGCGTGGGCCGCTTCTCCCCGCGGGCGACCGCGCTGCTGCTGTCCGGCTGCGCGCTGCTGGCCGTGTACGTCGTGCCGTTCCTGAAGTACCCGGCCAACCCGCCCGCGGTCGGCGAGGAAGACACCATCGGCAAGCGGACGACCCTGTACTTCCTGATGATGCTGCTCAGCGTGTTGCTCGCGATCGGCGCCACCATCCTGGGCAAGCGCCTCGCGCCCGCCCTGGGCACGTGGTACGCGACGGTGGCCGCGGTGGCCGCCTTCGTCGTGGTGATCGGCCTCGCGTACGCCTTCCTGCCGGTCGTCAACGAGGTGCCGGCGGACTTCCCGGCCGCCGTGCTGTGGCGGTTCCGGCTCTCCGCCCTGGCCATGCAGACCGTCCTGTGGGGCGGTTTCGGGTTGCTCTTCGGCGAGTTGGCCGAGCGACTGCTGCATCCCAGGCCCGCGACCACCGCGTCCGGGCAGCCGGTGCCGGCCGCGCACTGAACCCTCCCGGACACGACAGGCACACGACAGGGCCCTTCCGGAACCGTCCGGGGGCCCTGTCGCGTTCCTCAGCGCGCCGCCAGCGGCTGTCCGAGCCGCAGATTCCAGCGACCGGCCCGTCCGCTGAGTTCGGTGGCCGTCAACGGCGGTACGTCCAGCCGCCAGAAGCCCGCCGCGGGCAGCCCCAGTACCTGGACGACCGCGGCCCGTACGACCTCCGGCTCGACCACGGCGAGCGTACGGCCGTCCAGGTCCCGTGCGGTGTCCAGCCAGCGCCCGACCCGCTCGCACACGTCCCGCACCGACTCCCCGCCGTGCGGTGCGCAGCCGGGGTCGGTGAGCCAGCGACCCACCGCCTCCGGCTCGGTGGCCATCACCTCCTCCAGGGTGCGGCCCCGCCAGCGGCCCGGGTCCAGACCCGCCAACTCCGCCGCCACCACGCCGTCGAGGCCGAGCGCCGAGGCCGTCTGCCGGCAGCGCCGGCTCGGGGACAGCAGCACGCGGGCCGCCGCGGGCAGCGATCCGGCCGCCGAACGGGCCCCGGCCGCCCCGCCGGCGTCGATCGCGTCGCCGTCGTCGAACCGGGCCTGGCGCAGCGACGGGCTCGTCGCGGGCGAGACGAGAAGGACACGACTGGTCAACGTCACTCCTACCGCGCGGTGTTGACGGCGGTGCCCGCGGCGCGGATCGCCTCGATCGCGTCCGGTGGCGCGGCACCGTCGGTGACGAGGGTGTGCAACCGCGCGACCGGTGCGACGAAGGCGTGCGCCGTCCGGGACAGTTTGCTGCCGTCGGCCACGGCGAGCACCCGCCGGGCGGAGTCGATCGCGGCCCGCTTCACCGCCGCGTCGTCCAGGTCGTAGGCGGTCAGGCCCTGTTGTGCCGTGAGCCCGCAGCAGCCGATGACGGCGGTGTCGAAGCGCAGGGCCGCCAGGGAGGCCAGGGTCAGGGGTCCGGTGAGGCCCCCCTCGCCGGGGCGGGGCCGGCCGCCGGGCACCAGGAGCGTGGTCTGCCCGGGACTGTCGGCGAGCGCCTGGACGGCCTGGAGCGACAGCGGCATCACGGTCACCCGCCGGCCGCGCAGCGCACGGGCCACCTCCAGGCAGGTGGTGCCGCTGTCGAGGACCACCGTCTCCCCGTCGGCGATCAGCGCGGCCACGTCCGCGCCGATGCGCCGCTTGACCTCCGCGCCCTCCTGCGCGCGCAGGTCGAAGGGGGGCTCCTCGCCGCGCAGCAGCAGGCTGCGGGCGCCGCCCCGGAAGCGTTCCAGCACGCCCTGGGCGGCCAGGGCCTCCAGGTCGCGGCGGATGGTCATCTCCGAGGCTCCGGTGAGTTCGGCCAGCTGGCCGACGCCGAGGCTGCCCGCCTCGCGCACCGCGTCCGTGATCTGCCTCAGACGGCCCGTGTTCCGCATGCCCGCGATTGAACACCATGCGCCGACAAACAGAAACCCTGTGAGAACAGGCGCTTTTCAAACATGCTTTGTGTTCGATACGTTCGGTCCATGCAGCTCTCCCTGCGCGCCGCACGTCTGGCGACCTTCGCGTACTTCATCCTCAACGGGACCCTGCTGGGGATGTGGATCGTGCAGATCCCGCCCATCGAGCACCGCGTCGGCGTCAGCCACGCCGTCCTGGGCGGCTTCCTGCTCCTGCTCGGGGCGGGCGCCTTCGTGGGGATGCAGGTGGCAGGACCGGTCGCCGACCGCCTCGGCACCCGGATCGTCGTGCCCGCCTCCGGTGTGCTGTGCAGTGCCACCCTGGCGCTGCCCGGACTGGCCTCCGAGCCGTGGATGCTCGCCTGTGCCCTGATCGTGCTCGGTTTCGGCAACGGCTGCCTGGACGTGAGTATGAACGCCCACGCCGTCCAGGTCGAGAAGGCGTACGGACGCCCGGTGATGTCCGCGTTCCACGCCACGTTCTCCGTCGGTGGCGTGGTGGCCGCTCTCGCGGGTGCCGCCGTCGCGAGCGCGGGCTGGACCCCGGCGGCGACGCTCGGCGCGGCGGCCGTGCTGGGCGTGCTGGTCTCCGTGTGCGCCGCCCCGGGGCTGCTGCCCGCCGCCGCGAGGCCGGCCACGGAAGCGGGAGCCGGGCACGGAGCCGAGCGCGGAGCCGAGCACGGGGCCGGGTCGGAGTCCGGCGGGCCGGCCGGGCAGGTGGCCCCGGCGGGCACCCGCATCTGGATCCTGGCCGTCCTCGCGCTGCTGGTCATGCTGTGCGAGGGGGTCGCCAACGACTGGAGCGTGCTGCACCTGCGGACCGTCCTCGGCGCCTCCGACAGCACCGCGGCCTTCGCCTACGGCGCGTTCGCCGCGACGATGACCATCGGCCGCCTCCTCGCCGACCGCCTCTCGGCCCGCTTCGGCCCCGCCGCGATCCTGCGCCACGGCGGCGCGGTGGCCGCCGTCGGCATGACCGCGGCCGCCCTGTCGCCGTGGGTTCCGCTCGCGCTGGCGGGTTGGGCGCTCTTCGGTGCCGGCCTCTCCGGCTGCGTCCCCCAGCTCT
Organism: Streptomyces sp. NPDC052043; assembly: GCF_044548235.1. Classification (NCBI taxonomy): domain Bacteria; kingdom Bacillati; phylum Actinomycetota; class Actinomycetes; order Kitasatosporales; family Streptomycetaceae; genus Streptomyces; species Streptomyces sp. NPDC052043. The sequence goes on from NZ_JBIUBT010000002.1 coordinate 160,581, forward strand.
TCAGCGCCGCAGGCCACGTCGACGCCGACGCCGCCGGTGCCAACGTCTCCAAGGTCGCCGGGCTCGGCTACCTCGGCATGCTCGCGGGACCGGCCGTGATCGGCTGGCTCACCCGCCTGATCCCGCTGAACCTGACCTTCTTCCTCCCCGTGGCCTGCTGCGCCGTCGCGGCCGTGACGGCGGGAGTGCTGCGACCGCGGCGGGCGCTCGCGGTCGCGACCGGGGGGCCCGTCCCTGCAACCGGGAGTCCTGCCGCGTCATCCCTCCGGGGCGAGCGGGGGGCCGCCGAGGGTCGAGGCGCGGGCCACTAGGACGGGGCGCAGCCGCCGGGAGCGGCCCGGTTTGCCGTGCTGGGAGGACGTCCTGACCCCGCCCGGCCGTACGGTTCTGGCCACCCGCGCGGCGAGGGCCGAACGGCTTCTGAGGCCCCGGTCGGGACCGCGGGTCCGGGTTTGGCTGTCCGCGGGACACCTGCTCGGGGACCGGGTCGGGCGGACCGTGCACGCGGCGGACCTGGACACGCTGCGGCGGGCGGCCGTCGAGCGTGGTGCGCGGCCGGCGGGCCGGCGGCCGTTGGGCGGAGACTCCGCGACCGTGCCCGTCGAGGTGCCCGGCGGCCGGGATCCGGCCACGGTCGCGGTGTGGTGCGCCGCCGTGGCCCGGGCCGAACCGGACGCCTCGCTGGAGCTCACCTCCCGGACCCCGGCGGGGCGCGCACCGTCCTGGTGGAGATCGGCTCGGGCACCGTACGGGCCAGGGTCCTGGAGCCCGTACCGGACGCCCCGGAGCGCGGGGGGCCCGAGAGATTTTCGAAACTTTCGATGGTGTCGGGCCTAAAGTTGATCTGGGGCTTGGCGGTCGAGTCGGGTATGCCCGGGCGGCTCCGGCAACTATGGCTCTGTACAGGGAAAATGTGCTTCCTCGAGGTCTCCGTGTCGAGCGAACGTTTCGAAATTACGACCGAAACTGTTGACAGCCGACGGGCCCGGCTCAACACTTCTCACCGCTGCGTCACCTCCTGGCAGCCGGCCGTTCCCCGCGGTTCTGCCGTGCTGCCCCCCACCCCTTCACGAGGAGGAAGCACGGACATGAACACCCTCGTCCAGGCGAACGGCCGCAGACACGGTCGCTTCACATGGTTCATCCGGAGCCTCTGCTCCGCCGCCCTGGTTGTCATGGCCGCGATGACTCTGCCGGGCACCGCCAGCGCCGACACGGTCATCACGTCGAACCAGACCGGCACCAACAACGGTTACTACTACTCGTTCTGGACCGACGGCGGCGGCTCGGTCTCCATGAACCTGGCCTCCGGCGGCAACTACAGCACCCAGTGGAGCAACGTCGGCAACTTCGTGGCCGGCAAGGGCTGGGCCACCGGCGGACGCAAGGCGGTCAACTACTCGGGCAGCTTCAACCCGTCCGGCAACGCCTACCTGGCCCTCTACGGGTGGACCACCAACCCGCTCGTGGAGTACTACGTCGTCGACAACTGGGGCACCTACCGGCCCACCGGAACGTTCATGGGCACCGTCACCAGCGACGGCGGCACCTACGACATCTACAAGACGACGCGGGTCAACGCCCCCTCCATCGAGGGCACCCGAACCTTCGACCAGTACTGGAGCGTCCGTCAGTCGAAGAAGACCGGGGGGACCATCACCACCGGCAACCACTTCGACGCCTGGGCGAGCAAGGGCATGAAGCTGGGCAGCTTCAACTACATGATCCTCGCGACCGAGGGTTACCAGAGCAGCGGGAACTCCAACGTCACGGTGAGCGACGGCGGTTCCGGCGGTGGCGGCAACGGCGGGGGAACCGGTGGTGGAACCGGCGGCGGTGGCGGCGGCTGCACCGCGACCCTCTCCGCCGCCGAACAGTGGAGCGACCGCTACAACCTCAACGTCTCCGTGAGCGGCTCCAGCAACTGGACGGTGACGATGAACGTACCGTCGCCGGAGAAGATCATCGCGACCTGGAACATCAGCGCGAGCTACCCCAGTTCGCAGGTGCTGGTCGCCAAGCCCAACGGCAACGGCAACAACTGGGGTGTGACCATCCAGACCAACGGCACCTGGACCTGGCCGACGGTCTCCTGCAGCGCGAGCTGACCCCGCCGACCCCGAAGGCCTCTTCAGAAAGGTCCCACGCCGCATGAGAACCAGACCACTCGCGTCACTGCGGTCCGTGGTCGCGGGACTGGCCGTCGCGGCACTGGCCGCGGCGGGCTCCCTCGCCGTCGACGCCGCTCCGTCGTACGCGGCCACCTGCAACGGCTACGTCGGACTCACCTTCGACGACGGTCCGTCCAACGACAACACCCCGGCCCTGCTCAACGCGCTGAAGCAGAACGGGCTGCGGGCCACGATGTTCAACGAGGGCCAGTTCGCGGCCTCCTACCCGGCCCAGGTGCGGGCCCAGGTGGACGCCGGCATGTGGGTCGGCAACCACAGCTACACCCACCCGCACCTGACCCAGCAGAGTCAGGCGCAGATCGACTCGGAACTCTCCCGGACCCAGCAGGCCATCGCCGCCGCGGGCGGCGGCACGCCCAAGCTGTTCCGGCCGCCCTACGGCGAGACCAACGCGACCCTGAAGTCGGTGGAGGCCAAGTACGGCCTGACCGAGATCATCTGGGACGTCGACTCGCAGGACTGGAACGGCGCGAGTACCGACGCGATCGTGCAGGCCGTCTCCCGGCTCGGCAACGGCCAGATCATCCTGATGCACGAGTGGCCCGCCAACACGCGCGCCGCGATCCCGCGGATCGCGCAGACGCTGGCCGCCAAGGGGCTGTGCTCCGGCATGATCTCCCCGCAGACGGGCCGCGCCGTGGCCCCCGACGGAGGCGGCTCCGGCGGTGGCGGCGGTGGTGGCACCGGTGGGTGCACCGCGACGCTGTCCGCGGCTGAGCAGTGGAGCGACCGCTACAACCTGAACGTGTCGGTGAGCGGTGCCGGCAACTGGACGGTGACGATGAACGTTCCGTCGCCGGAGAAGATCATCGCGACCTGGAACATCAGCGCGAGCTACCCCAGTTCGCAGGTGCTGGTCGCCAAGCCCAACGGCAACGGCAACAACTGGGGTGTGACCATCCAGACCAACGGCACCTGGACCTGGCCGACGGTCTCCTGCAGTACGAGTTAGTCGTCCGGTGGCGCGGCGGACCACGGCCGCCGCGCCACCGGCGGTTCGCGATCGACGCGAGCGCGCGCGGAGGCCACCGGAAGCGGGCCTCCGCGCGCTCAACCCTTTGTGGGCGCCGCCAGTCGGACATCCTGGCTCGGCACTCGTACGGCCGGTTCCGGGGCGGACACCACCGACAGTGTCCGCCGACCGGGTGCCTCCAGCTGTTGCTCTGCCAAGTGCACGACATACGACGGTAATCAGGTCTGGTGAGCGGCGTGCTGCGCGCGGTGAAGAGCGCGGTGTGAACGCGGTAAGAAGCCTCTTTCGGGAAGGAACCGGTCAGGCGGGGCGCTGCGGACGAATCCTGTCGGTCGAGGCGATGTCCCTTTCGGACACTCTCAGGACCTCTGGTCGCGCACCGTGTCGCTGTTGGGCCGAAAGGGTGACGTGGCGTAAGAATTGGCTGGTGCACGTGAAGGAAGCGAGACAGGGCGGGGGGAGCCGGTGAACCGTCAGGACGTCACCGATGAGCAGTGGGAGGGGCTCGCCCAGGTGGTTCCGCTGCGGGGCCGCGACGCCTGGCCGTCCGCGGTGGACCACCGCGTGCCCCCGGAGGCGACGACGGAGGCGCGCCGCCGCTTCGTCGTCCTGCGGGTCAACGTGTTCGCGGACGCCCGTGACGTCGCCGAGACCCTGATGGCGGGCATCCCGGTCCTCCTCGACCTCACCGGCGCCGAGGGCGAGGTCGCCAAGCGGGTCCTGGACTTCAGCACCGGCGTCGTCTTCGGCCTGGGCAGCGGGATGCACCGCGTCGACCGCAACGTGTTCCTGCTCACGCCGCCCGGCACCGAGGTGGGCGGACTCGTGCCGGGCGCCGCGGTTCCGGGCGGGTGAGCCCCGGCGCCGCGAAGGTGCGGGAGCCGTGGATGGTAGACCTGGTGGCGTGACTGAGGAATCCGAGCATCCGGATCTGGCGGGATTGCAGCGGCGGTTGGCGGAGTTCGCCGCGGCGCGCGACTGGCAGCCGTTCCACACGCCGAAGAACCTGGTCGCCGCGCTCAGCGTGGAGGCCTCCGAACTGGTCGAGATCTTCCAGTGGCTGACTCCGGAGGAGTCGGTCGGCGTCATGGCGGACCCCACGACCGCGCACCGCGTGCGCGACGAGATCGCGGACGTTCTCGCGTATCTGCTGCAACTGTGCGAGGTGCTCGGCGTCGATCCGCTGGCGGCGCTGGCGGCGAAGATCGACCGGAACGAGCGGCGGTTTCCGGTGCCGGGGGAGTCGGCGGACTCGGGAGGCCCGGGGGAATCGGCGGAATCGGGGGAGTGACGGGCGAAGTCTACCCTCCGTCGTCACTCTCCGAAATCGTTCACCCAGTCGAAATCGATTTGTTGTCCGCAGATTTCCGTCTTCCTCTGGCTTTTCGCCCCATGCACCCTCACTCTGGGTAGTGAACAAGGGAGTTCGGGCGGACGTGCGAACAGCACGTCGGGACAGACAGGGGCAGCGCATGGACGCGGTGCGGCTCATCCTGGCGAGCAGGCGTGCCCTGGCGGGGGGCGGCGAGGCCTCCGTCATCCTGGCCGAGGTCTGGCAGGCGCATGCCCTGGCGCAGGCGATCGGCAGCCGCCTCGCCGTCTCCGGACCGCCCGAACTGCGGGGCGAGGCACTGGGGCTGACCGAGCTGGCGGGCCGGGGCTGCGGGGTCCTCGACGCGCCGGACCTCGAACCGGAGGACTTACGGGCGGCTCGGCTCACCGAACTGGACGACGCCCGGCAGGCGTTGCTGAGCCTGGACGCCCTGCTCGGCGAGGCCGGCATCGCGCTCGTCGGCATCGCGAGCTCGGCCGCCGACGAGGCCATGTACTGGCAGTGCATGGAGGCGATCGACGCGGCGGACGAATCCCGGGACCGGATCCGCGAGATGGTGCGGAAACTGGCCGCGCGGGAGGAGGCGCCGCCGGAGCCGGAGGCGATTTCACCCGACCGGGGGCGGGAGGGCGGCGGGCCCCGGTGAGGCCCCCGCGCCCGCGCGTCCGACGGCGTGCAGGATGGGGGCATGGATCTTCGCATCTTCACCGAGCCCCAGCAGGGCGCGACCTACGACACCCTGCTCACCGTGGCCAAGGCGACCGAGGACCTCGGGTTCGACGCCTTCTTCCGCTCCGACCACTTCCTGCACATGGGCGACGTGGACGGCCTGCCCGGACCCACCGACGCCTGGATCACCCTCGCCGGACTCGCCCGCGAGACCAGGCGCATCCGGCTCGGCACGCTGATGACGGCCGCCACCTTCCGGCTGCCCGGCGTGCTCGCCGTCCAGGTCGCCCAGGTGGACCGGATGTCCGGCGGCCGGGTCGAACTGGGCCTGGGCGCGGGTTGGTTCGCCGAGGAGCACCAGGCGTACGGCATCCCCTTCCCGAAGGAGAAGTTCGGCCGTCTGGAGGAGCAGCTGGCCATCGTCACGGGGATGTGGGCGACCGAGGTCGGCAAGACCTTCGACTTCCGCGGGACCTACTACGAGCTCACCGGGTCGCCCGCGCTGCCCAAGCCCGCGCAGACGAAGATCCCGGTGCTCGTGGGCGGCCTCGGAGCCACCCGCACGCCGCGGCTCGCCGCGCAGTACGCCGACGAGTTCAACGTCCCGTTCGCCTCGATCGAGGACAGCGAGCGGCAGTTCGGCCGGGTCCGGACCGCCGCGGAGGCGGCCGGCCGACGCCCCGACGACCTGACGTACTCCAACGCCCTCGTCGTCTGCGTCGGGCGGGACGACCGGGAGCTCGCCCGCCGTGCCGCCGTGATCGGCCGCGAGGTCGACGAACTGAAGGCCAACGGCCTGGCAGGCTCCCCGGCCGAGGTCGTCGACAAGATCGGCCGCTACGCCGCGATCGGCGCGAGCCGGATCTACCTCCAGGTCCTCGACCTGTCCGACCTGGACCACCTGGAACTGATCTCCACCCAGGTGCAGTCGCAGCTGTCCTAGCGCCCGCGGCGGTCAGTGCGGTCAGTCGGGCCGGCGGCGTGGGCGACATCCCGTCAACAGCGCCCCGGGCCGCGGGAAGTGGCCGGTGAATATTGGAGGGCGCTGGTCCGGCCCCCTGTGCGAAGGTGAGGGCGTCGTCCTGCCGAGCCCCCGGGAGCACCGTCCTCGGGGGCTTCGGCGTACCCGGCACCGCAGCCGTCCGTCCAGCCGGAGAGGCCCTCCGCATGTTCCTGACCATCACCACCACCGGTACCCCCGAACACCCGGCGACCGACCTCGGTTTCCTGCTGCACAAGCACCCGGACAACGCCCAGGCGTTCTCCACCTCCCACGGCACCGCGCACGTCCTCTACCCGGAGGCGGACGATCGGCGCTGCACGGCGGCGCTGCTGCTCGAGGTCGACACCGTGGCCCTGGTCCGGCGGAGCAAGGGCAAGGGACGCGGCGGCGCCCCCGACGCGGCGCTCGCGCAGTACGTCAACGACCGCCCCTACGCGGCCTCCTCGCTGCTCGCCGTGGCGCTGAGCGGCGTCTTCTCCAGCGCCCTGCGCGGGGTGTGCCGCGCGCGCCCCGAACTCCCGGCACGGCCCCGCCCGTTGCGGATCGAGGTACCGGCGCTTCCGGCCCGCGGCGGCCCCGCCCTCGTACAGCGCCTGTTCGCCCCGCTGGGTTGGACGGTCACCGCCGAACCGGTCGCGCTGGACGCGGAGTTCCCCGAGTGGGGCGACTCGCGGTACGTGCGGCTCGTGCTGGAGTCGGAGGCGATCACCCTGGCCCAGGCTCTGCGCCACCTCTACGTCCTGCTCCCCGTTCTCGACGACGCCAAGCACTACTGGGTCGCCCCGGACGAGGTGGACAAGCTGCTCCGGGCGGGCGAGGGCTGGCTGCCCGCGCACCCGGAGCAGAAGCTGATCACCAGCCGCTACCTCTCGCGCCGCTGGTCGCTGACCCGGCAGGCGATGGAGCGCCTGGAACTGGTGCGGCTGGCCGAGACCGACGACAGCGGGGTCGAGGAGCTCGACAACGCCGTGGCGGCGGAGACCGAGGCGGAAGAGAGGCCGACGCCGCTGGCCGTGCGGCGGCGGGACGCGATCGTCGCCGCGCTGCACGAGCGCGGCGCCGCCCGGGTCCTCGACCTCGGCTGCGGGCAGGGCCAGTTGGTGCAGGCGCTGCTGCGGGACGCGCGGTTCACCGAGATCGTCGGCGTCGACGTGTCGGTACGGGCCCTCACCATCGCCGCCCGGCGGCTGAAACTGGACCGGATGGGGGAGCGGCAGGCCGCCCGCGTCACGCTGCGGCAGGGCTCGCTCGTCTACACCGACAAGGAGCTGAAGGGCTACGACGCCGCTGTGCTGAGCGAGGTGATCGAGCACCTCGACCTGCCCCGGCTGCCCGCCCTGGAGTACGCGGTGTTCGGCGCGGCCCGCCCCCGCACCGTCCTCGTGACCACCCCGAACGTCGAGTACAACGTCCGCTGGGAGACCCTCCCCGCCGGGCACGTCCGGCACGGCGACCACCGCTTCGAGTGGACCCGCGAGCAGTTCGGCCGGTGGGCGCACACCGTGGCCGAACGCCACGGCTACGACGTCGAGGTCCGCCCCGTCGGCCCCGACGACCCCGAGGTCGGACCGCCCACCCAGATGGCCGTGTTCACCCTCAGCACCACCAAGGACAGCAGAGACGGCGAGAAGGAGGCGAAGGCGGCATGACCGAGACACGGACCGAGACACGGACCGAGACGCAGGCCGGGACACAGAGCGACACACAGACCGGCACACCGGGCGGGACACGGACCCCCACCACACGAGGACGCGTCCTGCCCGTGACCGACCTCTCCCTGGTCGTCCTCGTCGGCGCCTCCGGCTCGGGCAAGTCCACCTTCGCCCGGCGCCACTTCAAGCCCACCGAGGTCCTCTCCTCGGACTTCTGCCGCGGCCTGGTCTCCGACGACGAGAACGACCAGGGCGCCACCCGCGACGCCTTCGACGTGCTGCACTACATCGCCGGCAAGCGCCTCGCGGCCGGCCGCCGTACCGTCGTCGACGCCACCAGCGTGCAGCAGGACGCCCGGCGGCAGCTGATCGACCTGGCGAAGAGCCACGACGTGCTGCCCATCGCCATCGTGCTCGACGTGCCGGAGGAGGTGTGCGCCGAGCGCAACGCGGCCCGCGCCGACCGGGCCGGCATGCCCCGCCGGGTGATCCGCCGGCACACCCGCGAACTGCGGCGCTCGCTGCGGCACCTGGAGCGCGAGGGTTTCCGCAAGGTGCACGTGCTGCGCGGAGCCGAGGAGGTCGAGAACGCGTCGGTCGTCACGGAGAAGCGCTTCAACGACCTCACCCACCTCACCGGCCCGTTCGACATCATCGGCGACATCCACGGCTGCTCCGCCGAACTGGAGGCGATGCTCGCCAAGTTGGGCTACACCGACGGAACGCACCCCGAGGGCCGTACGGCGGTCTTCGTCGGCGACCTGGTCGACCGCGGCCCGGACAGCCCGGGCGTGCTGCGCCGGGTGATGTCCATGGTGGAGGCGGGCGACGCGCTGTGCGTGCCGGGCAACCACGAGAACAAGTACGGGCGTCACCTCAAGGGCCGCAAGGTCCAGCACACCCACGGACTCGCCGAGACCGTCGCGCAGATGGAGGGGGAGAGCGAGGAGTTCAGGGCGCGGGTACGGGAGTTCATCGACGGCCTGGTCAGCCACTACGTCCTCGACGGCGGCCGGCTGGTGGTCAGCCACGCCGGCCTGCCGGAGAAGTACCACGGCCGCACCTCCGGCCGGGTGCGCTCGCACGCGCTCTACGGCGACACCACCGGGGAGACGGACGAGTTCGGGCTGCCGGTGCGCTACCCGTGGGCGGAGGACTACCGCGGCCGGGCGGCCGTGGTCTACGGCCACACCCCGGTCCCGGAGGCCACCTGGCTCAACAACACGATCTGCCTGGACACCGGCGCGGTGTTCGGCGGCAGGCTGACCGCGCTGCGCTGGCCGGAGCGGGAACTGGTCGACGTACCGGCCGAGCGGGTCTGGTACGAGCCGGCCAGGCCGCTGCGCACCGAGGCGCCGGGCGGGCACGACGGGCGTCCGCTGGACCTTGGTGACGTGCACGGCCGCCGGGCCGTGGAGACCCGGCACGCCGGGCGGGTCGCGGTCCGCGAGGAGAACGCGGCGGCGGCCCTGGAGGTCATGAGCCGCTTCGCGGTCGACCCGCGGCTGCTGCCGTACCTGCCGCCGACCATGGCGCCGACGGCGACCTCCGGGGTCGACGGCTACCTGGAGCACCCGCAGGAGGCGTTCGCCCAGTACCGGGAGGACGGGGTGGCCCGGGTCGTGTGCGAGGAGAAGCACATGGGCTCGCGGGCGGTGGCCCTGGTCTGCCGGGACGCGGAGGCGGCGCGCGCCCGGTTCGGCGTGGAAGGCCCGACCGGGTCCCTCTACACCCGCACCGGCCGCCCCTTCTTCGACGACCCGTCGGTCACCGAGGAGATACTCGGCCGGCTGCGTACGGCGCTCACCGAGGCGGGCCTGTGGGCGGAGCTGGACACCGACTGGCTGCTGCTCGACAGTGAGCTGATGCCCTGGTCGCTGAAGGCCTCCGGGCTGCTGCGCTCGCAGTACGCGGCGGTCGGCGCGGCCTCCGGCGCGGTGTTCCCGGACGCGCTGTCCGCCCTGGAGGGCGCAGCGGCACGCGGTGCCGACGTGACGGACCTGCTGGAACGCCAGCGCGGGCGGGCCGCCGACGCGGCCGCGTTCACCGCCGCCTACCGCCGCTACTGCTGGCCGACCGACGGTCTGGACGGTGTCCGCCTGGCACCGTTCCAGATCCTGGCCGTGCAGGGACGCAGCCTGGCCGGACTGCCGCACGACGGGCAACTGGCACTGATCGACCGACTCGTGGAGCACGACGCCACCGGCCTGCTCCAGACCACCCGCCGCCTGTACGTCGACGTGGCGGAACCGGAGTCGGTGCGGGAGGGCGTCGACTGGTGGCTGGAGATGACCGGCCGCGGCGGCGAGGGCATGGTCGTCAAGCCGCTGGGCGCGCTGGTGCGCGGCGAGACGGGCCGTCTGGTGCAGCCCGGCATCAAGTGCCGCGGCCGGGAGTACCTGCGGATCATCTACGGTCCCGAGTACACCCGCCCGGACAACCTCGCCCGCCTGCGCCACCGCTTCCTGAACCACAAGCGCTCCCTGGCGGTGCGCGAGTACGCCCTCGGTCTTGAGGCCCTGGACCGCCTGGCCGACGGCGAACCGCTGTGGCGGGTGCACGAGGCGGTGTTCGGCGTGCTCGCGCTGGAGTCGGAGCCGGTGGATCCGCGTCTGTGAGGCGGCCGGCCGCGGGGCGGTGGCCGCCGTGCCGGCCGGCGGCTGGTTCCGGCCGGCGCCGCCCCCTGGGCGGGGCCTGGCCGGACAGCTGGATTCCGTTCCCATCCGTCCCTGGTTAACCGCTGGTTGCCGTGCTAGCTTCGCTGGTTGGTCCGGCAAACGTACCGACTCAGGGGGAAAGTCGGTGAAGACAGGCGCGGAGTTCGGCGAGCATGAGGACGATCCCGGGCGTGCGCGAGGTCTTGAGCTGCTCTTACGCCTGACCGACGCGCTGTGCGAACTGGGCTGCATGGAGGACGCGCAGGGACGGGTGCAGTTCGCCGCCGTGCTGGGCGACCAACTGCACCGGCAGGTCGACGTGCGTGGCGTGCGACTGCGCGAGGACGTGGCGACCCTGGTGCGCGTGGCGCTGAGCGTGTCCGGCGGGGAACACGTACTGGTGGGCGTGGTCCGCATCCTCGAAGGAGCCGCCGCGGGGGACGAACTCGACCGGCTGATCGCCCCGGCGGCCCCCATGCCGGGGCCCCAGACCCCGCCCGGCCCTCTGTCCAGGGACGACGAGAAGAGCGCCCGTATCGCCCTGGCCCGGGGTGGACTCCCCTCGGTCCGGCTGCGTGACGAGCTGGTCGGCGAGCTGGGCGGCCTCGACCTCCCCACCGGGCTCTCGCCCGACCAGTTGTTCACGCATCTCCTGGAGTGGAACGCGCAGCCCGACGAGCTGCCGCCCACGGTGCTCCTGCTGGACCGGGCGGCTCGGCTCGCCGGGACCCCCGACCACCGCGCGGCGCTGACCGGATGGGTCGACGACTGGGCCGCGCGGTCCGGGCACACGGCCGAGGTGGCGGCGCGTCGCGCCGAACGCGCCACCGTGGTGAACGACCCGGACATTCCGCGCTGTCTGGTCGTCGCGGTCGAGCCGGCCGGGGACGGCACCCTGGACGTTGTCGTACGGACCTGGCTCAACTCCGCGCCCGGCCACTGGAATCCGCAGCCCGCCGAGCCGGTCACCACAACCCTGGAGGGCCTCGGGCCCGCCGTCGAACGCTCGTTACGGCAGGGCGCCCGCCTGTGGACGGATCAGAACGAAATCGGCAGCAGCGGGGGACAGCAGCCGCCGTACGTGGAGTTCGTCCTGCCGTACGACCTCCTCAATCACGATGTGGCCGGGCTGACGCTTCGCATCGGTGACGGCAGGCCATTGCCGCTCGGGCTGAGGTACGGGGTGCACCTCCGAAGCCTGGAACGGATGCGCACCGACGACGAGCAGGTCCGCCACCAGTGGCAGGAGCGCTGGCGGATCCTGCGCACGAACGGCGTCACGGTGCACGGCTGGAGCGAACCGGACGGCCGGCGGATCGACGCGTGGCAGACCGCGCTCGCCGGGGAGGCAAGGCATACGGCCGTGGTACTGGACGCCCCGGCCGGCGAGAGCGCGCTGGCAGCGCTCAAGGCGGCCATCGCCGAAGGGATCGGGCTCGCGGTCTGGGACCGCAGAGGAAGCTTCGCCGAGGAGAGGCGCGAAGTGGTGACCGCGGTGTTCGCGTCGGTGCCGGTGCCGGCCAGGATCCCGACGGCCATCCACCGGCTCCGCAGACAGGCAGAACTCAACACACGCGGCCAGCACCTCCTGCTTGGCCGACACATCGGGTTTTTCTGGGACGATCCCACTCGAGTCGTCGACATCCACACCACCGGCACAGGCGATCTCGCCACCGAGGAGGCACCGGCATGAGCGCGAACGAGCAGGCGCACCCGGACGACTGGCGTGTGTTCCATGCGGCCGGCGGGGCACCGGACAGCCCACCCCGGCTGCCGCCGGCACCCCCCTGGCGCCGCTTCCGTGGCGGCCCGCCCGAGCAGGTGCCCCCGGACGACCATGAGGCCGGACTGCGCCGTCTGGGTCGCGACGACGACAGCGTGCAACTCGGGCCGGACGAGATCGACATCGTCAACGGGGCCCTGGTCCTGCGCAGGCCCCTGTTGATCACTGGGCCGCCGGGCATCGGCAAATCGACCCTCGCCTATCTGCTCTCCCGGGAACTCGGGCTGGGGCGCGTCCTGGAGTGGAACATCGTCAGCCGCACGACCCTGCGCGACGGTCTGTACATCCACGACGCCATGGGGCGAGCCCAGGCCATCGCCGCCTGGCAGGCCGGGGTGCGGCACGCGGCGGACCCCGCGCGGCGGGACGATGCCGGGGCGGAGCAGCCGGGCGACGCCGACCGCGCCGAGGCCGCCGTCAACACGGCGACCGACGCGACGGAACGTCAACTTCTCCCAAGGCTGGGGGACTTCATCACCCTCGGTCCTCTGGGTACCGCGCTGCTGCCCTACGATCGTCCGCGTGTCCTCCTTGTCGACGAACTCGACAAGAGCGACATCGATCTACCGAACGACCTGCTGCACGTCCTGGAGAACGGAAGCTATGACATCCCCGAGCTGGTGCGCGCCGCCGCTGACGCGGCGTACGTCCACACCAGCGATCCTTCAGGCCGCGCCCTCGTGCGCGGCGGGCATGTCGAGTGTGCGGAGTTTCCGGTCGTGGTGATCACCAGCAACGGCGAGCGCGAGTTCCCGGCCGCCTTCCGTCGCCGCTGCATCCCCCTGGAGATGCGCGCCCCCTCCAGGGAGCGGCTCCTGGGCATGGTCGAGAGGCACTTGGGGATCCGGTCGCCCGGGGCCGAGGAGATGGTGGACCTGTACGTCCAGCGGGTCCAGGCGGGCGGAACCCACTCCGTGGATCAGTTGCTCAACGCTGTCCAGATGACTACGGCGGGTGGTTTTCAGGCCGATGGGGATGGGCGTAAGCTCGTGGAAATGCTCCTCCGCGACCTTGCGAAGGGCCGCTGAATGACCGGCTTCCCCCAGGAGCGCGCATCCGGACCCGGCGACGGCTACCCCGTATCGGGGACGTCGCCTCCTTCGGCGTTCCCCGAGCCTGCCAGGCAAGCGAGCGAGTACGTCGCCGCCGATCGGGCTGTCCGGGGACCAGACCCGTACACCGGCGCGCGGTCGCTCTCCGGGGAACACTCCGGGCCGCACTGGCAGGAACTCGCCGACGCCGTCTGGCTCGCCGCCCACTGGGCCCGGCACAGCCGTCCCGCCACTCAGGAGGGTACGGGCGTGCGAGGTCCCGCCGACGGCCGCACCCACCCGTTCGCGACCGGCCCGGAGGCGGCCGGGGACGAACGGGAGCCGGAGCCGTCCCGCACGGCCGTCGACCGGTCCTCCGCCCAGGACGCGGCGCTCGCGGGCGCGGGCTCCCAGGACCGAGGCGGCGTTCCCGGCGTACGGACCGGGGCCGACGAGCCGACCGCCCGTACCGGACCGCGCGGTGCCGGTGCCCCCTTTCACGCTCCGTCGGCCGTGTCGCCGGACCCGGAGAACCTGTTACCCGACCCCGACGGCTGCTTCACGCTGCACCTGGGCCCGCCGCTGCTTCCCGGGGCCGAACAGGCCCACTCGGGCACCGGCCGCCGCACGGCCCTGCTCGCTCGCGCCCTGCACCGGCTGGCCCGCCGCATTCCGTCCCGCGACACCTTGGAACTGGACGAGGAGACCACCGCCGAGCGAGGGGTCGTCGACGGCCTGTGGATGCCCTTCCTGCGGCCCGCCCGCACCTCGGGCTTCGACCTGGTGCTGCTCACCGACAGCGCTTTCACCATGCGGGTCTGGGAGGACACCGTCGCTCGCCTCGCGGAGGCCGCCGAGTACAGCGGAGCCTTCCGGGCCGTGCGCACTGTTGCGGTGGACGTGCCGCGCACTGGTGCCGCCACCCTGCGCCGGGGCACCGGCCGGGCCGCCGCCGACCCCTCCGAGTTGCTCGACGGGCGCGGCGGCCGAATCTTCCTCGTCGTCACCGACGGACTGGCCCACGGCTGGGCCGCCGCCACCGCCGACGAACTCCTCGGCCGCCTGGCGCACTCCGGCCCGACGGCCTTGGTCCACCTCCTGCCACCCCATCTGCGCCACCGCTCCTCGCTCTACCCCTACCAGGCGGTCCTGGAGGGCGGCGGGTTCGGTGCCCCCAATGACAGCCTGGGACACTGGGCGCCGCCCGGCGGCCCCGACCCGCTGCGGCCGCTTCCCGACACCGGCGACGGCTCCGTCCCCGTACCGGTGCTGTCGCTGAAGCCCGGTTCCCTCGCCGCCTGGGCCGACCTCGTCACCGGAGAACGCGGAGTGCGCCGCGAGCTGCCCGTCGTCCTGGCCGGCACCCTCACCAAGGGCTCGCCCGCACCCGGACTGCGCGCTCCGCGCTTCCCCCGCGCGGCCGCCGCCGCGGTCCGCCGCTTCTTCACGCTCGCGACCCCGGCCGCGCGCCGCCTCGCCACCCAACTGGCAGCGGTTCCTTTCGAGTTCGAACTCGTGGAACAACTGCGGCGACGCACCATGCCGGAGACCGGACCCGACCATCTCGCCGAGATCCTGATGGGCGGCCTGATCGACTGGGACAGCGGTGGTGAGGGCCGCCCCGAGTTCGCCGACGGCATCCGCGAAGCACTGCTCGCCACCACAACCCGCAGCCAACTTGCCCGTACCGTCAGCCTGGTGGGCGATCTGCCCGCCGCGGGCGAGAGGGGCGTCGCACTGCGCGCCGCGCTGCGCGACCCCGGTGGGACCAGACTGCCCGATCCGGCGGAGCGCGGGTGGGCGCGCAGCGAACTCGCCGTGATGCGGGCGCTTTCGGGGCCGTACTCCGAACGTGCCAAACGCATCGAACCGAACCTGATCTCCCGGCTCGCGCCCGCACCAACCCGTCCGGCCGAACGAGCAGGTGCCGGATCGCTCTCCGGTACGCCCGCTGAGGTGAACCGGTCGGCCGCAGGGGTCTTGGAAGACGGTGGAGAAGGCAGTGATCCAGCGTCGAACGCCCCTGAATCACCTGGAGAGACCGTGGCGAGCCCGGTAACCGAAACGTCCGAACACGAAACCTCGGAGGCCCAGCAGTCCATGCAGCCCACCACGACCGCGAGGCCGGCCGCTCGTATGGTGAACGTTCCCTTGCGGAACAACTCGTTCGTCGGCCGCCAGGCGCTGCTCAGTACCGTGGAGGAGCAGCTCGCAGCCCAGGACACGGCCGCCGTGCTGCCCCACGCGCTGCACGGGCTGGGCGGCGTCGGCAAGTCGCAGCTGGCGCTCGAGTACGTCTACACCCACCAGCACGACTACAAGGTGATCTGCTGGATCGCCGCCGAGCGGGAGAGTCTCATCCTGACCTCGCTGTCCCAGCTGGCGGCGCAGCTCGGACTCGCCCTGGCAGGACAGGACGGCAGTACCCCCACCGCCAACACCGCGGTGCCCGCCGTCCTGGAGGCGCTGCGCACGGGGGCGCCCTACGACAACTGGCTCCTCGTCTTCGACAACGCCGAGCAGATCGAAGTGGTGCGCAAGTACTTCCCGACCAACGGGCCCGGCAAGGTGATCGTCACCTCTCGCAACCGCGCCTGGGAACGGGTGGCCACCCCGCTGCCGGTGAACGTCTTCGAGCGCGGGGAGTCGATCGAGCTGCTGCGGAAGCGCTCGCCCGACCTCACCACGCAGGAAGCGGACCGGCTGGCCGACGCCCTCGGTGACCTCCCGCTCGCGGTCGAGCAGGCGGGCGCCTGGCGAGCGGTCTCCGGCATGCAGGTCGACGACTACCTCGACCTGCTCGAGCAGCGCCGCCCGGAGATCCTCGAACTCGACCCGGCCCCCGACTACCCGGTCTCCGTCGCCGCTGCCTGGGACATCTCACTTGATGATGTCCAGAACAGGAACCCCGGTGCCCGGCAGTTGCTGGACATCTGCGCCAGCATGGCGCCCGAGCCCATTCCCCGGTCCATGCTCCGCGGCAGCCGCGGGGTGAGTATCACGCCCGAGGTGGACCCGCTGCTGCGCGAGCCGATCAAACTGAACCGCGCCATCCGCGACCTCACCCAGTTCTCCCTGGTCCGGGTCGACCCACGCTCCAACACGCTGCAGATGCACCGCCTGCTGCAGACGGTGCTCCTGGCCAAGCTGAGCGCCGAGGAACGCCGGGCCATGCGGGAGGCGGCCCACCAGCTGCTGTCCGCGGCCAAGCCGGGCCAGCCCTCCTTGCCCCTCGATTGGCGCGCCTACCAGGAGCTGTTGCCTCACGTGCTCACCTCGCAGGCCGTGACGAGCGCCGACAAATGGGTCCGCGAACTCGTTTTCGAGACCTCGATGTTCCTCTACTACTGGGGCGACCACGCGGGTGCCGCGGCGCTTGCCCGGCAGGCCTACAACGCCTGGCTCGCGGCCTCCGGAGAGGAGGACATCGACGTCATCCGCGTGGCGAGGCACCTGGCGTTCACGCTGCGCGTGCTCGGCGACATCACGGAGTCCGTCCCCTTGAACGAGGCGGCGCTTGAGGTCTCCCGCAACGCTGACGTCGAGCCCGAGCATCTGATCGACTCCATCGTGGAAATGGCGGACGCCCGTCGCTACCAGGGGCGGTTCGATGAGGCTCGGGTGCTGGGCGAGGAGGCCACCAGGCTGGCCCGGTCACGGTTCGGCGCGGACGACACGATCACGCTGCGCGCCACCCACAGCTGGGGCGTCGACCTGCGGTTGTGCGGCCGGGTCAGGGAGGCGCTGCCCCTGGACCAGGAAAACGTGCGGCAGCGCGAACTACAGTTCGGGGCGGACAGCTTCCTGACCCTCAACTCGCTCAACGGTCTCGCTGCCGACATCCGGGAGAGCGGCGACTACATCGGCGCCCGCGACTTCCAGGAGGACGTGTACCGGCGGGCACGTTCGGCCTTCGGTGAGGAACACCCGCTCACCCTGCGCATTGCCCGCAACCTCGCGGTCTGTCGGCGACGCGCCGGGGCGTTGCGGGAGGCCGCCGAGCTTTCCGCGGAGGCGCTGCAAAGCTTCGTCGCCCGCTACGGGCGGGACCACGCCGACTCGCTGTCCACCGCGAGCAACCTGTCCGTCGACCTGCGACTCACCGGGGACGTCGAGGGCTCCCGGGTGCAGGGCGAGGAGGCTGCTCAGCGCTATGTGGAGCGGCTCGGTCCGGACCACGCGTTCACGCTGCTGACCAAGGCCAATCTGGCCGCCACCATGCGGGCGATCGGCGCCCTGGAGGCCGCCGAGGAACTGGAGGACGAGGCGGAGCGCCGGCTGACGGCGATGGTGGGCGCAGAGCACGTGTTGACGCTGACCGTCGGCATCGGCCGGGCCAATACGGCTTACGCCCGCCTGGACTTCGAGCAGGCCCACCGGATCGACGAGGCCAACTTGCCGCGGCTCGCGGAAGTCGTGGGCGAGACTCACCCGCTGACCCTGTCCTGCATGGCGAATCTCTCTCTCGACCTGCGCGGGCTGGGCCGAGGGGCCGAGGCGGAGGAGACGCGGCGCAAGGCGATGGACGCCCTGTCCGGGATCGTCCCCTCCGACCACCCCTGGCTGAAGGCGGCCGACCGGCGTCGCCGCGTGGAGTGCGACATGGCCCCGATGCCGCTGTAGCAGGCACCACACGCCGCTCGGAGGAGGGGCCCCGGCGTCAGCCTTCGGGCCTGTCGTCCCGGTGCCCGGGCACCGGCCGACCGGACTGCGCATCGCTGTCCGAGGGGTGAGCGCCCGGGCGGTCGTGCTGCGGCGGCTCGGGTGGTGTCGTCCGGGACCGCCGACAGCTCGTCAGCCGACGTTCGTGCCCGGGACGTTCGGTGTGCCGTCGTCCTCCTGAGGATGGTGGGGCACACGGGGGTTGAGGGATTCGTCCGGGAGGGTTGCCCTGGTGACCTTGGGGCGTTCGGCGAGATGGCGGACCATGGTCAGGAGCGGCTGGGTGAGCAGGGTCGTGGCCAGCGCCATCAGGACCAACACCGAGTAGAGGGGCCGGCTCAGCAGACCCGCCTGGAAACCCGCGTTCAGTGCGATCAACTCCGTCAGGCCACGCGTGCTCATCAGTACCCCGACCGTCCGTGCGTCGTCCCGGCCCAGGCCGCCCAGCCTCGCGGCCACCGTTCCGCTACCGGTCTTCGTCGCGATCGCCAGCACCGTGACCACCGCCAGCGTGAGCCAGCCCGTGCCATCCAGTCCGTCCACGGCGACGGCCTGACCGGAGGTGACGAAGAAGAACGGCAGGAGCAGTGAGCTGACCTCGTGCAGGGGCCGCACGAGGTCCGGGTCCAGCGTGCTGCCCCGCTCGCGCGGCACCACGACCCCCGCGAGCAGCGCACCGAAGATGACGTGCAGTCCGAGGGAGTGCGTCACCCAGGCCGAGCCCAGGGCGAAGCCGATGAGCAGGGCGAGCCGTAGCGAGGGCTCCATGTGCGTGCGCCACAGCAGCCGACGCAGCAACGGCCGGGCCGCCACCAGCATCAGCGCGACGAAGCTCGCGGCGAGCACCACGCGCCACTGCCATCCGAGCGACTGCTTCCCGTCGTCGTCGTGCATCAGGACCCCGGCCAGTACGGTCCAGCCGACCACGTCGAGCAGCCCGGCCGCAGAGACCGCCACCACCCCGGGTACCGTGCGGGCCAGCCCGTTCTCACGCACGATCGCCGTCAGCACCGGCACCGCGGTTATCGACAGCGCCACGCCCGCGAACACCACCGTGGCCGGGCTGAGCTGACGGGGCATGCCCAGATCACGCAACTGCTCCTGGAACAGCAGAGCACAGCCGCTGCCCACGGCCATCGGTACCACGAACGACGCCACCGCCACGATCACGGCCGAACGCGCCCGGCTGCCCAGCAGGTGCAGGTCCAGTTCGTAGCCCACCTCGAACAGGAAGACCACAAGGGCGAACTGCGCGAACCCGGTCAGTGCCGGACCGATCTCCTGAGGGAAGAGCACCTTGCTCGTATCGGGTGCCACACTGCCCAGCAGTGAGGGGCCGAGTGCGATGCCGGCTGCCAACTGCCCGACGATATAGGGCTGTTTGAGCCGTCGCGCCACGTAGCCCGCCGAGTGGGCGGCGACCAGGATCAGAGCCGAGGCTCCCACCACATGCATGATCATCGCATCAGGGCTCATGGCGTCCCCTAGTTGTCCGCCGGCCGCGGTCGGGGCCGGGATGCGGTCCAGGTGCGGGCCTCGCACGTCCGCTCGATCGGGCGCTGATCTCAACCTCCGTATGATACTGGTAACTTGGCGTAGCAACGGCAGTCGTACACAACACGGCACGGGTGTCACGGGGGGCACATGACGGCGGTCGTCTTCATCCACGGCACCGGGGTCCGTGAGCCGGGCTTCTCCGCGCTGGCGGGGCGCGTGGCGGCCGGGCTGAGCGCGCTGCGCGACGGACTTCGCATCGTGCCCTACTACTGGGGCGGCACGCACGGCGCCACGCTCGCCGCGGGCGGGGTGAGCCTGCCGGCCGGGGCGGGCACCACCCGCGGCCTCGCCGAGTCTCCGGGGCAGCCGGACGGCGAGGACGACGAGGACGACGAGGACGACGAGGAGGGGACGGCCGCCGCCTGGGCCGCCCTGTATGCCGACCCGTACGCCGAACTCGCCCTGGCCGCGGCGGGCGCCGTGCCCGCCGCCGAACTCCCGCCCGGCTCCGTACCGCCGGAACAAGGGCTCCAGTCCCGGCTGTCCGCGCTCGCCGCCCAAGGTGACGCGCCCGCGGCCGAGCTGGGCCCCGGCCTGGCCCGTGCCGCCGGCCGGCTGGCGGCACACCCGCTTCTTGGCCGCGCCGCCGCCACCGTCGACCCGGGCGACCTCGCGACGCTCGGCGCCCGCAGCCTGACCGCGCGCGTCGTCGCCGACCTCCTCGACGCCGACTCCCCCCTGATCCCGGACGGCGACACCCGTGACGCCGTCACCGCCCGGCTGGCCGAAACGCTCGGCGCGCCGCCCGAGGGTACGGAACGCGGGCTGCGCTCCCTGCTGCTGCACACGGCGGGCTCGGCCGCCTCGCGTGTCGTCGTGCGCCGCAGACGCGCCCTCACGGAGGCAGCCCACCCGGCCGCCGGAGACGTCCTGCGCTACCTCAGCCGCGGCGCGGCCGTCCGTGCCGACCTGCGTGCCCTGGTCGCCGGACTGGAGCCGCCCGTCGCCCTGGTCGGACACAGCCTCGGCGGCATCATCGCGCTGGACACGCTGGTCTCCGCCCCGCTGCCCGCGGTCCGTCTGCTCGTCACGGCAGGCTCCCAGGGCCCCTTCCTGTACGAGTCCGGCTCCCTGCCCTCCCTCGATCACCCCGCGCCCCTGCCGCCGCACGTCCCCGACTGGCTGAACCTCTACGACCCCCGCGACCTGCTGGGCTACGTCGGGGCGGGTGTCTTCCCGGGCCGCGTCACCGACGTGGCCGTCGACAGCCGCCAGCCCTTCCCTGCCGCGCACAGCGCCTACTGGGCCAACCGCGCGGTCTACCGGCACATAGTGGAGCGACTGCCGTGACGGGCCCGGCGCCGCTCGCCCCGCGGGTCGACCCGGCCCGTGTGCACGCCCTGATCGTCGGCATCGAGGCCTACGACGCCGGCGCCGCCTGGGACCTGCCGGGCCCGGCCCGTGACGCCGTGCGATTCCACCGGCTGCTGCGCGCGGCGGGGGTTCCCGAGACCCAACTGCACCTCCACCTCGCCCCGTTGCCGCCGTACGCGCCCGACGTGCCGTACTCGGGCGCCGACCACGCCACGCTGCGCCGCCTCCTCGTGCGGGACCTGCCGGCCCGGCAGGGCGACGTCCTGTGGGTGTGGTGGGGCGGGCACGGGGTCCTGGACCGCGCCGGCCACCTCCGGCTGTTCTGCGCGGACGCCACCGTCGCCGACAAACTGGGCATCGATCTGGACTCCGCGCTCACCCGGTACGCCGGGGACGCCGTGCCCGCGTTCGGCGAACAACTGTGGGTGGTCGACGCCTGCGAGACCTTCGAGGAGGCGCTCGGCTTCCGCGAGGCGCTGCCGCCCGATGCCCTGCCCGTCGGGCGGCGCAGCCTCGCCCATCGGCAGACCGTGCTGCGTGCCGCGGGCCGGGGCCTGGCCGCCGCCAACGACCCCGTACGCCGCACCGGGCTCTTCTCCGACGTCCTGCTCGCCCTGCTGGCCGACCGGGCCGACGTCCTGCCCGCGCCTCCCGAGCCGGACGAACTGTTTTCCGCCGTCCGGGAACGCGTCGCGGCCCTCAGGGGCGAGGGCCGGACTCTGCAACACCCTGAGATCCGGCTGCAGAGCCCCGAACGCACCGAGATCCTGCCCGCGCCCGCACCGGCCCCGCCGCGCCGTCCGGCCGCCTTGCTCCAGCGGGCCGTGGAGGCCCTGCTGGCCTATCCGCTGATGAGAGACCCGGCCGAACGGCAGTCGGTGGTCGCCGCGTTGGACCCTTCCATCACGGGGACGCTGGCCCGTCACACCAAGGCCCGCACGGACGCCGTCAACATTCTCAACGGGCTCGCCCGGCGCCGCCCGGAAGCCCTGTGGGACCTGTTCGACATCGTGGTGTCCGTCGATGACGATCCGGAACGCAAGGAGGAACTCGCCCAGGCTTTCCGGGAATTGGCTGCCTGACAAAGCGGTCGAACAATACCGAAGTGATCGGGTGGCGTGATCGTACGGTTTTCGACATGGGTCGGAATGGCCATGATGGAAAGAAGTACGGGGCATCGAGTGCCACCGTGCGAGAAGGGGGACGCACCTTGGACCAGCCGCCCGCTCCGCATATCGTCGAAGCCGCCGCCCGCGCGCCAGGCGCCGAGGACTGGCAGTCGGATCTGGCGAACCTCGCTGCCCTGCCCCTGACCGCTGTGGACGGTCTCGCCCCGCTGCGCCCCGGCGCACGGCTGCTCGAAGAGGTCCTGCGCGCCCGCGGCAGCTTCAGAGGAGGTGGCGAGCCGACCGGGCGGGCCGAATGACCGCCCGCCCGCGCTGCCGGACGTGCCGTGCCGCGGCTCCGTATGACCACCCCCGACTGGAGGTCACCCGCGCATGTCGAGTGAGCAGCACCAGGCCACCTTCCGCATGCCCGCCGACCTGTTCGCGGAACTGGCCGCCGGCGGCGGCTCCGCGCAGGCCGTCGCCTTCCTCGCACGCGGGGAGCGGGCGCGCCGGCTGCTGCTCCTGCGCACGCTCCTGGACCACGTCCGGGCGCTTCCCACCCCGTTGACCCCCGCGGCCGAGGCATGGCGGGTCCTGAAGGAGGCGGCGGAGCGGGCGCCGGGGCCGGTCGACCGGCTGCTCCTCGCCCCGGCGACCGGCGCCTGGATCGCCCACCTGCTGCGCCGCAGGCACGGCACCGCGACCGGCCCGCCGCTGTGGGTGGAGGCGGGCCACCTCAACGCCCTGGCGATCGCGGCCTCCGTGTGCGCCGGCACCGACGCCGTCCTGCGGGTCGCGCTCACCGACGGCGGTCTGTTCCTGCCCGGCCTGGGGCTGGCCCGCCTCCGGGCCGCGCAACAGGAGCCGGCGGTCGGCCTGGCCCGCACCCGCGCGGGAGAACTCACCCTCACGGCTCCGGGACACGACGGCAGCCCCACATCCCTGACCTGCCGTCCGGCCACGGTGCCGCTACGCGGCGGGCCGGGCGCCGAGGCGGTGTCCAGGGACGACCGGGACGGCTGGACGCCCCTGCGCACCCTCACCCACCGCGGCCCCGCCGGAGCCGTCGCCATCCCCCTGGACGACCTCGGGCCCTACCGCGACCTCGACGACCCCCTGCCGCCGGCCCGGCTGACAGCGGCGGAGGCCACGACGTGGCAGCGCCTGTTCGAGGAGGCCGCCGCGCTGCTCGCCGTGCCGGGCGGGACGGGACCCGGGCGGATCGACCCGGCCGCGATCCGGGCCGTCGTTCCGTTCGGCCGCACCGGCCCCGCGCCCTCCGACCCACTGACCACGCTGGTGTCGGCCTCCAGCGGTGACTCCTACGGCGGCATGGTGGTCGCCCGTCCCGCCGCCGCGCTCGCGCTGGCCGAGACGCTGGTGCACGAGTTCCAGCACAGCAAGCTCGCCGCCCTGATCCACCTCTTCCCGCTGCTCGACGACGACCGGGAGGAGCGCTACTACGCCCCCTGGCGCGCCGATCCCCGCCACCTCACCGGCCTGCTGCACGGCGCTTACGCGTTCACCGGCGTCGCGGGCTTCTGGCGGGACCGTCTGAACGCCGCCCAGCACCCCGGGCAGGCCGGGACGGCCGGCTATCACTTCGCCCTGCGCCGCACCCAGAGCCGGATGGTCGTGCGCACGCTGCTGACCAGTGGCCGCCTGACCGCCCAGGGCCACGCCCTCGTCTCGGGACTCGCCCGCACCCTGGACGGCTGGCTGCGTGAACCCGTGCATGCGGCCGCGCTCGGCCGTGCCCGTACGGCCGCGGCCCTGCACCGTACGGAATGGCGGCTGCGCAACGTCGCTGCGCCGGCCCCGTCGCGGCGTTCCGCGCAGGGTGCCGGGGCCGGCCCGGCCACGGAGCCCGTGCTCCGTCCCCGCGCGGACCGTACCTTCTGGCCGGACGTACGCACTCTTGCCTTCGCCGTCCGCCCCGCGGTTCCCCGCACCCCCGACGAGTACCTCGCGGCCGGCGACCCGGCGACGGCTCTCGTCGGATACACCGACGCGCTCGCCCGGGATCCGGCCGAACCGCACAGCTTGGCCGGCTGGATCGTCGCCCGCGCCGCCCTCGGCCGGGACCGTGCGGCCCGCCGGATGCTGGCCCGGCCGGAACTGCTCCAGCCGTCACCCACCGGCTGAACGGCACCACGCGCACAGCAGGGCGCGGGAAACGGAGGACGGGAGGGTGAAAACGGACGTCGTTGGCCAGGATGGAGGCATGGGATTCCATGTCGACTCCGAGGCCGGGCGGCTGCGCCGCGTCATCCTGCACCGACCCGATCTCGAGCTCAAAAGGCTCACCCCCAGCAACAAGGACGCCCTCCTCTTCGACGACGTGCTGTGGGTGCGCCGGGCGCGTGCCGAGCACGACGGGTTCGCCGACGTGCTGCGCGACCGCGGGGTCGCCGTGCACCTCTTCGGCGATCTGCTGACCGAGGCGATGGAGATCCCGTCGGCCCGCTCGCTCGTCCTGGACCGCGTTTTCGACGAGAAGGAGTACGGACCGCTCGCCACCGATCACCTGCGGGCGGCCTTCGAGACCCTCTCCGCCGCCGAACTGGTCGAGGCTCTGGTCGGCGGCATGACCAAGCGGGAGTTCCTGGCCGCCCACGCGGAGCCGACGTCGGTGCGCTTCCACGCCATGGAACTGGACGACTTCCTGCTCGGCCCGCTGCCCAACCATCTCTTCACCCGCGACACCTCCGCCTGGATCTACGACGGCGTGTCCATCAACGCCATGCGCTGGCCCGCCCGGCAGCGCGAGACCGTCCACTTCGAGGCGATCTACCGCTACCACCCCCTGTTCCAAGGCGAGACCTTCCATGTGTGGTCCGAGGGGCAGGCCGACTACCCGTCCACCATCGAGGGCGGGGACGTGCTCGTGATCGGCAACGGCGCCGTGCTCATCGGCATGAGCGAGCGGACCACGCCGCAGGCCGTGGAGATGCTCGCGCACAAGCTGTTCGCCGCCGGATCGGCCCGGACGATCGTCGCGCTCGACATGCCCAAGCGGCGTGCCGTGATGCACCTCGACACCGTGATGACCATGATCGACGGCGACACCTTCACCCAGTACGCAGGGCTCGGCATGCTCCGCTCGTACACCATCGAACCGGGCTCAAGCGACAAGGAGTTGAAGGTCACCGACCACCCCGCGGAGCACATGCACCGCGCGATCGCGGCCGCGCTGGGGCTCAGCGAGATCCGGGTCCTGACCGCCACCCAGGACGTGCACGCGGCCGAGCGTGAGCAGTGGGACGACGGCTGCAACGTGCTCGCCGTCGAGCCCGGCGTCGTCGTCGCCTACGAGCGCAACGCCACCACCAACACCCACCTGCGCAAGCAGGGCATCGAGGTCATCGAGATCCGCGGCAGCGAACTGGGCCGGGGCAGGGGCGGCCCGCGCTGCATGAGCTGCCCGGTCGAGCGGGACGCCGTCTGACGCCGTCCAGTCCGTGACGGGATCACGTTCCGGTGACGTCGGAAGGAGAGGGTTGTGTGGCAGGTCACCTGAGCGTACGGTCCGTATCACGTCAGCGAACAAAGTGTTCGCTGAAGACGCATCAGGTGTTCACTCATGACTGATCGCTCATTGCCGGACCCCTCCGACGCCGACGCCGCTGCCGACGCGGCGTTGGGGGTCCGTGTCCGGGAGTACCGGACGATGCGGCGGATGTCCCTGCGGGCCCTGGGGGAGGCCGCCCAGGCCAGCCCCGGGTTCCTCAGCCAGCTGGAACGCGGGCAGGCGAACGCCTCCATCGGCATGTTGCGGCGGATCGCCGCGGCGCTCGGCCTCACCGTGGCCGATCTGTTCGACCAGGACAGCGCGCCGGGTCCGAGGGTGGTGCGGCGGGCCGACCGGCCGATGCTGCACACCGCCCCGGGAAGCCGCAAGTTCCTCATCTCGCAGCGCCCGCTCAGTCATCTGGAGGTGTACGCGGGCGAGTTCGACCCGGGGACCTCCACGGGAGACGACGCCTACACTCATGGCGACTCCCAGGAGATCCTTCTGGTGGTCAGGGGAGCCGTGCGGGTCGAACTCGACGGTCAGGCCCACGACCTGGCGGCCGGTGACAGCATCGAATACCGCTCCTCGGTGCCGCACCGCGTGGTCAACAGCCACGAGGAGCCCGCCGAAATCCTCTGGATCATCAGCCCGCCGACTCCGGACTGATCCCCTCCCGCCGCACCCTTCCCCTCACCCACCCCGCAGCGCGCCACGCGCCCCTTCGTTCTGCCGTTCTTCCGTTCTGCGCTGTGTGCCCCTTGAGCCCCAGTGTCTCTTCGCCGTCCCTTCTCGGAGACAGTAATGCCCGGAATATCACGTAAAGTCCTCGGGTGTGCCGCTGCCGCCGGCGCCCTGCTGCTGACCCTCACCGGCTGCGCCGGTACCGGCCCGGCCGCCGCCGACGTCGACCTCGGCCCCGGACCGGCCGTGGCCGGCCAGGTGAAGAAGGGCGCGCTCGACGGCGTCACCCTCACCTTCGCCTCCTACGGCGGCATCTACCAGGACGGTCAGGAGACCGCCGCCGTCAAGCCGTTCGCCACCGAGTCGGGGGCGAAGGTGCTCTCGGACGGTCCCACCGACTACACCAAGGTCAAGGCCCAGGTCGACGCCAAGAACATCACCTGGGACGTGGTGGACGCCGACACGCTCTGGGCCAAGCGCCAGTGCGGCAAGATGTTCATGCCGCTCGACAAGGACATCGTCGACACCTCCAAGCTGCCCAAGGGCACGGCGGACAAGTGCTCCGTACCGGCCATGAGTTACGGCGTCGTCCTGATGTACGACAAGAAGAAGTTCGGCGACAACCCGCCGAAGGACTGGGCGGACTTCCTCGACACCAAGAAGTACCCCGGCAAGCGTGCGATCCCCGGCTTCGCCTCGGACGCGGCCCCGGGAGCGCTGGAGGCGGCGCTGATCTCCGACGGGGTCGCTCCCGACCGGCTGTACCCGCTGGACGTCGACCGGGCCCTGAAGAAGCTGACGAGCGTCCGCTCCTCGCTGGTCTTCTGGGACACCGGCGCCCGCTCCCAGCAACTACTGGAGTCCGGTGAGGTCTCCATGGCGATGGTGTGGTCCGGCCGCGCCTACTCGGCGGTCAAGAACGGCGCCCACTTCGCCCCGCAGTGGAACCAGTTCCTGCCGGTCTCCGACTCCCTCGCTGTCCCCGTCGGAGCCAGGAACCCCAAGGCCGCCATGGCGCTCATCAACTACTACCTGGGCGCCGACCAGCAGGCCAAGCTCACCGAGCTGACGTCGTACTCGCCGATCAACACCGACGCCAAGCCCAAGCTCGACACGCTCGCCACGCAGTACCTGACCACCACGCCGGAGCGGCAGGCGCAGGCGCTCGACATCGACAACGCCTGGTGGGCGAAGAACCAGGAGCAGATCATCCAGAAGTGGTCCGACTGGCTGGCGCGGTAACCCATGACCGCCCTGATCGAGATCGCCTCCCCGGCCACCGGCGGCCGGCCCCGCAAGGGTGCCGGCGGCCGGTGGGGATGGCTGCTGCTGCCCGCGCTGGTCCTGCTGGCCGTGCTCTTCCTGGTGCCGCTGGGCCTGATGGCCTGGCGCAGCGTCAGCGAGCCGACGCCCGGCGCGGGCAACTACTCCTGGTTCTTCACCAGCGACGTCGCCCTCGCCACGCTGGTCCGCACCCTGGCCGTCGGCGCCGTCGTCACCCTGGTGACCCTCGTGCTCTCCTACCCGTACGCCTACCTGATGACCGTCGTCGGCGCGCGGGCGCGGATCTGGCTCACCCTGCTGGTGCTGCTGCCCTTCTGGACCAGCCTGATGGTGCGCACCTTCGCCTGGGTGGTGCTGCTCCAGGACAGCGGCGTGGTCAACCAGGTCCTCGGCAGCGTGGGCCTCGGCCCGCTCCAGCTCATCCGCACCCCCACCGGCGTGGTGATCGGCATGTCGCAGGTGCTGATGCCGTTCATGGTGCTGCCGCTGTACGCGGTGATGAGCGGCATCGACCGCCGGCTCCTGGACGCCGCGCAGGGCATGGGGGCGCGCCCCGCCGTCGCGTTCCTGCGGGTGTTCGTGCCGCTGTCGCTGCCCGGGGTGGGCGCGGGCGCGCTGACCGTGTTCATCACCTCGCTCGGCTTCTACATCACCCCGGCCCTGCTGGGCTCGCCCGACCAGGCGCTGATCTCGCAGCAGATCTTCACCCAGGTCAACGGGCTGCTCGCCTGGGGCCGCGGCGGAGCGATGGGCGTGGTGCTGCTGGCGGTGACGCTGGTCCTGCTCGGGCTGGTCGGCGTCGTCCTGCGCTTCACCCGCAAGCGAGGAGGTGCCCGATGAGGACCGCACCCGCGCGGATCGCGCTGTGGGCGTTCAGCGCGCTGGTGGGCCTGTGGCTCATCGCGCCGACGCTCGTGGTGATCCCGCTGAGCTTCACCGACAAGGCGTCCCTGGTGTTCCCGCCGACCGGCTGGTCCACCCGCTGGTACACCAACTTCTTCACCGACCCCCGGTGGACCGAGGCACTGCTCTCCTCGCTCCAGGTCGGCGCCCTGGTCGCGGTGGTGGCCACCGTCCTGGGCACCGCCGCCGCGATCGCGCTCACCCGGTCGGGCTCACGCTGGGTGAAGGCGTCGTACGGGCTGCTGCTGGCCCCCATGATCGTGCCGACCGTGGTGGTCGCCATCGGCGTGTACGCGCTCTTCCTCCAGTACAACCTGCTGGGCACCCTGCTCGGCTTCGTCACCGCCCACACCGTGCTGGCCCTGCCGTTCGTGATCATCCCGGTGGCGGCGAGCCTGCGCGGCTTCGACCGGCGCCTGGAGGACGCCGCACTGATCTGCGGCGCCACCCGGTGGGGCGCCATCCGGCAGGTGACCCTGCCGCTGATCGCCCCGGGCGTCGTCTCCGGTGCCCTGTTCGCCTTCGTCACCAGCTTCGACGAGGTCGTGGTCTCGCTGTTCATCCAGAGCCCCTACCTGCAGACCCTGCCGGTCCAGATGTTCGCCAGCGTGACCCGGGACACCGACCCCACCATCGCCGCGGCCGCCACCCTGATCATCGTCTTCACCACGGTGCTCGTGCTGGCCGCCACCTTCGCCACCGCCAGGAGGAACCGTGTCCGCTGAGACCAGCCTCATCAAGGCGCGCGGAGCCCGTATCGAACTGGCGCAGGTGCGCAAGGAGTACGCGGACTCCGTCGCCGTCGACGACGTCTCCCTGGTCATCGAACCGGGCGAGTTCATGACCCTGCTGGGCCCCAGCGGCTCAGGCAAGACCACCACCCTCAACATCATCGCCGGGTTCACCGCCGCCACCTCCGGCACGCTGACCATCGGCGGCAAGCAGATGCAGGACCTGCCGCCGCACCGGCGCGACATCGGCATGGTCTTCCAGCACTACGCGCTCTTCCCGCACATGACCGTCGCGGAGAACGTCGCCTTCCCGCTCAAGCAGCGCAAGGTGCCGAAGGCCCGCCGCGCCGAGATGGTCGAGGCGGCCCTGGAGACGGTGCGGCTCGGCGGCTACGGCCACCGCAGGCCCCGCGAGCTGTCCGGCGGCCAGCAGCAGCGGGTCGCCCTGGCTCGGGCCGTGGTGTACGAGCCGAGCGTGCTGCTGATGGACGAGCCGCTCGGGGCGCTCGACAAGAAGCTGCGGGAATCCCTCCAACTGGAGATCAAGCGGGTGCACCAGGAGGTCGGCTCCACCTTCGTCTTCGTCACCCACGACCAGGAGGAGGCACTGGTCCTGTCGGACCGCATCGCCGTCTTCGACGACGGCGGCATCCAGCAGGTCGGCACCGCGAGCGAACTCTACGAACGGCCCCGCAGCCTCTTCGTGGCCGAGTTCCTCGGCGAGTCCTCCACCGTACGGGGACGCGTCGAGCCGGACGGCGACGACTCCTGCCTGCGCGTCGGCGACCGCACCGTACGCGTCGCCGGTCGGCTGCCCGGGGGCGGCGCGGCCGCCGTCGTGGTCCGCCCCGAGCACCTGCGGGTGCGGCCGGCCGCCGAACCCGTCGCCGCCGGGGCCAACGCGCTGCCCGCCCGCGTCACCCAGGAGATCTACCTGGGCTCCGGCCGCAAGCTCGAACTCGCCCTGCCCGACGGCACCGTGCTGCTCGCCCGCGAGCAGGCCGACCGGCTGTCCGGCGTCCGTCACGGCGACGAGGTCACCGTGGTCTGGGACGTCGAACGCGGCGTCCTGCTCGACGACCCCTCCGGCACCACCCACCCACCCACGTCCGGCGACCGGGTCCCGGTCGCCGCAGCGGAAGAGAGCGGACGATGAGCACCACCCCCGCCACCAGCCCCACCTTCGTCAACGGCGACGTCTCCTTCTGGTTCCGGGAGAGCGGCGTCCCCGCCCGCCGCCCCGCCCTGCCCGGCGACCTGGACGTCGACGTCGCCCTCGTCGGCGGCGGCTACACCTCCCTGTGGACGGCCTACTACCTGAAGAAGGCCCAGCCCGACCTCCGGATCGCCGTCCTGGAGAAGGAGTTCGCCGGCTTCGGCGCCTCCGGCCGCAACGGCGGCTGGCTCAGCGCCGAGCCGCCCGGCCAGATGCGCCGCTACGCGAAGTCGCACGGCAAGGAGCCGGCCGTCGCCCTGCAGCGGGAGATGTTCTCCTCCGTCGACGAGGTCATCCGCGTCGCCGCCGAGGAGGGCATCGACGCCGACATCCAGAAGGACGGACTGCTGCACGTCGCCACCAACGCCGCCCAGGAGCGGCGGCTGCGCGAAGGACTGCCGACGCTGCGCGCCGAGGGCTGGGGCGAGGACGACCTGGTCGAACTCGACGCGGACCAGCTCGCCCGAAGGGTCCGCGTGGCCGGTGCCCGCTACGCCCAGTGGAGCCCGCACTGCGCCCGTATCCAGCCCGCCAAGCTGGTGCGGGGCCTGGCCGACGTGGTGGAGCGGATGGGCGTCGCGATCTACGAGGGCACCGAGGTCACCGAGATCCGCCCGCGCGAGGCGGTCACCACTCACGGCACCGTCCGCGCGTCGTACGTCATCCGGGCGCTGGAGGGGTTCACCGCCGGGCTGCGCGGCCACCGGCGGGTCTGGCTGCCGATGAACAGCAGCATGATCGTCACCGAGCCGCTGCCCGCCTCCGTGTGGGACGAGATCGGCTGGCGCGGCGCCGAACTGATCGGGGACGAGGCCAACTCGTACTGCTACATCCAGCGCACCACCGACGGCCGCATCGCCATCGGCGGGCGCGGCATCCCGTACATGTTCGGCTCGCACGTCGACCAGCGCGGCGAGACCCGGGACGCCACCCAGGCGCAGCTCCTGGCCATCCTCAGGCAGCACTTCCCGGCCACCGAGGGCGTCGCGATCGACCACACGTGGTCCGGTGTGCTGGGCGTGCCGCGCGACTGGTGCGCCACCGTCCACCTGGACCGCGACACCGGCCTCGGCTGGGCGGGCGGCTACGTCGGGCACGGCGTGACCACCACCAACCTCGCCGGACGCACCCTGCGCGACCTGATCCTCGGTGAGAAGACCGACCTCGCCCGGCTGCCCTGGGTCGGCCGCAAGGTGCGCGGCTGGGAGCCGGAGCCGCTGCGCTGGCTCGGCGTGCGCAGCCTCTACGTCGCCTACCGCGCCGCCGACCGGCACGAGAACTCCGGTCTGGAGCGCACCTCCGTCATCGCACGCGTCGCCAACGTCATCAGCGGACGCTGAAAGGAGCGGACCACGATGGACACCACCACTCTCGTCCCCGCCGTCGCCTTCCTCGCCGACGCGGCGGGCGCCGACCTGCCCCCCGCGACGCCCAAGCCCACCAGCACCACCGGCCAGCAGGAGACCACCCGCACCCTGTGGCAGTCGCCCGACGGGCTGGTCGAGGTCGGCGTCTGGGAGTGCGACCCCGGCCACTTCACCGCCACCCGCGAGGGCTACGACGAGGTCTGCCAGGTGCTGACCGGATCCGCCACCGTCCGTACCGAGGGCGGTGCGGACGTCGAGCTGGGTCCCGGCGCCACCCTGGCGATGCCGGCCGGCTGGCGCGGCACCTGGAAGGTCCACGAGACCCTCCGCAAGGTGTACGTGGTGCGCACCCACGGGGCCGGCGCATGACCCTCGTCCTGCACGGCGGCCGGGTGTGGACCGGCGACCCGCGGCGCCCCGAGGCCACGGCCGTCGCCGTGTCCGGCGGCCGGATCACGGCCGTCGGCACCGACGCCGAGGTGCGTCGGGCCGTCGGCCGTCCGTCCGAGACGTTCGACCTGGCCGGCCGGACCGTGGTGCCCGGCCTCCAGGACGCGCACATCCACCCGGTCTGGGGCGCCCTGGAGGCGCTGCGCTGCGACCTCACCGGCGCCGCCGACGCCGAGGGCTGCCTCTCGGCCGTCCGGGAGTACGCGGCCGCCCACCCCGGCCGGCCGTGGATCCTCGGCGGCGGCTGGAGCATGGACTGCTTCCCCGGCGGCTGGCCCACCCGGGAGCCGCTGGACGCGGTCGTACCGGACCGGCCCGTCTTCCTGCCCAACGCCGACCACCACTCCGCGTGGGTCAACTCGGCGGCACTGGAGCGCGCCGGGATCGACGCGGCCACCCCGGACCCGCCGGCCGGGCGGATCGAGCGCGACGCCGCCGGCCGGCCCACCGGGGTGCTGCACGAGAGCGCCATGGACCTGGTGGCCCGGCTGCTCCCGCCGGACACCGTCGAGGACCAGCTCGCGGCGCTGAGCCACGCGCAGACCCATCTCTTCCGGTACGGGATCACCGGCTGGCAGGACGCCATCGTCGGCGCCTACGGCGGGGCCGGCGACACGCTCGCCGCCTACCGGCGGGCCGACGCGGAGGGGCTGCTGAGGGCCCGGGTCACCGGCGCCCTGTGGTGGGACCGCGACCGGGGTCTCGACCAGCTCGACGACCTGGTGGCGCGGCGCGGCGAGCCCGGCCGCCGCTTCCGGGCCGGCGCGGTGAAGGTGATGCAGGACGGCGTGCTGGAGAACGGCACCGGCGCCCTGCTGGAGCCGTACCTGGACTCCTGCGGGTGCGCCACCGGCAACCTCGGCCACTCCAACGTGCCCGCCGCGCTGCTCGCCGAGGCGGTGACCCGGCTGGACGCCGCCGGGTTCCAGGTGCACTTCCACGCGATCGGCGACCGGGCGGTGCGCGAGTGCCTGGACGCGGTCGAGGCCGCGGCCCGGGCCAACGGGGCCGGCGAGCGGCGCCACCACATCGCCCATGTGCAGCTGGTCGACGACGCGGACATCGACCGCTTCGCGGCGCTGGGGGTGGCGGCCAACGTCCAGTCGCTGTGGGCGACCCACCACCAGCAGACCGACGAGCTGACCAACCCGCTGCTGGGCGAGGCGCGGGCCGGCCGGCAGTACCCCTTCCGCCGGCTGCTCGACAGCGGCGCCCGGCTCGCCGGGGGCAGCGACTGGCCGGTCACCACCGCCGACCCCTGGCAGGCCATGCACGTCGCCGTGCACCGCACCGAACCGCCCGGCTCGGCGTACGCCGGATGGCCGGGCGCCGACCAGCCGTTCGTGCCCCGCGAACGGCTGGAGTTGGCCGACATCCTGCGCGCCTACACGGCCGGTTCCGCCTGGGTGAACGGCAACGACGACGAAGTCGGCCTGCTGGCCGAGGGCAGGGCGGCCGACCTCGCCGTCCTCGACCGTGACCTCTTCGCCCCGGACATGGGCGTGGCCGGCACCCGCGCCGTGCTCACCCTGGTCGCGGGGGAGGCCGTCCACACCGAGTGAGCGGCCGGCTCACCAGGTGACCGGCAGGGTGAGGGGCGACTTGCTCGGTGAGTCGTCCTCCCAGATGGGGTCGTGGCCCTCGGCCAGGCGCAGGTTCGGG
Organism: Streptomyces sp. NPDC052043; assembly: GCF_044548235.1. Lineage (NCBI taxonomy): Bacteria > Bacillati > Actinomycetota > Actinomycetes > Kitasatosporales > Streptomycetaceae > Streptomyces > Streptomyces sp. NPDC052043. The sequence continues at coordinate 194,324 of NZ_JBIUBT010000002.1, forward strand.
AGCCGGTCGAACAGCGCCTCCAGGCACACGGTCATCTGGGCGCGGGCCAGGTGGGCGCCGATGCAGTGGTGCGCCCCGCGGCCGAAGGTGAGGTGGGGGTTGTCCGCGCGGCACAGGTCGAGCCCGTCGGCGTCGGTGAACACGCGCTCGTCGCGGTTGGCCGCGGCGAGCACGGGCAGCACGGCGTCGCCGGCGCGGATGGTCCGGCCGTGCAGCTCGATGTCCTCGACGGCCTGGAGGACGACGACGCCGTTCATCACCGGCACATAGCGCAGGAGTTCCTCCACCGCGCCCGGCATGAGGGCGCGGTGGTCGCGCAGGTGCGCGTACGCGCCGGGCCGGGTCAGCAGGGTCAGCACCGCGTCGGCCAGGAACATGGTGCTCGTGCGGTAGCCGGCGACCAGCATGGACAGTCCGAAGCTCACCGCGCTCTCGTGGTCCAGGGCGCCGCGCTCGCACGCCTGGACCAGCAGGGTGAGCATGTCGTCGCCGGGCTCGCGTCGCTTCTGGTCGAGCAACGCGGTGATGTACTCGCGCAGTTGGGAGGTGGCCTCGCGGCCCTCCGCCAGTGTGAGGATGGCCCCGAGCGCGGCGTCCGCCCTGGGCAGGAAGTAGTCGCTGTCCTCGTAGGGGATGCCGACGAGATCGCACATCACCATGACGGGGAAGGGCTCGAGGAACCGGACGACCAGATCGCCGGGCCGGTCGCTGTCGACGAACGGATCGAGCAGCCGGTCGGCCGACCGCCGCACGCGCGGCAGCCGGCTCCGCACGGACCGGACGCTGAACGGCCCGCTCAGGGCCCTGCGCAGCGCGGCGTGCCGGGGGCCCTCCAGTTCCATCATCGTGATCAGGCCCGGCTCGTCACCGGGCACATGGCCGGGGCGGGGCGGCCAGTCGGTGATGCTCGGCCTGATCAGCCGGGCGTCGGCGATCAGTTCCCTGACGTCCTCGTAGCGGGTGGCGTACCAGGCGGTGGCTCCCATCGGCAGCCTGACCCTGGCCAGGGGGCACTCCCGGCGCAGCCGGTGGTACTCCTCGGGCGGGCCCATGGTGCCCGGGGGCGGGAGGGGCAGCTCGATAACGGGCACGCCGGGCACGCCGGGCGCGTCGACGACGGGTTCCGGTGTGGTGTTCACGGGAGACCTCCCCTGGTGCCTGCGGGCGGGCTCACCAGCCGACCGGGAGGGTCAGCGGTGACTTGGTGACGGACTGGTCGTCCCAGACGGGATGTTGCCCCTCGGCCGGGCGCAGTCGTGGGAAGCGGTCGAGCAACGCCTCGAGTCCGACGGTCAGTTCGGCGCGCGCCAGGTGGGCGCCGACGCAGTTGTGGGTTCCCCGGCCGAAGGAGAGGTGGGGGTTGTCCGCGCGGCACAGGTCGAGCCGGGCCGCGTCGGCGAACACGCTCCCGTCGCGGTTGGCGGAGGCCAGCACGGGGATGACGGCCTCGCCCCGTCGCACGGTCTGCCCGCCCACCTCGATGTCCTCGGTGGCCAGCAGCAGCACGGTGCCGTTCATCACGGGCATGTACCGCAGGAGTTCCTCCACCGCGCCGGGCATGAGGTCGCGGTGGTCGCGCAGCCGGGCCCACTGGTCCGGCCGGCCCAGAAGGGTGTGCACCGAGTCGGCCAGGAAGAAGGAGCTGATCCCGAAGCCGACCGTGAGCATGGAGAGGCCGAAGGCCGTCACCTCCTCGTCGGTCAGCGTCCCGTCCTCGCACTGGCGGACCAGCGGGGTCAGGACGTCGTCGCCGGGCCGGCTCCGCTTCCGCGCGATCAGCTCGGCCACGTACGCGCGCAGCAGGTCGGTGACCCTGCGTCCCTGCTCAGCGGTCACCATGCCGCCGAGGGCCGCGTCCAGGACCGGCAGGAACCAGTCCCGGTCCTGCCAGGGGATCCCCACGAGGTCGCACAGCACGAGCAGCGGGAACGGATCGGTGAATCCGGCCACCAGGTCGCCGGGAGGGCCGTCTTCCTCGAACTCGGCCAGCAGCCGTTCGGCGAGTGCGCGGATGCGCGGCAGCCGGGCCCGGACGGCTCCGGAGCTGAACGCCGAGGCCACGGACCTGCGCAGCGCCAGGTGCCGGGGGCCGTCCAGTTCCGCCATGGTGACCAGGCGCGGCCCGTCGTCGGTGGACGGGCCGGGGCGGGGCGGCCAGTCGTTGATCGTCGGCCTGATCAGCCGGGGGTCGGCGAGCAGCGCCCGGACGTCCTCGTACCGGGTGACGTACCAGGCGGTCGCGTCCATCAGCAGTCCGACCCTGGCCACGGGACGGCTCTCGCGCAGCCGCGCACACGTCTCGGGCGGCCCCATGGTGCCCGGTGGCGGGAGCGGGAAGTCCAGGACGTCCGCCCCGGGTCCTGGCGCCCGGGTGCCGGGTGACTGTGGGGTCATGCTGGCTCCTCCGGCGTGGGCTACGGGTGTTCGGCTACGGGCGCTCGATGTAGCCGGTGGCGTAGAAGTACTCCAGGTAGCGGTCCAGCAGTTCCGCGTCGACGGGCGGGCAGCGCAGGCCCGTGCCGGCCAGGTCGTGCTCGACGTTGGCCCGCCCCACGGACGGGAAGGTGCCCTCGAAGTACATCTCCTTGACGGACATGTCCGCCTGCTTGCAGCGGTCCACGCACAGGGAGACGAACGGGGCGGTGGGGCTCGTGGGGTGCCGTGCGACATGGCGGACGAGTTCGTCCACCCACTCCTCGTAGGGCAGCCGCCGGATCCGGTGGCCGCCCGCGTCCATCCGGTCGAGCATGTCGCGCAGGCTCGCCGGGCGGGGGTTGGTGAGGTGGTAGGTCCGGTGGGTGGTGCGGTGCGCGGTGGCGATGTGCACCACCGCCTCGGTCAGGAAGTCCACCGGGACGAAGTCCAGCGGCAGCGGGATGTCGGGGGCGAGACGGGTCTCGGTGATCGTCTTGAACAGTGAGCAGATCGCGGTGTCGGTGTTGCACGCGCCGGTGCGCCGGTCACCGGTGATCTCGTACGGCCGGTGCACCGCCACCGGCAGGCCCTGGCCGGCGGCCTCGCGCAGCACCTCCTCGGCCACCCACTTGCTCTCGGCGTAGCCCATGGTGAGCCGGTCGGCGTGGTCGAGCGGCAGGTCCTCGTCGACGTGCCGCACACCGGCGGTGCCGAAGCCGGCCAGCACCGCGATGGTGGAGAAGAAGTGCACGGGCACGGCACGTTCGGCCGCCAGGCCGACGAGCTGCCGGGTGCCCTCCACGTTGGCGCCGCGCAACGCCTCGTACGGGTAGAGGAAGTTGACCTGGGCGGCGGCGTGGAGCACCAGGTCGAGGGAGGCGGCCAGCTCCTCGGCGCGGCCCGGCTCCAGGCCGAGGCCGGGCTCGGCGAGGTCCGCGGGGAAGCACACGACGCGGTCGGCGGCGTCCGTGCCGGCGAGGCCGAAGCGGGCCAGGTTCCGCAGCACCTTCTGCCGGGCGTGCGCGGCGTCCCGGCCGCGTACCGGGCAGTGCACGCGGGCGCCGGTGCGACGCAGCAGCCGGTCGAGCAGGAAGGCGCCGAGGAAGCCGGAGGCGCCGGTCAGCAGCACCTCCCGGGGGCGGTGCCAGTCCGGTTCCGGACCGCGCGGCGACGGCAGGGCGAAGCCCAGCCGCGCCTCCGCGCCGAAGTCGACGGTGCCGGCGTCGGGGGCCGCCCGGGTCCGCCGGTCCTCGACCGAGGTGAGGGCGGCGACGGCGGCGGTGAAGTCCTCCAGGGTGGGGGAGCGCAGCAGACTGTGGACCAGGGTGCGGCCGTTGCGGGCGTCCAGGCCGAAGGCGGCCAGTGTGCGGGTGACGGCCTCGGCCGCGAGCAGGGAGTCGCCGCCGAGGTCGAAGAAGCTGTCCCCGGGCGCCGGACGCACGCCCAGTACCACCTGCCACACCCGCGCCGTCGACTCCTGCGGGCCCGGTTCCGGGCGCCGCCCGGGCGCCGGGGCGGTGGCCGCGCCCGTGGCCGCCAGCAGGCGCAGCCGGCGGCGGTCGACCTTGCCCCCCGAGGTCACCGGGAACCGCCCGACCTCCACCAGCCGGGCAGGCACCGCGGCCGCGGGCAGCCACGCGGTGAGACCCGCGCGGATGCGGTCCAGCGGCAGCGCACGGCCGGGCCGGGCCGGAGTCACGTACCCGACCAGGGTGTCGCCCTCCAGTTCGACGACGGCCTCGCCGACCGCGTCGTCCGCCCGCAACCGCGCCTCCACCTCGTCGGGCTCGATGCGGTGGCCGCGCAGTTTGATCTGCCGGTCCACCCGTGCCCGGTACTCGAGGACGCCGTCCGCGCGCCGGACCACCCGGTCACCGGTGCGGTACAGGCGCGTACCGGGCTCGAAGCGGTTGTCCACGAAGCGCTCGGCGGTCAGCGCGGGATCGCCGAGGTAGCCCAGTGCGAGCCCGTCCCCGCCGACGAGGAGTTCGCCCTCCTCGCCGACGTCCGCGAGGGTGCCGTCCGCCCGTACGACGTAGCAGGTGGAGTTCTCCAGCGGCCGGCCGATCGGCACCGCCGTCGCGCCGGGCGGCAGTCCGTCCACCAGGTGCGCGGTGGAGACGACGCTGTTCTCGGTCGGACCGTAGAAGTTGACCACGGTGGTGTCCGGGCAGGCCGCCACGATCGCGCGGGCCAGCTCCGGGTCCATCGCCTCGCCGCCCGCCGAGGCGAACCGCAGGGACCGCAGGGCCGACGGCCTGGTGCGCCCGATGTGGTGGAACACCCCGGTGGTCAGATAGGCGATGCTGACCCGTTCGGACAGCAGCCGGGACTCCAGGGCGGCCGGGGACAGCAGTTCCTCCTGGTCGGCGATCACCACGCAGGCCCCGGCGAGCAGCGGGGACCAGATCTCGATCGTGGAGGCGTCCGAGGACAGGCCGTAGGCGTGCAGCACCCGCTCACCGGGGCGCGGCCGCTGCCACACCAGGTCGGAGGCGGCCAGCCGGACCACGCCGCAGTGCGGGACCGCCACGGGTTTGGGACGGCCGGTCGAGCCGGAAGTGAACATCACGTACGCGCAGTCCCCGGGACGCGCCTCGGTCCTCGGGAGCGCGGCCGGCGCGGCCGGCGCCGACCCGTCCAGGGCGATGCGGGTGCGCACCCGCCGGATCCGGCACACACTGCCGGGCAGCGTCACCACGGTGTGCACCCCGGCGTCTTCCGCCATCGCCTGGAGCCGCCCGGGCGGGGAGGCGTCGTCGAGCGGGACGTACGCAGCACCGGTCTTGAGGATGCCCAGGAAGGCGATCAGCGCCTCCGGCGACCGGCCCCCGCACACGCCGACCCCGTCGCCGCGCCGCACCCCGGAGGCGAGCAGCCGGGCGGCCAGCGCGTCGGAGCGGTCCTTCAGCTCGCCGTAGCTCATGCCGCGGCCGTGCTGTACGGAGGCGGTCGCCCGCGGGCGCAGCGCGGCCTGGGCGTCGAACAGCTCGTGCAGACAGCGATCGCGCGGGTGCCGCACCGCCTCCGCGTTCCACGCCGGCGCTGCCGGAAGCCTCATCGAGTCAGTGACCATGGGATGTCCCGTCTGTGCCGCACGTGAACCACCTGCCGCACGGAGGACTAGAGGACCAACGGAGGAGTGGAGGACTAGCCGTCGAACTCCGCGGCGAAGGCGGAGAAGTCGGCCGTCCTCCACCGCTCGGGCCGCATGCGGATGAAGATGTCGTCGACCAGTTGCCCCTGGTTGGCCGCCAGGTACGCCGTGGCGGTGTCCGCGTCCAGATAGCGGTGGGCCAGCGCCTCGTGCTCGGCCGGGGGCACCGGATCCTCGACGCCCACCACTGGCCCCTCCACGCTCACATAGCGGTACGGGGCCGACTCGTCCTGCACGCAGAGGCTGAACCGGCCGGCCTCGCGGACGAGGCGGGCCTTCAGCGTCTTGCGCCCGGTCTCGATCGTCACCGGCCCACCGGGCCGGTAGGAGTACCAGAGCGGGACCAGCAGGGGTCCGCCCTTGCCACGAGGTTCGTTCACCCCCAGGATTCCCACGTGGAGACCTGCGAGGAACTCTTCCCGGGCTTCGACCGACATCCTGAGATCCACGGGTACCACCTCGATCGGGCAGAGAGTCGCGCCTGGCATCCTCGGGTGACACGGACGCCCTGCGGGTCCCGGCGGCCGAGCCGGCGCAGGAGTGCGGGACCGGGCCACGACTCCCAGAGTTCAACAGACCGGGACGGTTCGCATCCCGGACCCGGCGAGGGCCCGTATATAAATGTGGAACATCGTATAGACTTCCATAGTCCGCATCCCTTCCACCCGTCCCCAGGAGCCCCCCGATGGTGCACGTCCCGACCGGCTTCGCCGGCCGCCACTTCCTCAAGGAGCTGGACTTCACCGCGGAGGAGTTCCGCGGCCTGGTGGAGCTGGCCGCCGAGCTCAAGGCCGCCAAGCGGGCCGGCGCCGAGACGCAGTACCTGCGGGGCCGCAACATCGCGCTGATCTTCGAGAAGACCTCGACGCGCACCCGCTGCGCGTTCGAGGTGGCCGCCGCCGACCAGGGCGCCTCGACGACGTACCTCGATCCGTCCGGCTCGCAGATCGGGCACAAGGAGTCCGTGAAGGACACCGCCCGCGTCCTCGGCCGCATGTTCGACGCGATCGAGTACCGGGGCGACAGCCAGGACACCGTCGAGGAGCTCGCCGCGCACGCCGGCGTCCCCGTCTACAACGGGCTCACCGACGACTGGCACCCCACGCAGATGCTCGCCGACGTGCTCACCATGACCGAGCACTGCGCCAGCCCGCTGCCGGAGATCGCCTTCGCCTACCTCGGCGACGCCCGCTTCAACATGGGCAACTCCTACCTGGTCACCGGCGCCCTGCTCGGCATGGACGTACGGCTCGTCGCCCCCAAGAGCTACTGGCCCGCCCAGGGGATCGTCGACCGGGCCCGTGAGTTGGCCGCCTCCAGCGGCGCGCGCATCACCCTCACCGAGTCCCTGGAGGAGGGCGTGCGCGGCGCCGACTTCGTCGCCACCGACGTCTGGGTCTCCATGGGGGAGCCCAAGGAGGCCTGGGACGAGCGGATCGAGGCCCTGGCCCCGTACGCGGTGACGATGGACGTGCTGCGCGCCACCGGCAACCCGGACGTGAGGTTCCTGCACTGCCTGCCCGCCTTCCACGACCTCGGCACCGAGGTCGGCCGTGAGATCCACGAGCGCCACGGCCGCACCTCCCTCGAGGTGACCGACGAGGTCTTCGAGTCGGCCCACTCGGTCGTCTTCGACGAGGCGGAGAACCGGCTGCACACCATCAAGGCGATCATGGTCGCCACCCTGGCCTGACCCTCCGTAACGCCCGCATGTCCGACCGCCGGTCGCGGAACCACCCCCTTCCGCGGCCGTCGTGACCCCCACCCGGGTCGCCCCGCACCACCAGAAACGAGCACCACCCCCGCATGTCCGCTCCCCGCATCAAGTCCCCGGCCCTCCTCGTCGCCGAGTCCGGCGCCGACCGTGCGGGCCACGGCCTCAAGCGCACGATGGGCCTGTTCCAGCTCGTCTGCTTCGGCATCGGCGCGATCGTCGGCACCGGCATCTTCGTCGGCCTGTCCGACTCGGTCGCCCAGGCCGGTCCCGCCGTCGTCGTCTCCTTCGTGCTGGCCGCGATCACCTGCGTGTTCACCGCCTTCTCGTTCGCCGAGCTCGGCGGCGCGATCCCCGTCTCCGGATCCTCGTACTCCTTCGCCTACGCGGGCATCGGCGAGACCACCGCATTCCTCGTCGGCTGGTGCCTGCTCCTCGAGTACGGCATCTCCATCTCCGCCGTCGCCGTCGGCTGGAGCCAGTACGTCAACGAACTCCTGCACAGCCTCACCGGATGGCAGCTGCCGGCCGCCCTGTCCGCAGGACCCGGCGACGGCGGGATCGTCAACGTCCCGGCCGTCCTCGTCATCGCCATGGCCTGCCTGCTGCTGGTGCGCGGAGTGCGCGAGAGCGCCCGGGCGACCGCCGCGATGGCCGTGCTCAAGCTCGCCATCCTCGTCGCCTTCTGCGTCATCGGCTTCTCCGCCTTCCGGCACGGCAACCTCACCCCGTTCTCGCCGGCCGGCCTCGGCGGCATCGGCGCGGGCACCACGGCCGCGTTCTTCTCCTACATCGGCTTCGACGCGATCACGACGGCCGGTGAGGAGGCCAGGAACCCCCGCCGGGACATCCCCGTCGCGATCCTCGTCTGCATCGGCCTGGTCACCCTGCTGTACTGCGCGGTCGCGCTCGCCGCGATCGGTGCCATCGGCGGCGACCAGGTCGGCGGCCGGCCCGCGGCCCTGTCGTACGTCGTCAACACCGTCACCGGCTCCACGGTCGGCGGCGCCGTGATCGCCTTCGGCGCGGTCGTCGCCATCGCCTCCGTGGTGCTGACCGTGACGTACGCCCAGTCCCGCATCCTGATGTCGATGTCCCGCGACGGCCTCGTGCCGCCCGTCCTGCAGAGGGTCTCGCCGCGCGCCTCGGTGCCCGTCGCCGGCACCCTGATCGTCGGCGTGGTCTTCGCGATCCCCGCGGCGTTCGCGTCGCTGGACGTCGTGGTCAACCTGTGCACCATCGGCACCCTCGCCATCATGGGCGTCGTCAACATCACCGTGATCACGCTGCGCCGCCGCGAGCCGGGCCTCGCCCGCACCTTCCGGGTGCCGCTCTACCCGGTGCTGCCGGTGCTCGGCGTCGGCTGCTCCCTGTACCTGATGTACGAGACCGGCTGGACGACCTGGATCCAGTTCGCCGGCTTCCTCGTGGTCGGCCTGCTGGTGTACGCCGGCTACGGACGCCGGCACTCCCGGCTGGCGGCGCAGGCCGGGGCTGCGGAGGTCACGCCGGGCGCGGCCGCGGCGGAGTCGCGGACAGTCTGAACCACACCGCCTTGCCCGAGGCGGTCCGGCGGTGCCCGCAGGCGGAGCTGAGGGTGCGGATCAGCAGCAGGCCCCGCCCGTGCTCCTGCCAGGGGTCCGGGGCCGCGAGGCCCGGCCGGGTCAGGGCGCCGGGCGGGTCCGGGTCCGGGTCGTGCACCTCGACGTGGCAGCCGGTCGGCAGCAGCTCCACCACCAGCTCTATCGGGCCCCGGCCCGCGGCGTGCTCCACCGCGTTCGCGACGAGTTCCGCGGTGAGCAGCTCCGCGGTGTCGCTGTCGGCCGTGTCCTCCAGCTCGGTCAGCGCCGCACGGACCAGGGCGCGGGCCACCGGCACGGCGGCCGCCGAGTGCGGCAGCGCGACGCGCCAGGACGGGTGGGGCGGCACGAAGTGCCTCCGGGAGGGGCGGTGGCCGGGCGACGGGTGGGCCGGGGCCGAAGGGGGCTCGGGCAAGGTGGGTCCGTTTCGGGGCGGGGGGCGCCCCGGTGATCAGCACCAGGTTGTCCCGCTTTCGACGAGGGGAATGGTACGGGGGCCCGCCACGCGATCTTGAGGCGGCCTCGGCTCCGGGACCGCCGGTGCCGCGCACGCACATGTATCGCGCACTCGTGACGACAGTCATGAACAGGTGATAACTTCGGTGGGGTGAGCCGAGCCGCCGCGGCGGCGGTGCGTGGCAGTCCCCCCGAGGAGGCCCTACGTCATGAGTCCCTTCACCGGCTCCACCGAGCGCACCTCCCACTGGCGCCATCTGCGCGTCGAGCGCGCCGACGGCGTCGCCACGGTCACCCTCGCCCGCCCCGACAAGCTCAACGCGCTCACCTTCGGCGCCTACGCCGACCTGCGCGACCTGCTCGCCGAACTGTCCCGCGAGCGGGCCGTGCGCGCCCTGGTACTGGCCGGCGAGGGCCGCGGCTTCTGCTCCGGCGGCGACGTGGACGAGATCATCGGCGCCACCCTGAGCATGAACACCTCCGAGCTGGTCGACTTCAACCGGATGACCGGGCAGGTCGTGCGGGCCGTACGGGAGTGCCCGTTCCCGGTGATCGCGGCGGTGCACGGGGTGGCGGCCGGGGCGGGAGCGGTCCTGGCGCTGGCCGCGGACTTCCGGGTCGCGGACCCCACCGCCCGGTTCGCCTTCCTCTTCACCCGCGTCGGCCTGTCCGGCGGCGACATGGGCGCCGCCTATCTGCTGCCCCGCGTGGTCGGGCTCGGCCACGCCACCCGGCTGCTGATGCTCGGCGAGCCGGTCCGGGCGGCCGAGGCCGAGCGGATCGGCCTGATCAGCCACCTCACCGACGAGGGCAGCGCCGACGAGGCCGCACGGGCCCTGGCCCGCCGGCTGGCCGACGGCCCCGCCCTCGCCCACGCCCAGACCAAGGCCCTGCTCACCGCCGAACTGGACATGCCCCTGTCCGCCGCGGTCGAACTGGACGCCTCCACCCAGGCCCTGCTGATGAACGGCGAGGACTACGCCGAGTTCCACGCGGCCTTCACCGAGAAGCGCCCGCCGAAGTGGCGGGGGAGGTGACCGCGGGTGACCGGTGCCATGAGGGTCGCGGTCATCGGCGGCGGACCCGGCGGCCTGTACGCCGCGGCCCTGCTGAAACGGCTCGAACCGGCCCGTGAGATCACCGTCTGGGAGCGCAACGCGCCCGACGACACCTTCGGGTTCGGCGTCGTGCTCTCCGACGAGACGCTCGGCGGCATCGAACACGCCGACCCGGTGGTCTACGAGGCCCTGCGCCGGGAGTTCGTGCGCTGGGACGACATCGACATCGTGCACCGGGGCGTCCGGCACACCTCCGGCGGCCACGGCTTCGCCGCGCTCGGCAGACGGCGGCTGCTGCGCATCCTGCACGACCGCTGCCGCGCACTCGGCGTCGACCTGCGCTTTCGCACCGAGGCACCGGACCCCGAGCGCCTGACACGGACGTACGACCTGGTCGTCGCCGCCGACGGCGTGCACAGCGCCACCCGCGAGGCCTACGCCCACGTCCTGCGTCCCCGGGTGACCGGCCACCGCTGCCGCTACATCTGGCTGGCCGCCGACCACGCCCTCGACGCCTTCCGCTTCGAGATCGCCGAGACCGAGCACGGCGTGATGCAACTGCACGGCTATCCGTACGCGCCGGACGCCTCCACGGTCATCGTCGAGATGCGCGAGGAGGTGTGGCACGCGGCCGGCTTCGACCTCATGGACGAGCAGGAGTCCGTCGAGCGCTGCGCCAAGATCTTCGCGGACGCGCTCGGCGGGCGGCCGCTGCGCTCCAACAAGTCCGCGTGGACCACCTTCCGCACGGTCGTCACCGAGCACTGGACGCACGGCAACCTCGTGCTGCTCGGCGACGCCGCCCACACCGCCCACTTCTCCATCGGCTCCGGCACCAAGCTCGCCGTCGAGGACGCCCTCGCGCTCGCCGCCTGCCTGGACGAACAACCGTCGCCGGCCGAGGCACTCGCGGCCTACGAGGAGGAGCGCAAACCGGTCGTCGCCTCCACCCAGCGTGCGGCCCGGGCCAGCCTGGAGTGGTTCGAGAACCTGGACCGCTACCTCGACCAGCCGCCCCGCCAGTTCGCCTTCAACCTGCTCACCCGCAGCCGCCGCGTCACCCACGGCAACCTCCGGCTGCGCGATCCCCGCTTCACCGACGCCGTGGAGCGCGAGTTCGGCTGCCCGCCCGGCACGCCACCCATGTTCACCCCGTTCCGGCTGCGCGGACTGACCCTGCGCAACCGGGTCGTCGTCTCGCCCATGGACATGTACTCGGCCACCGACGGCGTCCCCGGCGACTTCCACCTCGTCCACCTGGGCGCCCGGGCGCTCGGCGGCGCGGGCCTGGTGATGACCGAGATGGTCTGCGTCGGCCCCGAGGGCCGGATCACCCCGGGCTGCGCCGGCCTGTGGACCGCGGGGCAGGCCGAGGCCTGGCGGCGGATCACCGACTTCGTGCACGGACAGGCCCCGGACACCGCGATCGGCGTGCAACTCGGCCACAGCGGACGCAAGGGCTCGACCCGGCTGATGTGGGAGGGCATCGACGAACCGCTGCCGGAGGGCAACTGGCCGCTGGTGGCCGCCTCCCCGCTGCCGTACCGGCCGGACAGCCAGATCCCGCGCCCGCTCACCCGGGCCCAGCTCACCGACGCCCGCGAGCAGTTCACCGCCGCCGCCCGGCGTGCCGCCCGGGCCGGCTTCGACCTGCTCGAACTGCACTGCGCCCACGGCTATCTGCTCTCCGGGTTCCTCTCTCCGCTGACCAACCGGCGCACCGACGCCTACGGCGGCTCACTGGACAAGCGGCTGCGCTTCCCACTGGAGGTCTTCGACGCCGTACGCGGAGTGTGGCCCGAGGATCGCCCGATGACCGTGCGGATCTCCGCCACCGACTGGGCCGAGGGCGGCACGAGTGCCGCCGAGGCCGTGGAGATCGCCCGCGCCTTCGCCGCGCACGGTGCCGACGCGATCGACGTGTCGACCGGACAGGTGGTCGCCGACGAACACCCCGAGTTCGGGCGGTCGTACCAGACGCCGTTCGCCGACCGGATCCGCCACGAGGTGGGCGTACCGGTGATCGCGGTCGGCGCGATCTCCTCCTGGGACGACGTCAACTCCCTGATCCTGGCCGGGCGCACGGACCTGTGCGCGCTGGCCCGCCCGCACCTGTACGACCCGCACTGGACCCTGCACGCCGCCGCCGAGCAGGGCTACGCGGGCCCGGCCGCCGTCTGGCCCGCGCCCTACCGGGCGGGCAGCCGCCGCCCGCAGACCGGCCGTACCGACGCGCCCAAGCCCCGCCTGCAACTGGGGGGTTGAGCGCTGTCGGAGCCTCGGGGCCGCGGAGCCACGGAGCCTCAGAGCCCGGCGAACTCGGCGCCCGCGTCCCGCAGCCGCTCGTGCAGCCCCTGGAAGACGGCGGCCGAGCGGGCGCCGGGCCAGTCGGCGGGCAGCAGGCGCGCGGGCAGTCCCGGGTCGGCGTAGGGCAGATGGCGCCAGGAGTCCAGGGCGAGGAGGTAGTCGCGGTAGGCCTCCTCCGGCGGGGTGTCCGCGCGCTTCTCCCAGGCGCGCAGCACGCGCGCGTGCCGGTCGAGGAACGCCTCGTGCTGCGCGGCGATCGCGGCCAGGTCCCACCACCGCCCGACCGCCTGAGCGGTCGGCGTGAAGCCCAGGTGCTCGCCGCGGAAGAAGTCCACGTACGGGTCCAGGCCGAGCCGCCGCAGCGTGTGCCGGGTCTCCTCGTACAGGCGGGCCGGGGCGATCCACACGCCGGGCGCCGCCGTGCCGAAGCCGAGCCCGGACAGCCGGGAACGCAGCACGTGCCGCTTGTTGCGCTCCGACTCCGGCACGGAGAACACGGCGAGCACCCAGTCCTCGTCCCCGGGGTGCGCCGTGGCATAGATGCGGCGGTCGCCGTCGTCGAGCAACTGCCGGGCCTCCGCGGACGGTTCGTAGCCCGCCGCGCCCTGTGCCGTACGGGCGGGCAGCAGCAGCCCGCGCCGCTTGAGCCGCGACACCGAGGAGCGCACGGACGGCGCGTCCACCCCCACGGCGGCCAGCAGCCGGATCAGCTCGGCGACGGGCACGGGGCCGGGCACGAAGCGGCCGTACGCGCCGTAGAGCGTGACGATGAGGGACCTCGGGGCGTGTAGCGCCTGCTGCTCGGACACGTTGATCATTTTAGGTCGTCGGTATCACTGCTGGTCACCGTCACGGCTGGTCACCGACGGGGCCGCGTGCGGTCACCGCCGAGTACCGGCACCGCCGCGCGGTCGCCGCCGTTGTCCGTCACTGTGTTTCGCCGGCACGGCCGTTGACCGTCACCGCGGTTCGCCGTCACCGCTGGACGCCGTCGGCGCGCAGCCGGAACCGCTGGAGCTTGCCGGTGGCCGTGCGCGGCAGCGCGTCCAGGAAGACGATCTCGCGCGGGCACTTGTACGGGGCCAGCTCCGCCTTGAGGTACGCGCGCAGCGCCTCCGGGTCCCGGCCCGCGCCCTGCCGCAGGACGGCGTAGGCGACCACGAGCTGCCCGCGCAACTCGTCGGGCCGCCCGACGACCGCCGCCTCCACCACGTCCGGGTGGCGCAGCAGGGCGTCCTCGACCTCAGGACCGGCGATGTTGTACCCGGCCGAGATGATCATGTCGTCGGCGCGGGCCACGTACCGGAAGTAGCCGTCGGGCTCGCGGACGTAGGTGTCGCCGGTGACGTTCCAGCCGTCCCGCACGTACACGCGCTGCCGCGGGTCGGCGAGGTAGCGGCAGCCGACCGGCCCCTGGACGGCGAGCAGCCCCGGCACTCCGTCCGGCACCGGCTCGCCGTGCTCGTCCTGCACGCGCGCGTGCCACCCCGGCACGGGCACCCCGGTCGTACCGGGCCGGATGTCGTCGTCCGCCGCCGAGATGAAGATGTGCAGCAGCTCGGTGGCGCCGATGCCGTTGACGATGCGCAGCCCGGTCCGCTCGTGCCAGGCGTGCCAGGTGGCCGCGGGCAGGTTCTCCCCGGCGGACACACAGCGCCGCAGCGAGGAGACGTCGTGGGAGTCGAGCGCGTCGAGCATCGCGCGGTAGGCGGTGGGGGCGGTGAACAGCACGGACACCCGGTGCTCGGCGATCGCGGACAACAGCTCCCGCGGATGGGCCTGTTCGAGCAGGAGGGCGCAGGCGCCGGCGCGCATCGGGAAGACCACGAGCCCGCCGAGCCCGAAGGTGAAGCCGAGCGGGGGACTGCCCGCGAACACGTCGTCCGCGCGCGGTCGGAGCACATGGCGGGAGAAGGTGTCCGCGACGGCCAGCACGTCCCGGTGGAAGTGGACGCAGCCCTTGGGCCGCCCGGTGGTCCCCGAGGTGAACGCGATGAGCGCGACGTCGTCGGCGGCGGTGTCCACGGCCCGGTACGGCACACCCGGCGCCGGACGGCGCAGCAGGTCGTCGGGGGCGTCGCCGCCGTACGTCGTGACGACGAGTCCCGGTACCTCCGCCTTGGCCAGGTCGTCGACCGCCCGGACGTCGCACAGCGCGTGCCGGACCCGGGCGATCTCGCACATCGTGCGCAGCTCGTGCGGACGCTGGTGGGCCAGCACGGTGACGGCGACCGCGCCCGCCTTGAGCACGGCCAGCCAGCAGGCCGCCAGCCAGGGGGTGGTGGGGCCGCGCAGCAGCACCCGGTTGCCGGGGACCACACCGAGGTCGCCGGTCAGCACGTGTGCGATGCGGTCGACGCGGGCGCGCAGGTCGCCGTAGGTCCACGTCCGACCGGCGGCGGTACGGAACGCCGGGCGCCCGGCGTCGGGACGGTCCAGCAGCTCGGCGGCGCAGTTGAGCCGGTCGGGGTAGCGCAGTTCCGGCAGCTCGAAGCGGAGCTCGGGCCACTGGTCCGGGGGCGGCAGGTGGTCGCGCGCGAAGGTGTCGACATGCGCCGAGGCGGTCTGCCGCGCGGTGCCGTCCCTGCCGGAGTCCAAGGTGTCCACGGCCGTTCGCCCCCTTGTCGTGGTGGGCTCGCACAAGGAGCGTATCGTGTTGGTGACGACAGTCAATGGCACGCGATACGGTGGAGGTGCCCCGGTCGACCGTGAGGGAGAGGGGACCGGCGAATGCCCGCATTCTCGCTCGAACCGGAACAGGCGGCCTGGTGTGCCGAGTTGCGCGCCCTGTCCGCCGACCGGCTGCGCCCGCTCGCCGAGAAGGGCGAGCCGGGCCGCGTCAACCGCGCGCTCCTCACCGAACTGGGCCGACTCGGCCTGCTGGAGCGCCTGTTCAGCTCCGGCGCCCTCGAGCTGTGCCTCATGCGCGAGTCCCTGGCGCACGCCTGCACCGAGGCCGAGACCGCCCTCGCCCTTCAGGGCCTCGGCGCCCACCCCGTCCACGCCCACGGCACCCCCGCCCAGCTCGCCCACTGGCTGGCGCGGGTGACGGACGGCGACGCGGTCGCGGCCTTCGCGCTGAGCGAGCCCGGCGCGGGCTCGGACGCGGCGGCGCTGGCGCTGGCCGCCCGCCCGGACGGACCCTCCCGCTGGCGGCTCACCGGCGAGAAGTGCTGGATCTCCAACGCCCCCGAGGCCGACTTCTACACCGTCTTCGCGCGCACCACACCGGACGCGGGCTCCCGGGGCGTGACCGCGTTCCTGGTGCCCGCCGACCGCCCCGGCCTCACCGGCACCGCGCTGGAGATGCTCTCCCCGCACCCCATCGGCGCGCTCGACTTCGACGGCGTGCCCGTCACGGCCGAGGACGTGATCGGCGAGAGGGACCGCGGCTTCCGGGTGGCCATGGGCACCCTCAACCTGTTCCGCCCGAGCGTCGGCGCCTTCGCCGTGGGCATGGCGCAGGCGGCGCTGGACGCCACGCTCGCCCACACCGCCCACCGGGACGCCTTCGGCGGCAAGCTGAGGGACCTCCAGACGGTCGCCCACCAGGTCGCCGAGATGGCCCTGCGCACGGAGGCGGCCCGCCTGATGGTGTACGCGGCGGCGACGGCGTACGACGAGGGAGCCCCCGGCGTCCCCGGACGCGCCGCCATGGCGAAGCTGCTCGCCACCGAGACCGCGCAGTACGTCGTCGACACGGCCGTCCAACTCCACGGCGCCCGCGCCCTGCGCCGCGGCCACCTGCTCGAACACCTTTACCGCGAGGTGCGGGCTCCCCGGGTCTACGAAGGGGCGAGCGAAGTGCAGCGGGGGATCATCGCGAAGGAGCTGTACGCGGGGCTGGGCGAGCACGGGGAGACCCGGTGACCGCCGACCGTGTGAACCCGCCCGCGCTGTCCCCGCCCACCGGCTTCTCGCACGCGGTGGTCGCCACCGGCTCACGGCTGGTGTTCCTGGCGGGCCAGACGGCACTGGACGCCGACGGCAAGGTGGTCGGCGAGACCCTGCCCGAGCAGTTCGAGCGGGCGCTGAGCAACCTGCTGACCGCGCTCACGGCGGCCGGCGGCACCGCCTCGGACCTGGCCAGAGTCACCGTGTACACCACGGACGTCGCCGCCTACCGCCTCCACGCCGCCGCGCTCGGCCGCGTGTGGCGCCGGTTGGCCGGCCGCGACTATCCCGCGATGGCGGTGGTGGGGATCGTACGGCTGTGGGACGAACGCGCCCTGGTCGAACTCGACGGCTTCGCGGTGCTGGGCGACGGCTGATCGGGCGCTGTCGGCCAAGTGGTCGACCGGCACGCGCCGCCGAAGAGTGAGGGTGACGGGCGCCGTCAAGGGCGCCGGGTACGAGTGGAAGCCCCTGTTCCAGAGCCACCCCGGGAGGTTCTTCCATGCCCCTGCGTCCCGCACTCGGCTCCTTCGGCGCGGCGGCGGCAGCCGTGCTCGCGCTGAGCACACCCGCCACCGCCGCTCCGGGCGACCATGTGACCATCAGCCGGACGGCCCATCTGTCGGCGGACGGCACCATCATCGTCTCCGGCACCTACCGCTGCTTCGACACACGCGGCCCGGTCTTCGTCGGCGCCGCCATCAGCCAGGCACCCTCGACCACCCGCTACGGCATCGGCGGCACCCGCGCCGTGTGCGACGGCGCCTACCACCGCTGGTACAACTCCGGCACCGTGACGGCGGACCGGCTCACCCCCGGCCCGGCCCGCGTGGAGGTCGCCCTGGTGGAACTGCGCCCCCACGGGAACCTGCCGCTGCCGGACATCCACGCCACACGCCACCGCACCGTGGCGCTCGTCAAGGACTGATCCCGCACCGGGCTGCCCGGTACCCGCGCCTGCGGGGCAGCCCGGACACGCCGGCCTCGCCAAGATCGTCTCGTTTGTGACCTGCGACGACGGAAGTCTCCCGGCCCTTGTAACCACGGCGCCGTGGACTGCGTCCTGCCTTGAGGACGGCACCGGAGAACGCCGGCCCACCGCCCGGGCATCGCGGGAAGGACTTCAAGGTCACGGTGGGCACCATGCGGGGCCAGGGGGTTTCGCAGTTGCAGACGAAGAGGGGGGATGAGGGTGTCCAACCCTTGTCCGAAGGACGGCCCGGAGACGGCCTGGCAGCGGTCGGCCGAGAGGAAGAAGGAGGGTCGCTCCACGCGGGGGTTCGGCGGCCTGCTCGCCGTCGTCGTGATCGGCGCCGCTGTCTCCGGCTGCGGGAGTGACGACAAGAGCGACAAGGCCGACTCGGCCGCGAGCGCACCGGCTTCACCGTCGGCCAAGGCGTCCGAGGAGGCGCCCGCCGCCACACACGCGGCGGATCCCGCACCCACGCAGAAGGCCGAGCCGACCACGGTGCTCACCCTCACGGGCTCCGGAACCAAGGACACGAAGGCGTTCAAGGTCGGCGAGGAGTGGACGCTGTCCTACACGTTCGACTGCACCAAGGCCATGGCCGCCGTCGGTGGCAAGGGCAACTTCATTGTTTTCGACAAGGAGGACAAGCTCGTCAACGAGTTGGACAAGACCGGCAAGGGCAGCAGTACGCAGCACACCTCGGGAACCCGTCGGCTTCAGATCATCAGTGAGTGTGACTGGTCCGCGAAGGTCACCACTTAATTCTCCCTGAGGCTCCACCTGTTGGGGCCGTTCGCCCACCGCGGACGCATCCCGAAGGCGCCGCCGCACCCCGCCCGGACCCGCATCGACGCGGGCCGGACGGGGCGCGGCGGCAGCCGTGTGGGCGGTTCGCAGGACACGCAGGGCCCTGACCACGCCGCCGCGACGCCCGTCGGGCGCGGGTTCACGAGCAGCAGCCTGAGCCGCCTGTGCTGGGCTGTCCGCCGTGGAGGTCGTCGTCGTGGCCGGCGGCGATCCGTGCCCATTGCGCGGTCGGCCGTCCGTCCTTGCGGAACTGCTGGCCACGCGTCTCGTACGGCTGCGGCCAGCCGGGCGGGGAGTCCTCCCAGGTCTCCTGCCGTCCGTAGACGGTCATGTCGAGGATGCCGTAGGAGGGCGCCATGGGTTCGACGCCGCGGCCGGTGGTCCAGTACGTCTCAAAGACGCGGTCCCCGTCGCGGAGGTAGATCGCTTTCATCCCGAAGCCGCGGCCGGCGAGGAGCCGTTCGTGAGACTCGGCGGGCACGGAGTACCAGGGCATGTCCCAGCCCATGAAGCGGCGGTAGCGGTCGGACTCCTCGTAGGGGCCCTGGCAGAAGACGGCGAAGGTGACGTCACGCTGGTGCAGATGGGACAGTTCGCGGACCTGGCCGGTGAAGAAGGTGCAGCCCTCGCACTGGTCGGCGGCGCGCTGGCCGTCGTGCCACATGTGATACGACACGAACAGTTGGGTGCGGCCCTCGAAGACGTCGATCAGGGGAACGGCTCCGTTGCCTCCTGCGAGCGGAGTCGATGGGTCCACCTCGGTCATGGGCAGTCGCCGCCGTGCGGCAGCGATCGCGTCGCTCTCTCGGGTGTGCTCCTTCTCCCGGGCGCGCAGGGTGTCGATGGCGGCCAGCCACTCCCGGCGGGAGACGACCGGCGGCTTGTTCTCAGCAGTCATGTCCGTACTGACCCGACAGCCCGCAAGAACTCATCGGTGGAGCCCGAGATGGGAATCTCGCTTGGCGCCCGCCGAGGCCGGGTCAGGGCGTCTCATTACCCGAGAACGCACGAGCCCTGCCCGCGCGGGTCCCTTTCGGCCGAGGTGTTCTCGGTCGCGTGGTTGTCACCCCGCCTTCGCGGGGTCAATCCCGTACAGGGTGGAGGCGGCCACGGCCTGCTCCACGCCACAGGCCTTCTGCTCGTCGGCCGGGGCGGCCCACAGCGGTATCAAGCGCGACGCGGCGGACGACGAGTCCATCCGCAGGTAGTGGCAGACATCGTTGATACGCAGAGCGAGGACGTACACGTCACCGCCCTCAGCCGTACCGGACATCGTGCTCACGGTGTCCTCGGCGGCGATCAGCCGCTTGTCCTTGAGGAAGTCCAGGGCGCCCTCCGGCGTATGCGCATACCCCGTGGTCGCCAGCTGCCGGTACGCGTACGCGCCGGTGGGCTGCCGCGCGAGGAGCGCGCCCATCTGCGCCGTCAGGCTGCCGGGCTTGCCGTCGGTCCGCGAAGCCGGGCAGGTCATGGCGGACTGGTCCACGCTGTGGGGGCCGAAACTGAACGTGTAGCGGTAGCAGCGGACTGGATAGGCGTCCGCGGCGACGGTCTCCCCGCCGGGCGGCACCAGCCCCAACATCACCTTTGCCGTGTGGACGTTGCCGTCGGTCGGACCCTGCCCCGTGCTGAAGCCCAGCAGTGCTCCGCCGTGCGCCTCGACCTGGGCGACGAGCGTGCCCTCGGTGAACTGCCCCCCGTAGGTCTGGCCGCCCGAGTAGAAGCCCGCGTTCAGGTCTCCCCGCAGGTTCTCGGCCAGCTTGGCGGCCTGTGCGTCGACGGCGGATGTGTCCGGAGCGTTGATCCACTGGTAGAGCAGGGTGCCGGCCACTCCCGTGGCCCAGGCGACGAGTGCGGTCACCGTGAAGAGCAGGACCCGCGACATGGCACCGCGCTCCCGGGCCTGCCCGCAACCGGACTGCCGGTCCTGTTGAGCCTCCGCAGTGTGCGTCGTCATGTTTTTCCCCCGTCGGCAGGACGTCTCGAAAGGCTTCGCTGCCGCCGAATCCTGCCAGTTGCCCCCGCGAGGCCTGTGCGCGGCCACATGGTGGGAGCACCGCTTTCCAGATCAACGCGCATCCGGTGGCCGCGCCCGGTCGGCGGAACGGCTCGGGGCGAATGAACGCCGTCGACAGCGCGCAGCCCCGGTGCCGTGGGCGGCGGCGATCGACCGGCGCCGCCGCGAGTACGCGAAATGCCCGGTCGCCGCCACAATCGTCGCGGTGACCGGGCTGACGGACCTGATCGAGGCGCCGCCGGTCAGATGTCCCGGAAGAGAGCAGCCGGCTCTGTGACCCGCGGCGATGGCCGGTCGCGTGGCGCTGACCTGCGCGAATGGACTTTCGGTTGTTTCACGCTCGTGCCTGTTGATGCAGCCGGAAGTCCCAGGAAAGTCCCAGGGGACTCCCCTCGCTCGTGGCCGACCATTCTTCAAGCCCCATAACGGGCAGGCCAAGGCCGAAACCTGCTGTGAGGCCGAGTGTCACCCGCCGCTGCGCTCCGTTTCCACCCACGAGCTGTCGAGGAACGGGCTGGGCCTGCCGTGCCAGAAGACGTCCACGCTGTCGCGTGCCCGGGTCGCGGCCACGAAGAGCAGGGATCTGGCCCGCTGCATCTCGTGCTGGTAGCGGGTGGGTTCGCGGTCACGCAGCCGGCTCACGTCCGCACGCGGAACGAGCCCGTCGGTCACGCCGGCGATGATCATCCGCTGGTACTCCAGCCCCTTGAACCGGAACATCGTGCCGATGTGCACGCCGCCGGAGCCGTTCGGGCCGTCGGAGCGGATCTCCACGGAGTCGATGCCGTGTAGCTTCAGCGTGTACCCCATCTCAGCCGCCATCTGATTGGTCGGGACGCACACCGCGATCTGCTCGTGTGGGACGGCCGTGTCCGGGTCCGCGTCCCACCCTGCGATCAGCGAGGCCACGCCTTCCCGCTCGGCCTCCCAGTCCGGGTAGGCGTGCCCGGCCGGGAGCCCGCCGTTGAGAACGGACCGATAACCGGCGAGTGTCTCCGTGCCGCCGTCGAGATCGTCGTAGGCCGTCTCGCCGAGGACTCCGAGGGCCGAGCGCAGGATCTGCCGTGTGGTGCGGTAACTGAGGGTCAGCTTCGCGGACCGACCGCGGATGTTGACGCCCAGACTGCCGAGCGTCACCTGGTTCTTGTAGATGCGCTGGTGGGTGTCGCCCACCAGGAACAGGTCGTCCGACGTGCGGGGGGCCATGGCACGCAGCATCTTCCAGTGGGCGGGGCGCAGGTCCTGGGCCTCGTCCACCACGATGTGGTGATAGCGGTGGCGCAGTCGGCCACGGGAGGTGTCCTGCAGGTGGATGTTGTCGAGGCCACCCCCTTCCTCCCGCTGCCTTGCGATGTTCAGGATGCGCTGTTCGCGGCCCATCTCCAGGCGTGCCGCGCGTTCCGCCACCTGGTCCCAGGTCTGCCTGCCGAGCCGGTCGAGCCGCTGGGTGAAGCGTTCGGCGAGCTGCCAGATTTCCGCCCGCTCGCCGCGGCCGATGCTCTTGCCGCGCCCGGCCCGCCGGGCACGGAAGTAGTCGGTGCGGTTGCCGACTGCCTGGCCGAGGATGACCTGGGTCCACTCCTCGTGCAGGAACTCCGGGTCCCAGGTGGCCTCGCCCAGTTCGTCCAGCAGCGCACGCCACTCGCGTACGGCCTGTCCGTCGTCGATGGCCTGCTTGCCGTTGCCGGGTTCGGCTTCGCGGACGACGCGCAGCGCCAGCTGGTCGACGTGACTGACGTCGACCCTGCCGAGCAGTTCCTCGCCGCCCAGCTCCAGCAGCCGGGAGCGCAGGTCGGCGGCGAGGTTCTTGTTGTAGGTGGTCAGCAGGACCGGCTTGTCGTGCCCCGGGGGGAGCTGCCGAACGAGGTGCCGTACCCGGTGCAGCGCGACGACGGTCTTGCCGGTGCCGGGGCCGCCGCCGACCCGGGCCGGGCCGCTGTAGCGGCGCTCGACGAGTTTGGCCTGGGTGGGGTGCAGGAAGCTCTTCCACCGGCCGAAGTCACCGCTCTCCAGCGCTCCGCGCAGGTCCTCGTCCGTGGTGGTGACGACCGTCGCCGGCCGCCGGGCGGCGGCCGCGAAGTCGTCCGGGTCGACCGGCTCGGCGGCAGCCACCGGCCTGGTCACCTGGTCGAGCACGTCGTCGTACGACGCGCCGTCGAACAGCGCGATCAGCACCTCTCCGGTCAACTGCGGTGCGTACTCGACGAGTCCGAGCAGCTGGTCCTCGGTGGTGAGCGTGCGGATGACGGGCAGCAGGGGTTCCGCGACGCCGAGGTCGGACAACTGGCGGTCGGACCAGGCCGCGAACAGCGGCTCGGACCGTGGTGCGGCGGGGGGTGGTCCGGGGACGGTCGGCGGGAGCGGCTCGGGCGCGTCCGATGTCCGGGCCGACGCGCCGGGCAGCCGGCCCAGGACGCTGTCCTCGACCACCTCCAGATCGACGTACTCGATGCCGCCGGTGACCTGGTTGACGCCATACGAGAGCCGGTTGTAGACGTCCTTGCGGTGCTTGACGGAGACGATCAGCCAGTCGTCGTCGGCGAGGCGCAGCAGCAGGGCCCGGTACTCGTCGTTGACGCGTGCGGACCAGAGCCGGTGGTCGCCCTTGAGCCGCTGGAGTTTGAGGCCGGCGGTGTTCGGGTTCGTCCTGAACTTGTGCTGGAAGTCGAAGAAGGCGCCCTTGACCGTGCGGGGGAGCTTGAGGATCTCCTTGTCGGCCCGGTCGAGCAGGCGCAGTGTGACGCCGGAGGTGGTCATCGCTTCGGCTCCCCGTCGCTGGTGGTGTCCTTGTCCTTGTCACGGTCTCGGCCGTCGAGCCGGGCGATCAGCTCCGCGCTGTCCCAGTCGGCCGCCGTGCGGACCGTCCAGCTGGCCGCCGTGAACGCGCGTTCCTGGTCCTCGGCCTCGTAGTCCGGCTCGTCGCCGCTCGGCCGGGGGGCCCGGACCACGCCGGTCCGGGCGTGCGGCCAGGCGAGTTCGGTCTGCCAGCCGTGGCCGTCCAGCTCGTAACCGTCGCGCGGGACCGGCACCGCCGCAGAGGCCAGCGCGTGCGCGAGCGCGGCGAGCCCCGGCTCCTCCGGGTCCAGCAACTCGATGACCCGGTCCCAGCCGGGGTCCCGCCGGTGGTCCGTGCCGCTGCGACGTTCCGCCGCCGGCTCCCGCGCGGCGGTCTCGTCCCCGGTGACGGCGGGGACGGCCGGTACGGCGGTGATTCCCACAGCGGAGGGCTCCTCCTCGGGCCGATGGACCGGGACGCGGGTGGACGTGAGCCAGCCCTCTCCGCCGGTCACGACGAGGGCCTCCGGACCGAAGCCGTCGAGCATGCCCGACGTCAGCTGCACGCTGTCACCGCCGCCGTGTTCGAGGAACTGCAGCACGTTGCCCCACCAGAGCCAGGCGCGCCAGCGCCGCTTGTGGGCCGGCCCGTCCTCCAGGGCCGTACCGCTGTCGTCGAGGACGGCCAGTCCCGTCCACACGGGCGGGGTGCGCCTGCCGTCGGCGGCCAGCACCAGGCGGCAGCCCGACGCGTCGGAGCCGTACAGCAACCGGACCGGCCCGGCGCTCCCGGCGGGCACGCCCTCGCGCAGCGCCTCCCGGATGCCCGCCACGGCCTCGGCGCCGGCCAGGGCGGATCCACGGACGCCGTCCGCTCCGCTCATGCCCGCGGCCACCGCCTCCGCCCGCCGCCGCCAACGCTCGGGATCGGGCGAACGCAGGTAGGCCAGGAGCGTCCGGGCCGGGTTGACCCACATCGTCTCGGCCAGCTCGCCGGGCAGCCCGCGGCCCACCCGGTCGTAGTAGTCGCGGGAGCGTTGTCGGCCGGTGGTGCCGTACGGCGTCCAGACGGAGGTGTCCGCGCCGGTCTCCGCGTATCCGGTGTCGTCGATCCGACGCCGCCACGCCATCACGTCGTGGTAGGTCAGCTGGAACACCCGCAACCCCTCGGCCCGGAGCCGGGTGCGCTTCATGGCGTCGTCCGCGAGCCGGTTGTGCTCGGGGGTGGCGTGGTACGCGTAGCCGTCGAGGTACAGCGCGACGCGGGGGCCGGGGGAGTCCAGCCGCTCCAGGAGTATGTCGGGCCGGGTGCCGTCCAGCGCGCGCTGCTGGGAGACGCGCCAACTCACGGTGGACCCGTCCGGTGCGGTGAGCCTGAGGTCCAGGGCGTAGGTGCCGGCCGAGGTGGTGTAAGCGTCCGCCGCGGCCTTCGACTCCGGCAGCTTCGCCCAGTCCCGCAGCGTCTCGACGAACAGCACCTCCAAGTCGCTCTCGGCCTGCCGCTGGAGCGGAATGTCCTGGGTGGTCGTCACCCGTGAGGTGCGCCAGCGTTCTCCGTCGGCACCGAGCAGTTCGTCCAGCATCTGCCGGACCTCGTTGCGGCTGACCTTGTCGTAGTCGGCGGCCGGCACCCGCCGCAACAGGCACCGATGGCAGCCGTCCATGCCCTTCTCCTGGCACGGGCAGTGCTCGATGACGTGGCGTGCCTGGTGCAGTACCTCCCGGAAGCCGTCCGCGGAGGCCAGCCGGTGCAGGTACCCGGTGCCGCCGGGCAGCCGGTCGTAGACGACCAGGAAGCGCCGGGGCCAGTCGTCCTCCGGGTCGCCCGCGTCGTCGGGCATGGTCGCCTCGGCGATGTCGATGTGGTCGGGATCGCCGCCGTAGCGGGCGGCGATCCCGGTGAACAGGACGGCGGTGAACGACGCGAGGCGCTCCCTGACGCGGGCCACCGAGGCGGGCAGCAGGATGCGGACGGCCTCGGTGGTCAGTTCGTGGGCCAGCAGCAGCGGCACGTCCCGGCCCGCGCCCTGTCCCTGGACCGGGGCCGCCGCGGCGCCGCGCAGCCGACGGCGCGGGCACCACAACAGATGGTGCGCCGAGGCCGGGGTACTCGTCGCGCCGGACTCGGTGAGCGCGTGCTGGGGCACGTCCACCACCGGTCTGCCGTCCGCCGTCGCGCCGCCGCACGAGGTGCAGACGTAGAACGGGTTGAGGCGGACGTCCTCCCCGGCGAGCGGCACTGTGCTGCTGCCGTCCTCGCGGTCGAGCCCGAGGTTCAGCGTCCGGATCGTGGCGTGGCGGGTGAAGTCCACGCCGAACACGGCCTCGTCGTGCCGCCAGGATCCGGGTACGAGACGGTCGGGGTCGATGTCGACGGTGGTGAGGGTCGCGTAGTGCCTGCGGTCACGTTCGTCGCGGTCGTCGCGCACCCGGGCGTCCTCCCGCCTGTCGCGGGACAGCACGCGCCGGGGCCGCAGCACGTACTGGACGCAGCCGGCGTCGGCGATCTCCCTGCCCCGGCAGCGCGGACAGGGCGTCGTGTCGCGCTCGGCGTTCTCGGTCCGCACGTAGCCGCAGGCGGGACAGAGCCGCCACACCGACCAGGCGCGCCGGTCGGGACCGCCGATGTCGAGGGCGCGCACCACGTGCCGGTAGCCGTTGACGTAGAAGCTGTTGCCGGGGGCGAGTTCGGTCAGGGCGAGGGCGCTGGACCGTTCGTAGTCGCGGGTCTCGCTGCGGTACACCTTGGTACCGGCCGGCCGGGCCCCCTCCTCCCGCGAGCCGTCCTCCTCGTCGTCGGGGGTCTGCGACCAGTAGAGCGTCGCCTCCAGGCGGGTGGTGGTGTCCGTCAGGCTGTAGTTCGGCAGCAGTCCGAGGTCCACCAGGGTCGCGTGCGCGGGGGACTGGCTCAGTTCCCGCAGCAGATCACCGGCGGCACGACGCTCGGCCAGCAGTTCGCGCCGCTCCCGGTCCTGCGCGTCGTCGGACCGGGCCAGCTGCCCGGCCGCCTCGTCGATCGCCGCGATCCTGTGGCGCACCTCCTCGCGCCGGCCGGTCCAGTCCTCCTCCGCCTCCTGCAGCACTCGGACGATTCCGCCGGTCGCGTACGCGCGCAGTTCGTCCGCCGCGTGCTCCGAGACGCCTTCCGCGTCGGTGTCCGGGCCGTCGCCGGTGGGGAACAGCGCGAGGAACTCCTCCACGAGGGCCGCCCCGTGCGTCTGCGCGGCGTCCGCGAGGTCCTGGCACCATCCGCTCGTGCCGAACAGGGCGGACGACAGCCGGGGCACGGGAGCGAGGGGCTCACCGTCCGAGGTCCGCAGCTCCCCGCGGGCCGCCAGGTCCAGGAGCCGGGCGGTGTACTGGCGGCGCAGGATCTCCACGGCCGACAGGTAGCAGCCCGGCGGCAGGATGGTCCCGGCGATCATCTCGCGTGGCTGGTCCAGGTAGTACAGGTCGCGTGCCCGGCGTCCGCCGAACGCGACCACTAGCGCGTTGCCCGTGCGCCGTCCGGCACGCCCCGCCCGCTGCACGTAGTGGGCCGGCCCGGCGGGCAGGGAGCCGAGCAGGACGGCCGACAGGTCGCCGATGTCGATGCCGAGTTCCAGGGTGGGCGTGCACGACAGGACGTTGGGGTCGGCGTAGTGCGTGCCCGCCTTGAAGGCGCGCTCGACGCGCTCGCGTTCGGGACGGCTGAGCATGCCGGTGTGCTCGGCCGTCACGACGCGGAACGTGCCGCCCGTCAGGTACAGGTGGCGGTAGTAGTCCCGGCGGTAGTCCCGCTCCCGTACGGGCCGGCCGGGGCGGGAGCCTTCGACCCCGGTGACGGACATGTCGGGCTGTGGCGCGGTGAGCCGCCCTCTGCACCGGTAGCGGGGGCAGGGGTGGCCGTACCAGCGGGTGCGCCGTTCGGGGACGACGACCTGCTGCCAGCCGCAGTCCTCGCAGGCGACGAAGGCCTTGTTGGCGACGGCGTCGTCGAGCAGCCGCACCTGGATGTGGCCGGGCTGGAGCCCGTACACCCGGGTCTGCCGGTCGCGGGTGGTCCGCGCCGACAGGACACCGGCGTCGGCGAGGTGGAGCAGCAGCCTGCGCAGGTAATCGGTCGCCCCGGCGGCGTCCAGGCCCAGGCACCTGCGGGTCCAGTCCTGGTACCAGCCCAGCCGTCCGGTGACCGCGTCGAACTCGGATCCGTCCTTCTGCCCGTCCAGCAGGAACCGGGGCGGAGCGACGCCCTCGGGGAAGGCGGGCATGCCGTCGGGCCGGCGCCCGGAGATGAGGTAGCGGCTGGTGCCGGCCTCTTTGATCCAGGTGTCGAGCCAGTGGTGGCGCACCGCGCCGCGCAGCCGCAGCCGCTCCAACAGGCCCCGGACGTAGGCGAGGTAGCGTTCGGGCGTGGGCAGCCCGCCCACGGCTGTCAGTTGGCCGGGCAGGGCCAGGTGCAGGTCCCGTGCCAGGTCGGTGACACCGTCGGGGTCGGTCACCGTCACCTCGGCCGCCGCGGTCCGCGTCAGTTCGAGGGTGCGGCCCATGCGGCTGCGCAGCCCGAACTCCATGACCGTCGCGAAGGCCAGCCGCTCGCCGATCAGCCGCCAGGTCCGCGCGTCGCCCGTGCCGCGGCCGGACAGCAGCCGGTCGACCCCCGGCTCGTCGTGGAGGTCGGGAGGCACTACGGCAGCCAGCGCCTCGGGGTCGTCCACCGACTCCAGGACCAGGCCGATCAGGTCGTTGAGGGATGTCGGAGTCCCGGATTCGTCCAGGTTGTGCGCGAGCAGCGAGCGCAGGGAGAACTTGTACGAGGCGTTCGCGACGTATCCCGCCCGGTGCGCCGCGTCCTGGGTCGAGTCGTTGAACAGCAGCGTCTTGCGTTCCTCCGGGACGAGCGCGATGTCGCCGCCGGTGAACAGCTGGGTGACCGTCGCCGAGGCGAGGGCCGCCTGGGCGGTGCCGAGGAAGCGGATGCTGTTGTCGGTGTGGCAGGCCGGGCACCGGTCGTCCTTCGCGGCCCGGTCGGCACTCTTGCGGTCAAGCACGGCCAGCGCGAACCAGGCGTCGACCAGTTCCCCGTCGTCCGCGAGGGTGGGCAGCCGGTAGGTGCCCCGTCCGCCGTCCAGGACGACGACGGACAGCGGGTCGACGCCGCCGTCCGAGGGCCGGGCGCCGGTCAGCGCGTCGAGTGTCCGCTGCCGCTCGCCGGGGGTGGCGGCGATGAAGTAGCGCAGGCGCCGCTTGTCCCGGCCGACTCCGGCCCGCCAAATGCGGTCCTGGGTGGTCACGAGCTGCTGCGGGTCGGCCTCGGGGGACAGGGCGGCCCATCCGGAGCGTCCGCAGTTGCGGCAGTAGACGGCCGGCAGGTGCGCCTGGGCGGGGCGCGGGGCGGTGTCGGCGCCCGGCAGGGGCTGCGGCCGGCGGCTCGACGCGTACGACGGCACGCTGCCGGAGGAGGTGTCCGCGTCCTCCTCGCCGGGCGGCGCGGCGTTGAGCGCGGCCCGGCGCGCGGCGGTGCGGTCGTCCTCGTACCAGCGGAACTCGGGAGCCGGTCCGACTCCGCGCAGCACGCGCGTCACGGGCCGCACCCACAGGTGCGCCTCGATGTGCAGCAGCGGCCGGGGCGCGCGCTCGTCGGAGTCCGGGTCGCGGGCGGCGGACAGCAGTGCCACGAACCGGGACAGCGCCTGGAGCGCCAGCCGGGGGTTCTCACGCGCGGTGCGGCCCCAGGAGTAGCCGAACGACCGGCCCAGCCGGTCCCGCAGCGTCCACTCGTCCAGCGGTTCGCCGTCGAGCAGCGACAGGACGCCGAGGGTGAAGTCGTGCCGCTTCAGCAGCCGTCCGACGCGGAAGGCGTCCAGACCGGAACGGCCCAGCAGCCGGGTGGCGAGCGCGTCCAGGTCCAGCAGGTCGGGCCGGGCCTCGACGTCCGGTCCGCCGGACACCGCGACGACCTCCTGCGGGCTCGGCGGTTCGGGCAGCTCGTAGTCGACGGCGCCGGTGAACTCGTCGGGAGTCATCCGCTCCTCGCCGACGACCGCGTCCGCCGGGAACGGCATGCCGAAGACCCGCGCCGCCACGTCGAGGATGCCCCCGGCCTCCTTCCCCGGCGCTCCCTCGCCGAGGGTCGCCGAGGTCGCCACCGGGCAGATCGACCCCAGGGGCCGGCCGGGCCGGGCCGCTCCGGTGGCGGCGGCGAGCCTGCGCAGCAGCATCGCCACGTCGGTGCCCTGCGCGCCGTCGTAGGTGTGGAACTCGTCCAGCACGACGTACGCGGGATCGGCTCCCTCCCACAGCCCCCGGTCCTCGCCGCGCTGGAGCAGCAGGTCGAGCATCTTGTAGTTGGTGATCAGCACGTCGGGCGGTGTCAGGCGCATCTCCTCGCGCCGCGTCATCACCCGCCGGAAGTCGGTGTCGGGCCGGTCGCCGATGTACAGACCCGCCGTGACCTGGGCCAGCTCCGGGCGCGCCAGGTACTCGGAGATGCGCCCCGCCTGGTCGGTGGCGAGCGCGTTCATGGGATAGAGCAGCACCGCCTTGATCCCGCGCAGCCCTTCGGCCTTCCGGCGCCGGCAGTGGTCCAGTACGGGGATCAGGAAGGACTCGGTCTTGCCGGAGCCGGTACCGGTGGTCACTAGGGTCGGCCGTGCGGGCCCGCGCAGCGTGGACAGCCGTGCCCACGCCTTGGCCTGGTGCCGCCACGGCAGGAACCCGGGAAACCCGGCGGACCATTCCACCTCCCGCCGCCAGCCGTCGTCGGCGACATGGAACGGTGTACGGATCCTCACGTAGGGCCCGCGGAAGATGCCGGTCTCGGGGTGCCCGAGGAAGCGTTCGAGAGCGCCGCGGGTGGTCTCGTCGGCGAGGGCGTACGTCGTCGTGAGGTACTGCGTCAGACTGCCGCGGAGCTGTGCGGCGGCCATGGTGGGCTTCACGACGGTCCCCCTTGCGATGCCGGTGCCCTGGTGATCGGTACCACCGTATAGGGGCTGACCGACAGGCCAGGCGGTCGGTGTCCGGGCCTGGTCACGTCCGCCCGGACTACTTCCAGCCCGCCAATTCGTCGGCGAAGTCGCGGAACGAGCGGTTGTTGCCGCTGGGGCGCGCGCTGACGTGACCGAGTCGGACCGCCGCGTCCATGATCCGCGGGGAGTGGGATTCGAGGTAGACCGGCTTTCCCAGGTACTTCTTCAGGTGTTTCTTTGGGGCCTCGAAACCTCCCAGGTCCTTGCCGCAGTCCTGGGGCCGCATCGCCCAGCCGGGCTTCACTTTGGGGAAGGCCTCCGGGAACTGCATCAGCCAGCCCTCCATCTCGAACGCGGCCAGTGCCAGGGCGGACTTGCAGGGGAGCCCGGCCCGCAACTCTGCCGTGATCCGGGCGCGTACTTTGTCGTACTCCCCGTTGGTGACGCCGTCCATGTCTGCATGCACCACGATGCCAACCAACTCGGCGCCGCAGTCCTTGGCCTTGGCCAGCGCACTCTTCTTGAGCTTGTCGACCCGCGGACTGAGCTGGTAGATGGCCGACGCCAGCCTAATCTCGTCATTGATGTGCTCGATATTCGGGCAAGTCCCGGGGTAGAGAGCCGGTATCAGCTTCTTGAGCACTCCGCAATCGTTCCGGCTCTCGCCGGCGACGACGATGACCGACTGTCTTTTGCCCGGGCGCCGAGGGCTCACAGCGAGCCTCCGACCGAGCCGGAGTACCAGAGATCACCGAGCGGTTCGTACTCGGACTCCTTCACGACCTCCCGAATCCGGCCTGGCATGCGGTCTGGGATGACGGAGGCGCCGCTGACACGACGCCCGCAGGGCACCCACTCGTCGGCGTCCAGCTTGTTCACGAAGACCGGGGAGTGGGTGGTCACCAGGTACTGGCTGCGCTCGCTGGCCTCGCGGAGGCGTTCGGCCAGGAGCTCCAACGCGTGCGGATGGATCCCGTGATCGACTTCCTCGATGCAGGTGAGCAGCGGCGGGCTGGGGTCGTGGAAGATCGCGAGCATGCACAGGATGCGGACAGTGCCCCAGGAGGCCTCCGTCAGCCGGGTCCGGCCGCGCAGCCCTTCTTCCTCCAGTTCCACCGCGGTCTGGTAGGAGGCGAAGTCTGGCGGTGTGACGAGATGGATGTCCCGGATCTGGGGCACGACGGTTCTGACGTCGTCCAGGAGCATCTCCCAGGCTTCGCCGTCCTCCCGTTGCTTGAGCCCGCGAAGGAAGTCGGCGAGGTTCGAGGCGTTGCTGTCCAGGTGCTGCCACCGCGACTCGCTGATGCCATGGGGCTTCCGTGCCTCGCGTACGTCCGGGTCGAACACCCGGATCTGGGAGAGGTGGCGCTTTACATCTGTCACAGCGCGAGCCGAGGGAGCGGTGTGCGGAAGTGCCGGCACCGGTCCCTGGTGGAGGGCCGACGCCATGCGGCCGACGTCGACCGTCTCGTCGGTGTGGTCTCCCGGCAGGTCGCTGTCGACCTTCACGGCGCTGCTCGTCAACTCCACCGAGGTCTGGCCGCCCTCCGTTGGATGCTGGACGAAGCGCTCGCGGCGGTACATCGCGTAGCGCTTGCGTGAACCCTCGGGCAGACGAGGCCGCGAGATGCTCAGCTCGTAACGGTCAGGTGCGTCCTCCGAGGCGAAGTCCGACCAGAGCCCCTCGACACCCACGCTGATACGTGACACCGGGCTCCGTCCGCCGCGAAAGGCCAGGACGTCGAATCCGCCGCGCTTCTCCAGCGCCGCCTCGATACCCGTCTCCGCCACGTCGCCCAGGAACTCCAGGGATTGCAGCACGTTCGACTTGCCCGCCGCGTTCGGGCCGGACAGGACGGTCAGCGAGCCGAGTGGCAGCTTCACGTCGGTGAGGGTGCGGAAGTTCCGCACGGTCAGACCGAGTATCCGGTGGTTCACGCCTCGCGCCCCTCGTGGAACGGCCGGGCGGTCGTGCCCGGTCAGCGAACTGGTCGGCGCACGGCGGTCGGTCCCGAAGGGGGCCGCTGAGTGCCACTCAGCTCCCCATGTGCATCGTCCGCTTGGCACGTCCGACCACCGAGCATGACGAAGCGTACAACTTGCGTCACACCGTCACCACGTACTTGAACACATCGGCCATGCGGGCCGAAATCGCTCTCTTTTCAAGCGCTTCGAGGTGAACGGACCCTGGTCGCAAGGGACGCGCACGGACGGTGCCGAGGGGGAGCCGAGATGTCCGGACCGCTTTATGTTCCCGTTCTGCCGGCCCGGCCGCACGCGGCCGGGGCCTGTCGGCGGCTGTGGCCGGACGTCCGGGCCGCGATCAGGCCGCTGTGGAACCTGCCGCCCTTGCCCGGAGTGGCCCCGGAGACGCTGGCCACGGTGGTCGGCAAGTACGTCGATCCGGTGAGTGCCGTCAGCCGTCACGGCGGATGGATCGATGCTCCCTTCGACGGGGACGCCCAGACCGCCGTCCTCGCCGAAGCGCTGTCCGTCTACTGCGAGTTGGGGCGGCTGCGGCCGGTCACCGGACCGGAGAGAACCGAGGCGCAGCAGGTGGCGGCCGTGGAGACGGCCCGGCGCTGCCTGCGCGGACTGGGCGTCCGGGTGCGGGTCACGGGCGAGTGGGACGGTCGCCTCGGGGAGGACGTCCGGGGTCTGCTGGCCCGGACCGGTCCTGAGGTGTCCGTGGATCTGCTGCTCGACATGGGCGCGGTCCTCGACGACCGGCCCGACGCGGGCAAGGAGGCGCTGCGCGCCCTCGACACGCTGATGCCCTTGGCGGTCTGGCGGAGCGCAACTCTGCTGGGAGGAGGCTTTCCCCGGGTCACCGCCGACATGCTTCAGGAAGGATCGTGTGAGGAGTCGCGGGCGGAGTGGCGCATGTGGCACGAGGTGCGCGCGACGGGCAGGGCCTATACTCCGCTGCTCGGTTACGGCGACTACGGGGTGCAGCCCCCGAGTGCCCTGTCGCAGGCCCCGGCACCCGGGAGGAAGGGCGGCCCGCCCTGGGGTGTGCTCCGCTACACCACCGAGAGTTCGTACCTCCTGTTCAAGACACTGACCCGGGGGCCCGACCGGATCGCCGTCAACCGCAGTGCGGCCAGTCGGATCATCGAACTGCCCGAGTTCCGGGGAGCGGGGGCCGGACAGGGCGAGGAATGGCTGAGCGACTGCGCGAACGGTCCGCTGTCGACCAGCGACGGCGTGGGCGGGCCCACGGAGTGGCTGCGGGCGGGAAACCTTCAGCACATGACGTACGTCGTACGGAGCCTGCCCGGTGGCTGAGCGGGCCCGCCGGGACCGGCCGCCCGAGCCCGACCACCCTGTCCGGGGCTCAGACGAAGTGGTGCGCCGCGCGGGCCTGACCAGGGTTCACACCTCGACGACCCAGTGGTCCACCAGCACGCCACCGCCTGCGTGAAGGCGCGGTCAGGCGGGCTGCCACAGTTCGACCCGATTGCCCTCAGGATCGGTGACCCAGCCGAATCGGCCGACGCCGGTCTCACGCCAGGCGCAGTTCCGCCCAGACCGTCTTGCCCGGCGCGCCCACGCGCGGCGCGACCGCCCAGCGGGTCGCCAGTCCCGCGACGATCAGCAGACCCCGGCCGAACTCCGCATCGCCGGGCGGTTCCAGGTCGGAGAGCAGGGGGACGCGTTCGGTCCGGGTGTCGGTGACCTCGACGAGCAGGGTGTCGGTGCCGTGGGTGAGCCGGACGTGGAAGTCCCGTCCGGCGACGTGCCCGTGCCGTACGGCGTTGACGGCCAGCTCGGCGGTGATCAGGGTGAGTGCGTCGTTGACCCGGCCGTCGTACGGGTGTCCCCACGCGTCGAGCCGGTGGGAGACCAGTCTGCGAGCGAGGCGCGCGCCGCGGGGCGAGGAGGTGAAGGCCATCGCGAACTCGTGGAGGGGGCGGAGGGTGTCGGACCCGGTGTCCGTCCGGGTCGCCGCCTCGACCGAGGCTCCTGTCTCGACTTCTGCTGTGACCTTGGAAGTTCGCCGTGCGGAGGAATTTCGGCTGTTCATGTGGCTCACGCTGCCGGTGCCGTCCTAGCGTTGCCAGATACGGCGCGCACACGGAGCGTTGCTGTAGGTGGCTGGTGTGCGGGTGTAGGCGGGACGGAGCGTGACGGTCGGCGCGGGGGCGCGTCGGCCGGGGGAGGTGGTACGGGGATGAGTGAACCGACGAGGCTGGTGGACGAGGGGTCCGAGAACGACGGCAGCAACGGGGACGGACGGCGGCCGGAACCGGACGTCAGCCCAGGTGTTTTGCGGGTCTTCGGGCGCCAGCTGAAGCGGTTCCGGGTGCGGGCGGGACTGGAGCGGCCCGAGTTCGGCTCGCTGACGGGCTATTCGGTCTCGACCATTGCAGCGTACGAGCAAGGACGCCGGGTGCCGCCGCCGAGGTTCATCGACCAGGCGGACGAGGCGCTGGATGCGGGCGGGGTCCTCCAGGAGATGAAGGAGGAGGTGGCTCGGGCGCAGTATCCGGCGTTCTTCCGGGACGCGGCTCGGTTGGAGGGGGAGGCGGTTGAGCTGTGGGTGTACGCGACTCAGGCGGTGCCCGGACTGCTTCAGACGGAGGAGTACATGCGGGCGGTGTTCGGCATGTGGCGTCCGTTGCTGGACGAGGAGACCGTGGAACAGCGGGTCGCGGCCCGTCTCGCGCGCCAGCATGTATTCGAGCGCAGGCCCGCGCCCCTGCTGAGCTTTGTCATCGACGAGGCGGTTGTGCGTCGACCGTTGGGCGGCTGGTCGGTCATGCGTGGTCAACTGGAGCAGTTGATGCTCGTCGGCGCGTTCCGGAACGTCGAGATTCAGATCATGCCGCTTGACCGAGAGGGCAATGCAGGCGTGGACGGGCCGTTCACCTTGTTGTACCGCTCTGGAGGTGATCAAGTGACTTACCTGGAAGCTCAGGGACGCAGCACAATGGTCAGTGACCGGCGGGAGGTTCAGGGAGTCGCGTCGCGGTACGGCATCATCCGTGCGCAGGCTCTCACTCCGCGCGAGTCGCTGGCCTTCGTTGAGAAGCTGCTTGGAGAGGTGTGAAGTGAACGAGACTCCGGGTGAACTGCCCTGGCGTAAGAGCAGTTATAGCGGTGGGGCTGGAGGAGAGTGTGTCGAGGTCGCCGGCTGCGCCCACGTCGTCCGCGTTCGTGACTCCAAGGACACAAGCCGACCCGCCCTCTCGGTCGCTGCTGCCGCCTGGGCGGCGTTCGTCGGCTTCGCCGCTCAGTAGGCAACAGGTCTGCCCTCGGTAACGCACCGGGGGTAGACCTGTATCGCGTCGTGTCTGTCGACTACGCCTTCTCCTTCTCGTGGACCGGTGGAGTCCAGCGCCCAGCGCCGATCTCGGCGTCCAGTCGCGCCTGGAAGTGGGTGTGCGCTGCCCGCATCTCGGCCTCGCGGTCGGCCCTGTAGAAGGGGGCCTGGTAGCCCTCGGGGGGCGGGGTGTGTTCCGGGTTTTCCAGGTGGGCCATGAGATCGAGGTAGTCCTGCTTGGTCTGGCCGTGGCCGTAGGTGTTGAAGTCGGCAGCGATCTTGCGGCCGTTGGCGTCGAACCAGGTCGCCGACTCGTAGTCGTAGAGCTGGGGGTAACGCGACTTGAAGATGGCGGCGAGCTGGTCGGCGGTGATGCCGAGCCAGACGGAGACCAGGGCATCGAGTTCTACGAGGGCGGCTCGGCGTTCGTGTTCGCTGCGGAGGGGGGTGCTGTATTCCCACACTGGCTTGAGGTTGGCGGCGAGGGGCTTCAGACGTGGCCATTTGGGATTGGCCCAATCCTCGTAGCCCGCCCAGCTGGGGTCGAACAGTTCTTCCCAGAGCGGTGCGTAGTGGGTAGTCAGGGCATTCAAGCGAAGAGTCCGCAACAAAAGGGCAGATGCTAGGGGGTGTGCAGGGTCTGGGGCGGGCATCTTGCGAGCCTCGGCGAAGTGGAGATTGGCGTTGCCGGTGATGCGAAGCAGATAGTCCAGTGGGAGAGTAGCCCAGAAGCCCGCGTTAAGTGCGGTCATTCGGTTGTTCGTGAAGGCCAGCGAGTTTACGGCATCGATGTGAGCTGGACCAGGCGGAATAAGGGCCGCTTGCAGGCTGCGGCTGGTATTGTAGGGAATCAACTTTCGCCAAGCCAGTCTGAAGTACGAGGTGGATGGCCTTTCGAGCCATGAGTCCTGGGCTGTCAAATATGTTTCCATGTCGGTGGCTCGTACGTAGTTGCTTACGGGGACGC
This sequence comes from Streptomyces sp. NPDC052043, assembly GCF_044548235.1. Classification (NCBI taxonomy): domain Bacteria; kingdom Bacillati; phylum Actinomycetota; class Actinomycetes; order Kitasatosporales; family Streptomycetaceae; genus Streptomyces; species Streptomyces sp. NPDC052043. The sequence continues at coordinate 230,657 of NZ_JBIUBT010000002.1, forward strand.
ACGTCGATGGGAGTTCGGTCGGCGCGAATTCCTTCCAGTGTCTCTGGTTTCGGCAGGGGATCATCGGCTCTTTGTAGAAAGGATTCGCGCATGAAAAGTGCGGCCCTTGCAGGATTACATCTGTTAGCGTGGAGACGTTTTTGTTTTCCCAGCGAATCAGACCTTCTTTCTTTGCGCCGCTTTCGTGGTACCCGCTTGAAGTCATCGGACTGTAATCGGCCAGGGTCCTGCGGTATGCGGTCAGTGCTTCGATCGCCCCTTGCTCGCCGATGAGCACTGGATACAGCAGAGTAGTCTGAGCTGCTCCCCCCGCTGAGTCTGTCAGAGAATTCCAGCTGGATAGCAAAATCATATCCACATGAACCACGCGCTCGCGGTGGGGGCGGATATCCCACGAGCTGCTGTGCTTGATGCCGGGTGTTGCCCCTTGTCCGTCATGAGTGAGGGACAAGGGCAGCATGTCTGCGTCTCGGAGCTGACTGACGTGCAGGAAGTTCGGTTCCTGTGATGTGCTGTAGATATGCATCCCGAATTCTTGGGAACGGGATAGGTCTTCGAATGCCCAGTTCGCTGAGTTAACGAAGTGTCCATGGACCCGAAGGTGGCGGTAGGCGGCTGATCGGATTAGACCCTCGCGTGCACCGCTGAAGTGCGTGTCCGGGTGAATTAGGCCCGCGCTGCCATGGAGTGCGATGTGCTGCCAGACTTGAGCCATGAAGGCGCGGTAGAGGTCACCTTGGGTGCCGAGAAGAAGGGGGTACGTGGCCGGGCTGCCCAACATGCCCACGGCCCCCGCATGCATCACCAACTCACGCAGGAGAAAGTTCAAGCTGGCTGCATGGTTGGCCAGCAGGTCTTCCTTGCGTAGCCGCCACTCCGCAGTACTTGGTTTCTCCGCCAACATGAACCACGGCTCCAACTCCGCCAGAACCAGATCCTCCTGCCACTGCGGCCTCACCCAAGGCGGATTCCCCACCTGCAACTCAAACCCACCCCGCGCAAACACCTGCGCGAACTCCAGCTCCCAGTGGAAGAACCCCTGCGCCCTCGCCACGTCCCTCGCCGCGCCCGCCCACAGGAACCGCTCCTCCAGCGACTGGAACCGGTCCATGCCCATCCACTCGGGCAGCTCGTCCTCGTACACGGACAGGTCGTCCAGCGTCTCGAACGTCGACACCAGCGACTCCTCCGGCACGTCCTGCGTGCCCAGCAGCGCCTGGGCGAAGTCGATCCAGTCGTCCAGGTCGGCGAGCGCGATGACATCGCGGCGCTCACCCCTGATCTGCTCCGCGCGGCGGCCGGTGCGGCGGCGGGACACGGAGTCCCGCGTCAGCGTCATCTGCTGGGGCTCGGCCATGAAGCCGGGCAGAGCGTCCGCCTCCCAGGCCAGCAGAACATCGTCAGCGCCGCTCTCCTCACCACCCACCACGCTCACCGCCTCCAACTCCGCCGCCCGTGCCGCCAGTGCCTTCGCCCGCGCGTACCGCTCGTCCGTACCGTTCAGCAGCGCGGCGTTCTGCACGGGCCAGAACCACAGCGCGCACCACGCGTCCATCAGCGTCTTGAGGCGCCAGTAGGGGGTGTCCTCCGCCTGGAGGTCGGCCAGGATCACGTCCCGCTGCACGGCCGTCTTCGGCCGGCGCAGCCAGTCGTCCTCCGCTCCCCACACCCGGATGTCCCGGGAGATGTCCCGCTCCGACAGCTCCAGCCGCCGCACGACCAGACCCCACAGGTACTCGGCCCGCCGGGCCAGCCCCTGGAGCTTGGCCGTCTGCTTCGCCGTCGGGGACTTCGTGACCGCCTTTCGCCACGCGGCCAGCGCCTTCGCCTCCGCCGGGGCGAGTGCCTTCGCCTCCTTCTCGGCGGCGACCGCGCCCCACTCCTTCGCCGGGAGGAGGAAGTGGTGCACCGCGCCCTCAGGAAGCGGCGCGCCCCCCACCGCCTTCGCCAGCGGGAAGCGTTCCGGGGTGGTCCCCAGCCAGCCGCCTTTCTTCAGCCGCTCGGCCGCGTACACCTCGCGCCGGCCGCCGATGAGGGAGTTGCCGCGCCGCAGGTGCAGTCCGAACCAGGGGGCCTCCATGCCGGGGTGCATGGTGTTGAGCCACAGCGACACCTCCGCCAGCTCCACGGCCGTCTCGTTGAGGTCGACGCCGTAGGAGTTGTGCAGCGCGATGTACGCCTTCGCCTTCTGGAGCTCGACCGCGTACTGGTCGGTGTCGATCGACCGCCGCAGCTCGGCCTGCCTGCGCCGCAGGTACTCCGCCGCGACCTGGTTGATCGCTTCGTTGAGGAAGGCGCCCGAGCCGAGGGCGGGTTCGCAGATCCGCCAGTCCAGGAGGTCCTTCGCCTCCGTGGTGTCGGTGAGGAGCTGCTGGAGGGCCAGCTGCACGGTGACCCGCGTCAGCGACTCGGGCGTGTAGTACGACGCGGAGGTCTGCCGGTCCCGCCCGGAGAGGCGGTACACGAACGTGCCCGGCGCGTACCGCACGCGCAGGTCCTCACCGGTGAGCCGGTCCCGGCGCCGTACGAACACGGAGTCGTCGTAGTCGGCGATCTTCGACGCGGGGACGAGCCAGGAACCGTCCTTCGGGTCACCGTGCCTGGCGACCTCGTACAGCTCCTCGCCCGCGATGAAGCCGCTGTACGACATCAGGCCCTCGTAGACCGCGCCGAGCTGGTTGATGCCGAGCTGCGCGTACGAGATGAAGCCGCCGCGCTCCCCTCGCTTCCCCTGGGTGATCATCAGGCTGTGCAGCACCTGGTGGAGGGTGGCGTTGCGTAGCCGGGTGTCCAGGTGGCGGACGGACTCGCCGCGCGCCAGGGCCTCGTCGGAGTCGTATCGCGGGTCGGGGAGGCTGTCCGCGCCGATCAGGCGGATGGCGTCGCGCTCGAACAGCTTGCTGTGCAGCGGCTCGAAGCGCAGGCCGACGTCCTCGCTGGTCCGCGCGTCCACCGCGTCGGTGTCGGCCGGCTCCACACCGTGGGTGCGGCGCGGGCGGTAGCCGTCCTGCACCTTGCGGAACAGCAGGTCCAGGGACTCGTACAGGTAGAAGCCCTTGCGGGCGGTGTCGCCCACCGGCTCCCGCTCGGCGACCAGCTCGCCGAGCCGGCCGAGTCCGTACCCCTGCTGGTACTCGGGATAGTCGGCGGGCAGGATGCCCAGCTCGGGGCGGGCCTCCGCGTACAGCAGGAACAGGATCCGGTAGAGGTAGCGCAGCGACTCACGGGTCAACCGTCGGCCCAGTTCCGGGAGCTCGCCGATGTCCTCGGGGCGGACGCCCTGATCGCGCAGCCGCTGGAGCACCTCGTTCGCGATCAGCTCGACGCTCTTGCGCAGGCCGTCGCGGAGTTCGCTGGAGACCCCGACCGCGTGCTTGGCGGACTTGCCGACCAGTTCGGCCAGCGGGTTCTCGCCGCCCTCCTCCGGTGCGCGCAGCGAGTCCGCGCCGAACAGCGCGGCCACGGTGTCGAGTTCGCCGCCCGCGCGGGTGTCGTTGCGCTGGAGCGCGGTGTCCAGGGAGACGCCGAGGTAGCGTCCCTCGCCCCACACCGCGCGGTCGGCGAGGACGATCACCCCGCCGCCGAGCAGCAGCACGTACCGGGGCGGCTCCTCGCAGGCGAACAGGAAGGAGGCGAGCTTGGCGCCGGCCTTCACGGGGTGCGGGCCGTCCAGCGGCACCGGTTCCAGCAGGCGCCCGCGGTCCTTCGGGTCGAGAGCGGCGTCGGGTTCGGCGGCCCAGCCGCAGTCCAGCGCGACCAGGCCCTTCTCGGCGTGGGCGACCGGGACCTCGTACGCCTGGCCCGCGCGCTCGACGGAGAGGACGCGCGGCTTGGCGTCGTAGCCGAGCGCGCGCAGCACCTCGGCGTTGAGGGCCCGCACCTGCTCCCGCCACTCCGGCTTCCCGTAGGTCAGGACGTCGTCGTCGGTGTCGCGGACGGTGATGATGCCGTCCTCGTCCTCGGGGAGGGCGAAGGAGGACCGCGCGCGGAAGTAGCCCCGGCGCAGCTCCCGCAGTCCGGCGCGCGGGGTCACCGGGAGTTCGGTCCGGCCGGGCGTGGGCGCGGCGGAGGTCTCCTCCTCGGTTCCGCCGTCGTGCCCGGCGGGCGGCTTCGCCGCCTCCTCGCGCTCCTTCCACCGCTGGAGCAGGCCCGACTTGAGATCCTTCGGCAGCACCTCGGCCAGGTAGTGAGCCGAGAAGTAGTCGCCACGGTTGACCAGGGAGTCGTACGTCATGACAGGGCTTCTCTCAGAGGGTCACAGACCGGGGTCACAGGGCGGCGGGCGGGGGCGAGTGGCGGAAGGCGGACGACGACGGGGCGGCCAGGGAGACGGGGGGCGCTCCGTCACCGTTCCCGCGGCCGGCGTCCGCGTCGGTGTCCGGGACCAGCACCGCGAGGACCCGCAGCAGGGGCCTGCCCGTCGTCAGCAGCGAGTCGGCGAGATCGGCGAGGCGTTCCCGGGTGCGTTCCCCGTCCAGCGTGGGCTGTTCCCAGGCGCCGAGCCGCAGCTTGTACTCCTCGACGGGCCGGCGCAGCGGCTCGTCCCAGGCGTCGCGGTGGGCGTCGAGGAACGCCCCGGCCGTCTCCAGCACCCGGGGGAGAGCCGCGCGCAGGGGCCCGGGATCGCGGTAGCCCCGCTTGTTCGCCATGGCGGGGCCGACCCCGGCGCGCCGCAACAGGGACACCATGTCGTCGACGGCCAGGCCCTCTCGGGCGGCCTCCCGCCAGGTCACACCCATCCACTTCACGACGGTGGGTCGGCCCAGCTTGTTGGAGTACACGCCCTGGACCAGGTAGACCGGCTCCGCCACGTGCGCCGTGATCATCGGCGCCTCCTGTCGGCCGAGGCCGACCAGGACCTTGTCGGTGAGCCATTCGACGACCGGGTGCAGGTCCGTGAGCAGGGAGATCTCGGGCCAGCTCGACGCGGACGACTGCCGGGCCCGCTGGAGGGAGTGCTCGGCGAGGCGGCGGTTGAAGGTCACCAGCAGCCGCTCCCGCAGCCGCTGCTCGCGCAGGTAGTCCGAGGGCAGTGCCTTGAGGCGGTGGACGAGTTCCGCCGGGGGGCGGAAGGAGATCAGACCGGACTGCTGGTCGCGGTCCAGCTCCAGCCGGTCGCGGGCGTCCGGGTACACCTCGCGCAGCGCCTCGTCCACGAAGTGGGCGGTGGAGTCGAAGAGACGGGGGAGCACCGGGCTCGCGCCGGCACGGTCGTCCGGTGACGGCGCATGGGCCGCGGCCGGGGCGCCGTCCCCGTCCGCTCCCGGGTCCCCGGCCGTCCCCGCCGTCGCGTCCACCGAGCCGAAGAAGTCCGCGAGGAAGTCGTCCAGACCGGCGTCCTGCCCGTCGGCCCCGGCGCGGGGCGTGTCCAGGGACTCGTCGACGGTCCTGCCCCGCAGCAGGTCCTGGATGAGGGACCGCTCCTCCGCCTCCGCCCGGTACAGGCCCGTCACCGCCTCCGCCGTGCCCAGCGCGCGGTGCGCCTGGTCCTCGCGTTGCAGCAGCCGCTCGGCGACGACCGTGTCGTCCTTCGCGCCCTCCACCTCACTGGTGAGGATCAGCGCCCGGAACTCCGGCGGGTGGGCCTGCCCGTACCGGTCGATACGGCCGTTGCGCTGCTCGATGCGGATCAGCGACCACGGCACGTCGTAGTGCACGAGCTGATGGCACTGCCGGTGCAGGTTGACGCCCTCGGAGGCCACATCACCGGTGAGCAGGACCCGGACGGGCGTGTCGGCCAGGCCGAACTCCTCGACGCGGTCCATCTGCTGCTCGTCCGAGAGTCCGCCGTGCATGACGCGGACGCAGTCGCGGGCAGCGCGGCCACGGAAGCCGAGAGCGGCGGGCAGTACCCCGGCCAGCCACTCCAGGGTCTGGACCCGCTCGGAGAACACCACGACCCGCGCCTCGGATCCGGGTCCCACCCCGATCTCGTCGCGCAACTGCAGCACCAGGGCGCCGAACTTCGCGGAGTCCGCCTCGGTGAGGCCGGCGGCCAGCTCCGACAGTCGCCGCAGGGCGGCGAGTTCGGCCTCGCTGCCGCGCCGGTCCTCCTTCTTCTCCAGCGTCCTGATCCGCGCGGAGACCGTGGCCCGCAGCGCGGCCGGGGAGGACAGGAACGACTTCAGCAGCGTGTAGGGGAAGAGGGGGACGGCGCTGACCGAGGCGCCGCCGTCACCGGGCAGCCAGACGGCGGCCAGCTCCTCGAAGATCCGCTCCTCCGCCGGGGTGGCCGGGCAGTGCACCGAGCGGGAGGGGCCCCGGTCCGCCCACTGGCCCTTCATCTGCTCGCGGACCTCCGGGCTGATCTTCGTCCGCCGGATGAACAGGTGCTCGATGTCGGCGGCGCGGTAGTTCTCCGCGTCGCGGATCGCCACCGGGTCCAGCAGCCGGATCAGTTCGGCGAAGGACCTCGCGTCACCGTTGTGCGGGGTCGCGGAGGCCAGGATCAGGGCGTCCGTGCGGGGGGCGAGCGTGCGCGCGAGCTGGTTGCGCAGCGAACCGCGGTTGATCAGGTTGTGCGACTCGTCGATGACGACCGCGTCCCAGCGGATCTGCTCCAGGTGGTGCCGGTACTGGTCGGTGTTCTTGAGGGTGTCGATGGAGACGATGACCCGCTTGAACGAGGTGAACGGGTTGCGGCCGGCCGGGATCTCCCGCTGGACGCGCTCGATGCCCACCGAGTCCAGACGTACCAGCGGGATCGCGAACCGCGTCCACAGCTCGTGCTGGAACTGCTCCAACACGTGCTGCGGGGTGACCACCAGGATGCGCTCGCCCCGGCCGCGGCGGATCAGCTCGGCCAGGGTCAGACCGATCTCCAGTGTCTTGCCGAGCCCGACCACGTCCGCGATCAGCAGCCGCGGGCGCAGATTGGCGCCGGACAGGGCCAGCTGGGCGGGCCGGCGCTGATAGGGGAGCGGGTCCATCAGGAACGAGTCCGCGAGCGCCAGGCGGTGCTCCGACTGGGGCAGGGCGGTGCGGCGCAGCACCGCCTCCAGGAACAGCCGGGAGCGGCGGTAGTTCGGGGAGTCGTCCATGACGAGTTCGGTCGCGCCCGGGTCGAGCAGTTCGATCCGGTCCAGGCCGGAGAAGAACACGGCCTCCTGGTCCCGGACGAACTCCGACACCCCGGTGACCTCGATGCGCGTGCCGTCGTCGGACGTCGGCATCGAGCTTCTGACCAGCCACTCCTCGTCCCGCACCACCACCAGGGCACCGGCCGGGTACTGGTCCTGCCCGGTCGTGGCACCGGTCTGTTCCGCACCGGTCTGTTCCGCGTCGGTCTGCTCCACGCTGGTCTGGACGGCGGTCACCGGTGGCCTCCTGAAGCGGGTCGATCGTGCGGGTGCGGGCCCTCTCCAGGGCCCGCCCATTATCGCGGGTCTCAGGGGCGTACGGGGCAGAAGGGTGTACTGGCCGCATACGCCTCGCGCAGCCGCCGGGCGGTGATCCGGGCCTGCGCCGAACTCCGCAGGGAGGGCCGGTCCGCTCTGCCGCGCCCGGAGGAGCGGCGGGGGGACAGCGGAGCGGCGGACGTCGCGGCGGTCGGATCCTGGCCCGGACCGGCGGCCATGCCCCTGGCCCGAGCGGCGGGTGCGGAGTCGGCAGGGGCGGCGGCGGACGGCTCCACAGGGGTGCCGTCACGGCGGAGCAGGAGACGGGGATCGGCGGGCGTCCGCGCCGGAGCGGGCACCGGTGGAATCTCGGAACCGGCCGGGGAGCCGTCCTGCCGTCGGTGAGCCGGCCGGGAGTCCGCCGAGTCTTGTTCCCGCCCGGTCGGCGGGGGCACGGGGGGAGTCCAGGCCGCCCCGGGCTCCGTGCGGACCTCGGGTCCGGACGCACGGCCGACGGCGAGGAGATCGTCCAGGACGTGGGTCGGGGCGGCCGTGTACGTGGTGAGCCTGCGGCGTGCCTGGGCGACCTTCAGCCCCTGTGCCTCGATCAGCGCGCGGCACCTGCGGACGACCTCGGGGAGATCCGGCCGGTCCTGGGGGCGGTGGGCCAGCATGGCGGTGAGCAGTGGCACGAGCTCGTCCGGGACCCCGGACAGATCCGGTGCGACCGTGGGGTCGACGACCTGGTGGAACAGGAGATGGATGTTGTCGGCACGGTAGGGCGGATGGCCCGAGGCGGCGAACAGCAGGACCGCGCCCAGCGCGTACACGTCGACCGCCGGTGTCAGGGGCTTCTCGCCGTTCGCCTGCTCGGGCGGCATGCAGGAGGGTGTGCCGACGACCGTGTGCGGCGCGGTCAGCGACACGTTCGACTCCGCGAACACCGCGAGCCCGAAGTCGATCACCTTCGGTCCGTTCGGGCCGAGGAGTACGTTGGCCGGCTTCAGATCGCGGTGCAGCAACCCCTGGCGGTGCACGGTGGCCAGGGCCTCGGCCAGCGTCGCGCCCAGAGCCGCCGTCAGCAGCGCGGGGAGCGGACCGTGGGCAGCCACGTACCGGCTCAGGTCGAGGCCCTCGACGTACTCGGTCGCCAGCCACGGGCGCTCCGCCTCCGGGTCGGCGTCCAGGAGGGCGGCGATCCGGGCGCCCCAGATCGTCTTGAGGATCTCCACCTCCTGCGCGAACCTCGTCCGCGTCTCGGAGTCGACCACGGACGGCTTGATCACCTTCACGGCGGCCGGTTCCCCGCCGGGCGACTCGCCCAGGTACACCTGGCCCATCCCGCCCTGCCCGATCCGGCCGAGCAGTTCGTATCCGCCCAGCTCGGCGGGATCGTCGGGACCGAGGGGGGCGATGTGCACCTGAGGCCTCACTTTCAGCACGGTCGAGGGGCGGGCAGCCCCTGCCAAGCTAGACCACGCTCTGAGGGAAGGGCATGCCACTCAGCTCGGGTGACGCGGGCGAGCCCTGATCCGGATCGTGGCGAAGGTGCGACGGTTCCGCAGGGCGGACGCCTCGCGTCACTCTTCGTCGGTCGTGCCGGTTCCGGTGTCCGGCTCAGCGACCGGAGGCGGCGTCGGCGGAGCCTGCGTCGGCTCGGGCCGACTGCCGACGGGCCGGTACCCCCTCTTCCCGTTGGGGTCCAACTGCGTTCGTGTCTCGGTCACCTGCCGTGTCTCCCTCTTCGGTCTCGGAAGGTACCTCGACGAAGTCGAGGAACTCCACATCATCCATCCGAATATAGATCCCGCCGGAACGCGGCAGTGGACGTTCGAACGATCCGGCGCTGGACACGGCCCATGTGGTCTGCAGATACAGGTCTGCGGCTTCCGGGTAGCCGGAGGTGTAGGACCTCTCCCCGTAATACCCGCCCACCCAGTGACCGCTCTTCAGGCGGGCGCGTACCAGACAGTGGCTCCGACGCTGGAAGACCTTGTCCCATGCCGTGGGGGTCGGGTCGTAGGTGGACCGGCTTCCTCGCGAGCCCAGCCATGAGGTGAGCCAGGCGGCAGCGGCCGGCACCACGATCAACAGGGTTGTCGCTGTCAGCGCGGTGACGCGAGGGTTGTCGGCTGCGCCGGTCAGCCAGCCTCGGCGACGGTCGTAGACGAGGTGCACCAACCACGGGCCGGCGAGCAGGACGTAAAGGGTGTCGAGAGCGATACCTGCGGTGATGGCTCGGAGTATGCGCTCTCCGAGGTCTCTGTGACCCGGGACCGGACCGCGGGCGCGTTCGCGGACGAACTGGTAGGTCACGCCGGGGAGTACCAGAAGAAGAACGATCACGACCTGGGTGACAGTGGTGGGCGCGTGCGGCATCGTCGTATGCCCTTCCGAACAGCGGGTGCAGGATCCTCGCGACCTGATGGCCTGATGTTCCCTGATTCCGCGATGACTTGCGGGTACCGCAGACATACTTGCGTAGCGACTGCTCACTGTCGGGGAGGCCGGGACAACTGATGCGGGACCATCTGCTTCGCATACGCACCACGTGGGTCGACAGTCTCGCAGCTCGGGTCTGCCACGGACTCAGACCCGAAACATGCCGTTCCGACATGTTCCCCTCGTGGGTCGCGAATGATCAACTAACGCTTGCCACCGTGCTGACCCGCATCGCCACGGAGGACATCGGGTGCAGTTCTCCGCGGATCATCGGCGATCGCCTCCGATCGACCGGCCTCGTCGCCCCAGGGGCGCCCGAATCAGTGGTGACCTACGACCTCGTCATGCCTGTCCTGCGCACGGTTCGAAGGGGTGGGGCGCCGTGGGAACGCTGGTGGGACGTGGGCAGACTGCATGCCTTGCTGATCGAGTTGTGGGCGGGACGCCGACTGTCTACGCACTCACGCGAGAAGGTCCGCGACGAGCTCACAGCAATCTGGTGCCTTGAGGACGACCTGCTTGTCGACGTCGCCCTGAACAACGCGGTGGATCCCTTCGCCTACCTGCCCCCGGATCTCCTGCACGAGTCCGCCACCGGAACGGCGAAGGCGTGCGCGGAGTTCCTCGTCACCAGAGGCTTGATGAAGATCACTCTCCCTGATGCTTTTCTGGGCACCAGGCCGGGGCTGGATGACAGACCGGACCTCACGGAGGTCGCGAAGCGCTGGCACCACCGCGTCGATCTGGAAGAGACCGTACAGCGCGTCAGGGACCTCTCACCAGAGCTCTTGACGGGTTTACGCACGGACCTCGACGCGTGGGACGCCCAGATGGGTCAGCTGACATCTCACCTGACGGCGCATGAGCTCAAGCTGATCGTGCCCATGACGGACGATGAACGGTACGTCGAGGAGTGCCTTCGGGCGGGCTGGGGCATGCATCGAGCCGAACTGGAATCAGATGACTCTCTATTGTGGCAACCGGATTCCGTCGCCCAGAATGACTCAGTGCCCGACTGGATGGCCGAGGAAATCATTACATGCGGAACCCGCTTCTTCCACAAACAGGCAGGTCCTCACCCCGTCTGGCTGGCCACAGTGGAGACGGACACGCATATGGCGGCCGTGCGGATGTTGATGGAGCCGCCAACGCGGTATGGCATCGGACTTGAGGACTACGGTGACGGTCTGAGGCTGTGGTTCGAGTTCCCCACGCTTCCGGCCGACCCCGACCCTCCGTTCCGGGCCCCGTACACCTACTCCCTCTCCTGGGTGGAGCACGCTTGGGAGCTCCTGCACCTTGCGATTGTTGGTTACGCCCGCCTCAGCGTCGTCCGGCTTGTCGGCGACGGTGAGCTCAGGGCCGTGGGCAGCATTCGGATCGGTCTGCCGGAAGAAGTGCGCGCCCGGGCCAAGGAAGCCGCGATCGCAGCGCTCCGTCGGTTGGTCGGGGACGAGACACAGACGATCAGGCAGAGGAGCGCCCTTGAGGGCCACGATCAGGCCGCAGAGGTCGCCTTCCAGATCTGCGAGATCGCGAAGGGCGAGGACATTCATGACGAGCTCGCCCTGGAGTCCGACGTTGCTGAGTACCAATCCTTCATGACAGCCGCCCGTCATCTCGCCTGGGTACGTGCTCGGCTTGCCGCCGACCTGCTCGACGGGAAAAGCCCATTGGAGGGGGGTGCGGAGCTGAAGGCGGCTGTCGAGGGCAGGCAGCGCACTCTGGAACTCCTTCGGGCGGCCACGGGGCGAGGGAACGGCAAGGCGCGATGGAGTGACCGCTCCGACAAGCCCTCTGTGGACGAACAAACAGCGTTCGTCCACCTCATCAACCGGTACGGAACCCTTCAGCTCGCGGTGTGCCGGACCCGTGCGGGCCACTCGTATTTTGATCTGGTTACGTGCGAGGAGTTTCCCCTTGGGCCTCTCGCCGGCGCGGTCGATGAATGGACACGGCAAGCACCGGATCACCCTCGACGTGTGTGGCACGACTACCTGGAGCAGTTGGTCGCCGAGTGCGGTGGGCCGGCACAAGCCATCATCGAGACGGCCGCACCCCATGAGTCACGTCGGTTGGTGCTCAGCCCCACGGCTCCGCTGGAACTCCTGCCCCTCCACGCAGCTCCGCTCGACAGCGCCCGCACCTCCACCCTGATCGATGCTTTCGATCAGGTGGTATATGCCCCTACAGCTCGACTCGTGTCCGCCATCGAGAGATCCCAGCGGCAAACGGCCGTGGTCGAGGTGCTGGTGGTGGCACACGGAGGTGGGCATCTCCCTGGCCTTGAACTGATTGGCGGCCCACTGTGCGAAGCCCACGTGATCGCAGGTCTTCACAACAGCGTGGAAGTTGTCACGCAGGAGGAGGCGACTCCCGCCCGGGCTCTGTTCATGATGCCCATGGCCCGGATCGTCCACGTCGCGGCACACGGCCTCACACACCCGAATCGCTGGGCTGCCGGACTCGCTCTGCACGGCGGTTCGCTCGGAGAGGCCATGCTCACTTCCAGCGAGATCCTCGCCGACGGAGTCTTCTCCAGTGTCGACCTGGTCGTCCTGAACGCTTGCAGAACGGGCACGCACGAAGGCACCGGCCGTACCGTGCAGACCTTGCGCAGCATCGAGTCCGCGTTTCTCGCCCGCGGCGCGAAAGCGGTCATCTCCACCCTGTGGGACATCACTGATCTGCAAGGCGTCGTGTTCTCCGCTGTGCTCCACGCACACCTCGGCGTCGGCGCGGACTCCCACACCGCTTACGCCGACACCATCCGCTACCTACGTGGACACCGCTGGCGAGTGTCCTCTGAGGCAGTTCCGGTGTTCGCCGCCGAATCAGCCATCGACGCAATGCTTCCGAACTGGCGAAGCCACCTTGACCAACAAGCTGCCGATAACCCGCTGTTCTGGGCCGCATTCAAGATTACCGGAGTTGTCTGAGTCACATGAAGCGCCTGCTCCATCGCGTGCAGGCTACGCTCAGCCCAGGGCCAACTTTTGGAAGGCGTTTCTGCCGACCGTCAGGGGCTGTCGGTCTCGGGGACGTCGGCACACTGATCACTGCCGCGCAGCAACGGCACTGGGACGTCGGGGTCGTTGCTACCTCGCAGGGGCTCAGGTTTCTCGACGCGGAAACGATCGAAGCGCAGACCGGCTACCTGATCCGCTCAGCCTGGCGCACACCCGGAGAGGCTCGCCCCCTGCCTCCTGCGGACGCCATCGCCGTAGCCTCGGCCACGGTCGACAAGTGGGCCGCGGGCATCCCCAACACCCTCGCTCTGGGCATCCTCTGCGAGGCGTATGGCATGGGCATCCCCATCGCTGTCCTGCCCTGCTTCAACGCAGCCCAGGCCGCTCACCCGGCCTACCGGCAGAGCCTGAAACGGCTAACCGGAATGGGCGTCCAGGTCGGCTCGTATGAACCGCACCGACCAAAGGCCGGGGGAGGCGCCGACCGCTTCCGCTGGACGGAGGCGCTGGACCTGCTGGACCCCAAAGTGACACCGTAGTAGCCCGCGAATTCTCACTTGCCGCGGAGGCGACATGCGAGGAGCTGGTCGGTGGCCTCTTGGACGCGCTGGACTGCGAGTCCAGCGGCCGAGACGACGGTGTCGAGGTCGGCGGGATGCTCCCAGAGTTGAGCGCTCGGGCGACCTGATTGAGATTGTTGCCGACATGGCCCAGGTGCCGACGGGCGGCGAACAGCTTGGAGACCAGCTCGCGGCGACCGGCGATGGCAGCTGCGGTGTTGTCGAGGTCCCTGGCGGCTGCGAGCCCGCTGCGCGTGAGGAAGGCAGGCAGGATGCTCTGCACGGCAGACGCGGCGACGGTGAGCAAAGTCTTCTCCTCGTCGTTCAGACGCACACTGCACACGTGAACGCTTGTGTGTGGTCGGCTTCGGCTGGCGCTTGCGCACGGTCCTCTTCGGAACGGGGCGCAGGTCCTGCGACGAGCGTCGTCGGCTGCAACCCGGCCTCGGTGGCTGTCTCCCTGACTTGCGCCCCGCGGTGCAGGACCGCTCTCGCTTCCCCCGGAGCGGGCACGGCCGATGGCGCCTTCCCTGACGGGGAAGAGTGTCTTGGCCGATAACTTGCTCGGCCTCGGCCGGGCTCGGCGGAAGCTACGCTTCCGCCCCAACTTGCTCCGCTTGAGACCGAGTGCTTCGTCGCCAGAGGCACATCGGCGACGGGTCGTGATGTGAGTCGTGCATTGGGTTCTCCGGCGAGCTGGTGGGCGAGCGGTCGGATCGAGCTGTGTGCCGTGGCAGTTGTGCGCTCACGCGGCATGGGGGGATCGTGCATGACAGTCCGAGACTTCCACGCGTCCTGAGGACGGGGACCGGTCCTCGGTCCCCGTGGCCCGATACGTTCGGGGACCGTGCTCTCGGCTGTCGGTCCCGAGAGGACTACCGCGGTCCCGGCCCCATTGTTTTCGTCTTCTATGAATTTCTTGGGGACCAGCAGGCGGCTGGCCTTTGGCCCGCTGACCTGCGTCTTTGTGGGGACCGGTTCCCACAATCGATCGGTCCCGTGGGGACCGGTCCCCGAACTGTGCGGGGACCGTGCGTTGTTTGACGGGGACCGGTCCCCACGTGGTCCTCGGGCCGTTGGGGGCCAGCCCCCGGTCCCCAACGTTGGTGCTGCCGGTCCCTGGTTCGAAAGGAGTGCGGTCCCAGCGGCTGTCTCCTGCGGGACGGCAGGGTGTCGTCGAAGCTCACGCGGAGAAGCGGCGTCTTCGGTCGGGGCCGGTGAGGATGACGCGTTCGGTCATCTCGGCGAGGCGGGAGGCGACGCGGTCGCCGAGGGTGGTGCGCAGCTCGGCGGTGGGGAGGTTGGTGGTGATGAGGGTGGGGAGCAGGTGCTCGTACCGGTGGTTGATCAACCGGTAGGTCAGCTCCTCGGTCCACTCGCTGGTCTTGGCCGCGCCGAGGTCGTCCAGGAGCAGCAGCGGGCAGCGGGCCAGGGTCTGCAGGTCGCGTTCGGCGTCGTGGCCGATGCGGGGGCGCAGGCGGGCGTAGAAGTCGGCGGTGGTGGTGGCTTCCCAGCGCAGGCGGACCCCGCGGGCGAGGAGGGTGCGGACGGCGCCGTACGCCTGGTGGGTCTTGCCGGTGCCGGTGGGGCCGGCGATCAGCAGCGACGGGCCTTCGGCGATGCCCGGTCCGCCGGGACCGGGGCGTCCGGCGCGGGCGATCTGGTCGGCCCAGGCGGTGATCCGGGGGTGGTCGGCGAGGGCGTTGCGGTAGCGGGCGGGGATGCGGGCGGCTGCCGTCTCCAGTGCGGTGACCGGTTCGTTCGGCGGGGCCGCTGCGACGGCTTCGGGGTCGATGCCGCGGGCGGTCAGGATTGCGCCGAGGCGGGCCATCGCAGGGCCACCGGACTGCGGTGAGCGGGTGCGTGTGGCGGTCGTGGTGCTCAGAGTTCACCTCCGTAGGCTGCTGCGGTGTCGGCAGGATTCGTCCATGCCTGGTGGGAGGCGGCACGCGCGGTCGCGTTCATCGCTTCGTGGATGAGGCTGGGCAGCACGCTCGGGTGCAATCCCTTGGTCCGGTGCCGGGTCAGTCCGGCTCGGATGTGGTCGGGGTCTATGCCTTCCGCGAGGAGAGTCCTGACCTCGCGCCCGAGGTGCCCCAGCACGCTGGAGGGCGGGCGTTCTGCGCACGCGGCGGCGTACTCACGGATGAGGACGTTTGCCGAGACGGTCTGGGGTGCGGGGGCGCCCGCGCCCCCCGAAGGGGTAGATCCTAGATCCCTGTTCCTAGATCCTAGATCCGGACCGTGAGGGCTCCCGGAGGGCTCCGTGAGTCCTCCCTGAGCGCGCGATGAGGGCTCCGTGAGTGGGGTCTGACCTGTGCTTTCTCCCACTGGTGCGTTCTCCGACCCGCCTCCCGGAGGATTCACTGAGGGCTCCGTGACTCCTCCGTGTGTCACCGGTGAGGGCTCATGCGGGAGGTCCAAGTCGTGCTGGGGGCAGTCGGGGTGGCGTACTCCGCTGGGCCGGTTGATCTTCTGGTGGCGGTCGAAGGTGACGATGTGCAGGTACCGCTTTCCGTCGCCGCCCTCGTAGCGGCAGATCAGCCCGGCGTTCTGGAGCTGGTTGAGGTCGTCCTCGACGCCCATGGGGCCGTGACCCGGACGCAGGGACCACAGCAGGCCGGCGATCACCGCGGCCTGATCGCGGAACCGGCCGCGGTCGTCGGCCTGGGTGAGGAGCCCGAAGAAGGTCCGCTCGGCGGAGAGGGACACCATCGCGAGGGACTCGGAGTAGAACGCTTCGGGCTTGATGGTGCGGATACGGGCGATGTCGATCGACCACCTTCGTCACGGATCGGGGTGTTGTCCGGCAGCGCGCCGGGGTGTGGACAACACAGCCACACCCAGGGTGCAAAAGTCCAGAGTTGGTTCTAGAACTCTGTACTGATTGCGCTGGTCCGGAAAGACAGTAAACCCAGATCGCCGGTGAGGGAAATCGCTCCTGTAAAAACCGGCGTGCGGAGCATCGCTCACAGCAGACAGGTAAGTGTTTCCCACGCTTGGAAAAGCAAGCTACAACACACCAATGCCACCGCGCCCCCTCGAAATCGGTCCCGCAGGACAGGCCGCCGCACGGGCCATCGAGCGCCTTCGCGCAGCCCGCGGCTACTCGCAGCGCCAGCTCGCCGCTCGCGTCACAGCCCTAGGCCGGCCCATGACCTTCACCCAGCTCTCCCGCATCGAACGCCAGGGCTGGCGCTGCGACATCGACGACCTCGTGGCCATCGCCACCGCCCCCGGTACACCCCCGCGCGCCCTCCTTGGTGATGCCGGCAAGCCTCAGAAGGCAGTCGAGGCGGGGGCAACATAGTCGACGATCGCCGGTTGGCCAAACCGGTGATCCTCCGGAGCATTGAGCATCCCGGAACGCCCGTCGTTCTGTCCGGGCCGACCTATGTTTATTTCGTGAGAGGAACTTCCCTCATCGGTTCCGGATAAAAGTCCCTGCCTCTCCTGGAAGGAAAAGGGCCAGAAGTTACATGCTGTTCTGACCGTGCCCGTGCGCAGGTGATCGGGTCGATATTCGCTGTCCCTGAAATCTCCACGGGCGCGACCTCGCATCTCACAGAAAGCCTTTCATGCCCGCGCAACCGTTGCCAGCTCCTTTCGCCTCTCGCCCGGCCCCCCCAGGCTGCGCGCGCAGCGTTCCTGACCGTGAAGGACGCTGCCGAGTACCTCGGCCTCTCACCGCACACGCTCTATGTCTGGCGGCACCGGCGGCAGGGACCGCCCAGCTTCCGGATGGGGCCTCGCGGTCGAGTTATGTACCGACGGAACGCCCTCGACGCCTGGATCCGCGAACAGGAGCAGGCCGACTCCCGCTCCAACCCGGCTCTCAGCCCTCTGATCGCAGCCTCGCAGCGCAAGTCTGGCGCCTTCCTCGACGCCTGATACGTCCCGCGCCGCAGAACGCCGTTCAGCCACCCATCGACAAAGGAGACTCACCTGGCCGGCTACATAGAAGACCGATGGCTGAAGAAGCGTCCCAATCCGGAGACCGGCAAGCGCGAACGCACAGCCCTGTATGGCAAGTCCACCCGCTACCGCGTCAAGGGCATCCCCGGAGTCAAGGACCGGTCCTTCGACACGCTCCAGGACGCCAAGACCTGGCTTGCCCAGGCCCAGACCGACGCACGCCGAGGCGAGTTCGTCGATCCACGTGACGGAGCCATCTCCCTCAAGGTCTATGTTTCGGTCCACTGGTGGCCCACCCAGAGCGGTGACCCGTCCACCCTGGAGCGCATCGAACAGCGGGTACGTCGGCACATCGTTCCCCACCTCGGCACGCTGCCGCTCAACAGCGTCGGAACGGAAGCGCTGCGGAGCTGGAAGAAGCAGTTGGAGAAGGATCTCGGTCCCACCTCCATCCGGCTCGTCTGGGCGACGCTGTCCGGCATCCTGCAGGCGGCCGTCGAAGACCGCCGGCTCGCACGCAACCCCTGCCGCGCCAGTACGGTTCGACCTCCGGCAGCAGCTGCCGGGCGGGTCGAAGCGTGGCCGCCAGAGCGAGTGCTCGCGGTGCGTGCCGCTCTGCCGGAGCGCTACCGAGTCCTCATTGAGATCGGTGCGGGACTCGGGCTCCGGCAAGGAGAGGCGTTCGGCCTGGCCAGGGAGGACATCGACTTCGATCAAGACGTCGTCCGGATCCGACGGCAGGTCAAGATGGTGCGGACGAGGCTGTGCTTCGCACTTCCCAAGGGGCGCAAGGTGCGTGACGTGCCCCTGCCTCCCAGCGTGGCCAAGGCCCTGTGGCGGCACATCGACCTCTTCGCGCCCGTGCCGATCACCATGCCGTGGGATGACCCGAGCCCTCCGCAGACACCGGTGGAAGCCAAGCATCGCCGGCCGAGGACGTACAACCTCCTGGTGACCGGACGCGAGCGGAAGGCGATCAACCGGAACTACTTCAACTCCTACGTCTGGAAGCCCGCTCTGGCCGAGGCCGGCGTGATCGCCCCGCTGGAGGAGAGCGCTCCGGACGGAGCCCGCGTGTGGGAGCCCTCGCGAGAGCACGGCTACCACGCCCTGCGTCACTTCTACGCCTCCGAGCAGTTGGAGGCCGGTGAGTCGGTCGTCTCCTTGGCTCGGTGGCTCGGCCACTCGGACCCCGGGTTCACGCTCCGGAAGTACGCCCACTTCCTGCCCCGCGCGGGCGCACGTGGCAGCGCCGCCATCGACGCCGTCTTCGGGTAGCCCCCAAGCAACTGGGAACAGCCCGGCCCCGGCCCAAAGTCCCAGAGAAGTCCCAGAGGCGCCGCCGCACCCCTTCCAGACCCGCATTCGTGCAGGTCACGTAGGGTGCGGCGGCAGCCGTTGGTCAGATGTCCCGGAACGTCTCGATCTGCGCTCCGATCGAGTTCAGCCGCTCGGCGAGGTCCTCGTAGCCGCGGTTGATGACATACACGTTGCGCAGCACCGACGTGCCCTCGGCGGCCATCATGGCCAGCAGGACGACCACGGCGGGGCGCAGGGCCGGCGGGCACATCATCTCGGCGGCGCGCCAGCGGGTCGGGCCCTCGACCAGGACCCGGTGCGGGTCGAGGAGTTGCAGGCGGCCACCCAGGCGGTTCAGGTCCGTCAGGTAGATCGCCCGGTTGTCGTAGACCCAGTCGTGGATCAGGGTCTTGCCCTGCGCGGAGGCCGCGATGGCCGCGAAGAACGGGACGTTGTCGATGTTCAGGCCGGGGAACGGCATCGGGTGGATCTTGTCGATCGGCGCCTCCAGCTTGGAGGGCCGGACGGTGAGGTCCACCAGCCGGGTGCGGCCGTTGTCGGCGAAGTACTCGGGCGTGCGGTCGTGGTCGAGGCCCATCTCCTCCAGGACCGCCAGCTCGATCTCCAGGAACTCGATCGGCACCCGGCGCACCGTCAGCTCCGACTCGGTGACGACGGCGGCGGCCACCAGGCTCATCGCCTCCACCGGGTCCTCGGAGGGGGAGTAGTCGACGTCGACGTCGATGTCCGGCACGCCGTGCACGGTGAGCGTGGTGGTGCCGATGCCCTCGACCCTGACGCCGAGCACCTCGAGGAAGAAGCACAGGTCCTGGACCATGTAGTTGGAGGAGGCGTTGCGGATGACGGTCACGCCGTTGTGGCGGGCGGCGGCCAGCAGCGCGTTCTCGGTCACGGTGTCGCCGCGCTCGGTCAGCACGATCGGGCGGTCCGGGCGGACGGCGTGGTCGACCACGGCGTGGTACTGGCCCTCGGTGGCGGTGATGTCGAGGCCGAACCGGCGCAGCGCGATCATGTGCGGCTCGATGGTCCGCGTGCCGAGGTCGCAACCGCCCGCGTACGGCAGCTTGAATTGGTCCATCCAGTGCAGCAGCGGCCCGAGGAACATGATGATGGACCGCGTACGGCGGGCGGCCTCGGCGTCGATGGCGTCCAGGTCGAGGTCGGCCGCCGGCACGATCTCCAGGTCGGTGCCGTCGTTGATCCAGCGGGTGCGCACGCCGATGGAGTTCAGCACCTCCAGCAGGCGGTACACCTCCTCGATCCGGGCCACCCGGCGCAGTACCGTGCGCCCCTTGTTGAGCAGCGAGGCGCACAGCAGCGCCACGCACGCGTTCTTGCTCGTCTTCACGTCGATCGCGCCGGAGAGCCGGCGGCCGCCCACCACCCGCAGGTGCATGGGGCCCGCGTAGCCCAGCGAGACGATCTCGCTGTCCAGGGCCTCGCCGATGCGGGCGATCATCTCAAGGCTGATGTTCTGGTTGCCGCGCTCGACGCGATTGACGGCGCTCTGGCTGGTGCCGAGCGCCTCGGCCAGCTGTGCTTGCGTCCAGCCCCGGTGCTGCCTGGCGTCACGGATGAGCTTGCCGATGCGTACGAGGTAGTCGTCTGCCATGAGGTTGAGGTTATCTCAGATATGAGATGGCGCCTCTTGGGGGGTCCATTCGGGTGATGGGCCGTCAGTGAGGCTCTGCCCAAAGGGTTCGACGCCGCCCGAAAGGTTCGGGTATTTCGGGTCTGTCCATCGGTGTGCCGCTGTGCAGGGTGGGTGGGGGTGCGAGTGGCGTGCGGCGGTGTGTGGCGGTGCGCGGGCGGTATGCGGCGCTGTGCGGGTGGCGCGCCGACGGCAGGTGGTGCTCTGTTCGGGTGGCGCGCCGACGGCAGGTGGTGCTCTGTTCGGGTGGCGCGCCGACGGCGGGTGGTGCTGTTCAGGTGACGTACGCGCGGTACGTGAACAGTATGCGGCGCCGGGCGGCCGGCGCTCGTCGGTCGCCCCGGTCGATGTCCTTTGACAGCGAAGTTAGTCGGTTGCGATGCCCTGACCTTGAGCGACTAGGTTCGATGGCAAACGATCGCTCTCGGTGGGTGCCTCTCGTGTTCCGTCTCAAGCGATCTGGGGTGCGGACCGTGCCCGGGGACGTACAGGGTGCGGCCGAGCAGGTCGTCCGGGCCGTCGACGACCTGGGCCAGGGCTGCGGGCCGTCCCAGTACGACCGCGTCGAGGGCGTCGAGGAGGTACGGTTGGGCAGCGGGCTCGACCCGCTGCACCAGGACGTCGACCCCTCGTTCACCGGTCCGGGGGACGGCGGGCAGGTCGTCGGGACGCGGTCCCAACCGGGTGCGGGCCGGGCCGCGGCCGTCCCGCAGCAGCCCGACGCAGGTCTCGTAGACGGCCTCCTGGACGCAGCAGCCGCCCGGGATGCCGCCGGCCGCGCGTCCCTCGAGGTCGACGGCGAGCGCGGAGCCGGGTGACGACGGTGCGTCGACGACGGTGGCGAGGGCGAAGGGGCGGGCCGCGCGGCACCAGTCGTACAGCGTCTGCGCGATGTTCAGCATGGCCGACTTCCAGAAGGTGAGGCACTGTGGAGGGCCGCCGCAGCGTCAACGGGGGGATGGAGGCGGCGGCGGCCCATTGCACGGTCGCCGGATGTGGCCGGCCACCGTATGTTTCGCGGCCCGGGCGGCCGGTGGCGCACCGGCCACCCACGATTCACGGCGAGACCCTCATCCGGCGGTGGGGGCTAGGTCGTCCTCGGACACGCTGTCCGGGGTCTTCTTCCCCCAGCCCGTGCCGAGCCGCAGCAGCAGCGAGGCCGCCGCCAGGACCACACCGAACCAGATGACGCTCGTGACACCGACGTGGTCGATAAACAGGCCGCCGAACAGCGCTCCGAGCGCGATGCAGGTGTTGTACGCCATGGTGTTGAGCGACATGGCCGCTTCGAAGGTCTCGGGTGCGGCGGCGAGCGTCATGTTGATCTGGGACAGCTGCACGGCACCGAAGGAGAGGCCCCACAGGACCAGCGCGATGACGGCGCCCAGTTCACCATTGCCGACGGTGCGCAGCAGCAGCAGGGCGACCAGGAGTCCTACGAGACCGATGACGAAGGTGCCTCGCAGGCTCTTGTTCACCGTGTGACCGGCGATGAAGTTCCCGACAGCACCACCGATACCGAAGATGATCAGGACGGTGGTGATGAAGGCGGACGAGGCGTTCGCGGTGTCCTCCAGGTAGGGGCGCACGAACGTGTAGGCGACGAAGTGCCCGAGCACGAAGAAGACGACGATGAACAGTACGGTCCGCAGCTGCCCGTTCTTGACCGGCAGGTTGAAGACCTCCCGGACGGACACGGCGTTCTGCGACGGCATGGACGGGATGAGGGCCGCGACCGCGACGAAGACCAGCACGCTGAGGCCGGCCCAGATGCCGAAGGTGGTCCGCCAGTCCGTCTGCGCCTCGATGATCGTGCCGAGGGGGATACCGACGACCGTGGCGATGGAAATGCCGGACATCACCACCGCCGCGGCCCGGTTCGCGTGCCGCTCGGGCACGATCCGCATGGCCATGCTCACGCCGATGGCCCAGAAGACGCCGCTGGCGAAGCCCATGCAGAGCCGCGTGCCGAGAATCAGGGGGTAGTTCGGCGAGATGGCGGTGATGAGGTTGCCCAGGGCGAGAACCGCGAGCAGCGTGGTCAGCAGGGGGCGCCGGTTGACGCGCCTGGTCCAGGCCACGATGAACGGTACGCCGAGGCCGGCCGCGACGCCCTGGGCGGTGACCATGAGACCGGCGACGCCGACGGAGATGTCCAGGCTCTCGCTCAACGGAGTGAGCAGGCCCACGGGCATCAACTCGGTAGTGAGGAAGACGAAGAGGCTGGCCGTGATGGCGGCGACACCCAGCCATCCCTTCAGGGAAGAGCGTGAACTCTCTTGTACTTGTGCGGACATGACAACTCTCCAGCGGTGTGCTCATGTGTGGGTATGTGCGATGAGAGGCGTGCGGGATGTCAGGTGCGTCAGAGGCGGGTTTCGCCCTGGCTCATGGCGTGCTTCGGTCCGCCCGGCGCGGGGCCATCAGTCCCGGCGGGGTTCCCGGCCACGGCTCCGCGTCGCCTGGGCGGCCGGGGCTGCGCGAGCACCACGGCCACGAGGATCACCAGGATTCCGACAGTCTGCAGGATCGAGAAGGTCTCGTCCTGGAAGGCCAGCCCCAGGATGGTCGCGACCACCGGGCTGCCGAGGGCGAGGAAGGAGACCGCCAGAGCGGGCAGCTTCTCGATGCCGCGGAACCAGAGCGCGTAACTGATCACCGCGCCGAACACGATGAGATAGGCGAACCCGAAGACGTTCGTGCCCGTGAGGAAGGTCGGCAGCCCTTCGACGGACAGGGTGAACGGCAGGGACACCAGCCCGCCCGCCGTCAGTTGCCAGCCGGTGAAGGGGAGCAGGCCCACTCGCGCCGGGCGCCCCCAGCGTTTGGTGAACGTGATACCGGTGGCCATGCAGGCCGCGCCGCCCAGTGCGGCCAGGACGCCGACGGTGTCCAGTGCCGTTGAGCCCTGGAACACGAGCAGTACGACACCGGCCGCGCCGAGGGCGCATGCGACCACGTGCACGGCGCGTATCTTGTCGCCGATGACCAACGCCGCCAGGATCAGCACGATCATCGGCTGCACGGCCATGATCATCGCTGCGACGCCGCCGGGAAGTCGGTAGGCCGCGACGAATAACAGCAGGTTGAACGCACCGATGTTGAGCGTCCCGAGCACCAGGGAACGCCACAGCCATTCCCCTTTCGGCAGCACGCGGGAAATGAGCAGCAGGATCAGGCCCGAGGGAAGTGCCCGCACGGTGGTGGCGAGCAGCGGACGGTCCGACGGAAGCCATTCGGTCGTCACGAGGTAGGTGCTGCCCCAGATCGCCGGCGCGAGCGCCGTCATGGCTGAGGTGAGGAACTGCCGGCCGCTGTTCATGCCACCTCGCCCCCCGGACCAGAACACCTGTCACCGAATGTGCCGGTTCCAGGAAGCGAATCTGCGTTCACGTCAATCATTCCCTGAGAGTGAAGGTCTGTCCGCAGCCGGACCGCTCGGCCTTGTGCTCCTGCGGAAGGGCAGCAGCTCGGGCTAGCTGAAAATGGCATCGCGGTCGCGCGTGCGCTTCAGCTCGAAGAATCCGTCGGTGTCGGCCATGGCGAGAACGGCGTCCCAGAGGCGTCCGGCGGCCTCACCGCACGGGGCGGGGGAAACGACCGGCCCGAAGAACGCGATGAGTTCGCCGTCGGCGCCGGGAACGTGAATGACCGGAGTGCCGACCTCGGAGCCGACGGGGTCCATGCCGGCGTGGTGACTGAGGCGCAGCTCCTTGTCGTACTCCGTCGTGTCCGCCACCTCGACGAGTTCCGCGGGCAGACCGACGTCGGCGAGGGCCGCGAGCATCATGTCCCGTCCCAGGCCTCCCTTCTCGTGGTGGATCCGGGTTCCCATCGCGTTGTAGAGCGGCCGCAGCACTTCGGTGCCGTACCGCTCCTCGGCGGCGATGCAGACCCGCACGCAGCCCCAGCCGTCGATCTGGCCCTGCCGGTATTTCTCCGGCACTTCCCGCCCCTCGTTGAGGACCGAGAGGCTCATCACGTGGAACCGCGTTTCGATGGACCTCGTCTGCTCCACCTCGAGCAGCCACCGCGACGTGATCCACGCCCACGGGCAGCGGGGGTCGAACCACATGTCGACGGCGGTCTCCGCCTGCTGACTGGACGGCGTGCTGGTCATGACGGGCCGGTCCTTTCCGTTGAAATTCGAATTGGTGCTGCCCGGATCCATTCATCGGCGCCGAATGTCTGCGGCGGGGAAAAGCCCGCGCTCACGCCGTGAAAAGCCCGCCGGAACATACGAGGGGAAATTGCTTGACCGACGGTCCTTCCAGCGCCACGGAGGGGCATTCCGCGAGCCCGGACGAGGCACGCTCTGATTCTGACCCGCACGCCATCAATGAGTCCAACACATGTTTGTCATCTTATTTATCTTGAAGCAAGATGAATCCCATGGAGCTCCAGCAGATGCGCTATGTGCTCGCCGTCGCCGAGACGAAGAGCTTCACTCGTGCCGCCGAGCGCTGTCTCGTCGTCCAGTCCGCCCTCAGCCATCAGATCGCGCGTCTGGAGCAGGAGCTGGGCACCAAGCTCTTCGAGCGCACCACCCGCCGGGTGCGGCTGACGTCGGCAGGCGAGGCGTTCCTCCCGGCCGCCCGCCAGTGCCTGGCCGCCGCCGAGCGCGCGACCGTCGAGGTCGCCGCCGCCATCGGCGAAGTCCGCGGACTGCTCTCCGTCGGCGTCATTCCGTCCGTCGCCGCCGTCGACATCCCGGGCACCCTGCGCCACTTCCGGCGACAGTATCCGAAAGTGCGCATCAGCCTGCGCGTGGGCGCCAGTGACGAACTCGTCGAGCAGGTCAGGGAAGGGGGCATCGAGGTCGCTTTCCTCGGGCTCCCCACCACGGTGCGGCCCGAGGGGGTCAAGGCCCATGTGATCGGGCGCGACCGGCTCGTCGCCGTGGTGGCACCCGATCACCCCCTCGCCAGTGAGGGACCGGTCGATCTGCGACGACTCTCCTCGGAGGAGTTCGTGGACCTACCGGCGAAGACCGCCGGCCGCATCCAGTCCGACCTGGCCTTCTCCGCCGCCGGGCTCACCCGTGACGTCGCATTCGAAGTGACCAACGCGGACTTCCTGGCACGACTGGTCGGACAGGGCCTCGGCGTGGCGATGCTGCCCTCCGCATACGTGCCCCAACTCAGCGGCGTGACCACGATCCAGGTCACCGACGCACCGGCCCGCGTCGAGTACGTCGTCTGGACCCCCGACAGCCGCACCCCCGCGGCGACCGCGTTCCTTCGCCTGCTCGACATCCCGGACGTCCGCGAAGGTGCCTGAGACCGCGGGGTGTTGGGCCGGTGCCACCACGGCGCGAAGGGGCCCCGGCGGGCTGCCTCCTCCGCGCCGGAGTGACGGGCGACGTGCCTCAGGCGCACACCGTCAGCGGCCCCCGCCAGGGTGTACCGCGCACTCCCCGCCCCCAGGACGCGACTGTGGATCTCGAGCGTCGCCGTCGACCTGTTGAGCGTGATGTAGTGCAGTCCGGGAGCGCCTTCGGCGAGCAGTCGCTCGGCCATGGCCGTGGCGTACTCGACACCGACGCGGTGTCCCCGCGCGGGATCGCCCCGCGCGGCCTACAGAGCGTGCGCCAGCTCCTCGGGGAAGGCGGCGCCGCTGAGTTCAGCGAAGCGGCCGATCTGGCGGACGTCGGTGGCGGGCATGACCTCCGGGGATGATCGGGATGTCGCAGCCCGCCGCGGCCACCCTGTCGCGCAGCCGCAGATAGTCCTCGACGTCGAAGAACATCTGCGTGATGGCGTAGTCGGCCCCCACCCTGCACTTGGTAACGAAGTGCCGGATCTCGCTGTCCCAGTCGGCCCTGGTGGAACGGCCATCCCCTCGACCGCGCCCGAACCAGCCACCTCACCCAACTCGACCTCGACCTCGCTGCGTGATCCCGAATAAGCCAGCAGGATCGGTGACAGAGTTCTTACCGGCCCCCCGATCTGGTCCGAAGCCGCAGCTGTGACCTGGGGCGACCAGAACGGTTGAGACACTTGGGTGGCCGAAAAAATCTCAGTTGATCTGGAACCTGGCGTCTGAATACTGGCTGTCGTCTCAGTTGATCTGGACTGCTTCCGTCGTTTCGAGCTGGACTAGTTGAAGTGCCTGCGAGATTGACCATGCACGATGACCAAGTGGACGTGACCACCGACATCGTTGCGACCTTGATCCAAGAACAGTTCCCTCAGTGGAGCGGCAAGGCGATCCAACTGCTGTCGTCGACGGGGACGGTCCACGCCATCTTCCGCATCGGGGGCGACCTCTCCGCGCGTTTCCCGCTGCGTCTGACTGATGCCGCGGAGGCGCTGGCGGTTCTGGAACGGGAGGCCCAGGCGAGCGCGGAGCTGGCGCAGGTGTCTCGGTTCCCCGTTCCGGAACCCGTCGCCCTCGGAAAGCCTGGAGTGGGTTACCCCATGCCGTGGTCGGTCCAGACATGGTTGCCGGGAACGGTCGCCTTCGATGCCGACCCGAGTGGGTCGGACGCTTTCGCCGAGGACCTTGCGGCCTTCATCGCAGCCCTGCGGGACGCCGAGACGCGGGGGCGGCGTTTTAGTGGCGAGAATCGTGGCGGCGTTCTCGCTCACCACGACGACTGGATGGCGAAGTGCTTCGAGGAGAGCAAGGGGATGCACGACGTGCCCCGGCTGCGCCAGGTGTGGAGCCACCTCCGGGAGTTGCCACGCACGGCTGCCGACGTGATGAGCCATGGTGACCTGATTCCTGGCAACGTACTGGTCACGGGAGACCGGCTCAGCGGCGTACTCGACACCGGCGGCTTCGGCCCGGCCGACCCCGCGCTGGATCTGGTCAGCGTCTGGCACCTGTTGCAACCGGGCCCACGGGAAGTGCTCCGGCGGACACTGGTCTGCGACGATCTGGAGTGGGAGCGCGGCAAGGCATGGGCCTTCGAACAGGCGATGGGTCTTGTCTGGTACTGCGCCGAGAGCAATCCGACGATGAGCAGAATGGGGCGCCGAACACTCGACCGCATTCTGGAGTTGACGAAGTGATGTCGCCCCGATCGTCGGCCGTGGCAGAGACGATCGCTTGTCGCCCCCACCGACAGGGCGCCAACGTGAACAGATCGACTGAGACGGGACATCTCGGCTCGATTCAGGGAATTACCGAAAGGACCCCTGGGTAGAGCGGGGGCTTCCTTTTGCGGCATTGTGCCGTGGAGGGCAGTACTGACGGACGTAGTGGCGGAGCATCCTGTAGGACACGGAGGCTTCGTAGTCGTCCATGAGCCTCAGCCATATCTGTTTCGGCCCGAGGCCCTCATCTGCCATGGCCCGGATGTCCTTGATGAGGTCGTTGTCGAAGCCTCCATAGCTCCGGTCGACTCCTCGGGGAGGAGGTTGCATGGTGTCCAGGGCGAGGCGGACGAGACGTCGAGGGACTTGGTGCCGTAGGGCCAGGTCCTGAATGGTGTGACCTCTGCGGGCGTCGATGTAGATGAGCAGGGGGAGATGGGGCTGGCCGGGGAACAGCTCTGTCCGAGATGTGCGTGGGTTGGGTTTCATGCGGCCGCGCGGGGAACTGGCGTCAGCGAGTGCCCGGTCCAGGGACTCCTCGGAGCGTCCGGAGACAGCGGCCAGACGGGCGAGCTGGGGCTTGCCGAACCAGAAGGGCGGTCCGTTGAGGAAACAGTGCAGATAGCTCGGCTTGAGATGGTTCGCGCGGGCGAGGCGGCGGACGTAGGAGTCGGTGATCTCGCCGGCGCAGGGGCGTAGTCGAACCGGCAGTGGAGCCAACCGGTGGGGCAGCTCAGGCGCTGGGCGGGTCACTTCAGCTGGTTCTTCTTCGGCGTTTCCGCAGCGTGGTCCAGGGGGACTGCGTCAAGGCCGTTCTTCGTCACGCGTTCTGTGCCGTTGAGGATCGCGTCGATCGCGGCGCCTCGGATCGCGTGGGACAGCGCGCCGATCATGCCGTCAGTTCGTTTGTGGAGGTACCGGTCCAACTTGACCAGACTGCCAGGTGGATGGTCGTGCAGGAGAAGAGTCTGTTCCAGGGTCGCGACCAGGCCCTTCCACTCGTCACCGTAGGGGAACGGGCGGGTGGGGACGAGGGTGAAGCGGCTCGCGATCTGGGCGCCCCGGGTGCCTGCCAGCAGTTCGCTGGTTTCGAGGTTGATGCCCGCGTAGACGAACGTCGCGGGGAGACGTTCGGAGAAGTACTTCAGGGTGTCGGAGACCTCGGCACCGGCTCGTGTGACCTGCGAGACGTTGTGGATTTCGTCGACCAGAACCAGGCCGGTGCGGGTGTCCGTGCAGACGCCGACCACCGCTTCGATGATGTCGGTCATGTTTGATCTGGCCCGGATCGGCAGACCCAGAAAGCGCGCGAACTCGGCCGCGATCATGCGTGCGGTCGCCGCGGGCGGGACGGTGATGTAGAGCACGGGGATGCGGTCGGCGACGTTCGGGTGGCGGGCCCGGTCGAGGAGTTCGTGGGCGAGCCCGAGCTGGGTGAGGGCGCTGGTCTTGCCCGTGCCGGGCAGCCCCGAGACCATCAGGCCGCGACGAGCGCTGATCGCGTGCCGGTTGAGCAGGACCAGCCGTCGGCCGCAGACCACCGTCTTCTCGACGAACGAGGTGGCGACCACGAGCATCCGGGCGTGATGATCGAGCCGGTCCTCGTCATAGAGCGCCCGCTCGACCGGAGACAGTTTGCCCAGCTCAGCGAGGGTCAGCAGGACCGGGGGCTGGGGTGGGCCCGCAGTGAACTTCCGCCATCCCTCCAGGGTCGTCAGTTGCCGGTTGGTCTCGGCATCGGTTTCCCGCAGAGAAGTCGGCCGGGCTGCGGGTTCGGAGATGGTCACGGACGCCTCCAGGGGTTGGCGAGCGGATCAAACAGGCCCAGCGGGATGACCTTCGCCGACTCGGTGTCCGCCTGGTCGTCCTGAACTGCTTCGGCGGTGGGCGGATCGGGGACCGGCCGGTCGGAGGCAGTGGCCCGGGTCTGCGCGGCGACGCGCCGGGACCGTTTTGCCGCACGACCCTTCCGCTGGGCCGATCCGTCGTGGGCCCGTCGCAGCAGGTCAGCGGCGGCATCGGCGATCTGTGCCTCGGTCCCGTCTGGGACCTGTTCGCGGGCGTGGTCCCAGGCCATCTCGCCGAACGGGACGCCGACGCGGTGCAGATGTTTCCAGAACACCGTGATCCAGCGGGCCGGCTCGCTGCGGCGGTCGCGTAGCCAGACACGGGAGACGTCGTAGGGGTCGTAGTGGATCTCCCACAGCCCCTTCTTCTCCGCCACCCCGGAGTGCTGGCGGCGCAGCGGGGCCAGCTTGGCGTCGTCGTAGGTTCGGTGGTTGATCCGGATGCCGTAGGAGTTGATCGCCTGCCAGCGTTCGGGCAGCAACTCGACGTAGTCCTCGCCGCTGAACGGGGCCGGAACGTAGCCGCACGATTCCAGCAGCGTCGCGTACTTCTCGTTCGGCGTGAACGCGCGCTTCGGTGAGTCCGGGTCTCGCAGCGCGTCGTGAGGGCGGTTCTGCCAGATGACGATCCACTCGTCGAGCAGGCCCTGGAGCTCGGGCAGGGACCACAGCGGTCCGTTCTCCAGGCCCCGGCCCCGGCGGTCCACCGACCGGCCGGTGTAACCCGCGACGAACTGCGCGAACAGAGTTGCCACCGAACCCAGTGTCTTCTCGATCGCACCCTTCTCGAAGGGCGACGCCTTGTGCGTCGGCTGGAGGCTGATGCCCAAGTAGCGGCAGGACGCGCGGAAGTTGTTCGATATGAAGACCTTGCCGTGGTCGCAGACGATCGTGTCCGGCACGATCACCGGCCTCCCAGCCGCGTGCTCCAGCCGCTCGTCCAAGGCCATCAGCCGTCGGTGCGGCAGCGCCGATCTCGACATCCGAAGAGCTTCCGGCCAGCCGGGACGCATGATCTCCGGGGTGATGCTCCGGGCCAGCAGTGCGGAAGCGTCGGCCGCTTTCGTCGTCGGCCGCAGGACTGCGGCGGCCAGTGACCTGGTCGCCAGGTCGATCATGGCGGTCAGCTCGACCTTCTCGGTAATGCCGTCGTCGAGCCGGACCAGGACGTCCAGCGGTGTGGAGTCGATCTGCATCCACTCGCCCGGCGCGCAGGCCGGCACCTCCCCGAACGGTCCGGCCGGACGCGCGTTCACCGAACGGCGCGTGCTCGCTGAGCCGGTCGCATGGGTGCCGGCGGCCAGCTTGTCGAACAGCCGGTAGAGCGTGCGCTGGGAGGGCACCTCGATGTCCTGGGCGTCCTCACGGGAGGCCAGGATCTGCGTCGCCTGCCAGACCACGAACCCGATCGTCCTCGACGACGCCTCGGCCGTCTCGTCGATCGCCTGCCGCATCGCCTCGACCACCGCCGGGGTCACCCGGCCGAAGGACGGCATCTGCTTGGCCGACCGGCCATCGGCCAGTCCGACCAGCCCGTCCCGCTGATAACGCTGGCGCCGCTGCTTGACACCGCTGGCCGTCATCGCGTGCCCGGCCCCCGTCAGCTCGGCCGCCTTGGCCCGCTCCCGCTGAGCCAGCGAGTTCCGTTCCGGGTCGAACTCCGAGCGCGGAACCGTCCCCGCAGGAGCATCCGGCGGCAAGCCGTCCAGAACCTCCAGAATGTGCCTCTCCCACCAGCGGGCCTGTTCAGCAGCCGTCTGTGGGAACTCCGCGATCCTGGCCGTTGGAGGCACCCGCCGCTCTTTACCCACCCCTGTCACCGGAGGCCCCCATCCGCCAGACGCACGACGGTGGACGGCCCCAGCAACTCAACCGCCATTCCGTCGGCCGCCAGCTTCTGGAGCCAGAGCAGATGGAACAAGACGGGGAGCGTCCCAAGTCGGTCACCAGCCGCATCCGCCCCGGACATCAACGGGACCGGTGCCGCGAAGACCTCCCGGAGCCGGTCCACGACCGGCCCGCGTCGGCACCGGGGATGCCGGTAGCGCGACAGCCACCGCACGTTCGCCAGCAGCACTTCGTCCGGAACACCGACCCGCTCGAAGCCCCACCCCGCCTGACGGCAGGCCAAGCGCGTTACCTCGAACGCCTCCGCATCCCTCGGCTCGATCCGCTCATCGGCGCGGACATCGACGACCACCGCCGAGCCGTCCGTGCGGCGCACGAAGTAGTCCGGCGCGTGCCGGCGCTCACGCTCGCCGTCGTGCCAGTGCAGCCAGAACGGCTGCGAGGCGATCCCCATCACCCCGGGATCGAAGTCCATCAGCACAAGCCGGTCCCGCTCCAGCCACGACTCGAAACCGACGTGCCGCCCGGTCGTCGCCGCCCAGTACCAGCCCGGAAAGTGACGCTCACCGCGCGACCAGCGAAACGGCCGTACCGCGGGCACGTCCTCGAACCGCGCCGTCACGCAGTCCAGCAGCGGGCGCCGCCGACACTCGCGTACAGCGTCCACGTACGACAGCTCGACATAAGGCTCCGCAAGATCCACTCCGACCGGTACGGTCACCCAGCACCCCCAGTACGTCCCCTCGTACGACTAGGTTCGCTGGCAAGGAAGTGAGAACGACTGGGTTCGCTGTCAAACGCCTCGATTGGATGACAGCGGACAGTCGATCCGCGCATGACCATCCGGCCCCCATGTATTAGAGTTATCTCGACATCGAGATATCTGCCGGGGTGCACCACAGCCGCCACTCAGTAAGGGTGACCTAACTTAGCCTTACCTTACTGGATCGCTCGAGTTGCCGTGGCGGCAGGATCGTGGTGGTACGCGCACATGAATGAAGGAGACTGTCGTGTCGGCGAACAGCTTCGACGCCCGCAGCACGCTGCAGGTGGGCGACGAGTCGTACGAGATCTTCCGGCTTGACAAGGTCGAGGGCTCGGCCCGACTGCCTTACAGCCTGAAGGTGCTGCTGGAGAACCTGCTCCGCACCGAGGACGGCGCGAACATCACCGCCGACCACATCCGTGCCCTCGGCAGCTGGGACTCCCAGGCCAAGCCGTCGCAGGAGATCCAGTTCACGCCGGCCCGCGTGATCATGCAGGACTTCACCGGCGTGCCCTGTGTCGTCGACCTCGCCACCATGCGCGAGGCCGTCAAGGAGCTCGGCGGCGACCCGGCGAAGATCAACCCGCTGGCCCCGGCCGAGCTGGTCATCGACCACTCCGTCATCGCCGACAAGTTCGGCACCAACGACGCCTTCAAGCAGAACGTCGAGCTGGAGTACGGCCGCAACAAGGAGCGCTACCAGTTCCTGCGCTGGGGCCAGACCGCCTTCGACGAGTTCAAGGTCGTCCCGCCGGGCACCGGCATTGTCCACCAGGTCAACATCGAGCACCTGGCCCGCGTCGTCATGGTCCGCGACGGCAAGGCCTACCCCGACACCCTGGTCGGCACCGACTCGCACACCACCATGGTCAACGGCCTCGGCGTCCTCGGCTGGGGCGTCGGCGGCATCGAGGCCGAGGCCGCCATGCTCGGCCAGCCGGTCTCCATGCTGATCCCGCGGGTCGTCGGCTTCAAGCTCACCGGCGAGCTGTCCGCGGGCACCACCGCCACCGACCTGGTGCTGACCATCACCGAGATGCTCCGCAAGCACGGCGTGGTCGGCAAGTTCGTCGAGTTCTACGGCGAGGGCGTGGCCGCGACGAGCCTGGCCAACCGCGCCACCATCGGCAACATGTCGCCGGAGTTCGGCTCCACCGCCGCGATCTTCCCGATCGACGACGAGACCATCAACTACATGCGCCTGACCGGCCGCCCCGAGCAGCAGCTGGCGCTCGTCGAGGCGTACGCCAAGCAGCAGGGCCTCTGGCTGGACCCGAGCGCCGAGCCGGACTACTCCGAGAAGCTCGAGCTGGACCTGTCCACCGTCGTGCCGTCCATCGCCGGCCCGAAGCGCCCGCAGGACCGCATCATCCTGGCCAACGCCGCCGAGCAGTTCAAGCAGGACGTCCGCAACTACGTCGACACCGTCGACGAGGCGGGCGTGGAGTCCTTCCCGGCCTCCGACGCCCCGGCCGTCCACCCCAACGGCGCCCCGTCCAACCCGGTCCCGGTCACCGCCCCCGACGGCACCACCTACGAGCTGGACCACGGCGCGGTCACCGTCGCGGCCATCACCTCGTGCACCAACACCTCCAACCCGTACGTCATGGTCGCCGCCGCGCTGGTGGCCAAGAAGGCGGTGGAGAAGGGCCTGACCCGCAAGCCGTGGGTCAAGACCACGCTGGCGCCGGGCTCCAAGGTCGTCATGGACTACTACGACAAGGCCGGCCTGACCCCGTACCTGGACAAGCTGGGCTTCAACCTCGTCGGCTACGGCTGCACCACCTGCATCGGCAACTCCGGCCCGCTGCCGGAGGAGGTCTCCAAGGCCGTCAACGAGCACGACCTCGCGGTCACCTCGGTCCTCTCCGGCAACCGCAACTTCGAGGGCCGGATCAATCCCGACGTCAAGATGAACTACCTGGCGTCCCCGCCGCTGGTCGTCGCCTACGCCATCGCCGGCTCCATGAAGGTGGACGTCACCCAGGACGCGCTCGGTGTCGACCAGGACGGCAACCCGGTCCACCTGAAGGACATCTGGCCGACCGAGGCCGAGGTCAACGACGTCGTGGCCAACGCCATCGGCGAGGACATGTTCTCCAAGTCCTACTCCGACGTGTTCGCCGGCGACGCCCAGTGGCAGTCGCTGCCGATCCCGACCGGCAACACCTTCGAGTGGGACGCCGAGTCCACCTACGTCCGCAAGCCCCCGTACTTCGAGGGCATGACGATGGACCCGGCCCCGGTCGGGGACATCGCCGGCGCCCGGGTGCTCGCCAAGCTGGGCGACTCGGTCACCACCGACCACATCTCCCCGGCCGGTGCCATCAAGGCCGACACCCCGGCGGGCCAGTACCTCACCGAGCACGGCGTGCAGCGCCGCGACTTCAACTCCTACGGTTCCCGCCGCGGCAACCACGAGGTGATGATCCGCGGCACGTTCGCCAACATCCGCCTGCGCAACCAGATCGCGCCGGGGACGGAGGGCGGCTACACCCGGGACTTCACCCGGGCCGCCGAAGGTGACGGGGGTGCTCCGGTCTCCTTCATCTACGACGCCTCGCGCAACTACATCGAGCAGGGCATCCCGCTGGTCGTCCTGGCCGGCAAGGAGTACGGCTCCGGCTCGTCCCGCGACTGGGCCGCGAAGGGCACCGCGCTGCTCGGCGTCAAGGCCGTCGTCGCCGAGTCCTACGAGCGCATCCACCGCTCGAACCTCATCGGCATGGGCGTCCTGCCGCTCCAGTTCCCGGAGGGCCAGTCGGCCGCCTCCCTCGGTCTGACCGGCGAGGAGACCTTCTCCATCACCGGTGTCACCGGGCTCAACGACGGCCGCACGCCGAGCACGATGAAGGTCACCACCGACACCGGTGTCGAGTTCGACGCGGTCGTCCGCATCGACACCCCCGGTGAGGCCGACTACTACCGCAACGGCGGCATCATGCAGTACGTGCTGCGCAGCCTGATCCGCAAGTAACCGATCAGGCAGGGCAGTTGGGCCGCATCCCCGGCAACGGGGGTGCGGCCCCGCCCTTTTGGCGCCGGACGTGTGCCGGACGTGTGCCAGGGCGTGCGCTGGACGTGCGTCAGGCGTTTACAGCCGCCGCCGTCCACGCTAGCTTCACTCACCAGTGAGGTGGGAGCGCTCCCACAGTGACGGACCGGAACCCGTCGCTCGGAGCTCTCCCACCTCACCCACCGGTGACGCCGGCTTGTGCGACACCCTGGTGCGACAACGTTGTCGTAGTTGGTCTGTGCATGACTCTACTGCGCCTGCCGACAACGATGTCAATGCCCTGTGTCCAGGACTTCGCCCGCGTGAGTACGGGGCGCGCCGGCGCACCGGTACGCGGTCTTCCGTGATGCCACCGGCGCACGCTACTGTCCCTGAGGCTTGTGCGACCCGTGGTGCGCGACCCGTCCGGAGGAGGAGGGGCCGCGTCATGCGATTCCGTCCGACATCATCCCTGCTGCTGGCCGCGGTGCTCGCGGTCGGCGGTGCCACCCCCGCCCTTGCGGCGACCACCGCACCACCCGGTTCCTCACACGGCCTGGTCACGGATCCGACCGGGTACGTCGATCCGCTGATCGGCACCAGGAACGGCGGCAACGTCTTCCCCGGTGCCGTCACCCCGTTCGGGATGCTCTCCTTCAGCCCGGAGAACACCAACGGCGACGCCACGAGGACGGCCGCGCCCGGTGGCTACCAGTACGACGCCACCCGCATCCGCGGCTTCAGCCTCACCCACATGTCCGGCACCGGCTGCGCGGGCGGCAGCGGTGACATCCCGTTCTTCCCGTACGCCGGAGAGGTCACCTCCTCGCCCGCCGCCGACACCAAGGACGCCGTCTACGCCTCGGGCTTCAGCCACACCGACGAACACGCGGAGCCCGGCCACTACACGGTGGGCCTCGCCTCCGGCGTCACCGCCGACCTCACGGCGACGGAGCGCACCGGCTCGGCCCGCTTCACCTACCCGCAGGGCAAACCCTCCTCCCTGCTGATCCGGACCGCCAACTCCGAGGTGGGCTCGACCGATTCGTCGATCACCATCGACCCGGCCAAGCGCACCGTCTCCGGGTCCGTCACCTCCGGCAACTTCTGCGGCTACCTCGACCCCGAGGGCCGCCGCGCCTACTACACCCTGTACTTCACCGCCCGCTTCGACCGGGCCTTCAAGGCGACCGGCACCTGGCAGGACGACAAGCTGAGCCCGGGCTCGACCTCGGCGAGCGGTGGTGCCGGAGGCTTCTCCAGCGGCGGCAGGCCCGTGGCGGGCAAGGGCGCCGGCGGCTATGTGGAGTTCGCGCCCGGCACCGGCCCGGTCGGCGTCAAGGTCGGCATCTCCTACGTCAGCCGGGCCGGCGCCGAGGCGAACCTGGCCGCGGAGAACCCGCCCCAGCGCTCCTTCGACTCGGTCAAGGACGCGGCCCGCCGCGCCTGGCGGGACCGACTGGGCGCGATCCGCGTCGGCGGCGGCACCGACGACGAGCGCACCACCTTCTACACCGCGCTCTACCACTCCCTGCTGCACCCCAACGTCATCAGCGACGCCGACCGCAGATACCGCGGCGCCGACGACAAGGTGCACACCGTGGGCCGCGGCCACCAGGCCCAGTACGGCACCTTCTCCGGCTGGGACCAGTACCGCGACCAGGTGCAACTGCTGACCCTGCTCAGCCCGGACACCGGCTCGGACGTGGCCCAGTCCCTGTACGAGCTGGCCCGCCAGAACGGCGGTGTGTGGGACCGCTGGCTGCACGGCGCGAGCGGCACCCACGTCATGAACGGCGACCCCTCGCCGACCGCCCTCGCCGGCATCCACGCCTTCGGCGGCACGGACTTCGACCTGAAGGGGGCCCTCGCCTCCCTGGTGAAGGCGGCGACGGTGCCGACCGAGCAGGACCTGTCCCCGGCGGGCAAACCGGTCCTGTCGGCGGGCCAGCGGCCCTCCCTGGACAAGTACCTGAAGCTGCACTACATGCCGTCCGTCTCCAACGCCTGGGGCGGCGCCGCCGAAACGCTGGAGATGTCCACGTCCGACTTCGCCCTGACCCAACTCGCCGAAGCGGCCGGGCAGAAGAAGACCGCCGCCGCCTTCACCGAGCGCGCCCAGTGGTGGCAGAACAACTTCAACGTCGCCGCCCACCCCTCCGGCGGCTACATCGCCAACCGCAAGGCCGACGGGAGCTGGGTCACCGGCTTCACCCCGGACACCGGCAACGGCTTCGTCGAGGGCACGGCGGCCCAGTACACCTGGATGGTCCAGCACAACCCGGCCGGCCTTTTCGCGGCGATGGGCGGCCGGGAGGCGGCGCTCGCCCGCCTGGACGACTTCTTCCACGACGCCGACGGCGGCTGGGCGTTCACCGGTGGCGGCGGCGCCAAGTCCGAACTCGACAACGAGCCCTCGATCAACGTCCCCTACCTGTACGACTACGCGGGCGCGCCCTACAAGACGCAGGAGACCGTCCGCGCCGCCATGCGGCAACTGTGGACGACGCAGCCGGGTGGCATCCCCGGCAACGACGACCTCGGCGCGATGTCGGCCTGGTACGTCTTCTCGGCGATGGGGATGTATCCGCAGGTACCCTCCCGCGCCGAACTCGTCCTCGCCTCCCCGCTGTTCGAGCAGATCGACATCCACCGGACGCACGGCAAGGACATCTCCGTCCGCGCCACGGGTGCGGCGGCCGGATCCCCGTACATCCGGTCCCTGAAGGTGAACGGCAAGGTGAGCGAGCGCCCCTGGCTGCCGGCGAGCTTCGTCCGTGACGGCGGCCGGCTCGACTACACCCTCTCCGCCACCCCCGACCGCGCCTGGGGCAGCGCTCCGTCGGCCGCCCCGCCCTCCTTCCGGGAGGGTGAGCAGTCGTACCAGATCGGTGTGGGCCCGACCACGGCGACGCTCGCGCCCGGCGACACCACGACGATCGACGTGCGGGCCCTGTCACTGAACGGCGGCCAGGGGCCCGAGGTCCGCTTCAGTGTCCGGACCCCGTCCGGCATCACGGCGACCCCCGCCGAGGGCACGGTGACCGGCGGCGCCCAGCAGATCACGCTCACCGCCGCGCCGGACGCCGAACAGGGCTTCTACGACGCGAACGTCACGGTCACCTCCGGCAGCCAGTCCTACGAGCAGCCGGTGTCCCTCACGGTGGCGGCCCCGGGCAGCCTGCTGGCCGCCTACGACAACACCGGGATCTCGGACGACGAGGGCGACCACGACGAGGCCGACTACGACGGGGGCGGCTGGAGCTACTCCCGCCAGGCCCTGGCGGCGGCCGGCCTGGCGTCGGGCGGGCAGGGCACGGTGGACGGCCTGGCGTTCACCTGGCCGGACTCGCCGAGCGGACGCCCGGACAACGCCGCCGCGGCCGGTCAGA
Organism: Streptomyces sp. NPDC052043; assembly: GCF_044548235.1. NCBI lineage: Bacteria > Bacillati > Actinomycetota > Actinomycetes > Kitasatosporales > Streptomycetaceae > Streptomyces > Streptomyces sp. NPDC052043. The sequence goes on from NZ_JBIUBT010000002.1 coordinate 268,739, forward strand.
GCATCGAACTGGCCTCGCCCGCGGCCCGGTTGTCCTTCGTCGGCAGCGCGGTCAACGGCAACCAGCAGACCAAGGCCACCGTCACCTACACCGACGGCACCACCGGCACCGTCGACCTCTCCTTCACCGACTGGACCGTCGGCGGAGGCGGCGGGACCGTCCAGTACGGCAACACGGTGGTGGCCAAGACCACGTACCGCAACGTCGCGGGTACCGACAAGGACGTGGTGACGACCTACGTCTTCGCCACCCAGCCGTACGAGGCCCCGGCAGGCAAGCGGATCAGCAGCGTGCGCCTGCCGGACAACACCGACCTGCACGTCTTCGCCCTCGCCACGGACTGACCTCTGTGCCGAGCAGCACGAAGGGGCGGGGCCCGTCGGCCCCGCCCCTTCCTCATGCCGTACGGAGGTGCGTCAGGCCAGCAGCTCCACCTCCGCCAGCGTGGAGGCGCTGTCCAGGACCAGGCGGTACTGCTGGTACATGCCCGGTGCGGCGATCGTGAAGGGGCGGGTCTGCTTGTCCCAGGCGAAGGACTCGCCGGAGCGCTTGTCCACCGTCTTCCAGGTCTTGCCGTTGGTGGAGGCCTGCAGCGTCCAGCCGGTCGGGGCCTTGGTGCGGTCGGCCGGCGAGGTCAGGGTGTACTGGACGGCCTTGACCCTGCCGGACACCGGCAGGTCCACCGACGTCACGGTCGCCTCCGTGGCCGACGTGTCGTCGAACAGCGGCCCGTCCCCGTCGAGGACGTCGGACCGGGGCGACGGCGCCTTGTTGCCGGTCGTGATCGACACCGGCGCCGCGCTCTTCCCGGTGCCCCAGGACGACGGCCGCGGACCCATGTCGAACTCCAGGGTGCCGCCCCGGGACAGGACGGAGTGGGGCAGGCTCGTCGAGTTCCACGCCTTGCCGTTGAGCCGCACGCCCTGCACGTACACGTTCTTCGCGCTGTTCTTCGGCGCCTTGATCACCAGGTCGTGGCCGTTCTCCAGGTGCACGGTCGCCTTGGTGAACAGCGGGGAGCCGACGGCGTACTCACCGCTGCCCATGACCAGCGGGTAGAAGCCGAGCGCGGAGAACACGTACCAGGCCGACTGCTCGCCGTTGTCCTCGTCGCCGAGGTAGCCCTGGCCGATCTCGCTGCCCACGTAGAGCCGGGAGAGCACCTCGCGGGCCTTCGCCTGGGCCTTGGCGGGCTGCCCGGCCGCGTCGTACATGTAGATCACGTGGTGGGCGGGCTGGTTGGAGTGGCCGTACTGGCCCATCCGCACGTCCCGCGCCTCGGTCATCTCGTGGATGATGCCGCCGTAGGAGCCGGCGACCTCCGAGGACCCCGTCTCCGGCGTGGCGAAGTACGTGTCGAGCTTGTCCGCGAGGCCCTTCTGGCCGCCGTACAGGTTCGCCAGGCCCCGGCTGTCCTGCGGGGCGGTGAAGGCGTAGCCCCAGCCGTTGGTCTCCGTGTAGTCGTAGCCCCACACGCGCGGGTCGTACTTCGACGGGTCGAGGCGCCAGTCGCCCTGGGCGTTGCGGCCCTGGAAGAAGCCGATCCGCGAGTCGAACAGCTTGACGTAGTCCTGGGCCCGGTTGCGGAAGTACTCCGCTTCCTCCTGGTAGTGCTTCTCGCCGGTCTTCTTGTAGAGGGCCTCGCCCATCTGCGCGATGCCGTAGTCGTTGTTGTAGCCCTCCATCGCCCAGGACAGGCCCTCGCCGGTGGCGGTGCTGGTGTAGCCGAGGAAGGGCGAGGTGGTCATGCCCTTGCGGCCCACGCCCGAGGAGGGCGGTACCACCGTCGCGTTCTTCACGGCCGCTTCGTACGCCGTCTTCGCGTCCATGGGCACACCCTTGACGTAGGCGTCCGCGAAGGCCACGTCCGAGGAGGTGCCGGTCATCAGGTCGGCATAGCCCGGGGACGACCAGCGGGCGGTCCAGCCGCCGTCCTTGTACTGCTGCACGAACCCGTCGACCATCTCTCCGGCCTGACCGGGCGTCAGCAGGGAGTACGCGGGCCAGGTGGTCCGGTAGGTGTCCCAGAAGCCGTTGTTGACGTACACCTTGCCGTCGACGATCTTCGCGCCGGTCTGCGTCGGGGTGTTCTGGCCGGCCGCGGGCGAGAACGGGGAGGCGTACCGGTCCTTGCCGCCCACCTTCTCGGAGCCCGAGTTCGGGTACAGGTACAGCCGGTACAGGTTGGAGTAGAGCGTGGTCAGCTGGTCGGGCGTGGCGCCCTCGACCTCGATCTTGCCGAGGAGTTGGTCCCAGGAGTGCTGGGCGGCCGCCTTGACGGTGTCGAAGGAGGTGCCGTCCGGGATCTCCTGGCGCAGGTTGTCCTTCGCCTGGTCGACGCTGATGAGGGAGGTGGCAAGGCGCAGGGTGACCGTGCGGTCCTTGCCCGCGTCGAGGCGCACGGTGCCGGTGACGCCGGCGGCCGAGCCGCTGGTCACGGGCTTGTCGAAGACGCCGTAGACGAACAGCCGGGTGGCGCCGGCGGACAGCCCGGACTTCACGTCCGAGTAGCCGGTGACGACGCCGTGCGCGGTGTCCAGAGTCAGACCGCCCTGGTTGGTGACGTTGTCGAAGATCACGCTTGCGTCGTCGCCCGGGTAGGTGAAGCGCAGCGCGGCGGCGTGGTCGGTCGGCGCCATCTCCGCCGTCAGGCCGTTCTCGAAGCGCACCCCGTAGTAGTACGGCCGCGCGGTCTCGTTCTCGTGCCGGAAGGCGAGGGCGCGGGCGGCGCGGCCGGTGTCCGGGGTGCCGGCGGCGGCGGACGGCATCACCTGGAAGGTCTGCCGGTCACCCATCCAGGGGCTGGGCTCGTGGCTCGCGCTGAACGCCTGGAGGGTCGGCAGGTTGGCGTCGTTGTTCGCGTGCGCGTACTCGTACAGCCAGCTCTGCGAGGACGCGTTGGTCACCGGCGTCCAGAAGTTGAAGCCGTGCGGCAGCGCGGTCGCGGGGAAGTTGTTGCCGCGCGAGAAGCTGCCGCTGGAGTTGGTGCCGCGGGTGGTCAGCACGTAGTCCGAGAGGTGCGCCTTCGGCTTCTCCTGCGGTACCTGGGCGATCACCACGTCGTCCAGCCAGCCGCGGAACTTCGCCGGGCCGGTGGGGGAGTCGTAGGCGAGCAGGATCCGGTCGATCGTCCTGCCGGCGGCGACCGAACCGATCCGGGAGAGCACGTTGTTCCACTGGTTGACGTACAGCGTCTTGGACTCGCCCTGGCCCTGCGGGCTCAGGGGGAAGCCGTGCTGGTCGCTCGCGCCCAGTTGGCTGAGGTAGGTGCCGTCGGTGAAGGCGAGGTCGACGGCGACGTTGGTGGCGTCGTAGTCGCGGTCGCCGTCGGCCATCGACGGGTAGAGCCGGTACGACAGCTGGGTGTCGGGCAGCACCGCTATGTTGACGTCGAAGACCTTGTTGTACGAGTACGCCCGGCCCTTCGCGGTGTGCCGGCCGGCGTAGCGCAGGGCGCTCTTGCCCGTGTAGCCGGCGCCCGACTTCGCGGTCGGGGAGCCGCTCGGGCCGCGGTCGACCAGCGAGAGCATGTCCTGCGGGACGGGATCGCCGTCGCCGCCGGTGGAGAACTGCACCTCGGCCAGCTGGAGGATGTCCGGGGCGCCGTTGTTCTTCGTCACGTCGAGCCGGAAGTGCTGGTACTCGGCCGGCTCGGCCAGGTCGTAGGTGTTGGTCTGGAACCGTTCGGCGAAGCTCTCGCCGGAGCGGGTGTCGACGGTCTTCCAGTCCTTGCCGTCGGTGGAGCCCTTGAGGGTCCAGTCCTTCGGGTCGCGCTCGGCGTGGTCGTTGGCCGAGGTGAAGGCGTAACGGGCGATCTTCACCGGCTTGTCGAAGTCGAACTCGACCCAGCCGGTGGGCTCGAACGCCAGCCACTTGGTGCCGGACTCGCCGTCGACGAGGTTCTCCTTCACCTCCCCGCCGTCGGTGTTCTCCGCGCTGGCCCGGACCTCGGTGATGTGGTCGGCCACGTTGCCCGGGATGCCGGTGCTGTAGCCGCCGTCCACGCCCGAGGCGCGCTTGGCGCCGTCCGGACCGGTGTCGACGGTGTTCAGCCAGTCCGGTGCCGGATCGCCGGCCTCGAACGAGGAGCTGAACTCCCGTGCGGCGGCCGGGGCCTTGCCGGGCAGGGCGACCGCGGCCCCCTGCGAGCCGAGTGCCGTGACGAAGGCGGCCGTGATGACGACCGCCGGACCCCATCTGTGCCGTACTCTGCGCTGCATGCGCGGCGTCCCTCCCTGCGTCGGACAACGTTGTCAGCTCTTTACGCAAGGACCAGTAGGGAGCCAAGTGACCAGGGATGTCAAGGGTGTTGGGTGTGGCATTCGGGCGCAAAGCCACGGATATATCCGTCAACGGGAGCCCACAGGCGGCTCATATTCCGCGTGAGGTCTCAACTCGGAAAAGACCCGCGGTGAACCTTGCTCTCGATCTTGCTCCGCTGGCGGGAAGTGGACTATACCTGTCGGCGTCCGCGCGACCGCACGATCGGCCGGAAGCGGACCCGGGGGAGTTCGGAAAGGAGGTGCGACGTGCGAAACGCGTCCGCCCTCTGTCTTCAGGCCGACCTCGGTGAATGGCACACAACGCACTTCCTGCACGACCCAGCTTGACCCGACCGCGGTGCCGGGGAGGATCCGGTTCACCGCCTGAGTCCTGGAGAAGGCGAGGACTTGAGCATGGGATCCACTTCCGCCGAGAACCACGGGGGCGTCGGCCGCCGGGCTCTGATCAAGCGGTCCGCCGCACTCGGTCTCATCAGCGTTCCCGCGATGGGCTTCCTGTCCGCCTGCGCCAGTGGTGGCGGCGGCGACGACCAGAAGAAGGCCAAGACCGGCAAGAAGACCGCGAAGAACCCGCTCGGTGTCAATGACACCGCGCAGATGGAATTCGTCCTGTTCGACGGCGGCTTCGGCAAGGAGTACGCCCAGGACGCCGTCAAGATCTACGACCAGAACTTCCCCAAGGCGAAGACCAAGTTCTCCGCCATCCAGAAGATCGCGTCGACGCTCCAGCCGCGCTTCAACCAGGGCAACCCGCCGGACCTCATCGACAACTCCGGCGCCGAGCAGATGGACATGGGCGGTCTCGTCGGCAAGAACCAGCTCGCGGATCTGACCCCGCTGCTGGACGCGCCGTCCTACGACGACCCGAACAAGAAGGTCCGCGACACGCTGCGCCCGGGCATCGTGGAGATGGGCCAGTTCGACGGCCAGCCGGTCTGGATCATGTACTACGCCTACACGGTGTACGGCGTGTGGTACTCGCAGAAGGCCCTGGACTCGCTCGACGAGCAGTACCCGGAGACCTGGGACGCGATGCTCAAGGTCTGCGAGAAGGCCAAGAAGAAGGGCATGGCCGGCTGGACCTACGCCGGCAAGTACCCGTACTACCTGCCCTTCTCGCTCTACCCGATGATCGGCAAGGTCGGCGGCCGCGATGTCCTGGACGCCATCGACAACCTCGAGCCGAACGCCTGGAAGCACCCGGCGGTCAAGGCCTGCTTCGAGGCCTACTACGAGCTCTACAAGAAGGGTTACGTCCTCAAGGGCACCCCGGGCCTGGACCACATCCAGTCGCAGACCGCCTGGGCCAAGGGCAAGGCGCTGTTCATCCCGAACGGCTCCTGGGTGGAGAACGAGTCCGCCAACGTCATCCCGAAGGACTTCGACCTCGCCGTCTCCGCGCCCACCGGCATCGACAGCTCCGACAAGATGCCGTTCGGCACCATCTGGGCCTCCGGTGGCGAGCCGTTCATCGTGCCGGCCAAGGCCAAGAACCCCGAGGGCGGCATGGAGCAGCTGCGCATCATGCTCAGCGAGGCCTCCTCGAAGAACTTCACCGCCAAGGTGAAGTCCCTCACCGCGTACAACGGCGGTACGGACGGCCTCGACCTCACCCCCGGACTGAAGTCCGGAGTCGCGGCGCTGGACAAGGCCGGCTCCAACGTGGTGAACCCGCGGCTCCAGGACTGGTACGTGCAGCTCCAGAAGGAGAAGATCGGTGTGTCGGGCATCGGCGAGATGATGGCCGGCCGCCTCACCCCGGCCGAGGCCATCAAGAAGATCCAGGGCTTCGCCGACGAGGCCGCCAAGGACCAGTCGATCAAGCACTACAAGCACCAGTAGTCCTGAGGATCCGTCACCAGCGGTACCACCCGCCCAGAGATCGGGGTCGGCAGCAATGCAGCACGGCAAGTACCGGTTCATCGTGGGGTTCCTCGCGGTTCCCCTCGGGCTGTACGCGCTTTTCGTCGTCTGGCCGTTCATCCAGTCCATCTACTACTCGTTCACGGACTGGACCGGTCTGAGCCCCGATTTCCAGATGGTCGGCTTCGACAACTACCAGAGGATGCTCCACGACGACATCTTCTGGAAGTCGTTGCAGCACAGCCTGCTGTTCGCGCTGCTGCTACCGCTGGTGACGCTCGGTCTGGCGCTGTTCTTCGCCTTCATGATCAATGTGGGCGGGCGGCGTCGCAGGGGAGGACCGGCCATCTCCGGTGTCCGCGGCTCCTCCTTCTACAAGATCGTCTACTTCTTCCCGCAGGTGCTGTCCATCGCGATCGTGGCCATCCTGTTCGCCTTCGTGTACAACCCGGACAGCGGCGCGATCAACTCCCTGCTGCGCGGGATCGGGCTCGACAGCCTGCAGCCGCTGTGGCTGGGCGACCCGAGTCTCGCCCTGTGGTGCGTCATGGCGGTGCTCGTCTGGTCCACGGTCGGCTTCTTCGTGGTCCTGTTCTCGGCCGGTATGGCCTCCATCCCGGCGGACCTGTACGAGGCGGCGCTGCTGGACGGCGCCAGCCGGTTCGCCACCTTCTTCCGGATCACCCTGCCGCTGCTGTGGGACACCGTGCAGTCCGGCTGGGTGTACATGGGCATCCTCGCCCTCGGCGCGGAGTCGTTCGCGGTCGTACAGATCATGACGACCGGGCCGGGCGGCCCCGACTACTCGACCACCGTCATGGTCCTGTACGTGTACCAGAAGGCGTTCCGTGACGGTCAGGCCGCCTACGCCACCACGATCGGCGTCGCCCTGCTCATCGTCACGCTGGCCTTCGCCGCCGTCGTGATGCGGCTGGGCCGGCGCGAGCGGCTGGAGTTCTGACCCATGAAAACGACCGAGACCCCCGCCCCCGTTCCGGCCGAGTCCGGTGCCGGTCTCGCCACCGCCGGCGTACCGGCCGAAAAGCCGGACGGACGGAAGAAGGACGGCTCCGTCCTCAACGTCTTCTCGCACGGCATCCTGATCATCTGGGCGATTATGGTGGTCACACCGCTGGTCTGGGCGGTGATGACGTCCTTCAAGGACGACGGCTCCATCTTCGGCTCGCCCTGGTCGCTGCCCGACAGGCTGCACTTCGAGAACTGGTCGCGGGCCTGGACCGAGGCCAATATGAGCTCGTACTTCCTCAACACCGTTCTGGTGGTGGGGGGTTCGCTCATCGGCACTCTGGTGCTCGGCTCGATGGCGGCGTATGTGCTGGCCCGTTTCGACTTTCCGGGCAACCGGTTCATCTATTACCTTTTCATCGGCGGCATGAGTTTTCCGATCATGCTCGCCCTGGTCCCGCTGTTCTATGTGGTGAACAACATGGGACTGCTGAACACCATTCATGGTCTGATCCTGGTCTACATCGCCTATTCCCTGCCGTTCACGGTGTTCTTCCTGACCGCGTTCTTCCGGACCCTGCCGACCTCCGTGGCGGAGGCCGCCTTCGTGGACGGCGCCTCGCACACCCGGACGTTCTTCCAGATCATGCTGCCGATGGCCAAGCCCGGCCTGATCAGCGTGGGGATCTTCAACTTCCTGGGTCAGTGGAACCAGTACCTGCTGCCGACGGTGCTCAACACCGACCCGGACAAGCACGTGCTCACCCAGGGTCTGGTGCAGTTGGCCGTGAGCCAGGGGTACAAGGGCGACTGGTCCGGTCTGTTCGCCGGACTGGTGATGGCGATGCTGCCGGTGCTCGCCGCGTACATCGTCTTCCAGCGCCAGGTGGTGCAGGGGCTCACGGCGGGCGCCTTGAAGTAGCCCCGGCGCCCCACCACTCGCGCGCGCCGTCCCGAGCCTCCTGCCGCCCCGGCCCTCCTGGCGTCCCGGCCCGCCGCCTGTCCCGCGCCCGTTCCGCCGTCCGAGCACGCCGCCCTCGCCGCCCCTCTCCGGGGCGTGCGGGGGCGGCTCGCGTATGTGCGCACCCGCGTCCGCACGCGCGCGCGTGGCACGGCTCCGTCAGCGTGTCCAAGGGCCCGGATACCGTTCAACCTCTTGACGGGAGGGGACCCGAACAGCTCAGCTTAGAGTTCACTAGTTGGACATGGACGGGGCCTCACTGAAGCGGCCCCGCGCTCAGGAGGTCGTCGTGGAGACTCCAGGGTCGCAGTCGTCGCTGCACCGAGCCAACCTGGAGCGGGTCGTACGTGCCGTGCGTCTTGCCGGATCACTCACGCAGGCGGAGATCGCGCGGACCACGGGCCTGTCCGCGGCGACGGTCTCCAACATCGTGCGCGAGCTCAAGGACGGTGGAACGGTCCAGGTCACGCCCACCTCCGCGGGTGGGCGCCGGGCCCGCAGCGTGTCGCTGAGCGGGGACGCCGGCATCGTGATCGGCGTCGACTTCGGGCACACCCACCTGCGGGTCGCGATCGGCAACCTCGCCCACCAGGTGCTGGCCGAGGAGTCCGAGCCGCTGGACGTGGACGCCTCCTCGACGCAGGGCTTCGACCGGGCGGAAGAGCTGGTCAACCGCCTGATCGCGGCCACCGGCGTGGACCGTTCCAAGATCGCCGGCGTGGGTGTCGGCGTACCCGGCCCGATCGACGTCGAGTCCGGCACGCTGGGCTCCACGGCCATCCTGCCGGGCTGGACGGGCGTCAGGCCCGCCGAGGAGCTGCGGGGGCGCCTCGGCGTGCCGGTGCACGTGGACAACGACGCCAACCTGGGCGCCCTGGGCGAGCTGGTCTGGGGCAGCGGGCGGGGTGTGCGCGACCTGGCCTACATCAAGATCGCCAGCGGGGTCGGCGCGGGACTGGTGATCAGCGGCAGGATCTACCGCGGCCCCGGCGGCACGGCGGGCGAGATCGGGCACATCACGCTCGACGAGTCCGGCCCGGTCTGCCGCTGCGGGAACCGCGGCTGCCTGGAGACCTTCACCGCCGCCGGGTACGTGCTCCCGCTGCTCCAGCCCAGCCACGGCGCCGGGTTGACGATGGAGGGCGTCGTACGGCTGGCGCGGGAGGGCGACCCGGGCTGCCGCCGGGTGGTCGCCGACATCGGCCGGCACATCGGCAGCGGCGTCGCCAATCTCTGCAATCTGCTCAACCCCAGCCGGGTGGTGCTAGGAGGCGACCTCGCCGAGGCCGGTGAGCTGGTGCTGGGCCCGATCAGGGAGTCGGTCGGACGGTACGCCATCCCCAGTGCCGCGCGCCAACTCGCCCTGCTTCCCGGGGCACTCGGGGGCCGTGCCGAAGTGCTCGGGGCGCTCGCCCTGGCGCTCAGCGAGATGGGCGATTCGACACTTTTGGACGGAACGCTGCACGCGGCCACTCCTGCCTTCACTTAGAGAACGGATGGCACCGTTGCCATCTCGTTAAGTATTTACTTCTTGACGTCGTACGCGCGGCCGGGATTGACTGCCAGCCACCTCGGCCGCAACGACGCGGCCTCGTCAGGGAGGTTTGAAGAAGTGAACACGCGTATGCGTCGTGCGGCTTTCGCCGTTGCTGCTGGTGCCATGGCCGTCTCGCTCGCCGCATGTGGCAGCGCCAAGGAGTCCGGTGACGGCGCCTCCAAGTCGGCCGGCGGCGAGAAGAAGGGCGACGCCATCAAGGTCGGTCTGCTGCTGCCGGAGAACCAGACGGCCCGTTACGAGAAGTTCGACCGCCCGCTGATCGAGAAGAAGGTCGCGGAGCTGACGGACAACAAGGGCAAGGTCGTCTACGCCAACGCCAAGCAGGACGCCACGCTGCAGAGCCAGCAGGTCGAGACGATGATCACCAACAAGGTGGACGTGCTCATCGTCGACGCCGTGGACGCCGCCGCCATCAAGAGCTCGGTGCAGAAGGCCAAGGACGCCGGCATCCCCGTCGTCGCCTACGACCGCCTGGCCCAGGGCCCGATCGACGCCTACACCTCGTTCGACAACGTGACCGTCGGCAAGACCCAGGGCGAGGCGCTGCTCAAGGCGCTCGGCGACAAGGCCAAGTCCGGCAAGATCGTCATGATGAACGGCTCCTCCACCGACCCGAACGCCAAGCAGTTCAAGGACGGCGCCCACTCGGTGCTCGACGGCAAGGTGAACGTCGGCAAGGAGTACGACACGGCCGAGTGGAAGCCGGAGAACGCCAACAAGAACATGGAAGGCGCCATCTCCGCCATCGGCAAGAAGAACATCGTCGGCGTCTACTCCGCCAACGACGGCATGGCCGGCGGTATCATCACCGCCCTGAAGGCCGCCGGCATCTCCGTGCCGGTCACCGGCCAGGACGCCGAACTCGCGGGCGTGCAGCGCATCGTCTCCGGTGAGCAGTACATGAGCGTCTACAAGCCGTACGCCCCCGAGGCCGACGCCGCCGCCGAGATGGCCGTCGCCCTCGCCCAGGGCAAGTCGCTGGACTCGGTCGCCAAGGACAAGGTCGACAGCCCCACCACCAAGGGTGTCCCCTCGGTCCTGGTCGAGGTCACCTCGCTGACCAAGGACAACATCCAGGACACCGTCGTCAAGGACAAGGTCTACACCGTCGCCGAGATCTGCACCGCCCAGTACAAGGCGGCCTGCGACAAGATCGGTCTGAAGTAACCGGACCGGTCCGCGGCAACGCGACGCAAGCGCCTCCCGCGCCGGGGGAGTTCAGGGGAGTGCACCTCTGAACCCCCTGGGGGAAGCGCCCCAGGCTCCGCCGGCGCCCCGCGTGTCCAGCCCCGCAAGCTCGTGCGGGGCGCCGGACGGAACAACCCCCCAAACTTCTGCACAACCTCCCGCCGGGTCAGGCGGCGAAGGAGATGGTTCACTTGTCCGCTACGCCCGTGCTGGCGTTGCGCGGGGTCTCCAAGCGGTTCGGTGCCGTGCAGGCGCTCACCGACGTAGAGCTTGAGGTCCACGCCGGTGAGGTGGTCGCCCTGGTGGGCGACAACGGCGCCGGAAAGTCCACGCTGGTCAAGACGATCGCCGGCGTGCACCCCATCGATGAGGGACGCATCGAGTGGGACGGCAACGCAGTCCAGATCAACAAGCCGCACGACGCCCAGAACCTCGGTATCGCGACGGTCTACCAGGACCTCGCGCTGTGCGACAACATCGACGTGGTCGGCAACCTCTTCCTCGGCCGGGAGATCCGCCGCCGCGGCGTCCTGGACGAGGTCGAGATGGAGCGCCGCTCCCGCGAACTGCTCGACACGCTGTCCATCCGCATCCCCAGCGTCCGCATCCCGATCGCCTCGCTCTCCGGCGGTCAGCGCCAGGTCGTGGCCATCGCCCGTTCCATGCTCGGCGAGCCCAAGCTGGTCATCCTCGACGAGCCCACCGCCGCCCTCGGCGTGGAGCAGACCGCGCAGGTCCTCGACCTGGTCGAGCGGCTGCGCGAACGCGGTCACGCGGTGATCCTCATCAGCCACAACATGGCCGACGTCAAAGCGGTCGCGGACAAGGTGGCCGTGCTCCGCCTGGGCCGCAACAACGGTGTCTTCGAGGTCAAGACGACCTCCCAGGAAGAGATCATCTCCGCCATCACCGGCGCCACGGACAACGCCGTCACCCGCCGTGCGGCGCGCACCAACGGGGAGATCACGAAGTGAGCATCGACAAGACCTCCACGCCCCCCGAGGACAGCGCGCTGGAGAACTCCGAGGCGGCGGCAGGCGCGGCGACGGCCGTGGACCCCCGCCTGCTGGTGCGCGAGCAGGGCTTCGCGGGCTATCTCACCGAGTTCAAGCGGAAGATGAAGGCCGGTGACCTGGGCTCCGTTCCGGTCATCATCGGCCTGGTGATCATCTGGATCATCTTCCAGAGCCTGAACTCCAACTTCCTCACCCCGGGCAACCTCACCGACATCTCCGTCGCCATGGTCGGCACGGGCATGATCGCCGTCGGCATCGTGTTCGTCCTGCTGCTCGGCGAGATCGACCTGTCGGTCGGCTCGGTCTCCGGTGTCGCGGGCGCCACCTTCGCGGTGCTGAACATCACACACGGGATGAACGAGGTGCTGGCCCTGGTGCTGGCCATCCTCACCGGCACCGTGGCCGGTACCGTCCACGGCTTCTTCTTCGCCCGCATCGGCGTCCCCGCCTTCGCCGTGACGCTGGCCGGACTCCTGTTCTGGCAGGGCTTCATGCTCCAGATCCTCGGGAGCAACGGCACCATCAACCTCGACGACGGCATCGTCACCAATCTCACCGGCTACTACTTCAGCGACGTCGCCGCCGCCTACGGGCTGGCCGTCGTGGCCGTCGCCGGGTACTTCCTCACCGCGTACCTGGGCAGCCGCCGCCGGGAGGCCGCCGGGATCCCGTCCCGCCCGCTCAGCGACATCCTGGTGCGCACCGCGCTGCTGGCCGTCCTCTCCTTCGCCGTGGCGATCGTCTACAACCAGTACAAGGGCCTGCCCCTCGCCGTGGTGATCTTCCTCGCGGTGCTGGTGATCACCGACTTCGTGCTCCGCCGCACCGCCTACGGCCGCAAGGTCTTCGCGCTCGGCGGCAGCGTCGAGGCCTCCCGGCGGGCCGGCATCAACGTGGAGCTGGTCCGGATCTCGGTCTTCGCGATCGCCGGAACCTTCGCCGCGATCGGCGGCCTCTTCGTCGCCTCGAAGATCGCCTCCGCCAACCAGGGCGCGGGCACCGGCGAGTTCCTGATGAACGTCATCGCCGCGGCCGTGATCGGTGGCACGTCCCTCTTCGGTGGCCGCGGCCGCACCTGGGACGCGCTCCTCGGTGTGCTGGTCATCGTCTCGATCCAGTACGGCCTCGCACTGGAGGGCGTCGGCGCGCCGGTCCAGTACATGATCACCGGTGGCGTCCTGCTGGCGACGGTGGTCATCGACGCCGTGACCCGCAAGACGCAGAAGTCGGCGGGCCGCGCGTAAGCTCGCCCGATCCAGGCTGTGCCCGGCACCCACGGTGGTGCTGGGCACAGTCGTTTCATGCCGGACGCGGCACCGGTACCGCCGTCCGAGTGAGGTACGACCCCCGGCCCGGGCACCGGCCGCTGGGACGGAACATTAGACTCGACGAGCCCGACAACAGCTCGATCAGCTCTACGAAGGAGGCACGGGTGCCGCTGCTGACCCGCATCAGGGGACCGCGCGATCTGGACCGGCTCAGCCTGGAGGAGCTCGACCAGCTGGCGCAGGAGATCCGTACCTTCCTCGTCACCGAGGTCTCCAAGACAGGCGGCCACCTGGGCCCCAACCTCGGTGTGGTGGAGCTGACCATCGCCCTGCACCGGGTCTTCCAGTCGCCGAAGGACAAGGTGCTGTGGGACACCGGCCACCAGTCCTACGTGCACAAGCTGCTCACCGGCCGCCAGGACTTCTCCAAGCTGAAGATGAAGGGCGGCCTGTCCGGCTACCCCTCGCAGGCCGAGTCCGAGCACGACGTCATCGAGAACAGCCACGCGTCCACCGTGCTGGGCTGGGCCGACGGCATCGCCAAGGCCAACCAGCTGCTCGAGCGGGACAGCCACGTCGCCGCGGTCATCGGCGACGGCGCGCTGACCGGCGGCATGGCCTGGGAGGCGCTGAACAACATCGCCGACGCCAAGGACCGCCCGCTCGTCATCGTCGTCAACGACAACGAGCGCTCCTACGCGCCCACCATCGGCGGCCTGGCCAACCACCTGGCGACCCTGCGCACCACCGACGGCTACGAACGCTTCCTGGCCCGCACCCGGGAGGTCCTGGAGCGCACCCCGGTCGTGGGCCGGCCGCTGTACGAGACCCTGCACGGTGCCAAGAAGGGCCTGAAGGACTTCATCGCCCCGCAGGGCATGTTCGAGGACCTGGGCCTGAAGTACGTCGGCCCCATCGACGGCCACGACATCGAGGCCCTGGAGTCGGCGCTGGCCCGCGCCAAGCGGTTCAACGGTCCCGTCATCGTGCACTGCCTCACCGAGAAGGGCCGCGGCTACCAGCCCGCCCTCCAGGACGAGGCCGACCGCTTCCACGCCGTCGGCAAGATCCACCCCGACACCGGACTGCCGATCTCGACCTCCGGCGCCGACTGGACCTCCGTGTTCGGCGACGAGATGGTCAGGCTCGGCAAGGAGCGCAAGGACGTCGTCGCCATCACCGCGGCCATGCTCCAGCCGGTCGGCCTGGACAAGTTCGCCAAGGCCTTCCCCGACCGGGTCTACGACGTCGGCATCGCCGAGCAGCACGGCGCCGTCTCCGCGGCCGGCCTCGCCCACGCCGGGGTGCACCCCGTCTTCGCCGTCTACGCCACCTTCCTCAACCGCGCCTTCGACCAGGTCCTGATGGACGTGGCCCTGCACAAGTGCGGGGTGACCTTCGTCCTGGACCGGGCCGGTGTCACCGGCACCGACGGCGCCTCCCACAACGGCATGTGGGACATGTCGATCCTTCAGGTCGTCCCGGGGCTGCGGCTGGCCGCCCCGCGCGACGCCGACCAGGTCCGCGCCCAGCTGCGCGAGGCCGTCGAGGTCGAGGACGCGCCGACCGTGGTCCGCTTCTCCAAGGGCGCCGTCGGCCCCGCCGTGCCCGCGGTGGGCCGCGTCGGCGGCATGGACGTCCTGCGCGAGCCCGGCACCGACACCCCGGACGTCCTCCTCGTCTCCGTCGGCGCCCTCGCCCCGATGTGCCTGGAGGTGGCCACGCTCCTCGACAAGCAGGGCATCACCACCACCGTCGTCGACCCGCGCTGGGTCAAGCCCGTCGACGACGCCATGGCCCCGCTCGCCGCGCGGCACCGCGTGGTCGTCACCGTCGAGGACAACTCCCGCGTCGGCGGCGTCGGCTCGGCGGTCGCCCAGGCCCTGCGCGACGCGGGCGTGGACATGCCGCTGCGCGACTTCGGCATCCCGCCGCGCTTCCTCGACCACGCCTCCCGCGCGGAGGTGCTGGCGGAGATCGGCCTGACCGCGCCGGACATCGCCCGTCAGGTCACGGGCCTGGTCTCCAAGCTGGACGGCCGGTTCGAGCGGCCGGAGCCGACGGTCGAGGCGGCGGTCGACGCGGAGGTCGAGGCGCAGGTCGACGCGGCGGTACAGCCCGCGCGCGACTGAGCAGCGGAACCGCCGGGACCGTCGGCTGACGGCACGGGCCGGTCGTACCCCCTCTTACGGGTGGCGCGACCGGCCCGTCTGCGTGAACCTGCGAGTGCCGGGGCATACGCATCCCCAGCTCTCTCGATCATGCCGAGCCATGTCGAGGACGACCAGCAGGGGAGGTCACGCCCGTGAGCAGCACGCTCTTCAGGACGAAGAACGTCGAGCAGTCGATCCAGGACACCGAGGAACCCGAGCACGCTCTCAGAAAGTCCCTCTCCGCCCTCGACCTGACCGTCTTCGGCGTCGGTGTCATCATCGGCACCGGCATCTTCGTCCTCACCGGCACGGCGGCCAGGAACACCGCCGGCCCCGCCGTCTCCCTGTCCTTCGTCGTGGCCGGGGTGGTCTGCGCGCTCGCCGCGCTCTGCTACGCGGAGTTCGCCTCCACGGTTCCGGTGGCCGGCTCCGCCTACACCTTCTCCTACGCCTCGCTCGGCGAGTTCCCCGCCTGGATCATCGGGTGGGACCTGGTGCTGGAACTCGCGCTCGGCACCGCGGTGGTCGCCGTCGGATGGTCCGGGTACATCCACTCGCTGCTCGACAACGCGGGCTGGCACCTGCCCGAGTACCTCAGCGGCCGGGACACCGCGACCGGTTTCGGCTTCGACATCCTCGCCGCCCTCCTGGTCCTGGTCCTCACCGTCATCCTCGTCCTCGGCATGAAGCTGTCCGCGCGGGTCACCACGGTCGTCGTCGCCGTCAAGGTGGCGGTGGTGCTCGTCGTGATCATCGCGGGTGCCTTCTTCGTCAAGGGCGG
Organism: Streptomyces sp. NPDC052043; assembly: GCF_044548235.1. Taxonomy (NCBI): domain Bacteria; kingdom Bacillati; phylum Actinomycetota; class Actinomycetes; order Kitasatosporales; family Streptomycetaceae; genus Streptomyces; species Streptomyces sp. NPDC052043. Next base: position 284,776 of record NZ_JBIUBT010000002.1, read on the forward strand.
CAACTTCGACCCGTTCATCCCGAAGCCGCAGCCGGTGCCCGCGGGCGGCACCCTCAAGGCACCGCTCATCCAGCTGATGTTCGGCTGGGCGCCCTCGAACTTCGGTGTGATGGGCATCTTCACCGCCGCGTCCGTCGTCTTCTTCGCCTTCATCGGCTTCGACGTCGTGGCCACCGCGGCCGAGGAGACCCGCAACCCGCAGCGCGACGTGCCGCGCGGCATCCTCGGCTCGCTGGTCATCTGCACCGTGCTCTACGTCGCCGTGTCGATCGTCGTCACCGGTATGCAGAAGTACAGCGCGCTGTCCGTGGACGCGCCGCTCGCCGACGCGTTCAAGGCCACCGGGCACCCGTGGTACGCGGGCCTGATCAGCTTCGGCGCGGCCGTCGGACTGACCACGGTGTGCATGATCCTGCTGCTGGGGCAGGCCCGGGTCTTCTTCGCGATGAGCCGGGACGGGCTGCTGCCCCGGTTCTTCTCGCACACCCACCCGCGGTTCCGCACCCCGTACCGGCCGACCATCCTGCTCGGCGTGGTCATCGCCGTCGTGGCCGGCTTCACCAGCCTGAGCGAACTCGCCGAACTCGTGAACATCGGCACCCTGTTCGCGTTCATCGTGGTCGCGATCAGCGTGATCATCCTGCGCAACACCCGCCCCGACCTGCCCCGCGCCTTCCGCACCCCCTGGGTCCCGGTGATCCCGGTCCTCTCCGTCTGCGCCTCCTTCTGGCTGATGCTCAACCTCCCGGCCGAGACCTGGCTCCGCTTCGCCATCTGGATGGTCATCGGCTTCGTCGTGTACTTCCTCTACGGCCGCACCCACAGCAGGCTCGGCCAACGCCAGGCGCTGGAGCGCCGCGGGGAGGGTGAGGCGGGCGCCTCCTAGCGGACAGCGGCGAGGCCGTTCGACGGGCCCCCCGGGCGGCCGGCGTCCTGCTGCTCGGTAGTGTTCGGGCAGCTACGGGGACGGACGGGCCACCCCGGCGGCAGCGGGCCGGAGGGGGAGCAGGTGACAGCGACCCTGATCGCCGAGGTGGCGCTGGTGACGACGCTGGCGTCGTTCGCGCAGGCGCTGAGCGGCTTCGGGTTCGCGCTGGTGGCGGTGCCGTTGCTGACGCTGCTGACCAGCCCTCAGAACGCCGTCGTGGTGGTCACCGCGCTGGGCGGGGTGCTCTCGCTGGCGGTCTGCGTCCACCAGCGGGAGCACGTCGGTGTGCGCACCGCGGGGCTGGTGAGCGCGGCGGGACTGGCCGGCATGCCGCTCGGGCTGCTCGCGGTGACGGTGCTCGGCGCCCGCTCGCTGTCGGCCCTCATCGCCTGCGTGGTGCTGGTGTTCGCCGTCCTGATCGGCCGCGGCCTGACCTTCCGGCGCGGGACGGGCCCCACGATCGCCTCGGGTTTCGCCAGCGGGGCGCTGCTGACCGCGACCGGTATGAACGGACCGCCGCTGGTCGCCACCTTCCAGGCGATGGGACTGGCGCCCCGCGAGTTCCGGGCCACGCTCCAGGCCACGTTCTGCGTCCAGGACGCCCTGGCCCTCGCCGGATTCCTCGCCGTCGGCCGGCTGACCGCGGACAGCCTGCTGCTGACCGGCGTGGGGCTTCCCGGCCTGCTGGTGGGCTGGTGGCTCGGCGACCGCCTCTTCGCCCGCACGGACCCCGCCCGCTTCAAGCGGATCGTCCTCGGCGTCCTGGTGGCCAGCGCCTGTGTGGCCCTCTACCAGGCCACACCGAACTGACCCACCCCGACCACACGCTTTCCCCCTGCCCGGCCCCGCGACCGACTCCCCGGCCCGAAGCCACCGCGGCCACCGGTCCGGGGCCCAGGCTGGGGCTGGGGCCGGGCCGTGGGGACTTGGGACGGGGTCCTGGGCCGAAGCCGGGGCCAGTTCGGTCGGGGCTGGAGCCGGGCTCCGGTCCGGAGTCGGAGCCGAGGGGACTCGGGCCCACGCTGGGGCCGGGGTGGGACTCGGGCCGGGGCCTGGGCCGGGGCCGAGGCCGGGAACGGAGCGGGGCTCGGGCGCGGGCCGGGGTAGGAGTTGGGTCGGGTTCCTGGGCTGAGGCCGGGGCCAGTTCGGCGCTGGGGCTGGAGCTGGGGCTGGAGCCGAAGTCGGGGCGGGACTCGGGCCGCGGCCAGAGCCGGGCTCGGGGCCGAGGGCGGGCCCTGGGACACAGCCTGAGCGGGACTCGGGACTCGGGACTCGGGACTCGGGACTCGGGACGGGGCCCTGGGCCGAAGCCGGGGCGGGACTCCGGACGGGTCCGGGCCGAAGCCGGCGCCGGCGTCGAATGTGGGCCCTGGGGCCGAGGCTGGGCGGGCTACGGCTCGGAGCTGGGTTTCGAGGTGGGGCCGTGCAGCGTGCGTGGGCCCAGTGTGGTGGCGCCCGTCGACGCGACCCGGCGGCGGAGTTCGCGGTCGGCGGTGACGACCACGCGGACCCGGTCCGCCGCGGCGGCGACCAGGCCGACGATGTGGTCGTCACCGCTGCCGGGGGCCTCCTCGACCCGTACGCCGGGCACGGACGGCACGCCCCGCGCGGCGCCCTCCAGGACCAGGACGATCTCCAGCGGACCCGGCACACCCGGAACGCCTTGCTCGGCGTACCCGGCGAGCCGGTCGCGCAGGCGTTCGGCGGCGGCCCGCCGGTCGCGCCACCACCCGTCGGGTACGGAGCCGACGACGTTGGCCCCGTCGACGATCAGCAGGGTCGGCATCCCGGGTCGTTCCTTCCGGTCGGGACCGGACACGCTACCGGTGCCGCTGACGTGGTGGGCCCGCGGGCTCGTCGCCCGACCCGCCCCGCCCGGCGGGCACCGGCTCCGCCGCGTGGATCTCCGCCGCGTGGATCAACCGCCCGTCGCCGGGGACTTCCGGGCGGACTCCGGGATGGCGGTGTCGTCGTGGAGCGCCTTCCACAGCTCGGTCGCCTGAGGCTCCGCGGCCACGACGCGGTTGGGGTCGGTCTTGTCGTACATCACCGGCAGCATGATCGTCTCCATGCTGGACGGGTCGACCCCGTTCAGACTGCGCCCGAACTCCGCCAGCTTGGTGAGGGAGGCCAGCTCGGAGTCGGTGGTGAGGGCCGCGGTGAGCTTGTCGGCGATCGTGTACGCCTTGGTGGGGCTGCCCAGGAGGTCCTGCTTCTTGATCTCGCCCAGCAGGTCCAGCATGAACTGCTGCTGGAGGCTGATGCGTCCGAGGTCGCTGCCGTCCCCGATGCCGTGTCGGGTGCGGACGAACTGGAGGGACTGGGTGCCGTCCAGGCGGTGAGTGCCGGCGGTCAGGTCCAGGCCGCTGGACTTGTCGTGGATGTCCTGGTCCACGGTGACGGTGACCCCGCCTACCGCGTCCACCAGCCCCTTGAAGCCGGCGAAGTCGATCTCCATGTAGTGGTCCATGCGGATGCCGGACATCTTCTCCACGGTCTTCACCACACAGGCCGGGCCGACCTGCCCGTAGATGGAGTTGAACATCACGCGGTTCGCCGACGCCACCGTGGTGCCGTCGGACTTCGTGCACTCGGGCCGGGTCACCAGGGTGTCGCGGGGAATGCTGATGGCGACGGCCTCGGTGCGGCCCTCGGGTATGTGCATCACCAGCGCGGTGTCGGAGCGGGCGCCGGCGACCTTTCCGGTGTTGAGCGCGGCGTTGGCGCCGGCGCGGGAGTCGGAGCCGAGGATCAGGAGGTTCTGCCCGGAGGTGGGCAGCTTCTCGGGCCGGTCGTCGCCGATGGCCCGGTCGATGTCGACGCCCTTGATGTTGCTGTCCAGGCTGTTGAAGAGCCAGTAGGCGACGCCGCCCGAGACCAGCACCAGCACCAGCAGCGTCAGCAGCACGATGCTTCCCCAACGCCGCTTGCGCCGCGGGGGGTGCTCGCCGTCCGGCGCCTCGGCGGCACGCGGGGGCTCCATCGTTTTCGACATCGGGTTCGGTTCCTCTCCATACGGGCTCCGCTCCGGCGGAGTGGCAGGGCCCGGGTGGGGGAGGCCGGCCCACTGCGTGGTCAATGCAGTGGGGAGAACTATAAGCAACTCCACCTGCGGTTCCTGCCGGTGGGCGACCTGGGGGGCGGTTCGTCGGTCCCACGTCCCGCTCTCCCTTGACCTTCCTTAAGATCGACATAAGATGTCGAAATCGTGAACGGCGGATGAGGGGGGCTCAAGCCCGTCTTCACGAGAATCGTGCGATGTTCCACGCGGCCAGGAGCCGCGCGGGCACGCCGAGCAGCGGGGGTAGGCGTCCACTGTGGAGTGGTGTGCCGTCCGGTGGGCGAAGTGCATTAGTGGGAGTACGAGTTGGCGGTCCATCCGCGTCTGAGTGTTGTCGTTCCGTTTCAGGACGTGGAGGTCTACCTCGCGGAGTGCCTGGAGTCGATGGCACGTCAGTCGTTCCGTGACTTCGAGGTGATCCTCGTCGACGACGGCTCCACCGACGGGTCCACCGCGATCGCCGAGGACTTCTGCGCTCGTGACCCGCGCTTCCGGCTCCTCCGTCAGGAGTCGCACGGCCCCGGCCACGCCCGCAACACCGGCCTGCGCGCGATGCACCCCGAGGGCGAGTTCCTCGCCTTCGTCGACGGCGACGACGTCATCCCCGAGTACACCTACCAACTGCTGGTGCGCACCCTGGAGGAGTCCGGCTCGGACTTCGTCTCCGGCAACGTGCAGATGATGAACTCCACGAAGAAGTGGCAGTCCCCGCTGCACAAGGGCCCGATGCAGAAGAACCGGCGCGGTACCCACATCACCAGGTTCGAGGCGCTGATCTACGACCGCACCGTTTGGAACAAGGTGTTCCGGCGGTCCTTCTGGGACCGGCACTCCATCGAGTTCCCCGAGGGCGTCCTGTACGAGGACTCCTGGGTCAACATGTTCGCCCATTTCCGGGCCGACAAGGTCGACGTCGTCACCGACATCGTCTACTTCTGGCGCCGCCGGGAGGGCGGGGCGGCCCCCTCGATCACGCAGCGCCACACCGAACTGTCCAACCTGCGCGACCGGGTCCTGGCGGTGCAGTCGGTCAGCCGCTTCCTCGCCGTCCAGGGCTCGGACGTGTACGAGGAGAGCAAGCGCAAGTACGACCTCGCCTGCCTGAAGTCCGACCTGATGCTCCATCTGAAGGTGCTGCCGGAGGCCGACGAGGAGTACCGCGAGGCCTTCATGCAGTGGGCCAACGAGTTCCTCGACGAGGCCGACCTCACCATCATCGACGAACTGCCCGCGGAGGCCCGGGTCAAGTGGCACCTGGTGCGGGCCGGGCGGCTGACCGAGCTTCTCGAGGTCATCGCGTTCGAGCGGCGCGGCGGCCCGATGCCCGTGCACCGGCGTTTCCACCGCTACCTGAACTACCCCTACCTCGGGGACCGGGAGGTGGGCCTGGACAAGAAGGCCTACCGCCTGGACAAGGAGTTCTCCCTGCACGGTTCGCTCACCGGCGCCCGCTGGAACGGCGACTCCGATCTGCTGACGCTCACCGGCACCGCGTACATCCGTTTCATCAATGTGCACAAGAAGCACATGTCGGTGAAGGCGATCGCGCTGCGCAACAAGAAGCAGGGGCGGACGCTCGTCGCCCCGGCGAAGACGACCTACGCCCCGGAGGCCACCGAACAGTCGCAGCAGAATCGTTACTGTTACGACTGGGCCGGTTTCGAGGCGCGCTTCGACACGAGCCGCCTGAAGCAGAAGGACAAGTGGGTCGAGGGAACCTGGGACATCGCCGCCGGTGTCCTCAGCCGCGGGCTGTTCCGCTACCAGGGCGTCGACCGGGGCGCCGCCAACAGCGCCGCCAACCCGCCGTACCGCTACGTCGACCGCAACACCCGCGTCCTGCCGCTGTTCGTGCAGGGCAAGCTCAAGCTGCGCGTGGAGATCGTGCGCTGCCGGATCACCGGACACCGCCTCGTCGGTGAACAGCTCGAGATCCGGGGCGTCTACCTCGGCCCGACCGTGCCCGCATGGGGCAAGTTCCGGATCACCGACATGGGCGGTGCCGGGCGCCACGACGCCGGGGTGCGCTTCACCCCGGGCGGCGAGGGCTGGAGCACCTTCACCACCCGGCTGCCGCTGAGCGCACTCGTCCCGGGTTTCCGGGCCGGCGCGCAGGACCAGGAGGAGATCCCGCGGTCCTGGAACATGGGCGGCAACGGCTGGAAGACCACCTTCCACGTCGAGGGCCGGAAGATGACGATCTACCCGGTCATGGCCGAGGGCACGGCCGACGGGCACTACCGCATGCCCGCCTCGCTCCAGACCCGTGAAGGCGACCGCGAGCTCGTCGTGCACCGCAACGGCTCGGGCTACCTGGTCCTGTTCGAGCGCGCGACCCTGCCCACGGTGACCCGTTTCGCCTGGCGCGAGGACGGCTCGCTCGAGGTCGGCGGCCGGTACGCGGCCGCGGACCGGCTCTCCGCGGCCGAGCACCAGGCGGCCCACATGGTCGTGCGCTCACGGGCGCACGGCGCCGAGCGCGAGGTCCCCCTCGTCTGGGACGGCGACGACTTCCGCTGCGTGCTGACCCCCGCCGCGATGCGGACCCTGGCCGGCGACATCCCGCTCGCGGCCGGCCGCTGGGACTTCTTCCTGCGCCGCCAGGACCTGTCCGCGGTGGCCCGCGAGGACCGGCTCGACGACCTGATGATGAAGATCGAGCAGGATCTCGTGGCCGCGTTCCCGCAGGACTACGAGGCGAACGAGCGCCGCTACGAGCTCCAGGCGGAGGCCTACGACCGCCTGAGCCTGCTCGTCCACTCCGCCATGCCCGACGACGCCCGCGGCCCGTACCGCCAGAAATTGCTGCGCACCAAGGCCTATCCGGCGGCCCGTCGCACACCGGTGCGCCCCGCGGTGCTCTTCGACACCTTCAAGGGCACCCAGTACTCCGACAGCCCCCGGGCCCTGCACGAGGAACTGATCCGGCGCGGCGTCCGCCTCGACCACCTGTGGGTCGTACGGGACGACCAGGTTCCGCTCCCGTCGAGCGTGAAGGCCGTCCGCATGTGGTCCCCCGAGTGGTACGAGGCCCTGGCCACCAGCCGGTACGTGGTCGCCAACAACCACCTCCCCGACTGGTTCGTCAAGCGCGAGGGCCAGGTGGTCGTGCAGACCTGGCACGGCACACCGCTGAAGAAGATCGGCCACGACATCGAGGCCATCCACTTCGCCGACCAGCGCTACCTGGAACGGGTCGAGAAGGAGGTGCGCAACTGGGACATGCTGGTCTCGCCCAACAGCTTCTCCACCCCGATCCTCAAGCGCGCCTTCGGCTTCCCCGGCGAGATGGTCGAGTGCGGCTATCCGCGCAACGACATCCTGCGCCGCCCCGGCACGGAGCAGCGCGAGCAGTGGATCCGCCGGCGCATCGGGCTGCCCAGGGGCAAACGCGTCGTCCTGTACGCCCCCACCTGGCGCGACGACCAGTTCTACGCACCGGGCAAGTACAAGCTCGACTTCCGCGTCGACCTCGCCGACGCCCGCGCCCGGCTGGGCGACGACCACGTGCTCCTGGTCCGGCGCCATCCCAACGTGGTGGACCCGGTGCCGGGGGCCGGGGACGGCTTCGTCTTCGACGTCTCCGACTACCCGGACATGGCGGACCTCTCCCTCATCACCGACGTGATGATCACTGACTACTCGTCCCTGATGTTCGACCACGTCAACACCGGCCGCCCGATCCTCTTCTTCACCTACGACCTCGACCACTACCGCGACACCCTGCGCGGCTTCTACTTCGACTTCGAGCGCAGCGCGCCCGGCCCCCTGGTGTCCAGCTCGGAGGACCTGGTGACCGCCATCCGGGACATCGACCGCATCCAGGACGCGTACGCCGAGCGCTACCGCCGGTTCCAGCGCGAGTTCTGCGACCTGGACGACGGGTATGCCGCCGCACGGCTCGCCGACCGCATGCTGGTCGCGGGCGGCGACCTCGCGCCCGAGGACGCGCACGCTCCGGCGGTGGGCACGGTCGGCACCCGGCACGCGGGCCGCGCGCTCACCCCGCTGTACGGGGACGCCCAGGACCGGTACGCCCAGGCGGTGCCGATGAGGCCGACACGGCTCCGGCGGCCGCTGGAGCGGGCGATCCGGCCGGATCCGGACGGCGACCGTACCCACGAGGGCGTGATCGTGTGACGCCGACGAAGAGTGGCCGGGCCCCTGGATGTTCGTCCGGCCGGCCGGCCGCCCCGAACAGCCGTCGACGGCCATGACCGCGCCCGTGGAGCAGCCGGAGGCGGTCACTGCGTCGGGTACCTCCGCACGCCCGGACGGGGGTTCCGCCGGCGCTTCCTCATCCCGTGCGCACCTGGAGCAGCAGGGCGAAGTGGTCGGAGGCGCCGGTGTCGCGCACGGTGCACCGGACGCGGGGAAGTCCGGTGAACAGGTAGTCCAGCTTGTGCCCGGAAAGATGCGTGGCACGGCCGGAACGGGACGACGCGGACGCCTGGTCGCACTCCTGGTGCGTGCCGTAGGGGCCGCCCGACCAGACCCACGAGGAGGGATTGCGCGGTCCCGGCGGATCCACGTTCAGATCACCGCCGTAGACGGTGCGCCGCGCGGGTACCGCGGCCGCCAGCGCCCTGAGCTGGTCGTCGCGCAGCTCCCAGTCCGGATGGGCCCGGTCGCTTCCGCGCGGGCTGAGGTGGGCGGTGCACACCCGCAGGCCACGCGACGCGACGGTGGCACACAGGATGCCCCGCCGCAGTCCCACGGTGGGCTGCTGGGCGGTCACCGTGGCGACAGCGGACAGCCGGTACGACGAGAGCAGCGCGAAACCGGCGGCGCCCTGCCCGGGTTCGGCGCAGCGGACGCCGCTGGTGCGACCCGAGGCGTCGCGCCAGGTGTACGGCCGGAACTCCGTGTGCCAGGTCCGGCCGAGGGCCGCGCGTACCGTCTCCAGGTCACCGGCACAGGCCTCCTGAAGCAGGACCACGCGGGCCCCGGACCGGGTGACGAGCCCTTCCAGCTCACCCCGCTTCACGGCGCGGCTCCCGGTGCCCCGGCAGTTCCACTGCTCCACCCCGCACATGTTCCAGGTCGCCACGGTGAGCGTCCGCTCCGCCGCGGAGGACCGGGCAGGACCGGACGCCCGTCCCGCGGTCAGTGCGGCGGCGAGGCCCAGCAGCGCCGCCGCGGCGGCGACCACCCTGCGCCCGGGACGTCCGCGACGGCGGGGAACGGGTCGGGGGATGGTCCAGGGCATCGGGACATCATGACCGGTCGATCCGTCACACGCCAACGAGTGGAACCCACCATGTCTCAAGCACCCGCGAAGGGCCGCCAGGTGATTCAGGGGACATACGTCTCCGGCGGCTGTCCCGTCGAGTACCGGTTCTCCCACGCGAGGAGCGGCAACCGGCACCTGATGGTCGTCTTCGCCAACCTCTTCGCCCCGGACGACTACGGCTGGGCGACGGGCATCCTCGACAACCTCCGGTCCAACATCCTGTGGATCCGCGACCGGTTCGACGGCGGCAACACGTACTACCTGTGCAAGGACATGGACTTCGCCGTCGAGCGGTCCGTGATCGGGCTCATCTCGAAGGTGATGACGTCCCTGGGGCTCACACCCGGCGACGTCACGCTCTGGGGGAGCTCGAAGGGCGGGAGCGCGGCGCTGCACTTCGGCCTGCGGTACGGATTCCGCAACATCGTCGCCAGTGTTCCGCAGTTGCGGATCGGCACCTTCGTGCGCGACGTGTATCCGCAGACCGGCCGGCACCTGCTGGGGGAGTCGATGCCGGAGGACAACGTCGCCCTCCTCGACTCGGTCCTGCCCGGCCTGCTGGAGTCGGGTGCGAACCGGGACGCGCACATCTACCTGGTCTCCTCGCCACAGGACGAGCAGTACGCCGACCAGGTGGAGCCGTTCCTCGGGCTGCTGCGGCGCTACCCCAACTTCAACTTCATCCTCAGCGAGTCGCCGTTCATCAGCGACCACGGGAAGGTGACCCAGCGCAACGCGCCGCTTCTCCTCGGGATCGCCTATCTGCTCGTCGAGGGGATCGCCCCCCGGATCGGCCTGACCGGCCACGGGTACGAGGAGCCCGACGCCGACAAGGCGCAGATCGACGCCTTCCTGAAGTCGACGTCGGTGGTGCGGGACCAGTTCGCCCCGCCCGTCGTGACCGTGCCCGCGGCGGACGGGGAACTGCCGCCCACAGGTGTCCACTTCGCGGGGCGCGCGCCCGGCGGCGTGCGCGTCAGCATCTGGGAGAACGGCACCTACCTTGCGTCCGCTCCGGTCGCCGCCGACGGTGGCTGGGCCTGGCACCGCGACACACCGTGGAGCACGGGCCCGCACCTGGTCAGGCTCTTCGCCGTGGACGCGGACGGCCGTCAGTCCGGGCGTACCGATGTCCGCTTCACCGTGTCCGGGAACGCGGCGGTGCGGCCGGACGCGCTCGCCGTGAACGTCCCCACGGGCGCGGCGTCCACCGGGCACTGAGCCCAGCCGAGTTCGCAGCACTTCAGAGACTGGATCCACGTACATGTCCAAAGCGCCCGCACACGGCCGGCACCTGCTCGTCGGCATCGAAGCCTCGGGGACGTTCCCGGTCGAGTACCGGTTCACGCACGCCAAGAGCGGCAACCGGCACCTGGTCGTCGTCTTCGCCAACTTCTCGGCGCCCGAGGAGTACGGCTGGTCGAACGGCGTCTTCGACAACGTGCGCGCCAACATTCTCTGGATCCGTGACCGCTTCGACGGGATGAACAGCTACTACCTGTGCAAGGAGATGGACTTCACGCTGGCGGAGTCCGTCGCCGCGCTGATCCTCAACGTCATGAGGTCCCTGTCCCTCACCCCGGACGACGTAACCCTGTGGGGCGGCTCCAAGGGCGGCAGCGCGGCACTCTACTTCGGGCTGCGCCACGGCTTCCGGAACATCGTTTCCATCGTGCCGCAGTTCCTGATCGGGACGTATGTGCGCAAGACGCACCCCAGGGTGGCCGCCTTCATGCTGGGGGCGGGGGTGCCGGAGGAGAACGTGCGGGCCGTGGACGCGATCCTGCCCGAACTGGTCCGCTCCGAGACCAGCCGGACCGCCAACATCTACCTGCTCTCCTCCCCGCAGGACGAGCAGTACGGGGAGCAGGTGGAGCCCTTTCTGGGCCTGTTCCAGCGGTACGAGAACTTCAACTTCATCCTCAGCGAATCGCCGTTCATCACCGACCACACCCAGGTCACCCGGCGCAACGTACCCGCCCTGATGGGCATCCTGAACCTGCTCGTGGACGGCCTCCCACCGCGCCTCGGCCACGTCCGCAACGGCGCCGAGGAACCCGACCGCGACCGGTCGGCCATCGCGTCCTACCTCGCCGCCACCTCCGTGGTGCGCGGGGACGAGTTCCCGCCGCCGGTGGTGACGGCTCCGGCCTCGCGGGAGGAGGTCCGCCGGGACGCCGTACGGTTCACCGGCCATGCCCCGGGCGCCGTCCGGGTGGTCTTCTGGGAGCACGGCAAGTACCTGGGGCAGGCGGATGTCGCCGCCGACGGCGACTGGTCCTGGAAACCGGGCAGGGCCTGGAGCCTGGGCCGGCACTCCGTGAGGCTCTACGCGGTCGACGCGGCCGGCTTCCAGACTGCGCGCGTCGGGGTGGACTTCACCGCTGTGGACGGCGCGGCCGCGGCCGTCCCGGCGGCCCCCGCGGCACCGCCTGCGAGCCGGGGTCCCGTGCCGCCGGCCGCGGCGGACGGCCCGCCGGCACCGGTGGTGTCGGAGCCCCTGGCGCACGAGCAGGTGACGGACCCTCGGGTGGTGTTCGCCGGATCCGCCCCGGACGCCACCGAGGTCGGCTTCCGGGAGAGGGACGTGCCGCTGGGACGTGCCTCCGTCGCCCCGGACGGCACCTGGTCGTGGGACTCCGGCCGGCCCTGGAGCGAGGGCCTGCACGTCGTCGACGTCTGCACGGTGGACGCCTTGGGCGGGGAGTCGTCGGGGACCCGGGTCCTCTTCAGCGTCATGCCCGCCTCCGCCGGGGCGGCGACGGCGCCGTACCGCGCGGGGAGTCGCCAGGGACTTTCGCAGCAGGCCCCGGTGCTGTGACCCTTTCGGAATCAGTGGCTCGCCGTACTGCCGTCGTGCGACGAGCCCTGGACGTCGTGCCTGTCCCGGTCGTCGTGGCCGGGTGGGAACGACGCGGCAGCGGACAGTACGCCGAGCACGTAGGGCATGTCGTCCTTGTCCGCGCCGATCAGCACACGCGCCCCGGGCACCGGTCCGCTCAGGGCCTCGCACTCGGCGACGGTGAACGGTCCCCGATCCACCCCGTCCGGCTCGCGCGGAGAGCTGTGGAACCGCACCCCTAGCGGGTCGTCCCGGTGCGGTGTCCGCACCCGGATCAGCCGCAACCGCCCGGGGAACCGCTGGACTCCGAAGGTGCCGGTACCGGTGGCCGGTCCGGGCGGCACGGCGGCGAGTCCCTGCGGGCCCGCCCGGAGCCACCCGATCGACAGCGCCTTCCACGGACCCGGTCCCCACACGACACCCGGGAAGCGGTGCTCGTCCACCGGTACGACCGGCTCCATCCGCTCCACCTCCGGCAAGCTGCGCCGCACCCACCGGTAGGCCCAGAGGGCCGCGCCCACCGCGCTCACCGCGCCCACGACACCCGCGGTCCACGCCACCGTGCGGACGGAATGCGAGTTCGTCGCGATCAGCGCGCCCAGGGCCCCACCCAGCCCTGCCAGGGTGAAGGTCACTCCCGGCGCCGTCGTCTGCCACGGCCGGTTCAACCGGGACGCGCCCCCGCGCACGATCCGCCACAGCCCCGCCCACAAGGCCGCCAAGCCCAGCCCGGCGAGGACCGCGCCGAATGCGGCGGGCGGCGTGAACCCCCAACCAGGGTAGTGCGCCGCGTGGAGCGTCCGCTCCTGACCGCCGGCCGACACCTTCAGGAGCCGCAACGAGTCACGCCACCAGTACAGGGTCGCCTTTCCCTGCCCACTGGCGGCCTCGACGACGTCCTGGTCGTCGCTCCTGACGTTCAGCGACACATCCAGCGTGCGCCCGCCGGACCGGCCGAACTCGAACTGGTAGCGGGCCCCGGTCTTCTTGTTCAGCTTCAGCATCACGTCGTTCACCGTGACGTGCTCCGCCCGCAGGCAGAAGGGCTCCTGGTACCTGTTCCCGCACACCTTCAGACGGCCCGTGTCCCGCCCTTCGGCATCGTGTATCTCCAGGCGTCGGAAGGCGTGGTCGTCCGCGCCTTTGCGCTCCGCGATCTGTGCCATCTGCCAGGCCGACCCGAGCAGCACGACGGCCACCACGACCCGAACCGTCCCCCATACCAGGTCATGCTTTCGCCCGTGCACAAGCCACACCCCCTTGTCCCCCGACGCCCTCGCGCCAGTGCGGCAGATCGAAAGTCTGCCACCAGGGCGAGCGCCGGGCGAGCGGGGGGTGACGCGCTTGCCGACCCACCCTGCCGGCGAAGTCAGGAGCTACGGCTGGAGTGCCAGGCGGTACGCGTCCGCCCCCGCCGCTGCGATGAGCGACAGGGGCGGACGGCAGCGCGGGGCCGCCGCGGGCCGGGAGGTGTTACGCCGGAACGCTCGCCACCCCGGGCTCCAGGAACCGCCTGCCGTTCACGCGTTCCGAGACGCCCTCGCGGTCCAGGTACGGCGTGATGCCGCCCAGGTGGAAGGGCCAGCCGGCGCCGGTGATCAGGCAGAGGTCGATGTCCTGCGCCTCGGCGACGACACCCTCGGCCAGCATCAGGCCGATCTCCTGCGCGACCGCGTCGAGCACCCGCGCCCGCACCTGCTCCTCCGTCAGGACCGTGTCGCCCTGCTTGAGGAGGGCGGTGACCTCCGGGTCCAGCTCGGGCCTGCCGCTGTCGTGGACGTAGAAGCCGCGCTTGCCGGCCTCGACGACCGCCTTGAGGTTCGCGGAGACCGTGAACCGGTCCGGGAAGGCCTGGTTGAGGGTCTCCGAGACGTGCAGGCCGATCGCCGGGCCGACCAGTTCGAGCAGGACCAGCGGGGACATGGGCAGGCCGAGCGGCTCCACCGCCCGCTCCGCCACCTCGACCGGGGTGCCCTCGTCGATGACGTTCTGGATCTCGCCCATGAAGCGGGTCAGGATGCGGTTGACCACGAACGCCGGGGCGTCCTTGACCAGGACCGCGGTCTTCTTCAGCTTCCTGGCCACGGCGAACGCGGTCGCCAGCGAGGCGTCGTCCGTCCGTTCGCCGCGGACGATCTCCAGCAGCGGCAGGATCGCGACCGGGTTGAAGAAGTGGAAGCCGACGACCCGCTCGGGGTGCTTCAGCTTCGACCCCATCTCCGTCACCGACAGGGAGGAGGTGTTGGTGGCGAGGATCGCGTGCGCCGGGGCGACCGCCTCGACCTCGGCGAACACCTTCTGCTTGACGCTCATCTCCTCGAACACGGCCTCGATGACGAAGTCCGCGTCCGCGAAGCCCTCCGCCTTGTCCAGGACACCGGTCACCAGGGCCTTGAGGCGGTTGGCCTTGTCCTGGTTGATCCGGCCCTTGCCGAGCAGCTTGTCGATCTCGGCGTGGACGTAGCCCACGCCCTTGTCGACGCGCTCCTGGTCGATGTCGGTCAGGACGACCGGCACCTCCAGGCGGCGCAGGAAGAGCAGGGCCAGCTGGGAGGCCATCAGGCCCGCGCCGACCACGCCCACCTTGGTCACCGGGCGCGCCAGGTTCTTGTCCGGGGCGCCGGCCGGGCGCTTGCCGCGCTTCTGCACCAGGTTGAACGCGTAGATGCCGGCGCGCAGTTCACCGCTCATGATCAGGTCGGCGAGGGCCTGGTCCTCGGCGTCGAAGCCCCGCTGGAGGTCGCCGCTCTTCGCGTCGGCGATGACGTCCAGGGCGCGGTAGGCGGCCGGAGCCGCGCCGTGCACCTTGGAGTCCGCGATGAACCGGCCGCGGGCGACGGCCCGGTCCCAGGCCTCGCCCCGGTCGATCACCGGGCGTTCGACCTCGATCTCGCCCTTGAGGACCGCCGTCGTCCAGGCCAGCGACTGCTCCAGGAAGTCGGCGCCCTCGAACAGGGCGTCGGCGATGCCGAGTTCGTGGACCTGCTTGCCCTTGAGCTGCCTGTTCTGGTTGAGGCTGTTCTCGATGACGACCGTGACGGCCTTGTCCGCGCCGATCAGGTTCGGCAGCAGCGTGCAGCCGCCCCAGCCCGGGACCAGGCCCAGGAACACCTCGGGGAGCGAGAACGCCGGGAGGGCCGCGGAGACCGTGCGGTAGGTGCAGTGCAGGCCGACCTCGACGCCGCCGCCCATCGCCGCGCCGTTGTAGTACGCGAAGGTGGGCACGGCCAGCTGCGACAGCCGCTTGAAGACCTCGTGGCCGCCCCTGCCGATGGCCAGCGCGTGCTCGCGCTCCTTGAGCAGCTCGACACCCTTGAGGTCGGCGCCGACCGCGAAGATGAACGGCTTGCCGGTGATGCCGACGCCGACGATGTCGCCGTCCGCGGCCTCCTTCTCCACCTGGTCGAGCGCCGCGTCCAGGTTGGCCAGCGAGGCCGGGCCGAAGGTGGTCGGCTTGGTGTGGTCCAGGCCGTTGTCCAGGGTGATGAGGGCGAAGCGGCCCGCTCCTCGGGGCAGGTCGAAGTGGCGTACGTGCGCCTGCGTGACGACCTCGCCCGGGAACAGCTCGGCCGCGCCCTTCAACAGCTCAGCGGTGGTGCTCACTTGTCGCCTCCGGCAGCGCTCTCGAAGTGCGGGTTCTCCCAGATGACCGTCGCGCCCATGCCGAAGCCGACGCACATGGTGGTCAGACCGTAACGGACCTGCGGCTGCTCCTCGAACTGGCGGGCCAGCTGCGTCATCAGGCGGACGCCGGAGGAGGCGAGCGGGTGGCCGAACGCGATCGCGCCGCCGTACTGGTTGACGCGCGGGTCGTCGTCCGCGATGCCGTAGTGGTCGAGGAAGGCCAGGACCTGCACGGCGAAGGCCTCGTTGATCTCGAACAGGCCGATGTCGGAGATCGACAGGCCCGCCTTGGCCAGGGCCTTCTCGGTGGCGGGGATCGGGCCGTAGCCCATGACCTCCGGCTCCACGCCCACGAAGGCGTAGGAGACCAGGCGCATCTTGACCGGCAGGCCGTGCTCGCGGGCGAAGTCCTCGCTCGCGATGATCGAGGCGGTCGCGCCGTCGTTCAGACCGGCCGCGTTGCCCGCGGTGACCCGGCCGTGCACGCGGAACGGCGTCTTGAGGGTCGCCAGGTTCTCCAGGGTGGTGCCCGGACGCATCGGCTCGTCCGCCGTGACCAGGCCCCAGCCGGTCTCGCCGGCCTCGGGGGTCGTACGGCGCACGGAGATCGGCACCAGGTCGGCCTGGATGCTGCCGTTGGCGTAGGCCTTGGCGGCCTTCTCCTGCGAGCGCACCGCGTACGCGTCGGCGCGCAGCTTGGTGAGGTGCGGGAAACGGTCGTGCAGGTTCTCCGCGGTCATGCCCATGAACAGGGCGGACTCGTCGACCAGCTTCTCGCTCACGAACCGCGGGTTGGGGTCCACGCCCTCGCCCATCGGGTGGCGGCCCATGTGCTCGACACCGCCCGCGATGGCGACGTCGTACGCGCCGAACGCGACGGCGCCGGCGACGGTGGTCACGGCGGTCAGCGCGCCCGCGCACATCCGGTCGATGGAGTAGCCGGGGACCGACGTGGGCAGGCCGGCGAGGATCCCGGCGGTGCGGCCGATGGTCAGGCCCTGGTCGCCGATCTGCGTGGTCGCGGCGACGGCGACCTCGTCGACCTTCTTCGGGTCGAGGCCGGGGTTGCGGCGCAGCAGCTCCCGGATCGCCTTGACGACGAGGTCGTCGGCGCGGGTCTCGTGATAGATGCCCTTCGGGCCCGCCTTGCCGAACGGGGTGCGGACGCCGTCGACGAAGACGACGTCCTTGACGGTACGAGGCACGATGGCTCTCCTCCAGGGTGCGGGACGGCACTGCCGCGCAGCGCTGAGCGCGCGCTCAGCACCATGCTACTCATGAGTAATGTGACTGCCCAGTCCCCACGCCCACAGCGGCGAACGTCACACCGCCGGCGGCACCACCGGTGGTGCCGTCGAACCCCGCGGGGCCAGCACCGGAGTCGGCACCGGATGCGGTCCCGGATCCTCTTCGAGCAGGACGCCGAACAGGGTGCGGGCCACGTCCGCGCCGAAGCCGTGCACGTCGTGGCTCATCGCGGACAGCGTCGGGTGGGTCAGCCGGCACAGCTGGGAGTCGTCCCAGGCCAGCAGGGACACGTCGGCCGGGACGCGCAGGCCCATCTCCGCCGCCACCGACAGCCCGGCCACCGCCATGATGTCGTTGTCGTAGACGATCGCCGTGGGCCGCTCCGGCGGGGCCGCGGACAGCAGCGACCGCGTGGCCCGCGCCCCCGTCTCGCCGGAGAAGTCGGTCGCCACCTGCCACGCACCGGCCAGCTGAAGGCTCCGTGCCGCCGCGTCGAAGGCGGCCGCGCGGATCGCCGTGTGGCCGAGGGCCGCCGCGCCGCCGACCCGGGCGATCCGCCGGTGCCCGAGCGCCGCCAGATAGCGCACGGCCTCGGTGACCGCGGCGGTGTCGTCGGTCCACACGGAGGTGAGCCCGCCGGTCAGCGACGGGTCTCCCACGGCGACCACGGGCAGCCCGATCCGCCGCGCCACGGCCGGCCGGGGATCGTCGGTGCGGAAGTCGACCAGGATCGAGCCCGCGACCTGCCGCGCCTTCCACCACGTCTCCAGCAGGCCCGCCTCCTCCCGCGGTTCGCGTACCAGCCGCAGCAGCAGCGAGCAGGAGTGCTCGGCCAGGACGCTCTCCACCCCCGAGATGAACTCCATGTAGAAGGGTTCGAGCCCGAGCAGCCGGGCCGGCCGGCAGATGGCGAGCCCGACCACGTCCACGCGGGAGCCGGCCAGCGACCGGGCGGCCGGGTTCGGCGCCCAGCCCAGTTCGCGCGCGGCCCGGAAGATGCGGTCGCGGGTCGCCTCCGACAGGCCCGGCTTGCGGTTGAAGGCCAGCGACACCGCCCCCTTGGACACCCCGGCACGGGCGGCGACGTCCTTGATGGTGACCCGGGGTGCCGTCATCGGGCGGGCTCCACGCAGAACAGGGCCGACCGGACGGCGTCGGCCGCCTCCTGGCCGCCGGGGCTCTTCCAGCCGTCGACCCCGATGGTCACCTGTTCCCCGGGGAGCAGGGTGACCAGTCCCTTGTCGGCCCGCGCGGCCGGGTCGAGACGGTCGGCCTGGAGCAGCAGGTCCCGCACCAGGGTGCGGGCGGTCACGGTGACCGCGCCGGGCGCGACGGACACGTCGAACTCCGGCCGCGGCCAGGGGATGTCGCGGTCCGGCACCGGGAAGTGCAGGGCGCGCAGCGTGTCCGCCTCCGCGACCAGGAACTCCTTCGGGCCGGCCGGCACCAGTTCGGGCGGGACGGCGACGTTCGCGACCGAGCGCGCCGCGACGTGCAGGGCCGTGCGCGTGGAGGCGACCACCTCGCCCGCGACGGACATCCGGCGCAGGGTGAGTTCACCGGCCCACGGCGCGGCCTTCTGGTTGACCGCGGCCAGCACAAGGCCGCCGTCCTGCTCCCCGAGCGTCAGCAGCCGGTCCGCGTAGAGCCGTTTCAGCTCGTGGTAGAGCGGCTTCTCCCGCCCGTCGCCGTCGATCGCCGCCCAGGACGTCACCGGCCAGCAGTCGTTGAGCTGCCACACGACCGTGCCCGCGCACACCGGCCAGTGCGAGCGCCAGTGCTCGATGCCGGCGGCCACCGCACGGACCTGGTTGAGCTGGGTGAGATAGTGCCAGCGGTCGAAGTCCCCCTCGGGTGGCGCGAAGTGCCGGGCCAGGCCGCGCTCCAGCTTGCCGTTGCCGTCGTCGGCCTTCTGGTGGTGCAGCATGCCGGGGGAGTCCGGGGCGAGCTCCTCGCCGGGCAGGGCGCGCCGCAGGGTCGCGTACGCGGGCGGCGCCTGCCAGCCGAACTCGGCCACGAAACGCGGCACGCTGCCCCGGTAGTCCGCCCAGTCGCGCCGGTTCCACACCTCCCACGAGTGGTGCGTGCCGTGCGCCGGGTCGTTGGGGTGGTGCGCCCAGGACCCGGACCAGGGGCTGCCCGCCGTGTACGGCCGGGTCGGGTCGAGTTCGGCCACCACCCGGGGCAGCAGCCCGAGGTAGTACCCCTCGCCCCACGAGTCGCCGGCCAGCTCCGGCGCCCAGCCCCAGTCCCTGAAGCCCCACAGGTTCTCGTTGTTGCCGTTCCACAGCGCGAGCGAGGGATGCGGCATCAGGCGTACGACGTTCTCGCGGGCCTCGGCCTCCACCTCGCCGCGCAGCGGCTGTTCCTCGGGGTAGGCGGCGCAGGCGAACGGGAAGTCCTGCCAGACCAGCAGGCCGAGTTCGTCGCAGGCGTCGTAGAAGTCCCCGCTCTCGTAGATGCCGCCGCCCCAGATCCGGACGAGGTCCACCCCCGCCGCGGCCGCCTGGCCGAGCCGCTCCCGGTAGCGCTCGCGGGTGACCCGGGAGGGGAACACGTCGTCCGGGATCCAGTTGACGCCCCGTGCGAAGAGCCGCTCCCCGTTGACCACGAGGGTGAAGCCGCTGCCGTGCGCGTCGGCGGAGGTGTCCAGCTCCACGGTCCTGAAGCCGATCCTGTGGCGCCGGACGTCCAGCACGTCCGCGCCGTGCAGCAACGTCAGCTCCAGCTCATACAGCGGCTGTCCGCCGTACCCCCGGGGCCACCACAGGTCGGCGTCCGGCACCTGGAGCCGCACGACCCCGGACGGGCCGTCGACCGCCGCCCGCGCCCGCACCCCTCCCACCCGGGCCTCGACGGTGAGTTCGGCCTCGGCGCGGGTGCGCTCCACGTCGACGCGCACCTCGACCACGCCCGTGCCCTCCTCCACGGTGACGACGGGGCGCACCCGGTCGAACCGGGCCGTGGACCACGACTCCAGCCGCACCGGGCGCCAGATGCCAGCCGTGACCAGGGTCGGTCCCCAGTCCCAGCCGAACGAGCAGGCCATCTTGCGGATGTGGGCGTACGGCTCGGCGTAGGCGGCGGGCCGGTCACCGACCTCTGCGCGCACGGCCTCCGCCTCGGTGTACGCGGAGTCGAAGCGCACCGCCAGGCGTCCCTGGCGCCCCGTCACGTCGAAGCGGTACGAGCGGTGCATGTTGCGCACCCGGCCCAGCGCGCGGCCGTCCAGGGTGATCTCGGCGGCGGTGTCGAGCCCGTCGAAGACCAGCTCGGTCCGCTCGTGCTCCGAGGCGATGTCCAGCCGCCTCTCGTACGTCCACTCCCGGTGGCCCACCCAGGCCACGTCCGCCTCGTTCCGGCCGAGGAAGGGGTCCGGGATCAGCCCCGCGGCCAGCAGATCCGTGTGCACGCAGCCCGGCACGGCCGCCGGCAGTGCGGTATCCGCGTCGTCGGGGTGTCGCAGGGTCCATCCCTCGGTGAGCGGTGTGGTGCGAAGCATGCGCTCTCCCTCAACCGGTCCAACCCAACTGGCCTGTGCTGTGGCAGCGTTGACGAGATGGGGACTTTACCGGTTGAGGAAGCGCTGTCAGCGGGCCGAACCAGCCAACCGGCTGAAACCCGCGATCGCGACGGCCGTGCTCGTGGAGGGGATCACCGTCTGCGACGACTTCTGCGTCCCCTTCCTCCGCACGCCTCTGCACGCCCTCCGAAGACGTTGGCGTGATCTCGACGCCCCCGTTCCGCTTCCGGGGCCCCTTCGGGGCCCACCGGGAGACGCTCTCGGCAGGAGCGGTCCTCGCGATCCTGCCGGCCCCGACCGTCTTCCTGTTCCTCCGGCGGCGCGCCTACGCGCTCCGCGCCGACAGCGCCTTCACCAGCACCGGGGTGACCTGCTCCACCTGCCACGGCCGCGCACCGTACCCGGCGAGGGCGGCACCGACCGAGTCGGCGTCGGCGTCCTTCGGCGGCTCCCAGCACAGGCGCCGCACGGTGTCCGGCGCGACGAGGTTCTCCTGCGGCATGTGCAGCCGCTCGGCCAGCTCCGACACCCCGGCCTTGGCGGCGGCGAGCCGTGCCGCCGCCACCGGGTCCTTGTCGGCCCACGCCCGCGGCGGCGGAGGCCCGGTCACCTGCTGCCCCTGCTGCGGCAGCGCCGACTCGGGCAGGGACCTCGCCCGCTCCACCGCGCCCTGCCACTGCTCCAGCTGCCGCCGGCCGGTGCGGTGCCCGAAGCCGTTCAGCGCGGCGAGCGCGTGCATGTTGGCCGGCAGGGCGAGCGCGGCCTCCACGATGGCCGCGTCCGAGAGCACCTTGCCCGGCGAGACGTCCCGCCGCTGGGCGATCCGGTCCCGGGTCTGCCACAGCTCCCGCACGACGGCGAGCTGCCGCCTGCGCCGCACCTTGTGCATGCCGGAGGTGCGCCGCCAGGGGTCCTTGCGCGGCTCGGCCGGCGGCGCCGAGGCGATGGCGTCGAACTCCTGGAGGGCCCACTCCAGCTTGCCCTGCCGGTCCAGCTCCTTCTCCAGGGCGTCGCGCAGATCGACGAGCAGCTCCACGTCGAGCGCCGCGTACCGCAGCCACGGCTCGGGCAGCGGCCGGCTCGACCAGTCGACGGCGGAGTGGCCCTTTTCCAGGACGAAGCCCAGCACGCCCTCGACCATCGCGCCGAGCCCGACCCGCGGGAACCCGGCGAGCCGGCCGGCCAGCTCGGTGTCGAACAGACCGGTGGGCAGCATGCCTATCTCGCGCAGGCACGGCAGGTCCTGGGTGGCGGCGTGCAGCACCCACTCGACGCCGGACAGCGCCCCACCGAGCCCGGACAGGTCGGGGCAGGCGACGGGGTCGATCAGCGCGGTGCCGGCGCCCTGGCGGCGCAGCTGCACCAGGTAGGCGCGCTGGCCGTAGCGGTAGCCGGAGGCCCGTTCGGCGTCGACGGCGACGGGGCCGGAGCCGGCCGCGAACGCGGCGGTCACCTCGGCGAGCGCGTGCGCGTCGGTGATCACGGGTGGGATGCCCTCTCGGGGTTCGAGCAGGGGGATCGGCGCCCCGGTGCCGGAAGATCCGCCGTCGTCCGGAGGGGCGCCTCCGGTGGTTCGCAGTGAGCTGTCTGCTGCGGTCTCTTGGGCGTCGGTCACATGTCAAGAGTATCCGTGGATGGGCGGCGCCCCCCCCCCGGGCCCCCCGCCGGGGGGGCCCGGGGGGGGGGAAACCGGCGCGCCCGGGTTGTTTTCGGGGGACCACCCCCCGCGGGGACCCCCCGGGGGGGCCCCGTTGGTTGGGTGGTGGGGCTCCGCGTTCGGGGGGGGGGGGGGGGGCGGGCGCCGGGGGGTCGTAAACCGGTCAGGCAGGTGATGTGTCCGGTGCACGACCGGCAGGGGGCACGCGCGAGGCGCGACCGGGGGAGCGGAGGATCGGGGACAGGGGCGGGCGGATCGGGAAAGGGGCTGGTCGGGGCAGTCGGGGCAGTCGGGACGGTCCGGACGGTCGGAGAGTCAGTGGATGATGCCGGTCCGCAGGGCCACGGCGACCATGCCGGCCCGGTCGCCGGTGCCGAGCTTGCGGGCGATGCGGGCGAGGTGGCTCTTGACGGTCAGCGCGGACAGGCCCATCGAGACGCCGATCGCCTTGTTCGACTGGCCCTCCGCGACCAGCCGCAGCACCTCGACCTCGCGGCCGGACAGCTCGCGGAAACCACCCGGGTGGCTCGGGGCACCCGGGGGGCGGCGGTGCAGTCGGGCGGCCGCGGCGCCGATGGGGGCGGCGCCCGGCCGGGTGGGGAGCCCGACGTTGGTGCGGGTGCCGGTGACGACATAGCCCTTGACACCGCCGGCCAGGGCGTTGCGGACGGCGCCGATGTCGTCGGCGGCGGACAGGGCGAGACCGTTGGGCCATCCGGCGGCGCGGGTCTCGGACAGCAGGGTGAGCCCGGAGCCGTCGGGCAGGTGGACGTCGGCCACGCAGATGTCGCGTGGATTGCCGATACGGGGACGGGCCTCCGCGACGGACGACGCCTCGATGACGTCACGGACTCCGAGCGCCCACAGATGACGGGTGACGGTGGAACGGACGCGCGGGTCCGCCACGACGACCATGGCGGTCGGCTTGTTCGGGCGGTAGGCGACCAGGCTTGCGGGCTGCTCGAGGAGAACGGACACCAGGCCTCCTGGGGGTGGGGGGACGGGGCCGGCTTGTGGGGATGAAGCCGGGAAGAACCGTGTTTGCAAGGTCACAGTCGTCTTCGGCAGCAAACCCGGTGTCCTTTAGAGAATGATCACGATCTGGTGAGTGGCAGAGCGTTTAATTCGAACATATTGCCGATAATCCGAAGGTCGAATCGGTCCGCTTGGGTCGTTCTCGGGGTCGTTCGAGAGCGATACCTGCCGGAAAGTGGCCGTATCGACAAAGAAACGGCAAGAAGCCGGTAAGGCGCCCGGACGGGTGTACGCGCGCGTGTGCCGGTCCGCCGTCAGCGCCGTCACCGGTCGGTCGTCGGCGCCGTCAGCGGTCGGCCGTCAGCGCGGCTGCGGGCCGCGCCGCTGTGGCAGCGTGACCACCGACGCGTCGCCAGGACCGGCCGGCGGCAGCCCGGCGACCTGCGCGAGCAGGTCGCACCAGGACGCCAGGTGCGACGCGGTGTCCGGCACCCCGCCCAGCCCCTCCCGGGGCGTCCAGGAGGCGCGGATCTCGATCTGCGAGGCGGACGGGCGCGCCGACAGCCCGCCGAAGTAGTGCGAGCTCGCACGCGTGACGGTCCCGCTCGGCTCGCCGTACACCAGCCCGCGCGCCTGGAGCGCCCCCGTCAGCCACGACCAGCACACGTCCGGCAGCAGCGGGTCCGCCGCCATCTCCGCCTCCAGCTCCGCGCGCACCAGCGTCACCAGCCGGAACGTGCCCCGCCAGGCGTCGTGCCCGGCCGGGTCGTGCAGCAGCACCAGCCGGCCGTCGGCCAGGTCCTGCTCCCCGTCGACGACCGCGGCCTCCAGCGCGTACGTGTACGGGGCGAGCCGCTGCGGCGGCGGGACCTGCTCGATCTCCAGCTGCGGCCGCAGCCGCGCGGCCCTCAGCGCGTCGACCGCCGCCCGGAACGGCAACGGAGCCTGAGCCGTCCTGCCCCCATCACCGTCCCCTTTTCCCGGATCCTTCGGATCATCCATTCCGCCAGTGCCGTCCGACAGTCGTCCCTGAGCCGCAGCCATGCCGGGAAGATTAAGGGGAACCGGGCCTTCGTGCAGGCAAGACACCCCGCCGTCGGGGGCGGTGCCGTCCGGGGCCGCACACCGGGGCCTTCGCCTCATCGGGGGCATGCGAGACTTGCGGGCGTGAGTGCCAACCAGACGCCCGCAAGCCGGCAGCCGCAGACAGCCACCTACGACTCCGCCTTCCTGAAGGCGTGCAGGCGTGAACCCGTGCCGCACACCCCGGTGTGGTTCATGCGGCAGGCGGGGCGCTCCCTGCCGGAGTACCGCAAGGTGCGCGAGGGCATCCCGATGCTCGAGTCCTGCATGCGTCCGGAGCTGGTCGCCGAGATCACCCTCCAGCCGGTCCGCCGGCACCACGTGGACGCGGCGATCTACTTCAGCGACATCGTCGTGCCCCTCAAGGCCATCGGCATCGACCTGGACATCAAGCCGGGCATCGGACCGGTCGTCGAGAAGCCCGTCCGCACCCGCGCGGACCTGGCCCGGCTGCGCGACCTGACCCCCGAGGACGTCTCCTACGTCACCGAGGCGATCGGCCTGCTCACCAGCGAACTCGGCGCCACCCCGCTCATCGGCTTCGCCGGCGCCCCCTTCACCCTCGCGAGCTACCTCGTGGAGGGCGGTCCCTCCCGGACGTACGAGAACGCCAAGGCGATGATGTACGGCGACCCCGAGCTGTGGGCCGACCTGCTCGACCGCCTCGCCGCCATCACGACCGCCTTCCTGAAGGTGCAGATCGAGGCCGGCGTGAGCGCCGTGCAGCTCTTCGACTCCTGGGCCGGCGCCCTCTCGCCCGTCGACTACCGCCGCTCGGTGCTGCCGGCCTCCGCCAAGGTCTTCGAGGCCGTCGCCGGGTACGGCGTCCCGCGCATCCACTTCGGCGTCGGCACCGGCGAGCTGCTCGGTCTGATGGGGGAGGCGGGCGCGGACGTCGTCGGCGTCGACTGGCGGGTCCCGCTCGACGAGGCCGTGCGCCGCGTCGGCCCCGGCAAGGCGCTCCAGGGCAACCTCGACCCGACCGTGGTGTTCGCCCCCCGGCAGGCCATGGAGGCCAAGGCCCGGGAGGTGCTGGACGCGGCCGCCGGCCTGGAGGGCCACATCTTCAACCTCGGCCACGGCGTCATGCCCTCGACCGACCCCGACGCGCTCACCCACCTCGTCGACCACGTCCACACCCAGACCGCCCGCTGAGCCGCCGCCCCTTCCCCCGGTGCCTGCGCACCGGGGGAAGGGGCGCGCGTCAACGGCTCCTTCGGCGGCGCGCGGCCCGCTGTCGGTAGAGGTTGTCTTCACCGGACAGGACAACCACAGCGTTGCCCGCACCCGGCTGGAGCCCCGCTCCTATGGTCACTGCGCCGGCGTGACCTTCTCAGAACCCGGGCTGAGGTCATCGATCAGGATGACGACGGTCTGATTGATGCGTACTACGTCTCTCACCGCCGGCTTGCGCATGAGATCGTCGATCCTCTCCGACGGCAGGGTGTCCTCGATGTCGTGTGTGTCACCGGGTCCCTCGCCGCTGACCACACGTGTGAGGCTGGAGATGTTGTCCCTGCTGATGAGCATCATCTGGTTGAGGGTCTCTGTCGGAAGTTCGCTGGTATCAGGGCGTGCGGGTGGGCTGACCGCGCCGATCAGGTGGCGGGTGTAGTAGCTGAGGGCCCACAGCGCGGTCAGGCGGCGTTCGACGCCGTCGCGCCTGAGGGCGTTGGCTGCTCGGCGGAGGGGCGCCACGCTGTTGTGGAGACGGTGCATGTGTTGGTCCAACTCGAGTCCGTGGCGGCTCAGGGTGCCGCGGTCGGAGTCACCCTTGAGGATGGACGCAGAGCTGTCGATGATGGCGTCGATCGTATGGAGCACGGCCACCAGGTCGCCTCGCACCTTCTCGCGGGTCCTGGTAGGCATCAGGAAGGCAGCGGCGGCCAGCGCGATCACCGCCCCGACAAGGGTTTCCAGCCCCCGCAGCTCCAGTGCCACAGGGCTCAGCTTGCCCAGGTACTGGTAGAGCAGGGAGATCATCATCGTGACCCAGAAGACCGCCCAGGTGTAGGAGAAGCTCAGGCTGTAGTTGACGCCGAACACGCAAACGGCCACGAGGGGAAGGACCACGGCGGGGTTGCCTCCGGTGAAGCCGGCCACGCCGAACCCGATGACGGCTCCGATCAAGGTGCCGATCAGACGTTGGATCCCTTTGACGATGGTTTCGTCGGCGGTTTCGGTGCCGCTGAAGACGACGAAGGCCGCAATGGCTGCCCAGTACTGACGCCCGGGGGAGATGGCCGTGCCGGCGAGCAGGGCCAATCCGGTGGCGACGGCTGCCTGGATGGCTTGGCGGGAGGTCGGTGCGAGCCTGCCCTGGTCGAGCCGGCGGGCGCCGGCCGCAGTGGTGTCGGCGGTGACCTCGGCGGCGGACGTGACGGAGTCGTCCGTGGTCTTCTCCGTCTCCTCGTGAGTGGTGTCGAGAGCACTGAGCAGTTCGCTCACAGCTGTGTGCACGCGCCGGGCGGGTTCCGGCCAGTGCTCGGGGGAGAGGCGCTCGGGTACGGCGGAGTCCCGAGGGGCTGCCGACACGCCGGCTGAGGTCATGCTGGAGCCCTGGTGGCGGACCTGCTCCTGGGCCCCTTCGAGCAGCCCGGCCAACTCGGCACGGAGCGCCCGGGGGACCCGTGTCCCTTCACCGGCGATGCGGCGGGTTGCTGCGGCCAGGTTCCCGGCGGCGAGTTCAGCGTCGAAGAGGCGCAGCCTCAGGTCGCTCGGTGGGGGCGTGCCGTTCATCGCGGTCGGGTCGGTAGCACGGAGGCGGCCTTCCAGGAAGGCCCCGCATTGGCGGAGCTGGCGCAGGTCGGTCCGCACAGCGTGAACCAGGTCGGGATCCCATCTGCCGGCGGAAACCGCGTCCACCAGCGGGTCGAGAAGTGTGGCGACCTTGGCGTAGAAGGTTCGGACGCCGAGACGCAGCGTCTTGGCCGGGCGCTCCGGGACGAGGTGGAAGCGGACCAGGTAGGCCCAGGCGGTGCCCACAACTGTGGCCAGCGCCAGCCAGGCGACCTGGCTGATGGGAAATTGCAGGAGGAGTGCGAAGTAGCACGCCATGAACAGCAGCATTCCCAGGGCGATGAAGCGCGGGCCGAACCGGCGGACCCAGACTCCGATCAGCACGACGACCACGAGGGCGACGATGGACGCTGTTGGCGAGGGCTCGGCGGCAGCGCCGATGGTGGCCCCGACCATCGCCGGGACGACCATCAACGCGGCCGTGATCCTGCGCCCGCGCAGGGTCGGATCGCGGGGCATCCCGGAAGCCGCCATTCCGACCGAGCCGCCCAACACGGCCACAGGTAGCGCGTTGGGGCCGACGCCGGCGCCGATCAGTATCCCGTACAGGGTGCCCACGCTGGCGGCGGCGGCGAGGAGAGCGCGGAGGCCGCTGGTCAGACGGTTCAGGCCGGGGTCGGTGACCACCAGTCCATGCCGCAGACGGACAAGAAGGCGTGTGATCAGGTGGAGACCACCGGTGTCCTCTGCCGTTGACTCGCCGGCCGGGAGAGCGACGCCGTAGGGTCCACGATCACCCGGATGCCGGATGGGTTGGTAGTCCAGGTCACGGCTGACCGCGCTCACCACCTGGTGGGCGCGGAAGGCGAAGGGCAGCCACTCCTGATACCGCTTGTAGGCGGCGTCCGGATCCTCGGGGTCGACGTGGGCGAGTTCCTCCATGGCGTGGTTCATCTGGAGGAACCGTCGGAGCCAGAGGTCTTCGGTGGTGGCTTGGCCCCGGTAGGAGCGGTCAAAGGTCTCGAAGTCCACCGTCTCGGGGACCTCTGTGCTCCGCCACCGCAGCGAGTCGTGCAGGTAGGTCGCGAAGCGGTTGAATCGCAGGGTCAGCATGCTGAGGGCCGGTTCCCGCGCGGCGAGGTGTCCCGAGGGCAGGCCCCAGCGCAGCGCGGCGACCACCCCGCTCAGCATGTCCAGGGAGTACGGCAGCGAGAAGTGGTCCCGGCCGCTTTGGAAGTAGTAGGCCACGTGGTGCAGACGCAGGCCGTCGATGTAGGAGGAGAACGCGTCGTTCAGCGTGTCCAGGTGGGAGTCGATCCCTGTGGGCTGCCCCTGTGGAAAGTAGGGCGCCAGGCTGGCGACGGCGTCACTTCCGGCCGGGGCGACGTAGAGGTTGGCCGAGAGTTTGCTCAGGTCCCGCACCACCTGGAAGATGTTGATCAGGAATGTCAGCGCCAGGCTGATCAGCACCAGGCTGGTGAGGGTCTCGAGGATGCTGACCGTCCTGAGGGCGTGGGTCTCGGGTGTGATCTGAGAGGTTCCGACCGTGGCCAGCTGGGCTGCGCTCAGATACAGTGCCGCGAAGATCCCGCCGTGCAGGTCTCGGCCGTCGTACTGAAAGTTCCGTCCGGACATCTGGCCGTAGTAGATGAGGCCGTAGCCGACGATGGTGAACACCAGCCAGGTCACGAGAGACTGGGCGATCTGCAGCCCGGTGACCTGGCGCAGGACCCTGGGCCGCCACGCGCGGGGCAGGCGCCTGGTGATGCGGCGCAGCCCCCGCCATTGCAGGGCGCCCAGAGGGGTGGCGATGAAGCCGGCCTCGTCGTAGTTGAGCGACGTCAGGAAGAGGTCGACGAGCCCCGCCACGAGGATCACGATCCCGAGAACCACCCAAAGCCAAGCCATCTCTACACCTCAGCTACCTCATACCTATCCGTCCTTGCGCAGGTTCGGCGCGGGGACGCCGACCACAGCCTGGCGAGCCCGATCCCAGGCATGGCGAAAAGCGTCCTGGACATCCATCGAACGCTCGCCCAGCAGTCTCACCGACACGCCAGCGCCGTTCGGTAGTTCGCTGACCCCGCCCCGCACCGAGGTCTCATCGCCCAACAGTTCCCACAGGTGATCCGCCAGCACCGCCGGGGGCAGCTTCGAGGTGACGATGAAGAGCGTCGCCAGCACGCCACCGGCACCCAGACGTCCGGGGGACCGAGGGGTGGCGAGGGGCGGCGCGAGGCTGGTGCGGTCGGCGAAGACGAGGGTCTTGTCCGGACGGCTGACCTCCACGTCGGAGTGGAACAGGTCGTAGGCGTGCTTTTCCCCCCGAGCGACCCGGCCTGGCAGGAGGACCTCGCCGAGGATCAGCGTGGCCGACTCGGCGACGCCGGCCCGGATGCGCTGGTAGAAGCGGGAACCGCGGAACGGGATCACGGGGTCCGGCAGGTATTCGACGAGCGCCCCTTCGCGGGCGGTGATCTCGACCACCTGCGCGGCGTAGTTCTGCTCCATCCGGTAGACCTTGGTGGCCGCCTGGGAGGTCAGGTGAACGGCTGTGCGTGGCCCGCAGTCCAGCGTGACCCGGTAGCGGTCCCCTTGCAGGAGACCTCCGCCGAGCTGGATCGTGTAGAGGAAGGCCATGTCCGGGCGGCCCGGGTCGATGTAGAGAGGGTGGAGCAGGCAGAGGGGGCCGCTGGCATGCCGCCGCCGGATGCGCGTGATTCCGTCGTCGTCGGCAAGGTGGACGTCGAGGACTCCCACCTTGCTGGTGCTGCCGACGGGCAGGCCCTCGACCGGGTTGTCGAAAGGCTCGAAGCAGGGCGGCGGATCCAGGCGCGAGACCCAGTCGGGGACGACGAGGTGCTCGGAGGCGGTCGCGTTCATACCAGTTGTCGGGCGGCGAAGGCGGCTTCGAGGTGGTCGGCCACTTCCTCGATGCCCTGTCCGCTCAGGCAGTCGGTGAGCACGTACGGGCGCCCCTCACGGACCTGGGTCGCGTCGCGCTGCATGACGCCGATGTCGGAGCGCACGTAGGGGGCGATGTCCACCTTGTTGATGACCAGGAGGTCGGAGTGCGTGATGCCGGGACCGCGCTTGCGGGGGATCTTGTCACCCTCGCCCACGTCGATGACGAAGACGAAGTAGTCGGCGAGCGCCCGGCTGTAGGTCAGGGTGAGGTTGTCGCCGCCGCTTTCCAGCAGGACCACGTCGGTGTCGGGGAAACGCCCAGTGGTCTCCTCGACGGCGGCCAGGTTCATCGTCGGGTCGTCACGCACCGCGGTGTGCGGACACGATCCTGTCTCGACCCCGACCACCCGCTCGGGGTCCAGGGTGCCTGCCAGTGTCTGGCGGACATGGTGGGCGTCCTCTTGGGTGAAGATGTCGTTGGTGATGACCACCGGCCGGTGTCCGCGGGCGATCAGGAGGGGAACAAGCGCCTCGATCAGGGCGGTCTTGCCGGATCCCACCGGGCCGCCGATACCCACCCGAGGGGGGCCGGTGTCGGCCCTGGTGGACTCGTCGGCGTGGTGGTGACGGCCGGTCATGGCGATCCTCTTTTCTTCGTCGTCATGTGGTGAACAGCCTGACGTCGGCCCGCTCATGGCGCATGGCCATGATGTCGATCATGGGGGTGCAGCCGCCGATCTCTCCGATGTCCCTGCCCGGCGCGGCGGCCGCTTCCTCGGCGATCAGCGGCTTGACCCTGTGCAGCATCGTCTGCGCGACCAGGTGGTCGGTGACCCCCAGGCGGACGGCGGCTGCCCCGAAGCCCGCGGCCATGGTGTAGAGCTCGGTCGCCACCGCGTGCTCGACGGGGACGCCCAGGCCGGCCAGGACCAGCCCCAGGGCGACGGCCTGGTTCCCGGGAGTCGCGCCTTGGCGGACGCGCGCCAGGTAGGCCGGCAGGTGCGGATTGCCGAACAGCTTGCTGCTGACATTGAGGAGAGCTCGTCCCACCCGGGTTGCGGCCTCCCGCTGTTCTCTGGGCAGTTTTACTGCGCTGAGCCGGGTATCTGCGCGTTCGGCCATCTCCAGGTCATCGGTGGTGGCGGCTCGATGGGCGATGGCCAGGGCGATCCCGTCGGTTGGTGCGACGCCGTGGCGCAGGTGGTCGATGAGCAACGCCTCCAGCGTGAGAGGGTCAACCGATGTCTCGGCGGCGAAGGACTCCAGGCCGTAGGAGAGGGTGTAGAGCCCGGTCGGGAACAGCGAGTCGGCCAACTGCAGGCAGCCGAGGAAGGCCAACCGCCCGTCGTCCTCGTCACGAGGGCAGCCAACGGCGGGCCGGGCCGATCGGCCCGACCCCTTCGTCACCGCTGCGCCCACCTGCGTCGCGTGCGGCCTGGCGCCGGGGCAGCAGTCGGGGGAGGAAGAAATGTTCATCTCCTACACAACGCTGTAGAGCTGTGTGAGGGCGAGGGACTCGGCCGGGTCGACGGTGGCCAGCTCGCCGTCCACGTAGACCTTGTACGTCTCGGGGTCCACCCGGATCTCGGGGGTGGCGTCGTTGAGGACCATGTCCTGCTTTTTGACGCCACGGCAGTTCCGCACCGCGACCGCTCGCCGGTCCAGACCGAGCCGTCCCGACACATCCGCATCGATCGCGGCCTGGGACATGAAGGTGACCGACGTCCGCGCCGCCGCCTTGCCCCGGGAGCCGAACATCCCTCGGTAGGTCACCGGCTCGGGAGTGGGGATGGAGGCGTTGGGGTCTCCCATGATCGACCAGTTGATCATCCCGCCCTTGATGATCATCTTCGGTCGTACCCCGAACAGGGACGGGTTCCACAGCACGATGTCCGCCATCCGTCCCTGTTGGAGAGACCCGACAGTGTGGGCGATGCCGTGGGTCAGCGCCGGGTTGATGCTGAGCTTGGCCAGATAGCGCAGCACCCGGTGGTTGTCGTTGCCGGGGTTGTCCCCAGCCAGTGGGCCCTTCATCTTCTTCATCTTGTCGGCGGTCTGGACGCAGCGGAGGAATGTCTCGCCCACGCGGCCCATGGCCTGGGAGTCGGAGGAGTAGATGCTCAGCGCTCCCAGGTCGTGCAACACGTCCTCGGCCGCTTGCGTCTCGTCCCTGATGCGGCTTTGGGCGAAAGCCACGTCCTCGGGATTGTTGGGGCTGAGACGGTGGGTCACCATCGTCATCCACAACAGGTTGGGGGTGTTGTCGACCGCGAAGGGGCGAGTCGGGTTGGTGGATGCGGGCAGCACGTTGGGCTGGGAGGCGATGGCGATGATGTCCGGCGCGTGCCCCCCGCCGGCTCCCTCGGTGTGAAAGGTGTGGATGGACCGCCCGTCGATGGCGCTGAGCGTGTCGTCCAGGTAGCCGAACTCGTTCAGGGTGTCGGTGTGGATGGCCACCTGTACCCCGTACTCGTCGGCCACCGACAGGGCACAGTCGATCACCGCGCCTGTCGCGCCCCAGTCCTCGTGCACCTTCAGCCCGCAGGCTCCCGCCTCGAGTTGCTCACGCAGGGTTCCCGGCAGACTGGAGTTGCCCTTGGCGAGGAGGCCGAGGTTGATGGGCAGCGTCTCGCATGCCTCCAGCATTCGCGCCATGTGCCAGGGGCCTGGGGTGCAGGTGGTGCCCTTCGAGCCGTCGCTGGGCCCCACCCCGCCCCCGATCAGCGTGGTTACACCGCCGGTCAGGGCATGGTCGACCTGCTCCGGGGTGAGGAAGTGCACGTGGCTGTCGATGGCACCGGGCGTGGCGATCAGGCCCTCACCGTTGATGGCTTCCGTACCGGCCCCCACCAGCAGGTGGGCGTCGACATGGTCCATCACGAAGGGGTTCCCGGCGTTTCCGATGCCGGCGATCTTCCCGTCCTTGATGCCGATGTCGGCCTTGACGATCCCGATGGTGGGGTCCATCACGATCACATTGGTGATGACGGTGTCCAGTGCTCCCTCGGCGTTGGTCACCCCGGGGGTCTGGTTCATTCCATCGCGCAGAGTCTTGCCACCGCCATAGACGGCTTCGTCACCTGGTGTGATCAGGGAGCGTTCCACTTCGCAGACCAGTTCGGTGTCGGCAAGGCGGAACCGGTCCCCGGTGGTCGGCCCGTAGAGGTCGGTGTACTGCCTGCGGGAAATCTCGCTCACTTGCTGTCCCTCCTCTGATCCCCTGACCGGTCGGCAGAGTCGAGATAGCCCTGGGCTTTCGCGTTCGCCAGCGCTCGGCGGCGGGTGGCCGACGAGGTGAGCCCGCCGTTCACCAACCCGTTGAACCCCAGCATCCGCTTCATGCCGCCGTACTCCACCAGGTTCACGTCCCGTTCGTCGCCGGGCTCGAACCTGACCGCCGCACCGGCGGGGATGGCGAGGTGCATACCCAGGGCTGCCGGCCGATCGAAGTGCAACGCCCGGTTGGCCTCGAAGAAGTGGTAGTGCGAACCCACCTGGATGGGCCGGTCACCCGTGTTGGCCACTCGCAGGTGTGTCGTACGCCGGCCAGCGTTGATCTCGATCGGCTCGTCGGCGAGGAACGTCTCACCAACTGTCATGGTCTGGCTCCTCCGTCAGTCGGGTAGGTCATGAGGTCTTCGACTCGCCGGAAATCGGGTTCACGCAGGTCACGAGCTGGGTTCCGTCCTTGAACGTCGCCTCCACCTGCACCCGGGTGGCGATCTCCCGCACCCCGTCCATCACGTCGTCGGGAGAGAGCAGCCCTTCACCGATCGACGTCGCTTCCGGCACGGTCTTGCCGTCCCGGGCCGCTTCCAGTACCGCCTCGCAGATGAGTGCGATGGATTCAGGGACGTTCAGCTTGAGCCCCCGCCCCTGGCGTCGGCGGGCGAGTTCCGCCACCTGGTAGATCATCATCTTGTCCTGCTCACGCGGGGTGAGCAGCATGGAGGGAGTAAAGATCTCCGACACGGCTGGCTCTCCTTTCCTTGTCTCCTCTTTCGGTGCCTGACCGAGGTGCGGCCCATGGGGTCAGGCTCTCCCCGGCGACGACCTGGCCGAGCGCAGGTTGACCTCGGGTGTACCTGCGTCCGCGGGATGCACCGCTCGCAGGCGGGTGAGGGAGTCTGCCGCGAAAATGCACGCCCAGGTGGTCGCGACGAAGGGCGCGGTCAGTACGGGCAGACCGGCCGGCGAGAGGACTGTGGCGAACATGGCGTAGACCACGACACTGGTTGCGGCGGCGATCGCCGCGAAAACCGCCGACCACCGGCTGAGCAGGTAGTAGAGGCCGCCCAGGGCAATCGCGGTCAGCACCGCGTTGTAGCCCGGAATCCCGTCATGCAGAGTGCCGGCGGGCATGCCGAAGGCCCACCCGATTCCCAGGCCGATCAAGCTACCGATGGCCGCCACCACGGCCGACAGCCGTGAGTTCACCAGGATGCCGACGAGGAAGGCCACCCCCGTCCACAATCCGGTTTGCAGCAGGACCTGAGAGAAGCCGTTGAAGAATCCGAAGAGAAGGTCCGACGGTGTCAAGGCGCCACTGGTGTGCGGGATCCCGGCCGGGAGCTGCGGTCGGGCAGAGGCGGGCGAACTCGTGAAGTGGCTGAACTGTCGCAGGCCGGCGAGGAAGATCCACGCGGTCAGCACAAAAGCCGCCGTGAGGGTGGGGACGTGCTCGGAGTTGAGGAAGTCGTGGATGGCGGCGGTGAGGACCGCTGCCGCCATGGAGGCAAGAACCACATAACCGACCAGCGCGTAGCCGTGCCTCACGTAGGTGGCCAGGGCAATGGCCACCAGGGTTCCGTTGAAGCCGTAGAGGCCCCGCCGTACCGTCGAGCGGTCTACACCGGCCGCAAGGGCCGTGGCCGTGGACACCGCCACGCCCAGCAGAGCATAGAGGCCGGTCACGTAGCTACTCAGGAAGATGCCCACCAAGAACAGCAGCCCGGTGAGAGGGTTGTTCTGCAGGAACACCTGCCCGACACCGCGCAGAGCAGCATCGAAGAAACCACCCACAGGCGACTTTGAGATGCCTGTCAGAGAGCACGCCACCATGGCGACTCCTACGTCGGTGGTCCGGTGTGCTGGCTCCTTGAGGGGCAAGGCGCAGCGCGATTGGTCGGATTGCAGCCCTCGGGATCCCACCCTCGGGGGAAGGCGAGTCGCGGAAAGAAGTATATGCCTATTTGGTATAGGTCGACCACTTTATGTAGATATATTCCGTGCTCACCGTATTTGCCAGAGGGGCTCACGGATCGTACGCACCCCGTCCGAGAGGCACAGGGCGGTGCCCACCGTGATCACATTGCTGGGACACGGGTTCCTCTGGTTTCGCGCACGTCGCCGACGCGGCGGGACATCGGCCAGGAACTGGGGGAGGCGACCGGCGTTCCCACGGAAGGCGTCGCGCCGCCGGGTGGCCGACCTGATGATCGCTGCCTTCGCCGTGGCCGAGGACCTTCCCCTCTTCACCACCAACCCCGATGGCTTCAAAGGGCTGGACGATCTCCTCACCGTCGTACCGGTCACTCGCCCGAAAGTGCCCCACGGGAGCTGATGCCCATTTTCCGGGGACCCGGAGCTCCCATGGACAGGCTCCCCAGGGCGTCCCGTCCGCAGCTTGACAGGCGTGATGGGGGTGGGAGGGTGGAGGAGCGGTGGCGCGGCAGTTGTCCCCGAAGGCCGAGGACGTTGCGGAGCGCAGGATTGTTCCGCTGCCTGAGCGGGACGTGCGCGCCGGTTTTCGTCGCCTGAGTCATTCAGAGTGGCCTGATCCCCCTGCGCAGTTCCCGTTGCCGGCCATCGTGCGGTGAAACAATCGAAGGGGAAGTCATGAAGGCCGTTGTCTATGACGGGCCGCGCACCGTCAGTGTGAAAGATGTCCCCGACGCGCGCATCGAACGGCCCACCGATGTGCTGGTGAGGATCACCAGCACCAACATCTGCGGGTCGGACCTGCACATGTACGAGGGCCGCACGGACTTCGAGCAGGGACGGATCTTCGGCCACGAGAACCTGGGGGAGGTGACCGAGGTCGGCGCCGGGGTCGACAGGGTCAGGGTCGGGGATCTGGTCTGCCTGCCGTTCAACATCAGCTGCGGCTTCTGCCGGAACTGCGAGCAGGGGCTGACCGCTTTCTGCCTGACCACTGCCGACAACCCGAAGACGGCCGGTGCCGCCTACGGCTTCGCCGACATGGGCCCGTACAGCGGCGGGCAGGCCGAACTGCTCAGGGTGCCCTACGGTGACCACAACTGCCTGGTCCTGCCGGAAGAGGCCCGGGAGCGGCAGACCGACTACGTGATGCTGTCCGACATCTTCCCCACCGGCTGGCACTGCACGGAACTCGCCAGGATACAGCCCGGCGATACCGTGGTGATCTACGGTGCCGGCCCGGTCGGCCTGATGGCCGCACTGTCGGCGAACCTCAAGAGCGCATCCAAGGTCATGGTCGTGGACCGCCACCCGGACCGCCTCGCGCTGGCCGAGCAGATCGGGGCAATTCCCATCGACGACTCCAAGGCCTCGCCCGTCGACCAGGTCAACGAGCACACAAACGGCCTCGGGGCGGACCGGGGCTGTGAGTGCGTGGGCTACCAGGCCCACGATCCCCAGGGCCATGAGCACCCCAACATGACGCTGAACAGCCTGGTGGAGTCGGTGAAGTTCACCGGCACCATCGGCGTGGTCGGCATCTTCATCCCGCAGGACCCCGGCAGCCCCGACAAGCTCTACAAGCACGGTGAATTCGCCTTCGATTACGGTCTGTTCTGGTTCAAGGGCCAGTCGGTCGGCAACGGGCAGGCCAACATCAAGGCCTACAACCGCCAGCTGTGCAACCTGATCCAGCAGGGCAAGGCCACACCGTCCTGGATCGTCTCCCACGAGCTCCCGCTGGACCGGGCCGCCGAGGCCTACCAGCACTTCGACGCCCGTGACAACGGATGGACCAAGGTCGTCCTGCACCCCGACGGCGGCGCCCGTTGAACAGTCGTCACCGGCAACCCGCCCGGGGCAGGCACCGCAGAACAAGCCAGCATGCGGCCCCCGGCCGAGTACGACTCGGGGCCGCCAGGCCACCGTCGGCGCACGGCCAACACCCCTGACGTTGGGCGTGCGCCGACGGGCGCGCTCGGGCTATCGGGGTGAGCCCAGCATGACGGCACCGTGACGCGTACTCCTCCGTTTGGATCAGCCTGGAAGGCGGATTACCAACGACCGTGATTTCGTGCACCAGGAGGAAGTGCGCCCGCTTCCGGCGAGAGGCCCGGTGAATGCAAGGCGCGCGCATCGAAGCGAGGAGAAATGACCACGTACAAGGTCGGCTACATCGTGGGAAGCCTGGCGGCTCAATCCATCAACCGAACGCTTTCCAAGGCCCTGATCCGACTGGCTCCACCGGACCTGGAGTTCCATGAGATCCCGATCAGCGATCTCCCGCTTTACAGCTACGACTACGACAGTGACTTCCCCAGTGAAGGCAGGAGACTCAAAACTGCGATCTCTTCCGTCGACGCCATTCTATTCGTCACCCCGGAATATAATCGATCAATCCCCGGCGCTCTGAAGAACGCCATCGACTGGGCCAGTCGCCCTTGGGGAGACAATTCATTCACCCACAAACCGTCCGCGGTAATCGGAGCCTCCCCCGGTGCCATCGGGACAGCCATCGCCCAGCAGAGCCTTCGCAGCGTTCTAAGCTACTGCAACTCTCCACAAATGAACGCACCCGAAGCCTACATCAGGTTCAACTCGGAAGTATTCACGGACGATGGTCAGGTCACCAATAGTGATACGGAACAGTTTCTGACACGCTTTATGGAGGAATTCCGCGATCACATCGTGCGCGTGCTCTCCGTGCTGCCTCCCAGAAACGTGTGATGCCCTCGGCCGCGATCACCTGAACAGCACGCCCGTACGGAATCCCCAGCCCCACTCTCGGTTTCGAGAAGCCCTCTAGTAAGTACAGCGGTCGGGCGTCAGTACAGCAGTCGGGCGGCCGTCGCGATGCTCTGCGGCGTCGCCCCTTCGAACCGGGCGGCCTCCGCACGGCGTACCGCGACGACCGCGCCGAACAGCGACTCTCCGAGCGCTTCGCGCAGCACCGCCGAGCGCTCGAAGTGCGCCAGCGCCTCGGTGAGCGAGGCGGGCAGCCGTGTCACCCCTCCCACCTGGGCGGGGTCACCCACCACGGGCGGCGGGAGGGTCGCGGCGGCGTCGATTCCGGCGAGGCCGGCGGCGATGACCGCGCCCACCGCCAGATAGGGGTTGGCCGCCGCGTCGAAACTCTTGATCTCGGCGTTCGCCGCCCAGTCGGCGTCCGGTGCCCCGGCGACGAAGCGGATCGCGGCCTCACGGTTCTC
The DNA here is from genome assembly GCF_044548235.1 of Streptomyces sp. NPDC052043. Lineage (NCBI taxonomy): Bacteria > Bacillati > Actinomycetota > Actinomycetes > Kitasatosporales > Streptomycetaceae > Streptomyces > Streptomyces sp. NPDC052043. The sequence goes on from NZ_JBIUBT010000002.1 coordinate 322,965, forward strand.
CGGGCCCCAGCACTGGAAGGCGCCGGACCAGCGCGAGGGCTCCAGCCTCAGATAGCTGGCCGCGGCGGGCGCACCCAGGGCGAGCAGCGCGGGCAGCTCCCGTAGGACGCCCGCGAGGAACGCCTCGAAGACCGCCGTCATCCCCTGCGGGCCGTCCCCGTCCCGGCACAGGTTCCGGCCGTCCTGCCAGAGACTGAGGTGCAGGTGGCGCCCGTTGCCGACCGCTCCCGCCTCGACGACCGGGGCGAACGAGGCCGTCAGCCCGTGCCGCGCGGAGACCGCCCTGACCGTCTCCCGCACGAGCACCGCCAGATCGGCCGCTCCCACCGGGTCCTCGGGTGCCACGGACACCTCGAACTGGCCGGGCGCGTACTCCGGGTGCAGCTGCTGCACGGCGACACCCTGCGCGACCAGGGCGTCCAGCAGGTCGCGCAGGTAGTCGGACAGTTCGACGAAGCGTGCCATGCCGTACGCGGGGCCCGCGGCCGGGCGGGTCGGCGACGAGGACGAGGCCGGCGACGGGGACGTGTCCGCGTCCCGGCCGACCACCCACTCGGTCTCGAAGCCCATGCGCAGGGCGAGCCCGCGTGCGGCGGCCCACTCGGTCATCCGCCGCGCGAACAGCCGTTGGCAGCCGGGGTACGGGGCGCCCCGCTGGTCGTGGCGGTCGGCCGGCGCCCAGGCCCAGCCGGGCTGCGCGGCCAGCGGGGTCAGCCGGTCGAGGTCGGGCAGGAGCCGCAGGTCGCCCTCGGGGGTGCCGGGGTGCCCGCCGGTGGTGACGGAGTCGTCGGCCAGGAACAGATCGAAGACCGGCGGCATGGCGACACCCCACTGCACGGCGTCGGGCAGCGCCGAGACCGGCACGGTCTTGACGCGGGTGATGCCCGCGGTGTCCACCATGGTGAGGACGACCCCGCTCACCCCCTGCGCCGTCAGCCGGTCGGCCTGCTCGGCCGCCCGGGCCCGCTCCTTACGCGCGGCGGACATCGCATCCTCCTTCACCGCCTGCGGCCGTGGCCGGCTCCGCGGTCGTGCTCTTGAGTGTGATCGCCGCCGGGGGCGCGCGTCAGCGCCGGTCGAGGAGGTCCATGAACATGCTCTTGTGGAGGTCCTCGACATGCCGGCGTGCCACCTCGGCCGCCTCCGCCGCGTCCCCGCGCTCGATCGCCTTCACCAGGGCGCGGTGCTCGTCGTTGGAGTGGCGCAGGAAGTCCAGCGGGTAGGGCAGGTAGTAGCGGTACAGCTCCCGGAGGACGGCGCCGTAGGGCTCGGCGACGGAGTCGAGGCCGGTCGCGGCGGCCACCGCCCTGTGGAACCGCTCGTCGCAGCCGTGGAACTCCGCCCAGCTCGGGGCCCGGTCCATCTCCTCGACCAGCCGGTCCAGTTCCCGCGCGGACTCGGTGTCGAGACCGCGGACCGCGGCCAGGTGGGCGACCCCGCACTCCAGGACGAGCCGGTGGTCGATCAGCTGGTGCACGTCGGCGGATGCCGCCCGGTACGTCTCGACGGCCCCGACCGTGGAGTGCGCGGGCCGCTCGGCCACCAGCGTTCCTCCGGTGCGTCCGCGTCTGCGCTCCAGCACGCCCTCCTTGCACAGGGCCACCAGGGCCCGGCGGACCGTGATCTCGGAGACGCCGAGGGCCTCGGCGATCCGGTCGCTGCCGGGCAGCCGCTCACCGGGCGCCAGCAGACCGAGATCGACGGCGAGCGCGATACGGGCCCGTACGGCGTCCAGGGCGGACAGCCGCCGGATGGCGGTGAGCGGCGGCGCGTCCAGACCGTGCGTGGCCTGCTTCTCGCGCGCCGGACGGGAGTTCACGGGGGAGCCGGGCATGGCGACACCGTACTCAAAAAGTGCTCATCTTGAACACTCTTGTTTAAGTGCTCATCGTGCTCTATTTTTTTTGGCCATCAGGCCATCTGCTGTCCGAAAGTGGTGACTCCCGTGTCCCGGCCCCTGCCCATCGCCCTCGCACAGGCCCCTCCGCGCTCCTCCCGCGCGCCGCTGGCCGGCTTCGCCGACGAGGTCGAGGACCTCCTCGCGCGATTCCCCGGGACCCGGCTGGTGGTCCACCCCGAGCTGCACCTGTGCGGCGTGGAGGGCTCCCGGGAGGAGCGGGAGGCCCAGCTGCGGGAGGCCGCGGAGCCGCTGGACGGCCCACGGTCCAGGATGCTCGCCGAACTCGCGGGGGACCTGGGCGTCTGGCTGCTGCCCGGCAGCGTGTGCGAGCGCGGCCCGGGCGGCGAGCTGTTCAACACCGCGCTGGCCTTCTCGCCCGAGGGCCGGCTCGCGGCCTCGTACCGCAAGATCTTCCCCTGGCGCCCCTACGAGCCCTACGACCCCGGCGACCGCTTCGTCGTGGCCGACCTGGCCGACGCGGGCCGGATCGGCTTCGCGATCTGCTACGACGCGTGGTTCCCCGAGGTCTCCCGGCATCTGGCCTGGATGGGCGCCGAAGTGATCGTCAATCCGGTGATGACGACGACCGCCGACCGCGCCCAGGAACTGGTCCTGGCCCGGGCCAACGCCCTGGTGAACCAGGTCTACGTGATCAGCGTCAACACCGCGGGCCCGGTCGGCACCGGCCGCAGCCTCGTGGTGGACCCGGAGGGCCGGGTGCGGGTCGAGGCCCCCGACGCCCTGCCCACCGTCCTCACCGATGTGCTCGACCTCGATGACGTCACCCGGGTCCGGACCCACGGCACGGCGGGCCTCAACCGCGTGTGGGACCAGTTCCAGGACGGCGACGCCCCGATCGAGCTGCCGCTGTACCAGGGCCGGATCGACCCCCGCCGCTGGAACCCGGACCGCCGCGCCGACGGCTGACCGCCCCGCTTGCCCGCCGCCGCCCCGTCCCCCGCGCCCCGGCGCCCGCCGACACATCCCCGCAAGCCCGCCCGGCCCCTTCGCGCCCCCTGGAGCCCCGCCATGGAACACCCCACCCCGACGCTGAACCGGACCCTGACCCTCAGATCAGTGGTCGCCTTCGGCCTCGCCTACATGACCCCCCTGATCGTGCTGGGCACGTACGGAGTCATCGCGCAGACGACCAACGGCACCGTGCCGACCGCCTATCTGCTGGCCATGGTCGCGATGATCTTCACCGCACACAGTTACGGCAAGATGGCCGCGGCCCATCCGGTGGCGGGCTCGGCCTACACCTACGTGCGGCGGGCCATCGACTCCAGGGCGGGCTTCCTCGTCGGCTGGGCGACGCTCCTCGACTACTTCTTCCTGCCCATGGTCATCTGGCTGATCGGGGGCGCCTATCTGCACGCCCAGTTCCCCGGCGTGCCCTCCTGGGTCTGGATCGTCGGCTTCATCGCGCTCACGACCGCGTTGAACGTGCGCGGCATCCGCACCGCGGAGAAGACCAACGACCTGCTCATGACCTTCCAGGTGCTCGTCATCGGCTTCTTCGCGCTCTTCTCGCTGCTCCACGTCTTCCGCCACTCGGGCACCGGAGCGCTGTTCAGCGCCACGCCGTTCCTCAACGACAACAGCACCCTGGTCGGCGTCTCGGCCGGAGCGGCCATCGCCGCCTACTCCTTCCTCGGCTTCGACGCCGTCACCACCCTGACCGAGGAGACCGTCGAGCCGCGGCGCACCATCCCCCGCGCGATCATCCTCATCGCCCTGATCGGCGGCGGCATCTTCGTCCTCCTCGCCTACACGACCCAGCTCGTCCACCCCGGGAGCACCTTCGCCGACCCGGACTCGGCCGCCTTCGAGATCGCCAAGACGATCGCCGGGAGCCTGTTCTCCTCGATCTTCCTGGCCGGCCTGGTGGTCGCCCAGTTCTCCTCGGGCATCGCCGCCCAGGCCAGCGCCTCCCGCCTGCTGTTCGCGATGGGCCGGGACGGAGTGCTGCCGCGCCGCTTCTTCGGGTTCGTCCACGCCCGGTTCCGCACCCCCGCCGTGAACATCGTGCTGACGGGGGCGATCGGGCTCGTCGCGCTGCGGCTCAACGTGGCGACCTCCACCTCGTTCATCAACTTCGGCGCGTTCACCGCGTTCACCTCGGTCAACCTCAGCGTGATCGCCATGTTCGCGCGCGAGCGCCGCGCGGGGCGCAGGCTCAACCCGCTCACCCACGTCGCCTTCCCGCTGATCGGCGCGGCGGTCGACATCTGGCTGCTGACCCGCCTCGACGGCAAGGCCATCACCCTGGGCCTGATCTGGCTCGCCCTGGGCGTGCTCTACCTCGCCTACCTCACCCGCCTGTTCCGCACCCCGCCGCCGGAGATCGACTTCACCGAGGAGACCAAGACCCCCGAACCGGTCTGACCGGGAGCGGGCCCGCGTCCGAGCCGGCTCAGCAGGGCTCGCGCCACACCCCCAGCTCCGGCTTCTTCCGCATCGACGACAGTCCCAGCCTGCGCGACTGCGGACAGAAGCGGTCCGCCGGCACCGCGTACTCCACGTGGAAGACGGCCTTGCCGGCCGCCACGAACGGGCTCAGCCGCTCGCACTCCCGGTACTGCGCGCACTCCTCGTTGACGGCGAAGTCGAAGTCGCCCACGAGCTGCGGGATCTGCGGCAGGTCGTTCTTGAGACCCACCGACAGGCCGCGCTCGTGGGCGATCTCGGCGATCATGCGGTTGTAGCGGAGCTGGTCGCGTGCGGTGAGCGGGAAGCCGGTGGGGTTGGAGTAGCCCTCCACCAGGTCCGGCTCCACCGCGTCGAAGCCCTTGTCCCGGCACATGTCGAACCGCCGCTCCATGATCGGGCGCAGGACGGAGACGCGGCGGATGTCGAGCCAGCGCTCGCCCTGCCACCCGTTGGCCTCGCCGAGCAGCGAGCGTGGGAAGGCGTCCTTGTCGGGACGGAAGTCCTCCCAGGCGCCGACGTTGATGTAGCAGATCACCTTGCGGCCGGCCCGGTGCAGGCGGGCCACGTCCGCCGCGGTGTTCTCGAAGCCGTCGATGTCGTAGACGGGCACGTCGACCGAGGGGTCGGCCCTGGCGTCGAGCTGCCACTGCCAGGTCAGGCCGGGCCGCGGCCGCCACAGCGCCTCACGAGGGGCGCGGGAGGCAGCGCCGGCCGTCGTCCCAGAAGGCGTCGCCTCCGGGTCCGTCGGGTGGCCGGGGCCGCCCGGTGCCGTCCTCGAGCCGGGCCGTGCGGCCCCGCCCTCCTCCCCGCCGGCGCCGGAGCACCCGGTCAGCAGGGAGGCCGCCAGCGCGGCCAGTGCCGCCGCGCACGTCAGTGTCCTGATCCTCATCGCACCGTCCCGGTCAGCGCCGGCGTCAACCCGGCCCAGGGGTTCGGCTGTTCTCCCGTCACCGGCCCGCAGACCGCCGCCCCGCGCGCGCACGCGGTCCGCACCGCGAGCGGCACGAGCGCCTCGGGCACGCCGTAGACGAGGTGGCAGAACCGCTCGGCGGGCTGCCGTGCCGTCCAGGCGGGACGGCTGAAGGCCGACACGTACGTCGACCAGTGGCCCTCGAAGGTGACCGTCAGATCGGCGATGCGGGCATAGCCCGGCGCCGGATGGACGCCCGGGTTCAGCACGACGGTCCCGGCGCCGAGCCGGCGGGCCGACCGGACCAGCTTCCGGCAGGCCGGCAGCCCGTCCGGCGCCGCCGTCACGCGGTCCAGGAAGCAGCCGTCGGCCGCGTACCACTCGCGGTGCCGGCGCACCTCGTCGGCGACCTCGGCCGCGGCGCGCGTTCCGTAGTCGGTGTCCACGTAGCCGAGCAGCCGGGCACCGGCCGCCCGCAGCGCCTCGGCCACCGCCGTGAACGCCGGGTCCGGACCCGCGCCCGGCCCGCTGGCCGGATTCAGCACGACCGCGTACGTGCGCGCCGCCCCCCTGATCAGACGGTGCCAGGCGCCCGGGTCCTCGGCCGGATGGACGTACAGCGGAACCAGCAGACTCACCGGACGACCTCGACTCCCGGGGCGTGCGCTCCCGGCTCGGCGGCGGTCCACAGCGCGGCCAGCGACTCGCCGAGGGTGTACGACGGCCGCCAGCCCAGGGCCTCGGCGGCGGCGCCGATGTCGGAGCACTGCCAGGACACCCGCGCCGATCGGGCGGAACCGCCCCCGTCCTCCTCGACACGGCCCCGGAAGCCGGCCAGGGCGGTCAGCTCGCGCACCAGACGGCGTACCCGGACGGCCTCGCCGCCGCCGATGTTGAGCACCGGTGGCAGCGGACCGTCGGCCGTGACCGCCAGCGCCACCGCCCGGGCGACGTCGCGCACGTCCACGAAGTCCCGGTGGGCGGACAGGTCGCCGAGCCGCAACACCGCCTCCGGGTCCGGGCCGGCGTCGCGCAGCAGCGCGGTGATCCGGCCGGGCAGTCCGGTGACCGGTGCTCCCGGGCCCACCGGGTTGCCGACGCGCAGCACCACCGCGTCCAGACCGGAGGCGGTCACGGCGACCGTGCCCGCGAGCTTGGTGGCGCCGTACGGGCCGAGCGGGCAGGTGGCGGCCGACTCGGTCGCCTTCGTGCCGGGCCGCCCGGGGCCGTACTCGGCGGCCGAGCCGAGGTGCACCAGGCGGGCGGCGGGGGCCGCCTCGCGCAGCGCCGCGCACAGGACGGCCGGGCCGCGGGCGTTGACCTCCGCGAGCGCGACACCGTCCCCGCCGGTCACACCCGCGCAGTTGACCACGGCGTCCGGTGCCGCCCGCACCAGGAGTTCGGCCAGGCGCTCCGGCGGGTCGCCGGCGAGGTCGACCCCGACGTCGGCGTCCGGGGAGCGGCCCGCGGTGAGCACCCGCGCCCCCGGCAGGGCACGCAGACGGGCCATCACGTGCTGTCCCAGGTAGCCGGTGGAGCCCAGGGCGAGGATGCGCATGCGTGGTTCAGGCTCCTTTGAGCAGCAGGGACTTGCGGGTGGTGAACTCGGCGTTGGCCTGGTCGTAGTCGTCGGGCCGGCCGATGTCCAGCCAGTATCCGTCGAACTCGTAGGCGTGCGGCGGACGCTGGTCCGCGAGCAGGTCCAGGACCAGTTCGTCGAAGCCCAGCGGCAGGCCGGGCGTGTAGCTGTCGAGCGTCGCACGGGACAGTCCGTAGACCCCCATCGAGACCCGGTAGTCCAGGCTCGGCTTCTCGGTGAAGGCGACGACCCTGCTGGCGTCGGTGGTCAGCACCCCGAAGTCGATGTGCACCTTGCGGGCGTACGTGGCGATGGTCAGCGGCGCGCCCGAGGCCCGGTGCCTGCGCAGTACGTCCGCGTAGTCGAGGTCGGTCAGGACGTCGCCGTTCATCACCAGGAAGGTATCCGGCAGCCGGTCGAGCATCGTCAGCAGGGGACCCATGGTCCCCAGCGGGCTGTCCTCGGTGGAGTAGTCGACCTTCATCCCCCACTGCGAGCCGTCGCCGACGTAGGCGCGGATGATCTCGCCCAGGTGGCCGATGGCGATGGTGCACGTGGTGAATCCGGCCGCGGAGAGCTGGCGCAGCACGATCTCGAGGATGGCGTGCTGGTCGCCGATGGGCACGAGCGGTTTGGGCAGCGCCGTGGTGTAGGGCCGCAGCCGGACGCCCTTGCCTCCTGCCAGGATGACTGCGTGCATGGGGCCTCTCCTTCGTGGACGGGCCGTACGAGGGTCAGATGTTGTAGATGCCGGTCTTGTAGCGGGCCAGGTTGGCCGGGTCGCGGAAGAACTCCACGGTGTGGGCGAGCCCCTGCTCCAGGGTGTGCGCGGGCCGCCAGCCGGTCGCCTCGGCGAGCCGTGTCGCGTCCGCGACCAGCCGCATCACCTCGGAGGCCGCGGGTCGCAGGCGCTCGGCGTCCTCGCGCACGTCGACGGCGGTGTCCATGACCTTGCCGATCAGCGTGACCAGGTCGCCGACCGAGATCTCCCCGCCGGTCCCGGCGTTGAAGGTGCGCCCGACGACCCGTCCGGCCTCGGCCGTGCCCACCGCGAGGAACGCCCGCGCGGTGTCCGCGACGTAGGTGAAGTCGCGGGTGGGACGCAGATCGCCGAGGGTGATGGTGCGCTGCCCGGCCGCCACCTGGCCGATGACGGTGGGGATCACCGCGCGCATCGACTGCCGCGGTCCGAAGGTGTTGAACGGCCGCAGCGTCACCACCGGCGTGCCGAAGCTGGCGTAGTAGCTGTCGGCGAGCCGGTCCCCGCCCGCCTTCGAAGCGGCGTACGGCGACTGCGTGTTGATGGGGTGGTCCTCGGTGATCGGCACCGTACGCGCGGTGCCGTACGTCTCGCTGGTGGAGGTGTGCACCAGCCGGGGTGTGCCCAGGGCGCGCACCGCCTCCAGCACGTTGAGCGTGCCGGTGACGTTGGTGTCCACATAGCTGTGCGGCGCCTGGTAGGAGTACGGGATCGCGATGAGGGCCGCCAAGTGGTAGGCGCAGTCGGCCCCTTCGAGCAGGCCGCGGACCGAGCCGGGGTCGCGCACGTCGCCGAGCACGATCTCCACCTGGTCCAGGACGTCGGAGGGCAGGGTCTCCAGCCACCCGTAGGAGGAGAAGGAGTTGTACTGGGCCATCGCCCTGACCCGGTGGCCGGAGGCGACGAGCACTTCGGTGAGGTGCGAGCCGATGAAGCCCTCGGCTCCGGTGACGGCGGCGAGCGGTGCGGATGTCAACTCTGGTGTCCCTTCAGGGCGTTCGGTGGATCACCGCAGAGAGCCGCGGTGCTGCGGCAGTCGCGGTGGGGCGGAGGGGGCGGTGGCACGGGGAGCCGCGGCGGCCGGAGCGTTCCGCGGTCCGGGGCGGTCACAGGTGCGGGGCGGGCCGGCCGAGCCGCCACAGCACGTACCCCGACAGGCACAGCGCCGCCGCCGCGCAGTACGGCGTGAGCACCGCGGGCCCGGGTGGCAGCCGCAGCAGGGTGGCCGCGCCCGCGCAGCCCGCGGCGAGCAGGCAGACGACCGCGGGCGGCCAGGCCACGCCGAACGCCTGGAGCAGCAGGGCCGTCCACAACGCGGCGGCGAGCAGCAGTAGTTCGGCCGGGTCGGCCCCGGTGAGCAGGGCCGCGGGCAGCAGCGGCAGGAGGTAGGCGGACAGGCAGAGGCCGAGGACCCCCACCGAACGCAGCAGGAAGGCGGCGGGTGTGGCCGTACGCCGCAGTGCCGCCAGCGACCAGCCGCGGTAGCGGTACAGCAGCCACTCGGCCGGCCCCATGCTCACGGTCAGCACGATCACCGCGTACGGGTGCCGGCGGCCCTCCAGCAGCACCAGCACCGCCGCCGCCAGGCCGAACAGGGCATAGGGGAGCGAGGCGGTGAGCGCCGGGCGTGGGCCGTGGGCGGCGGCCGGGGCGGCGAGCAGGACCCGCACGGCCCGTACGGTGGCGGCGAGCGTGGCCAGCAGCGCGAGCAGCGGCAGACCGGCGCGGAGCAGCGGTCCCGGCTCCCACCACGGCAGCACCGCCGCACCCGCGACCAGCGGGGTGAGCGCGGCCAGGAGCCACCGCTCCCGGGCGAGCACCAGCAGGACGCCCGCCGCGGCGAGGTACGCGGACTGCGCGGCCACCACCCAGAGCACCTGCCCCGTGCCGGAGAACGGCACCGCGGCGGCCGTGGCCGTCACCGCCCCCAGCGGCGCCCCCACGAGCAGGGTGCGCCCGGCCTCCCGCGGCGCCGCGGCCTTCCGCAGGTGCGCGCGATGCCCCACCGCCTGGCCCCAGGACCAGGACACGATGAGCGCCACGACCAGGGCGGGGGCGTGGTCCTCGGCGTGCCAGAGCGGGGCGGCGAGCAGATAGGCCAGCCCCGGCAGGGCGAACAGGACGCCGCGCAGCAGACAGCGCACATGGTCCGGACGCCATGGGTCCGGGGCCCGGGCAGGCTCGGGAAAACTCCGCGGCACCCGCTCGTAGAGCGCCGAGGCCAGGGAGAACAGGTTCGGATGCCCGTACCGGCGTCGGACGACGTCGGTGGACAGGCCCTCGGCCTCCAGCAGCGCGGCCACCTCGTAGGGGTGCACCGCGGGACCGACGCGGTCGGCCAGCACGGCGGCGAGCCGGTCGACCTGGTCGTCGTCCGGGCCGTGCCCCGGCCGCCGCAGGGCGAGGGTGCTGTCGTCCGTCCGGTGCGGGCGCGGCGCCTTCCGGGCGAGCCGGAGGGCGAGCGTGTCCGGCCCGGACGCGTCCGGTTCGAGTGCCATCGGTCCGCTCATATCGCCACGCTCCCGGTGACGGGGCCGGCCGGGCTGACAGGGCCGGCCGGGGCGGCGGGAGCGGCCGGGGCCCCCGGGGCGGCGGCGTCCGCCGCCGGGTGGGTGCGCGGTCCGCGCTCCGCCAGGTCCAGGTAGATGGCGCGGAACGTCTCGATGGTCCGGCGCAGGGTGAACTGTTCGATCACGCGCAGCCGGGCCGCCTCCCCCATCGCCCTGCGGCGCCCGGGGTCGTCCAGCAGGCGCAGCGTGGCGGCGGCCATGGCGGCCGGGTCGCGCGGCGGCACCACGAGACCGGTGTCGCCGACGGCCTCCCGTACCCCGCCGACGTCCGTGGAGACGGTCGCCCGCCCGCACGACATGGCCTCGATCAGGGTGAACGGGAGCCCCTCGCTGATGCTGGAGAGCATCACCACGTTGCCGGCGGCGTAGGCGTCCTTGATGTCCTTCACCCGTCCCTCGAACCTGACCGCGTCCGCCTGCCCGAGCTCGGCTGCCAGGGCCTCGCAGCGGGCCCGGTACGCTTCCCCGCCGCGCGGCGTGCCGCCGAACAACCGCAGCCGGGCCTCGGGCAGTTCGGTCCGGACCAGGGCGAAGGCGCGGATGAGGGTCTCCAGGTCCTTGATCGGGTCCACCCGGCCCGCCCAGCTGAGGGTGGGCACCTCCGGCTCCGGTCCGGCCGGCGGGAACGCGGCCGGGTCCACGCCGTTGTAGACGGTGCGGATCGACTCCGGTGCGGCGCCGCCCTCCTCCTCCCACAGCCGGTTGTAGCGGTTGCCCGGGGTGATCAGGGTGGCCCTGCGGTAGCTCTCCTGGGTCAGCAGCCTGAAGAAGCCCAGGACGAGCGCCTTCACCGGCCAGCGGTAGGGGGCGGTGCGGTGACCGAGATAGCGCTCGCGCAGATACACCCCGTGCTCGGTCAGCAGCAGCGGCACCCCGTGCTCTTCGAGGGCGGTCAGACCCGGCAGGACGGCGACTCCGCCGCTGACCGCGTGCGCCACCCCGCTCGTGGGCGGCGGCGCGGCCAGCGGGCGCAGCGCGTGTTCGAGCAGCCCGACCGCGGTGAGCGCGTCGTGCAGGGTCGGCCGGGCCTCGCGCACCAGCAGTCCCGGCCGGTTCCAGACCGCGGTCAGGACGGAGAGGGCCTGGTCGCCGCGGAGGAAGGCGCTCAGGCCGCCGTCGGCGGCGGCCCGCGCCATCGTGCGCAGCGCGGGCGCGAACCCGTCCTCCGCGCACGGGTCGAGCAGCGCGGTCAGGAACCGCTCGTAGGCGCCGGTGAGCCGGTTGCGCGCGCGTCCTCGCGGTGGGCGGCCCTCGGGAGGGTCGGCCCACAGCGGGACGGTGACCAGGCGCGACACATGTGCGGGCAGGTCCCACACCAGCGGCTCGCGGCCGGTGCCGGTGACGGCGAGCACGTCGAACTCCAGGTCGGGCATGCCGTGGACGAGCTGGTCGCACCAGACGCTGACGCCGCCGTGACTGTGGGGATAGGTTCCTTCGGTGAGCAGGGTGACGCGCGTCGGGACAGCGGGGCGCGCGCCGTGCTGAATGTGCATCGCAGTGCTCCACGGCCGAGGTGTGAGTGGTCGTGCCGGTCCCGGCCGCCGGGTGGCGGCCGGGACCTGTGGGTGGCGTGCTTCAGCCCGCCGTGTTCTGCGCGGGCGGCTCGCTCACACCCGCGGGGACGCGGGTGCGGGGTGCGGGAACGGTGACCGGGCCGTGCTGGGCCGCCTTCGCGGCGGTGTGCGGTGCGGCGGCGGACGACGGCAGCCCGAGCGTGAGCGGCTGCCCCGTGGAGGCCGTCCAGCCGGACAGCGCGCCCGCGTACGCCGAGCCGAAGGCGTGGCCGGACAGAGTGGTGCCGGCCGGCATCGTGGCGGTGACCGTCACCCCGGCGGGGGCCGAGACCGTGACCGTGCCGCCGATGCGGTACGCCGTCACCTGCCCGTTGCCCAGAGCCGTCCGCCAGTCCGCGCGGCGCTGCATCTCGACGCCGATGTCCTTCATCCGCGGGTTCACCACGGGGGTGTCGTCCGCGAACAGCGCGCGGTAGCCGTCGAGCACGCCGGCCATGACCGGGTAGGCGAGGCGGTCCTCGGCGAGATTGGACTGGTGGATGAAGTGCGGCTTGGGATCGCCCGCGAGCACGTGCCCAAGGGCGATGCGGGTCTCCAGCGGCACGATGTGGTCGGTGTAGCCGGTGGCGAGGTCCAGCGGGGCCGGCAGGCAGGTGGTGGTGGCCGGGTTGTCCTCGCAGATGCCGCTGCCGCCCTGGGCGCGGCTGGTGTAGATCCAGTTGTACTCGTCGACCTGTTCGGCCGCCCGCCCGGCGTTGTAGAAGATGTTCATCGGGTAGCGGGAGACGGTGGTGGCGCTGCCGACCTTGCGCAGCACCGGGTCGCGGGAGTTGTCCGAGGCGAGCCAGGACACGCCGTTGTCGGTGAGCGCGGGTGCCAGGTTGGGGTTGTCGTCGGGCTGCTGCGGCAGCACCTTCAGACCAGAGTGCTCACCGGTGACCAACTCGTCGTTCTGCAAGGGCAGTCCGACGCTCTGACCCCACTGCCGGTTGTGGGCGATCTCGTCGGAGATGTCCTTGCGGCTGACCCACTTGGTGCTGCCGTCCGCGTTGGACGCGCACCGCCAGGGCACCACGGTGACGTCCTGCTCGCAGCCGAGGAAGGCGTGCGTGTAGGTGTGGTTGACCCAGCGGAACTCGCCGCGCTCGGCGATCAGCCGGTCGGCCGGCGCGTCGGCCCCGTTGTGCTCGGCGCGCTGGTCGACGCTGCCGACGCCGTTGTAGACGAGGTCGAGGGTGAAGTGGTGGTCGCGCTGCCAGGCGACGGCGTGGTCGACGTCCGCGGCGGTCATCCGGATCGGGTCGGGCGTGCCCGCGCCGTCCGGGCAGTCGACGTCGCCGGGCGTGCAGTTGAGTTCCGTGTCCCAGCGGTCGTCGGCGGCGAAGACGTCGTCGACGTGGACGGCGAAGTAGTTGCGGGAGGCGCCCAGGTGCACCCCGCCGGTCATCCACTCGACGATGCCGCGGGCCAGCAGCTGGAACTGCTGTTGGTACTGGTTGTAGACGAAGGTGACGACCAGTTCGCGCCGCCCGTCGTGCCGGTACTCGCCGACCAGCGAGCCGCGTGCCGACTGCCCCGGGACCGGAGCCTCGAGGTAGGGCGTGAAGTCCGCCCCCTCGGCAGGACGCGCGAGGTAGGCGTAACTCTCGGACACCGTGGGCGAGATGTCCTCGAAGGGCACGGCGCCCTTCAGATAGCCGAAGGCGCCCGCCTTGCCGGCGGCCGTCACCTCGGCCTGCACGCCGTCGACGTCGCCGGAGTAGTCCGGGTACTGCAACCCCGCCTCCGGGCGGGCGTAGGTGTAGGCGTCGACCTGCGGAATGTCGTACGTCCGCTCGTAGTCCGCGAGCGCCGCCATCTCGGGCGAGTCCGCCGGGAACGGGTTGTCGTTGGGCAGCACGACGGCCTGGAACCTGGCCCGCGGCCGTCCGTCCACCGTGTCCGCGAGGAAACCGGCGTCGATCACGGGTCTGCCCGACTGGTTCAGGTCGATCGTGGTGTAGGGCGTCCCCGCGGTGTCCAACTCGGCCGCGATCGCGCCGGTGGCCGGGCCGCCGTCGCTCACGATCAGCGTCCGCAGATCGACGCGTGGCGCGGTGCCGTCGGCGTGCGCGGCCCCCGCGGGCATGCCGAGCGCGGCCACGAGCGCGCTCACGGTGAGTGCGGTCGTGCGCATGGTCCTTTTCATGCGGTCGAAGTCCTCCCCCCGGGCAGGGGTGAGTACAGCTCCCACGGAGCGGACGCACCCCCCTCGCTCGACGCCGGCCGTCCCCTCGAAGACCGGTCGCCGAGGCATCCGTCTGTCACATGGTGACGTCTTTGTGTGATTTTTGTGACCAATTTGCGGGGAGTGGCGGAAACTCGCAGGTACACGTCACGTTGGATCCGAACGGGAAGGCTCTTCCGGGGCCGGAGTCGAGGCCTGTGGCACCGTCCGGCCCAACGATCACTCTCCCAGGTCGAGGCGCAACCGGAACCCCGCCCGCCTCATCCGGTCCACCGGCACCGGCCCCACCGGGACGCGCGCACCGCTTGTCGGCGAATGGATCAAATCCGGTCACGCCGGGTCGAGTTGGAATCGGTCGCAGGCCTGGGCGCGGGTGGGGCCGGCGGGGAGGTGGCCGAGTGCGCGGCGACGGCGGTCGGCTCGCGGTCGTGGTCAGTCGTTCGCGCATACGTCTCATCGTCGACCTGACCGGGGCGACCTTCATGGACTCCACCGGCCTCGGGCTCCTCGTCGGCATTCACAAGCGGATCCGTGCGCGCGCCGGCGTCCTGAGGCTGGTCATCGTCAACCCCGACATCCGGCAGATCTTCACCATCACGAGCCTGGACCAGATCCTCCCGATCTACGGGTCCGCGCAAGCCGCGATGGGGTGAAACGACCCTTGCCCGTACGTGCTTCGGGGGCCGCACGTTCATCTGGCCTCCACATGATGGTCGGTCACGTGTCCGGTCGGTTGGACAGAGTGCCGTGTGAACGTCGCGTCATCGAACGCCGAGCCTCACCGACCGCACGAAAGAACCGCACCGTGTCCCTGCAGCTTCCCGCCCGTTCGAGGGCTTCGGTCCGGCTGTCGTCGGGCACCGTTCTGGCGGGGGCGGCGTTGGCGGTGCTCACCGTCTTCGCGGGGCCGGCTCCTTCCGCGGCCGCGCACCCGTTCGGTCCACCGTCCACTGCCAGGGTCAGCGTCCAGGGCTCCCGTCTTCTGCTCGCCTGGAACACCGACAAGCTGGACTGGGTGACGCTCGGCCAGTCCCTCGGGGTTTTCGATGCCCAGGGTGGGGGCGGCTCCCCGGCGCTGTCGTTCGAGCAGCGACTGCGGCAGTCGCCGGCCGTTCGGGCCTACCTGCTCAAGCACATCGCGGTCGGTCAGGACGGCCGGCCCTGCCGGGGGACCGTGGTCGGGGCGATGAAGGACTTCCCCGCCCAAGGGGCCCAGCTCGCCTTCGCCTGTCCGGACCCCGTGGTCGAGGTGGACGTCACGATCAGCGCCCTCACGGACCTTCACCCGGCATACCGGACCATGCTCACCTCGGAGGGGCCGGCCCAGTCGGAGCAGACGCTGTTCACCTCTGCCCAGCCGACCGCACACGTACGGTTCACGGCCTCGGGGGGAAGCGTCCGCAGGACGGTCGCGGTCTTCTCCGCCGGCACTCTCGCCGCCGCCCTGGCCATCGGCGGGTGGGTCCTCCACCGCTTTCGCCGCCGCACGGCTGCCCGTGCCGGCACCACCACCTCGGGACCCGGCCTGCCCGCCGCGTCCCCGGCAACCCCGGACGGCCCAGGTGCGCAGGCCCTGACGAGCGCCGACCCCGCTACAGGCACAGGTACAGGCACCAGGAGCAACGCATGACAGGCATCGGACGTCTCGACAACCACCTGATAGCCCTTTTCGACGGGCACGCGCTCTTCTGGGTCGCCCTGGTCGTCGCGCTCGGCGTCGGCGCCGCTCACGCCGTTGCCCCCGGCCATGGCAAGAGCATCACCGCCGCGTACCTGGTGGGAACGCGGGGCCGTTACAAGGACGCGGTACGCCTCGGCGTGATCGTTGCCACGATGCACACCTTCTCGGTGCTGGTGCTCGCACTGCTGTGGGTGGGCGTCAGCAGCACGGCGGTCAGCACCAAGACCGCCACCGCGTGGATGCAGGCCGCCGCAGGAGTGGTCGTCGTGATCGTGGGGGTGGGCCTGATCCACCGGCAGCTCCGCGGCCGTGGGCATGCCCACGGTCACAGCCACTCCCATGGGCATTCCCACGAGCACGAACACGGGCACGAACACGGGCACTCCCACGAGCACCACGACCACGGGCACACCCATGAGCACCGCGACCACGAGACGGACTCGCGGGACGCCACCGCCGCCCACGCCCACCACCACGTGGAGCAGCTGACCAACCCGTGGTCCCGCCAGGGCCTTGCGGCACTGGCGCTCTCGGGCGGACTGCTGCCGTCGCCGTCGGCGTTCCTGATCTTCGTCAGCGGTCTGCTGACGGGCCGGGCGCTCGGCGCGCTGGCCATCGTGCTCACGTTCGGCGTCGGGATGGCGCTGACCCTCACGGGTGTCGGAGTGGCCACCATCCGCGGATTCACCGTCATGGAGAAGCGGTTCCGCGGCCGGACCGCCGCCGCCAGACTCAGGACCTGGACCCCGCTTCTGGCCGGTCTCGCGGTGGCGACGGCGGGGTGTCTCTACGTCTTCGCCGCGGTCTCCACCCTGACGGACGACGGGGACGACCTGGCTCCGGCCTCCAGCACGGCGACGTTGCCCTGACAGCTCATGGCCGAGCGGCAGGCCCCGGCCCGCGCGGCAGCAGTGCCACGGCCAGCGCCGGCACGGCGGCGAGGACCAGCCACGGCACGGCGGGCGGAAGCCCCGTGTCGAGCAGGGACCCGGTGGCCGAGCTGCCGATGAGCACGATCAGGCCGGAGACGGAGGACAACGCCCCCGTGTAGAGGCCGATGCGTCCCTCCCCGGCGAGGTCGGGCACCCACGCACGGGCGGTGGGCACGATCAGCATCTGGCCGAGGGTGAGCAGGACGACGAACCCGGCGGCCGGCAGCAGACCCGCGAGGCCCGTCCAGCCCGCCGGGCGCGCCGCCGCCACGACCGCGAACCCGGCGGCGACCAGCAGCAGCCCGGCGGCAATGGAACGGCGCAGGTCGAGCCGGTCGCCCGCCCACCCGGTGACCGGGAGCTGCGCGAAGACGACCAGCAGGGAGGACAGGGCGAACAGCCAGGACAGGGGAGCCTGCGAACCCGTGGCTCGCTCCACTTCGTCCGGCAGGGCGAGGTAGAGCTGGTTGTAGGCGAGCAGGTAGGCCCCGTACGCGCAGCACAGCGCCAGGAAGCGGCGGTGGCGCAGCACCTCGCGCACCGCACCCCGGTCCCGCGACCGCGTGCGGCCGGGGATGTGCCGCGGCATCAGCCGCGCGTGGCCGGCGAGGACGAGCACGAAGACCCCGGCCCCCGCGAGGCAGGCGGTACGGAAGTCCACGGCGAGCAGCAGGCCGCCGAGCAACGGGCCGACGAAGGCACCGGCCTGGCCCGCGGCGGAGAACAGGGCCAGGACCCGGGTCCGGGAGCCGTTGCCCTTCTCCTCCCACCCGACCGCCTGCCGCGCCACCTCCGACTCCACGGCAGGGGAGAACAGCGCGGCGGCGAAACCGATCAGCAGCACCGCGCCGATCACCGCCCAGGTCTCCTCGGCGAACCCCAGCCAGACGAACCCGGCGATCCGCAGCACGCAGCCCGCCAAGATCACCGGCCGCACCCCGTGGCGGTCGACGAGCCGGCCTCCGACCACGAACAGCCCCTGCTGGCTGAAGGTTCTGAGACCCAGCACGAAGCCGACCGTCCAGCCCGCCATGCCGATCGCCGTGCCGAGATGGTCGGCGAGAAACGGCAGGACGGCGAAGAAGCCGATGTTGAAGGCGAGTTGGGTCAGGATCAGGAGCCGCAGCAAGGGCGAGAGGTGCTTCCAGACGCGTTCCTGCGGCGGCCTGGGGCCGGTGCCGGAGCGCTTGGTCAGGAGGCGGGAGAACACGTCGGGCATCACGAGGTCGAGTCCGTCAGGGGGCGTCGGAGGTCAGGGGGCGTCGGAGGGGGAGGAGGCCAGGACGGTGTGCCGGGTGGGCTCGGTCTGTGGCGCGACCGGTCCGGGCCCGGTGGGCCGTGAAGTCGGCCGTTTCCTCCTCCGCCCTGGCCGGGGCAGCCGTGCCCCGCCCGCCGCCGTGACGGCCAGCGCGCCGAGCAGGGCGAGCACGACGGCGGGCGCCAGGACCGCCCACGGGGCGCGTTCGGCGTAGGGCTGGTTCTCGGCGAGCAGCAGGCCCCACTCGGGGGAGGGCGGCTGGGAGCCCAGGCCCAGGAAGCCGAGAGCGGCGAGGCTCAGGGCGATTCCGGGCAGCCGGAGCAGGGCGTGGCGGACGACGGGAGGCAGGACGGCGGGCACCAGTTCGTGCCGGAACAGGTACCCCGGTCCCGCGCCGAGCGCGCGGGTCGCGGTCAGGTGGAGGGTCGCGCGCTCCTGTCGCAGAAGGGCGGAGGTGTGCGTGGCCAGCGGCGACCAGGCGACGACGGCCACGGCCAGCGCCGGTGTCCACGGTCCGCTGCCCGCGATGCCGGTGACCAGGAGCGCGGCCAGTGCGGGCGGTACGGAGTTGACCGTGTCGACCAGCGGCCCGGACAGCCGGGGCAGCAGGCCCAGCACTACGCCGCCCACCAGGGCGACGACGCTCACGGCGAGGGCGATGCCGAGCGTACTCAGCGTGCCGTGCGCGATCCGGGCCAGCACGTCCCTGCCGAGGGCGTCGGTGCCGAACGGGTGTGCGGCGGACGGGGCCTGGAGGCGGGCGGTGGTGTCCAGCGCGAGCGGGTCGCGGGGGAGGCCGAGAGCGATCACGGTGGCGAGCAGCAGCCCGTACACCAGGGGCACGACACGTGGTGCGGGCGGGGCCGGACGGTGCAGGGAGTGCAGGGCGCCGTCGCGCAGCGCGGGCCCGATCAGCCGCCGCGTCCCCGCCCGTGCCAGGAGAGCGGCCGCGGCCGCCAGGATCATGAGCACGAGCGTGCCGGTCTGCAGGACGGGCAGATCCTGCGCGAGGGCGGCCCGCAGGGTGAGCCGCCCCAGTCCCGGGATGTCGAAGATCTGCTCGACGGCGACGGATCCGCCGGTCAGGCCGACCACGAACAGCGCCAGGTTGGGCAGCAGCGCGGGTACGCAGCGGCGCAGCGCCTGCCGGGCCACGGACTTCGACGGCACCCCGCGCGCGGCGGCGGCAAGCGCCCATGGTTCGGCGAACGCGGCGGGCAGCAGGTCGTCCAGCATCCGCCCGAGGACCGCGCCCACGGGCAGACCGAGGGCGAGCGAGGGCAGCAGCATCCACTGGGGGCCGTACCAGCCGAGCGCGGGCAGCCAGCCGAGTTGTACGCCGACGACGGAGGCCAGTACGGAGGCGACGAGGAACTCGGGCAGCGCGGCCAGCATCGCGGACCCGGTACCGCCGGGCCGGCGCTCGCCGAGTCGCCGCCGTGCGCCCAGCAGGAGGGTGCGCGCACACACGACCCCCACCGTGATCGCGGCGACGGCGACGGCGCCGGCCATCAGCAGCAGGGACGCGCCGAGAGCCTGGAGAACGGCCGGCAGCACCTCGGTGTCCGACACCCAGGACCGGCCGGCGTCCGCGCGCAGCAGCCCGCCCAGCCAGCGCCCGAGCAGTGCCAGGGGGCCGTCGTCCAGGCCGAGTCCGTCCCGGATGGCGCGCAGGGTCTCGGGGGTCGGGGCCCGCTCGGCCGAGCGCGCCTTGAGCACGGTCAGGGCGGGGTCGGTGCGCGAGAGCCACGGCAGCAGGCCGATCGCGCACACCACGGCGGCCGTGAGCACGGTGCGCCACAGCAGGGTGAGGCCGCCGCCCCGCGCGAACGTGCGCAGGGCGGCGGTGGCTCGGCTTTCGACGGGTGTGGTCGGGGAGGTCAGAGCCGGGTCCCGGTGCCGACGAAGTCACGTTCGTACGGGTCGAGCACGGCGCCCTTGACGGAGGTGCCGACGCCCGTGACGACCTTCAGGTGCACCAGCGGGATCACCGCGTCCGTGCCGAGGATCGCGGACTCCGCCTTCATCGCCGCGTCCTGCCGCTTGGCGGGGTCGGCGTCGGCCTGCGCGGCGGCGACCAGCCTGTCCACGTTCTTGTCGCACAGCAGCGACAGGTTGTACGAGCCGTCGCAGGTGTAGTCGCCGGCCAGGACGGTGACCGGGTCACCGGTGTCGAGCATCATATTGCGGGAGGCGACGGAGGCGTCGAACTTCCCCGCCAGCAGGTCGCTTTCGAGCTGCGCGTAGGCGCGCACCTCCAGCTTCACCGTGAACCCGGCCTTCTTCAGCTGCTGTTGGAGCACCTGGGCGGCCTCGGGCAGCTCGGGCCGGTCGTTGTAGGTGGCGATGGTGATGCTCGCGCCCTCGGGGTCGGCGGCCTTCGCCCGGCCGGCCGGCGCGGTCCGCTTGCCGGCCGCCCAGCTCAGGGCGGGGCCGTAGAGGCCCTGGGCGGGCTCGGCGTATCCCTCGTACACGCCCTTGGCGACCGCAGTGGTGTCGATCGCCTCGCGCGCGGCGGCCCGCAGCCCCGCGTCCTTGAACACACCTGTCCGGGTGTTGAGGTACAGGCTGGTGTTCCGGGCGGTGTTGACCTCGTGCACGGTGTCCTTGTCCAGCGTGGTCACCTGAGCGACGGGGATCGCCTCGGCGATGTCCACGTCACCGGTGCGCAGTGCGTTGGCACGGGCGGTGCCGTCGGAGACGAACTTCGCGTCGATGCCGGAGGCCTGGGCGCGGCCGCCCCAGTAGTCGTCGAAGCGGTCCAGGGCTGCCGCGGTGTCACCGGTGATCCTGGTGAGCTCGAAGGGGCCGGTGGCGGTGCCCACCGGGTTCACCTTGCCGTCCTTGCCGTATGCCTTCGGGGAGAACACCGCGAGGCTCGGGTTGCTCAGCCGCAGCGGCAGTACCGGGTCGGCCTCGGCGGTGCTGACCTTGACCTGGTCGTCGCCGACGGCCTCGGCGGTCAGCTTCACGCCGGAGACGGCGGCCGGGGCCGGGTCGGCCTCGGCGGTGTGGGCGAGTGCGGAGGCGACGGCCTGCGCGGAGACGGCGGTGCCGTCCTGGAACTTCGCGTCCCGCAGCGTGAACACCCAGCTCTTGCCGCTCTGGTCGCTGCTCCACGACGTGGCGAGCGCGGGTACGGCGCTGCCGTTGGCGTCCAGCCTGGTCAGCCCTTCGGCGACACCGAGGCGCGAGAGGTCGAAGGCGTCCTGGCCGTACGGGGAGTAGTTCTCCGCCGGCGGGAAGGCGAGCGCGACACGCAGACGACGTCCCTCGTTGCCGGTGCCGGAGTTGGTGCCGGAGGAGCCCGAGGACGAGTCGTTGCCGGAGGAGGAGAAGCAGCCGGAGAGCAGGGGGGCGAGCAACAGCCCGGCTATCAGCCGTGGACGAGGAGGTCTCATGTTCCTGGTTCTGTCTGTTTCTGGGAGCCGGACTCTTCGACCGACGCCGACCGACGCCGGCCCGTGCCGACCGGCGTCGACCCTACCGACCAACGTCATATGAATATCATGTTCGTTTACGCGAGGGGGATCTCGAAGTGCACGACGCCGCTGCCGCCGCCGGGCACCTCCTCCCGCTCGTCGCACACGATCTTGCCCAGCGTCTGCCATAGGCCCATGGCGCCGGGCGAGTGCGGGTACGTGTGCAGGTACACGGCGCTGTATCCGCCGTCCGCGCGGGCGAAGTCCAGCAGCCCCTCCACCAGTCGCCGGGCCAGCCCGTGCCGGCGGTGTTCCGGGCGCACGTACACCCGCCGCAGCTGGGCGGTCTCGCCCGACGGGTACCGCTCGGCGAGCCACGCCGGGTTCGGCGGATGCTCGGGGCCGCGCGCGTCGAGCGCCGCCGTGCCCGCCACCGTCCCGTCCTGCTCGTCCACCGCGACCAGCAGGGTGTGCCGGGGCGGGGTGAGGTAGAAGGGCGCGGGGTCGATGATGTCGGCATGCCAGCGCGGCACGTATCCGGTGTCGAAGTCGCGATAGACGGTGTCGAGCATCACGGCCCGGGCCTCGTCGAGGTCCGCGGCCGTGGCGAGCCGCCGGGAACGTCAGGCCTTGCGCTGCATGCTGCGTCGTGCGGGGCTTCCCTGCTCGGCGGCCTTGAAGTCCTTCTCGTCCGCCTTGGACCGCACACCGTCGGCGATGCGCTTGCCGACCGTCTCGTCGATGTTCGACCAGTACGTGAAGGCCCGCTCCAGGACCGGTTCGGTGACGCCGTTGAGGAGGTGTCCGACGACGTTGTCGACCAGACGGTCCCGGGCGGCGTCGTCCAGGACCTGCCGGACCAGCGTGCCGGGCTGCCCCCAGTCGTCGTCCTCGGGGTGGGAGACGTACGCGGCACGGACGATCTCGCCGTCGGCCGCCCAGCTGGGCGGCGGGCCGAAGCGGGCGGGGTCGGCGACGGGACCGCCCTTGGAGTTCGGGGCGTACACCGGATCGGTCGTCTTCCGGTACGCCATCGCCCCGTCCTTCGAGTAGCTGTGGACGTCGACGAGGGGCGCGTTCACGGGAAGCTGCTGGTAGTTGGTGCCGATGCGGTGCCGGTGGGCGTCCGCGTAGGAGAACAGCCGGGCCAGCAGCATGCGGTCCGGGCTCGGGCCGATCCCGGGGATGAAGTTGTTGGGCTGGAACGCCGCCTGCTCGATCTCCGCGTGGTTGTCGGTCGGATTGCGGTCCAGGGTCATCCGGCCGACCGGGATGAGCGGGTAGTCGCCATGCGGCCACACCTTGGTGAGGTCGAACGGGTTGAAGCGGTAGTGCGCGGCCTCCGCGTACGGCATGACCTGCACGTACAGCGTCCAGCTGGGGAAGTCGCCGTCGCGGATGTGCTCGAAGAGGTCGCGCATGTGGTAGTCGGTGTCGACGGCGGCCATCTGGTCGGCCTCGTGCTGGGTGAAGAACTCGATCCCCTGGTCGGTCTTGAAGTGGTATTTCACCCAGAACCGCTCGCCCTTGGCGTTGATCCACATGTAGGTGTGGGAGGTGTAGCCGTTCATGTGGCGCCAGGTGCGGGGGATGCCGCGGTCTCCCATCAGCCAGGTCACCTGGTGCGCGGACTCCGGCGAGAGCGTCCAGAAGTCCCACTGCATGTCGTTGTCGCGCAGGTTGTTGTCCGCGCGGCGCTTCTGGGAGCGGATGAAGTGCTGGAACTTCATCGGGTCCTTCATGAAGAACACCGGCGTGTTGTTGCCGACCATGTCGTAGTTGCCCACGGTGGTGTAGAACTTGATCGCGAAGCCGCGGGGGTCACGCCAGGTGTCGGGGCTGCCGCGCTCGCCGGCGACCGTCGAGAAGCGGATGACCAGGTCGGTGCGGGTGCCCGGCTGGAACACGGCTGCCATGGTGTAGGCGCTGACGTCCTCGATCACCTCGAAGTGGCCGAAGGCGCCGCTCCCCTTGGCGTGCGGCTGGCGCTCGGGGATCCGCTCCCGGTTGAACTGGGCCATCTGCTCGATCAGGTAGGCGTCCTGCAGCAGGACCGGCCCGCCCGGGCCCAGGGTGAGCGAGTGTTCGTCACTCTCCACCGGCGCGCCGGAGTCGGTCGTGGTGGCGGGATGGAACTCCGTCATGAGTCTGCCCTTTCGCTGTGCCGGTCCTCCATGCCCTTCCGTTTGCGTGACCGTAAGAATACGTTCTAAACACCCTGATACGCACCTTTTGGGTGAACATTGCCGTATTCGGCCCGAAGGTGCCCATGGTGATGCCGAGGTCGCCCTACCAGGCCCGCCGTGTCTGCCGGCCGTAGAGGATGCGGGGCGGTTCGGGTGGTGGGGGCGTGCCCGGTTTGAGGGGCCAGGCGAGCAGCATGCCCACGATGAAGCCGACCACGTGGGCCAGATACGCCACGGCACCCGCCTCGGCGACGGCCAGGCCGGAGGAGTAGAACGCCTGGAGCACGAACCAGGAGCCCAGCACCACCCAGGCCGGCAACCGCAGCGGCAGGAAGAGGAGGAAGGGGACGAGGATCCAGACCCGTGCCCTCGGGTAGAGCAGCAGGTAGGCGCCGAGGACGCCGGCGATGGCTCCCGAGGCGCCGATCAGGGGCGTGGCCGAGTGGGAGTTCATGAGCGCGAACCCGTATGCGGCGGCATATCCGCAGACCAGGTAGAACAGCAGGTACCGCACGTGGCCCATGCGGTCCTCGATGTTGTTGCCGAAGATGAGCAGGAACAGCATGTTGCCCAGCAGGTGCAGCCAGCTGCCGTGCACGAACATCGCGGTGAGGACCGACAGCACGGGCGACTTGTCGTAGGGGGGCGGCCCCACCACGCAGCCCGGGCCGTGCACGCCCACCCCGACGGCGCCCGTCGGGACCAGCGACGGCAGCTGGTGGTGGATCAGCTCTCTGGGCACCAGCGCCCACTGCTCCGTGAAGGCCTGCAGATGACACAGCTGCGCCAGCGTGCCGCTGCCCGTGACGGATCCGGCGATGCCGGGCGTGAGCAGGAACACGACGACGTTCGCGGCGATCAGCGCGTAGGTCACCCATGGGGTGTGCCGCGTCGGGTTCACATCATGGACGGGAATGACCACGGAGAAGTACTGCCCGCGATGCGCTCGCCGAATCGGTGAACGCCGCCGTCCGCGTGTACGTACGTCCACTCGAGCACCCGCGGCCCGGGGAAGGCGGGCCGCGGGGACGACGTGCGGAGCAGGCGCCGCGACGGCGTCGGCGGCGCGGGGTCAGGGCGTGCTGTCGCGGACCTTCGCCGCGGCCTTGCGGGCCGCCACGAGCACCGGATCCCACACCGGGGAGAACGGCGGCGCGTAGCCCAGGTCCAGGGCCGTCATCTGCTCCACCGTCAGACCGGCCGTGAGGGCGACCGCGGCGATGTCGACCCGCTTCCCCGCGCCCTCACGGCCGACGATCTGTGCGCCCAGCAGGCGGCCGGTACGGTGTTCGGCGATCATCTTGACGGTCATCGGGGCGGCGCCCGGGTAGTAGCCCGCGCGGCTGGTCGACTCGACGGTGACCGTCTCGAACCTCAGGCCCGCCCGGCGGGCGTCCTTCTCGCGCAGCCCGGTGCGCGCGATCTCCAGGTCGCACACCTTGCTCACCGCGGTGCCGACCACGCCCGGGAAGGTGGCGTAGCCGCCGCCCGCGTTGGTGCCGATGATCTGGCCGTGCTTGTTGGCGTGGGTGCCCAGCGGGACGTGGCGCTCCTGTCCGGAGACCAGGTCCAGGACCTCCACGCAGTCGCCGCCGGCCCAGATGTTCTCGTGGCCGCGCACCCGCATCGCCCGGTCGGTGAGCAGGCCGCCGTGCGCGCCGAGCGGGAGTCCGGCCGCCCGCGCGAGCGCGGTCTCCGGGTGCACCCCGATGCCCAGTACGACCACGTCCGCCGGGTACTCGGCGTCCGCGGTGACCACCGCCCTGACCCGCCCGTCATCATCGGTGAGCACCGCGGTCACCTCGGCGTCGCCGACCATGGTGATGCCCAGGCCCGACATGGCCCGGTGCACCAGGCGGCCCATGTCGGGGTCGAGCGTGGACATCGGCTCCCGGCCGCGGTCGACGACCGTCACCTCGTAGCCGCGCTTGATGAGCGCCTCGGCCATCTCCACCCCGATGTACCCCGCGCCGATCACCACCGCCCGGCGGCCACGCGTGCGTGCGAGGCTGTCCAGCAGGGCCTGGCCGTCGTCGAGGGTCTGCACCCCGTGCACGCCGGGCGCGTCGGCGCCGGGCATGTCGGGCCGGACCGGGCGGGCCCCCGTCGCGATCACGAGTTTGTCGTACGACGTCCAGGTCTCCGCGCCGGAGTCGACCTCCCGCGCGCGCACGCGCCCGGCGGCCACGTCGATCTCCGTCACCTCGGTGCGCATCCGCAGGTCGATGCCCCGCGCGCGGTGCTCCTCCGGCGTGCGGGCGATCAGCAGGTCCCGCTCGTCGACGTCGCCGCCCACCCAGTACGGGATGCCGCACGCCGAGAACGAGGTGAAGTGGCCGCGTTCGAACGCCACGATCTCCAGCTCGTCCGGCCCGCGCAGCCGGCGTGCCTGCGACGCCGCGGACATCCCCGCGGCGTCGCCGCCGATCACGACAAGGCGCTCCTTCGTACCCAGGTCACCCCGTGCCGCGCTCACGTCCATGCGCACACGCTACGGGGGGAACACGGGGAGAACCGCGGTCTCAGTCCCGGGAGTCCGCTTCGCCGTCGGGCTCCGCGGCCGGGGGCATGGGCTCCCCGGCCGGGGGCGCCGGCGCCCGCCGGGAGCCGGGCAGCGCGCCCAGCGCCGTCATGGCAGGCGTGTCGTCGGCGGGCCGCCGCGGCAGCCGGGGCCGTACGACCCGCAGCCACAGCGCCGCGACGAGAGCCGCCGCCACGGCGAACGGAAGCAGCGCCCCGATGGCCAGGGCGATCCAGCGGAGCACGGTGACGAACACGTGCCAGCCGCCCGCCAGCGCGTCCACGAACCCGGGCCGGTCCTCCTCGGGAGCGGGCGCCTTGGGCTGCGTCCGGGACAGCGACAGCGTGATGGTCGCCAGGCTCGTGCGGTCCTTCAGCGACGCCTGCTGGGCCAGCAGTGCCTCCAGATCGGACTCGCGGCGGCTCAGCTCGCCCTCCAGGCTGACCACGTCGCTCAGCTGGGTCGCCTGGTCCATCAGCTCGCGCACCCGCGCCACACTCGTGCGCTGCGACGTGATGCGGCTGTCCACGTCGACGACCTGGTCGGTGACGTCCTGCGCCTTCGCCGTGCGCTCGATCAGCTTGCCGGTGCCCTGCAGGTCGCCGAGGACCTCGTCGTACTTCTCGGCGGGCACGCGCAGCACCACACGGGTGCGCTCGTGGCCCTCCGCGTCGAGGCTGGTGTTCTCGTCGCCGACGTAGCCCCCGGCGTTCTCGGTGGTGGTGCGGGCGGTGTCGAGGGCCTTCGACACGTCCTTGACCTCCACGGTGAGCGAGGCGGTGCGGATGATGTGGCTCACCGCGGTCCGGGGCGGCGCGGTGGCCCTCGCCTCGGAGGCCCGGTCGCTGCCGCTGCCCGGCGCGTCCCTCTGATTCTCGCTCCCGGCCGCGTTTCCCTGGCTCTCGCTGCCGGCCGCGTCCGCGGCGGACTTGGCCGCGGAGCCGCCGCTGTCGCCCGCGCCGCACCCGGTGAGCGACAGGGCGGCGGCGAGCAGCAGCCCGGCCAGGGCGGAAGCGGGCCGGACGGAACGTCGTGTGCGCATGTGGCATACCCCCGAGGGTCCTCGTGACCACTGACGCTTCTTCGACTCCCGGGCCGCACGAGACGTTGGCCGTAAACGGTTCCGATGCGGTCACGTTCACGACTCGGGCCGGACACCGGGGCGCGGCGGGAGTGCCGGAGCGGTCTGAGAGAGTGGCCATATGAGCGCAACGGGTATGGGCACGGGCCATGTCGTCGTCATCGGGGCCGGGATCGCGGGGCTCGCCGCCGCACACCGGCTGTTGCAGCGCGGGGCACGGGTGACCGTGCTGGAGGCGGCGGAACGGGTCGGCGGCAAGCTGCTGCCGGGCGAGATCGCGGGCGTTCGCGTCGACCTGGGCGCCGAGTCGATGCTGGCCCGCCGGCCCGAGGCCGTGACCCTCGCGCGCGAGACGGGACTCGCCGACCACCTCCAGCCGCCCGCCACGGCGAGCGCCTCGATCTGGACCCGCGGTGCCCTGCGCCCCATGCCGAAGGGTCACGTCATGGGTGTCCCCGGCGCCGCCTCCGCGCTGGCCGGCGTGCTGTCCGAGGAGGGCCTCGCCCGCATCGGGCGCGACGCCGAGCTGCCCCGCACGGAGGTCGGCGACGACGTGGCGGTCGGCGAGTACGTGGCGGCCCGGCTGGGCCGCGAGGTCGTCGACCGCCTGGTCGAGCCCCTGCTCGGCGGGGTCTACGCCGGTGACGCCTACCGCATCTCGATGCGCTCGGCCGTTCCCCAGCTCTTCCGGGCCGCGCAGACCCACGACTCGCTGCTCGAAGGGGTCCGCGAGATCCAGGCCGCGGCGGCCGCCGCGCAGCAGACCGGGCCGGTGTTCATGGGCATCGAGGGCGGTGTGGGCCGGCTGCCGCTCGCGGTCGCGGAGTCGGTGCGGGCCCGCGGCGGCGAGATCCTGACCGGCACACCGGTGACGGAGCTGCGCAGGCAGGACCGTACGTCCTGGCGGGTGGCCGCCGGTGACCGCGTACTGCACGCCGACGCGGTGGTCCTCGCCGTGCCCGCGCCCGTCGCCGCCGGGCTGCTGCGCGCCGAGTCCCCGGAGGCCGCCGCCGAGCTGCGGGCCGTCGAGTACGCCTCGATGGCCCTGATCAGCCTGGCCTACCGCCGCGCCGACGCCACCCTGCCCGAGGGCAGCGGCTTCCTGGTGCCCCCCGTCGACGGCCGCACCATCAAGGCGTCCACGTTCGCCTCCCACAAGTGGGGCTGGATCGCCGAGGAGGACCCGGACGTGCTGGTGGTGCGCACCTCCGTGGGGCGGTACGGCGAGACGGAGATCCTCCAGCGCGAGGACGCCGACCTCGTCGAGGTCTCCCGGCACGACCTGCGCGAGGCGACCGGCCTGGACGCCGAGCCTCTTCAGACCCGCGTCACCCGCTGGACCGACGGCCTGCCGCAGTACCCCGTCGGCCACCACGCGCGCGTGGCCCGCATCCGCGAGCACGTCGGCAAGCTGACCTCTCTGGCGGTGTGCGGCGCGGTGTACGACGGGGTGGGCATCCCGGCGTGCGTCGCGAGCGCGTACGCGGCCGTGGACCAGCTGGAGGGCGACCTGCGGGCCGTGCGGGAGCTCACCGCGGACCCGGTGCAGAGTCTGCACGGGGGAGCGGGAGAATAGCATCATGAGTGACGACGCCCCTACCACCGAGTCCGGCAGGATCCCGAACAAGGGCAAGCTGGCCAAGGACCTCAACGAGGTCATCCGCTACACGCTGTGGTCCGTCTTCAAGCTGAAGGACCTGCTTCCCGAGGACCGCGCCGGCTACGCGGACGAGGTCCAGGAGCTGTTCGACCAGCTCGCCGCCAAGGACGTGACCATCCGCGGCACGTACGACCTCTCGGGCCTGCGTGCCGACGCCGACCTCATGATCTGGTGGCACGCCGAGACCAGCGACCAGCTCCAGGACGCGTACAACCTCTTCCGCCGCACGAAGCTCGGCCGCGCGCTGGAGCCGGTGTGGTCGAACATGGCGCTGCACCGCCCCGCCGAGTTCAACCGCTCGCACATCCCGGCGTTCCTCGCCGACGAGACGCCGCGCAACTACGTCAGCGTCTACCCGTTCGTGCGCTCCTACGACTGGTACCTGCTGCCCGACGAGGACCGCCGCCGCATGCTCGCCGACCACGGCAAGATGGCCCGGGGCTTCCCGGACGTGCGCGCCAACACGGTCGCGTCCTTCTCCCTCGGCGACTACGAGTGGATCCTCGCCTTCGAGGCCGACGAGCTGCACCGCATCGTCGACCTCATGCGCCACCTGCGCGGCTCCGAGGCGCGCCGGCACGTGCGCGAGGAGATCCCGTTCTTCACGGGGCGTCGCAAGGACATCGCCGAGCTGGTGGCGGGTCTGGCCTGATCAGCGGTGGCCGCGGGCCGGCCGGTCGCGCCCTTCAGGGCCTCGCGCAGTCGGTGTGCGCGCAGCCCCGGGAAGGCCGGGCCGACCGGGCCGCGGCTTTGTGCGCGGGGCGCACGTCCAGGGGTGCTCACCCAGGGTGCGAGGCCGACGCCGCGGTGGGCTACCGGTCCCGGAAGGCCCGGCGACGGGGGCGCCGGCCACGCGAGGAGCGGTCGGACGGGAAGTGGTCGGGCGAGGGCTGGTCGAGCGAGGGCCGGTCCCGGTGGGCGAAGGCCGCGCGCAGATTCGGCTCGCCGACGGCGCCGATGCCGCGGACGGCCACGGACGCCAGGTACGTACGCTCGTCACCGGTGCCGTTCACACGCCGGGTCAGCGCGCCGAGCAGGCGCTGTCCGGCGGGGGAGGCCCAGCGCGAGTACGGGTGGACCTCGAAGCGGGCGATGGCCAGGCAGCTCAGGGTGAGCGTGAGCGGCAGCGCGAACCAGAGGGCGATCAGCTCGCGGGGCATCCCGGTCGGGCCGGGCAGCAGCAGCGCGGTCGTACCCAGGGCGAGGACGGCCAGCGTGGCCACCCGCACTCGGCGGACCCCGGCCGCGATCGTGGACCCGTCCCCGTCCGGCACGGCGAGACCGGCGCTGACGAGCCGGTCGGCGAGGCCGCGCACCGCGTCCGCGGTGGCCGCGGCCGTGCGCACCGGCGCGATCCGTGACTGTCCCTCCGGGCCGATCGCCCCTATGACGGAGCGCTCCATCTCGTCCCGCCCGCGCGGATCGACGACCGTCGCCCAGCCGGTGTGTGCGAGCAGCAGCCGGCGCTGGCGTGCCATGGAGACCAGGGTCAGATCGGCGACCCGTGCGGGTCCGCCCGACAGGAACGCCGCCTCATAGAGCGTCAGATCGCGCTCCTGGCCCGCGTCCCCGTCGACTGCCGCGGCGCGTACCGAGGCCAGGCACAGCCGAGTGCACGCCGTGCCCGCGAAGGCCCAGGCCAGAAGCAGGAGAAGGACCCAGAACATGACGCGTTTCTATGCCAGAGGCCTGGGAAACGCCATGCCTTGTCCGTCATCCGGACAGAGTGTTGCCGGTATGTGACGTTCCGTTTGTTTCCCGCGGTCACGGCGTCAGGGCCGGTTCTCAGCGGCGCAGCAGGACCCTCTGCGCCGCGCGGGCCACCCGTGCCGCCGGGCGGCGCGACCGCGGCGCCGGTCCCGAGCGGTCCCGCCACCACTCCCGCACCTCCCGCCGGACCGCCGCGTCCCGGGGCCGGCCGGCGAGCAGCAGGGACTCCGCGAACTCCAGCGCGTCCTGCCGGTATCCCCCGGTCATCGGGTGCCTCTGCGCGTACGCGAGGAACGCGGTCCGGTACTCCTCCCCGAGCAGCACGGGCAGTTCGGGCGCCACCTTGGCCACGACGTCCGCCCGCTTCGCGGTCAGCGACCGTGCCTGCACGCCGATGCGCACCCGGTCGAACCCCTCCGGCACGGGCGTCCCGGCGACGAGCGCCGACAGCAGCGCGGTCTGCGCGAGGGCGACCCGCTGCCGCGCGGACTCCCTGCCGCCCGTCCGCCGGTCCGGTCCGTGCGCCGCGCGGTCGCCGGTGTCCGGTGCGGGGGCGGGACCGGCGCCGGTGGCGGGTGCGGGTGTGGGGGCGGAGTCGGTCGCCCGCCGGGCCGCCACCCGCCGGGCCGCCGTACGCCCCGACTCCACCGCGGTTCCGATGGCCGTCAACTCCCGCTCCAGTTCGTCCGGTGCGGGGAAGTTCTCGTCGCGCTCCAGCAGGACCCCCGGCGGGGCGACGCGTGAGGCGAGGTCGGTCAGGATGTCGAGGACCGACCGCGGCACCGGGTGGGCGTGGCTGTCGTGCCAGACGCCGTCACGTTCGAAGCCGCCCGCCACATGGACGTACGCGAGGGCCTCGACCGGGAGTTCGGCCAGCGCCCGGGCCGGATCCTCGCCCCGGTTGATGTGGTTGGTGTGCAGATTGGCCACGTCGATCAGCAGCCGTACCCCCGTGCGGTCGGCCAGCTCGTAGAGGAACTGGCCCTCCGTCAGCTCCTCGTCCGGCCAGGCCAGCAGCGCGGCGATGTTCTCCACGGCGAGCGGCACGGGCAGGGCCTCCTGCGCGATACGGACGTTCTCGCACAGCACGTCGAGGGCGTCGCGGGTGCGCGGCACGGGCAGCAGATGCCCGGCCTCCAGCCGCGGGGAGGCGGTCAGCGCGCCGCCCCCGCGGACGAACGCGATGTGCTCGGTCACCAGCGGCGAGCCGAGCGCCCGCGCCCGCTCGGCGAGGGCGGTCAGCCGCTCCTCGTCCGGCGGCTCGGCCCCGCCGAGACCGAGCGAGACTCCGTGCGGCACCACGGTCACCCCGCGGCGGCGCAGGCGCAGCAGCGACTCGGGGAGATGCGCGGGGCACACGTTCTCGGCGACGACCTCGACCCAGTCGACGCCCGGCATCTCCTCCACGGCGTCCGCGATCTCCGGCCGCCACCCGATCCCCGTCCCGAGCCGCTCCATCGTGCCCCGCCCCCTCTTGCCTCCACCGGTGAACGTGACGGGGGTATGGCCCGGCCGCCGGGCCCCGAACCCCGCCGCCCGCACCTTCAGAGCAACATTTGAGCTAGGACCCGAACCAGGACCCGTTGGGGCCCCAGGTTGAAGATCAAGCTAGTACCGCGGCGGGCAACGTTTGCCCGTCAAGGAGCGGCGTCCGGTGCGTGCTCTCGGTGTGCCGGCCGGAAGTCCTCGTACTGGATGTACTCGGGCTTTCGGCCGGTGCGGCGAGAGTGCGTGCCGGGCGTCGCGACGGGGCAAACGTTGCCTGTCGCGGCACTAGATCCGGCCTCGGCGCAAGGCGGGGTGTTCGGCGACGACCGTGCAGGAGCCGGGGGCGATCTCCGTGAAGCCGGCGTCGCGCACCACCGGCAGTCCGCCGGAGGTGAGGTCCCGCCAGTGGGCGTGACCGGCGGTGCGGACGGCGAGCGGGAAGCCCGCCTCCCGCCAGGCCGTGCGCTGCTCCTCGCCCAGCTCCCACCAGGCGAGCTGGGCGCCGTGACCCGCCTGGGCCATCGCCTTGCCCGCGGACATGTCCAGCAGCGGGCTCATCCACAGCACCGGGACGGCCGGGTCCGGCACGGCGGGCGGCTCCGGGTCGTCGAGCTCGGTGCCGGAGACCTGGAGCCTCGCCAGGTCCTTGGGCCAGCCGTCCAGCGGTACCGGCGGGAAGACCCGCACCTGCGCGGTCCCGCCGGTCACGGTGATGCCGGGCAGGGCCTCGGCCCGCCGCCACTCCGCGCCGCGCGCCCGCCGCACCACCTTGCGGATCCGGGCGTCCTGCCAGTCCCGTACGGCCCGCGCCCACTCCCCGTCACCGGCCGAGCGCTCGTCGGCGAGCAGCACCAGGACGGCCCGGGCCGCGGTCTCCAGGGCGTCCGTACGGGCCGGGGGAGCGGTCCGCTCGATCCGCGCCACCAGCGGCAGCACGAACTGCCGCGCCTGGTCGCGTGCGCCGGGCTCGGACCGGAACGGGCTGTCCTGCGGGGCGGTGGCCGTGGTGCTCTCGTCGGTGCTCACGGCAACCAGTCTGCCAGCCGGGCGATCCCCGCCCGCCGTCCCCCGGACCACCGTCCGTGGTCCTCCGCCCGCCGTCCCCCGACCCCCGACCGGTCCGTCAGGCGCGGTCGGTCGCGGCGCCGATCAGGTCGGAGACCTTGACCAGGCGGTAGCCCCTCTTGCGCAGCTCCGGCACGACCGCGCGCACCACGCGCTCGGTGGTGGGGGCGGCGCTGCGGGTGCAGTGCATGACCACGACCGAGCCCGGCCTGACCCCGTCCAGGACCTGCCGGACCACGGCGTCCGCGTCCGTCGCGAAGGCGTCCCCGCTGACCACGTCCCACTGCACCGCGGTGACGCCGAGACCGCTCAGCGCCCGCAGGGACTGCCGGTCGTAGCAGCCGCCGGGGAAGCGGAAGTACGGCATCGGGTGCGGCACGCCCGCCTTGCGGAACGCCTCGTACGCGCCCTCCACGTCCGACCGCATCCGGTCGGACGGCACCGTGGGCAGGCCGTAGCAGTTCGCGGTGAACGCGTAGTGGCTGTAGGAGTGGTTGGCGAGTTCGAAGAGGGGGTCGCTGCCGATGGAGCGGGCCTGGTCCGGGTACTGCTCGGCCCAGCGCCCCGTCATGAACACCGTGGCCGGCACCTTCAGGGCGCGCAGGGTGGCGATGAGCTGCGGGTTGTCGAAGTGCTCGCCCGCCGCCGCACGCGGTCCCTGGTCGGCGGTCATGTCGGCGTCGAAGGTGAGGGCGACCGTCTTCCCCTTCGTCCGGGGACCGTGGCTGAAGACGGGGGTCAGACCGCCGGGGCCCGGGGTGAGGGCCGGCGGCCGGGAGGGCGAGGGTTTGGCCGCAGTGGAGGGGGAGGCCGACGCGGATGGGGAGGGTGCCGTCAGCCCGGCGCGGGACGCCCCGGTGCCGCCGCAGGCGGCCAGGGCGGCGCCCAGCGCGCAGACAGCGGTGATGCGTCGTGCACGTCGTACAAGTGGGATCACCGGACGAAGATATGTCTTCCCTGGCCTTCCCTGATCGCGGGAACGGCGGCACGGCCGTGCGATCACCCGCCCGGTGGCCGCGTGCTCTCCGTTCCCGGCCGTAGGGCCTGTGGTGCGGGCTAGGTCCTGGTGCGGGCCGCGCTGCCGTCGGTGTCGGGGGTGACCGCGTCGGCGCTGCTTCGGACGGGGGTGATCGGCGCCGCCTCGGCGACGGCGCCGCCGGGATCCACGGGGGCCCGCACACCCTCGGACGCCCGGTCGTCCTCGGATGTCCGCTCACCTTCGAGCAGCCGTTCGGGCGTGCTGGGGGCCGTCGGCGCCACCCTCCGGTCCAGGCTCCCGTACGGCTCCGGCTCCGGCTCCCGCTGGGCCTTCTCCAGGAACCGCAGCAGCTCGACCGGGAAGGGCAGGACCAGGGTGGAGTTCTTCTCGGCGGCGACGGCCGTCACCGTCTGGAGGAGGCGCAGTTGCAGCGCCGCGGGCGTGTCCGCCATCTGCTGGGCGGCCTCGGCCAGCTTCTTGGACGCCTGGAACTCCGCGTCCGCGTTGATGATGCGGGCCCGCCGGTCCCGGTCGGCCTCCGCCTGCCGGGCCATGGACCGCTTCATCGTGTCCGGCAGGGAGACGTCCTTGATCTCCACGCGGTCGATCTGCACGCCCCACCCGACGGCCGGGCTGTCGATCATCAGCTCAAGACCCTGGTTGAGCTTCTCGCGGTTGGACAGCAGGTCGTCCAGGTCGCTCTTGCCGATGATCGAGCGCAGGGACGTCTGCGCCATCTGCGAGACCGCGAACTTGTAGTCCTCCACCCGGATGAGCGCGCTGGCGGCGTCGATCACCTTGAAGTAGACGACCGCGTCCACGCGCACCGTCACGTTGTCCCGGGTGATGCCCTCCTGGGCCGGGATCGGCAGCGTGACGATCTGCATGTTGACCTTGTAGAGCCGGTCCACGAACGGGACGATCACGGCCAGCCCCGGCTGGCGCGGCTCACCGGTCTGCCGCCCGAGGCGGAAGACCACCCCGCGCTCGTACTGCTTGACCACCCGCATCGCCGCGCTGAGGTACACGAACCCCACGCAGCCCGCGGTGATCACCGCGGTCACCACTTCCTGCACCATGACGAGGACTCCTCGACCGGTCGCCGGTATGCGTACTACGCACTCGATTCAACGATATGCCCGCTCCGAGCGCACGGTCGAGCCGCCGAACGGCCCGCGCTCGCACCGCGTCCCCGCCGGCGGCCGCCTCCGCTCCGTGGTCAGTGCGTCTCGACGAGTCCCCTGGCGTCCCGGGCGAGGGCGGTGAGGCGGGATATCGCGCGGAAGTACTTCTTGCGGTAGCCGCCGTTCAGCATCTCCTCGCTGAACAGCCGGTCGAAGGGCAGCCCGGAGGCCAGCACGGGCACCTCGCGGTCGTAGAGCCGGTCCGCGAGCACCACGAGCCGCAGCGCCGTCGACTGGTCCGGCACCGGCCGCACGTCGGTGAGGCACACGGCCGCCAGACCGTCGGTCAGGGCGCCGTAACGGCTGGGGTGCACCTTGGCCAGGTGCTCCAGCAGGTGCGGGAAGTCGTCGAGCGAGGCGTTCCCGGTGGCGTACGCCGCCTTCGTCACCTGCTCGTCGGAGTACGGCGCCGGCGCCTCGGGCAGGCCGCGGTGGCGGTAGTCCTCGCCGTCGATGCGCAGCGTCCGGAAGTGCGCGGACAGGCCCTGGATCTCACGCAGGAAGTCCACGGCGGCGAAGCGACCCTCGCCGAGCTTGCCCGGCAGCGTGTTGGAGGTGGCGGCGAGCGCGACGCCCGCGTCGACCAGCCTGCCGAGCAGGCTGGACACGAGCACGGTGTCGCCCGGGTCGTCCAGTTCGAACTCGTCGATGCACAGCAGGCGGTGGCCGGAGAGGGTCTCGACGGTCTGCTGGAAGCCGAGGGCGCCCACGAGGTTGGTCAGCTCGACGAAGGTGCCGAACGCCTTGAGCGCGGGCTCGGCCGGGGCGGCGTGCCACACGGAGGCCAGCAGGTGGGTCTTGCCGACGCCGTAACCACCGTCGAGGTAGACACCCCGGGGCCCGGCACCCGCGGCCTTGCCCTTCGCCCTGCCCTTGCTCCTGCCGAAGCCGAACAGGCCGCGCCGGCCCGAGCCGGTCGCGTGCGCCCCGCCGAGTCCGGCGGCGAAGTCGTCCAGGACCTCGACGGCCTCGGTCTGGCTGGGCTGCTTCGGGTCCGGGATGTACGTCGCGAAGCGCACCGCGTCGAAGCGCGGCGGCGGCACCATCTCGGCGACCAGCCGGTCAGCGGGGACGTGCGGCTCGCGCGTGCACAGGGACAGCGGGGCCGCGGCGGTCAGGGAGCTGAGCCCGGAGGCGGCTGGGGAGGACGACACGGTTCCCCATGGTAAGCGGCATGGAACACTGCACGTCATGCGACGCCTGTTCCCTGTGACCGACGAAACAGCAGCCCATCCCCCGGAAGGGACACACGAGGCCGGGGAGCACGGGGCCGGTGGTACGAGCGTGCCCGGCGCTCCCGTGGACCGGGAGTGGACCTTCGCCGAGCTGGCCGCCGCCTACGCCTACCCCGAGCCCCGGGCGGCGGGGGAGCCGTGGCTGCGCGCCAACATGGTCGCCACCCTGGACGGGGCCGCCCAGCACGAGGGCCGTTCGCAGCCCATCTCCAGCGCCGCCGACATGCGGATCTTCGGCACCCTGCGGGCGCTCGCCGACGTGGTGGTGGTCGGCGCGGAGACGGTACGCCAGGAGGGGTACCGCCCGGCCCGGGCCCGGGCGGAGTTCGCGGCGCTGCGGGAGGCGGCCGGGCAGGGCCCGGCCCCGGCGATCGCGGTCGTCACGGCGAGTCTGGAGCTGGACTTCTCGCTGCCCCTGTTCACCTCGCCGCTGGTGCCCACGCTGATCCTCACGGGCGCGGCGGCCGCCCCGGAGCGGACGGCGGCGGCGGAGAAGGCGGGCGCCCGTGTGGTGGTCGCCGGAGACGGCGTCGGCGTGGACCCCGTCCGCGCCGTGAGGGCCCTGGCCGGGCTCGGCCACACCCGCCTGCTCACCGAGGGCGGCCCCCGTCTGCTCGGCCAGATGGTGGCGTCCGGCGCCCTGGACGAGATGTGCCTGACGGTCTCCCCGATGCTCACCGCGGGCGACGCCCAGCGCATCGCCGGCGGCCCCTCCGTCGCGGTCCCCCGGCGCTTCACGCTGGAGTCCCTGCTGGAGGACGACGGCTTCCTCTTCAGCAGGTACCGCCGCCCCTGACCGGAGCCCCACCACCCGCCTGCCGGGGCCCGCGCCCCGGGTGAGCGGAATCATGAGCGGAATCAATTGTTCCGGTCCGTGCGCGGTGGGTGAGCGAAATCCCGCGATACCCGTGCGGTCACGGGGCAGGATGGTTTCCGCAGGGGCTGCTACGGCCCGTGGCGGAGACGGAGGGTCCAGGGACCCCCGGAGGAGAAAGGGCGCCTGGTGTTCACAAGCGTTTTGATGATCGAGAAGGCCCTGACGTCCGCCGACGTGGAGTTCGTCACCACCTTGCACGGCGAGGAGCCGGTCTTCTTCCACGTGCTGCTCCAGCCGCGCGGCGACCAGGCGGACCGGTTGCTGCGGGCCATCGACGACATCGCGCTCGGTGAACTGGACGAGGCGGCGCGCGAGGGCGAGACGCCGGAGGGCGCGGCCGCGCAGGGCGCCGGGGCGCAGGCCCTGGAGGTGTCCCTCATCGCGCTGCGCGCGGCGGGCAGCCGGGCCGAGGGCCGGCTCGTCGAGGACCATCCGCTGGACTCCCTGAAGAGCCTGGTCGCCGAGGTCGGTGCCGACGAGGTGATCGTCCTGACCGACCCGCACTACGTGGAGGAGTTCTTCCACCGCGACTGGGCCTCCCGGGCCCGCCACAAGGTCGGTGTACCGGTCCTGAAGCTCTTCTCCCACAGCAAGGCATAGGCTGGGGCGGCGCCCCCGCACGGGGGCGCCGCACCGTCGTACCGCAGCCGCACCACCTGGGGAGAACAGCACATGGCACCCGGCCTTCCTACCGCCATGGACCGACCGCACTTCATCGGCATCGGCGGGGCCGGAATGTCGGGCATCGCGAAGATCCTCGCGCAGCGCGGCGCCAAGGTGGCCGGCAGCGACGCCAAGGAGTCGGCGACCGTCGAGGCGCTGCGCGTGCTGGGCGCCACCGTGCACGTCGGGCACGCGGCCGGGCACCTCGCCGACGACGCCAGCTGCGTCGTCGTCTCCTCGGCGATCCGCGAGGACAACCCGGAGCTCGTCCGCGCGGCCGAGCTGGGCATCCCGGTCGTCCACCGCTCCGATGCGCTGGCCGCCCTGATGGCGGGCCTGCGCCCGATCGCGGTCGCCGGCACCCACGGCAAGACGACGACCACCTCGATGCTGGCCGTGTCCCTCGGCGAGCTGGGCCTGCGGCCGTCGTACGCCATCGGCGGCGACCTGGACGCCCCCGGCTCCAACGCGCTGCACGGCGACGGCGAGATCTTCGTCGCCGAGGCGGACGAGTCGGACCGCAGCTTCCACAAGTACGCGCCCGAGGTCGCCATCGTCCTCAACGTCGAGCTCGACCACCACGCCAACTACGCCTCGATGGACGAGATCTACGAGTCCTTCGAGACCTTCGTGGACCGGATCGTCCCCGGCGGCACCCTGGTGATCGCCGCCGACCACCCGGGCGCCAGGGAACTGACCCGGCGCGTGGCCGGTGCGGTGCGGACGGTGACGTACGGCGAGGCCGAGGACGCCGACGTACGGATCCTGTCGGTCGTGCCGCAGGGCCTCAGGAGCGAGGTCACCGTCCTGCTGGACGGCACCGAGTTCACCTTCGCCGTCTCCGTGCCCGGCCGCCACTACGCGCACAACGCGGTCGCCGCGCTGGCCGCGGGCGCGGCCCTGGGCGTCCCGCCCGCCGAACTCGCCCCCGCGCTGGCCGCGTACACCGGTGTCAAGCGGCGCCTGCAACTCAAGGGCGAGGCCGGCGGCGTCCAGGTCGTCGACTCCTACGCACACCACCCGACCGAGATGTCCGCCGACCTGGAGGCGATGCGCTCGGCCGCGGGCGACGGCCGGATCCTGGTCGTCTTCCAGCCGCACCTGTTCTCCCGCACCCAGGAGCTGGGCAAGGAGATGGGCCAGGCGCTGGCCCTCGCGGACGCCTCCGTCGTCCTGGACATCTACCCGGCCCGCGAGGACCCGCTCCCCGGCGTCACCAGCGAGCTGATCGTCGACGCCGCGCGGGCGGCGGACGCCGACGTGACGGCCGTCCACGACAAGGCCGAGGTGCCCGACGTGGTGGCGGGAATGGCGAAGGCCGGCGATCTCGTTCTCACCATGGGCGCGGGCGACGTCACCGACCTCGGACCGCGCATCCTGGACCGTCTGCCGAAGTGAGGGGCGCGAGACCCATGCCGTACGACGTCGAGAAGCCGGAAGAGCAGTGGCGGGCCGAACTGAGCCCGGCCGAGTACACCGTGCTGCGCAAGGCCGGCACGGAGCCCGCCTTCACCGGTGAGTACACCGACACCAAGGCCAAGGGCGTCTACTCCTGCCGCGCCTGCGGCGCCGAACTGTTCACCTCCGGCACCAAGTTCGAGTCCCACTGCGGTTGGCCGTCCTTCTACGACCCGAAGGACACCGACGCCGTGGAGCTTGTGGAGGACCGCTCCCACGGGATGGTGCGCACCGAGGTGCGGTGTGCTCGCTGCGGGTCGCACCTCGGGCACGTCTTCGAGGGCGAGGGGTATGCGACCCCGACCGACCAGCGGTACTGCATCAACTCGATCTCCCTGCGGCTGGCCCCCGACGAGGACTGAGGCGGCGGCGTCTTTCGGTGGGCGCCGGGAGACACGGACTCCGTCCCGGAGTGCGGGCGGCGCACCCGTCACAGGGTCTCGTCGTCCCACTGGTCGAGCAGCAGGTCGCCCAGTTGCGCGTCGGCCTGCGCCGCTCCGCCGTGCAGGGGCTGTTCGGTCCAGATGACCTTGCCGTGGGGGGTGTACCTCGTCCCCCACCGCCGGGCCAGCTGGGCGACGAGGAACAGGCCGCGTCCGCCCTCGTCCGTCACGGCCGCCCGGCGCAGGTGCG
The DNA here is from genome assembly GCF_044548235.1 of Streptomyces sp. NPDC052043. Lineage (NCBI taxonomy): Bacteria > Bacillati > Actinomycetota > Actinomycetes > Kitasatosporales > Streptomycetaceae > Streptomyces > Streptomyces sp. NPDC052043. The sequence continues at coordinate 362,891 of NZ_JBIUBT010000002.1, forward strand.
GTGAGGTGCTGCTGCCGTCGGAGACCTCGCAGACGAGGGTGCGGTCGCGCAGCAGCCGCACCCGGATCGGCTCGCTGCCGTAGCGGATCGCGTTGGTGACCAGTTCGCTGAGCATCAGCTCGGTCTCGAAGCCCACCTCCTCCAGCCCCCACACCTCCAGCTGCCGGGCGCACGCCGCGCGTACCGGGGCGACGGACGAGGAGTCGCGGGACACGTCCCACTCCACGACGTCCGCCGGGTCCAGCAGCCGGGTGCGGGCCACCAGCAGCGCGACGTCGTCGACGGGGCGCGGCGGCAGGACGGTGTCGATCACCGCCCGGCAGGTGTCCTCCGGGCTCCGGTCGGGCCGGCCGGCCAGGGTGTCGCGCAGCAGGGCGAGGGCGGTGCCGACGTCCCGGCCGCCCCGGTCCTTCAGCAGCCCGTCGGTGTACAGGACCAGGAGCGACCCCTGCGCCAGGTCCAGCTCGGCGGTCTCGACGGGCAGGCCCGCCGCCAGGCCGAGGGGCGGGGAGGCGGGCAGCTCGGGGAAGTGGACCGTGCCGTCGGGACGTACCAGCGCGGGCCCGGGGTGACCCGCCGTCGCCACGGTGCAGCGTCCGGCGACGGGGTCGTAGATCGCGTACAGGCAGGTGGCACCGGTGACCGCGTCGGCCTCGGCCCCGGGCTCGGGTGCCCGGTCCTGGTCGATCCGGCTGACCAGTTCGTCGAGGTGGGCCAGGATCTCGTCGGGCGGCAGGTCGAGGGTCGAGAAGTTGAGGACGGCGGTGCGCAGCCGGCCCATGGTGGCGGCGGCGTGCAGTCCGTGCCCGACGACGTCGCCGACGACGAGGGCCACGCGGGCGCCCGGCAGCGGGATCACGTCGAACCAGTCCCCGCTCACACCGGCCTGCGCGGGCAGGTAGCGGTGGGCCACCTCCAGCGCGTTCTGCTCGGGCCGCCCGCGCGGCAGCAGGCTCCGTTGCAGGGCCACGGCCACGCCGCGCGCGTGGGTGTAGCGGCGGGCGTTGTCGACGGACACGGCCGCCCGCGCGACCAGTTCCTCGGCGAGGGAGAGGTCGTCGTCATCGAAGGGGCCGCGCCGTTCGCTCCGCCAGAAGTCGGCCAGTCCCAGCATCACGCCCCGCGCCCGCATCGGCACGGCGAGGAGCGAGTTGATCCCGTGGCCGAGGATCCGTGTGGCCGTCTCCGGGTTCTGGACCCGCCATGCGTGGGCGTTGCCCAGATCGGCCTCCAGCACCGCGCGACCGCTCTCCAGCGCTGCCGCCATGGGGGTGCCGGGCAGCCAGACGACCCGCTCGCCCACCGGGAAGACGGGCGGGTCCGGGCCGTCGCCGAGGAGGGCGGCGCGGCGCAGGTCCGCCGTGTCCTTCGGTTCGTCGCCGCACAGCACGGGCTCCAGCAGCTCGACGGTGACCAGGTCGGCGAACCGGGGGACGACGACCTCCGCCAGTTCCTCGGCGGTCCGTACGACGTCCAGGGTGGTGCCGACCCGCACACCGGCGTCGTACAGCAGCCTCAGCCGCTCCTGGGCCTCCTCGGCCCGGCCCGAGAGGGCGCGCAGTTCCGTGGTGTCCCGCAGCGTCGTCACACTGCCGGCCGGTCCTCCCCGGCGGTCCGTGAGGCGGGTGTTGGCGACCAGCAGCCGGTCTCCGGCGAGGAGCACCTCGTCGTTGGCCACCCGGCCGGAGGACAGCAGCTCGGCCACCCGCGGCTCGAGGCCGAGCTCGGCGATCGGGCGTCCCTCCGCGTCCGTCGACAGGTCCAGCAGCCGCCGCGCCTCGTCGTTGGCAAGGAGCAGCCGGCCCTCGCCCGACCGGACGAGGACGCCCTCGCGCACGCTGTGGAGGACGGCGTCGTGGTGCTCGTACATCCGCGTCAGCTCGACGTGGCCCAGGCCGTGGGTCTGCCGCCGCAGCCGCCTGCTCGCCCACGCCGATCCGCAGGTGGCCAGGACGAGGGCTCCCCCGACACCTCCGAGCAGGAACGGCAGCTGGTGCCAGACCGTCGTGTTCACCGTCTCGAGTGTGATCGCGACGTCCACGACGCCGGCGACCGAGCCGTCCGGCCGGAAGACGGGGACGGCCGAGTCGACCGCGGGGCCGCGGCTCGCGGTGATGACCTTCGTGAAGGGAGTGCCCTCCGCCGCCTGCCGGTACGGACCGATGACGTGCTTGCCGATCAGGGCGGGGTCGGGATGCGTGAGCCGGATGCCGTCCGGCCGGTAGACGACGACGAAGGCCACTCCCGTCCGCTTCCTGGCCTCCTCGGCGCGTGGCTGGAGGATCGGCGTCGGATGGTGGCTGTCCAGCGCCGCCGCCGTCCCCGGGGCGCTGGCGAAGGCGTCGGCCACGGAGCGTGTGCGGTGCCGGGCGTCCGCCAGGCTGTTGCTCCGGGTCTGGAGCACCAGGACGACACCCGCGGCGACGATGAGCACCAGCAGGATCACCATCTGGAGGGCGAACGCCTGCGCGGCGAAGCTGCGCGCGCCCGGCACCGGGCGCCGCCACCTCGTGGGCTTGCGCGGAGATCCGGCCATATGCTCATTTTCCAGCACCGGCGGCCACGGCCAAGTCGCCGGCGGCTACCCGGTCGGCCACCGTCCCGGGGGGTGGCGGGCGCTTTGCGGGGCACTCTCACAGTGGGACAATGTGGGACACAGGTGGCGTCATCGGCGCCACCGGCACTCTTCGCTTTCCTTGGTGAGGCGGGTGGAAGACATGGACATAGCCTCCTACGCCGTGCTGGCCGTGGCACCCAATGTGTGGGCCACCTTCGGCGCCTTCATCGGTGGACTCGTCATCGTGATCGCCCTGGTGTGGGCCGTCGGCATGGGCATCGGGGTGATGCGCCGCGAGCCGGACCGGCCGACCGAGGCGGAGCAGCCGCACCTGCCGGTCACCGGCGCCGTCCACGAGATCAGGGAGATGCGGGAGCTGGACGAGCTCCACCCGGACGACGGGGAGCGGCTCATGCCGTATGAGCTGCACGCCACCGGAACCCGCCGCAGCCAGGACCAGCACCGGCGGCGCTGGCACCCGGGCAGCAGCGGATCCTTCGGCGGCGGCGGCCCCGGCCGGACCTGACCCGGCCATGGCCGCACCCGTCCAGGGGACGGGCCTCAAGGGGCCCGCCCCCGCGGCATGCCGGGGCGGCGGCGCCGGGGCGCGCCGGTGGCGCGGTGCGGCGCGGGTGGCGCGGATCGCGTCGACCGGCCGGTGTCGCCGGCGCGATGCTGGGTAGGCGTGGCTGTCGAAAGGCGCCACGGGGCCTGGGACCGTCCGGTCGGGCGGGCCCACGCGCCGTGGACTCACAGCTTGCGCACAGAGCGGTCAACGGGGGACGGGGGGTGTCGCGTGCGGACGTCGCACGGCACAAGGCGCTCGGACTCTCCTCGCAACGGCCCGCGTGACCGCGGCCGAGAGCGGACAGCTCCTGCCAGACCCGAAGGGTATTCGGCGTTTTGATACGGATAGATTCAGTCACCAAGCGGTATCCGGACGGCACCCTGGCGGTCGACCGGCTCTCCCTCGACATACCGGACCGCTCGATCACCGTCCTCGTCGGACCGTCGGGATGTGGCAAGACCACCACGCTGCGCATGATCAACCGGATGGTGGAGCCGACCGGGGGCACCATCCTCCTCGACGGCGTCGACATCCAGGAGCAGCCCGTCAACACCCTGCGCCGGTCGATGGGGTACGTCATCCAGAACGCAGGGCTCTTCCAGCACCGCACCATCGTCGACAACATCGCGACCGTGCCCCGCCTGCTCGGCTGGAGCAGACAGAGGGCCCGCGCGCGGGCGGCGGAGTTGATGGAGCGGGTCGGTCTCGATACCTCGCTCGCCAAGCGGTACCCGTACCAGCTCTCCGGCGGCCAGCAGCAACGCGTCGGTGTGGCGCGGGCGCTCGCCGCCGACCCGCCGGTGCTGCTGATGGACGAGCCGTTCTCCGCCGTCGACCCGGTGGTGCGCAAGGGCCTGCAGGACGAACTGCTCCGCATCCAGGAGGAGCTGGGCAAGACCATCGTCTTCGTCACGCACGACATCGACGAGGCCGTGAAGATCGGCACGATGGTCGCGGTCCTGCGCACCGGCGGCCGGCTCGCCCAGTACGCCCCGCCCGCCGAACTGCTCTCCGCGCCCGCGGACGACTTCGTCGAGGACTTCCTCGGCATCGACCGCGGCATCCGCCGGCTCTCCTTCTTCGCCTCCGGGGGACTGGAGCTGACGAAGACCCCGATCGTCCCCGCCGACTCCACCGCCGAGCAGGTCGCCGCCCGCGTCACCCCCGAGATGCCCTACCTCCTCGTCACCGACCCGGACGGCAGGCCCCTCGGCTGGAGCGAGCCGGACGCCCTGGCCGACGGCCCCGTCGACGCCGCACGGCTCCTGTCCCACGGGCGGCCCTTCGCGTACGGCACCGACTCGCTGCGCGCCGCCCTCGACTGCGCCGTGCTCTCGCCGACCGGCTGGGCGGTCGCCGTGGACGGCACCGGACGCGCGGTCGGTGTCGTCTCCCAGCAGACCATCGGCGAGGCGATCCGCAGCGCCCACGCCGAGGGGGGCACCGGGCCGGAGGCCGGCGCGGGGACCGCTGCGGGGGCCGCCGACGCCGGAGCAGAGACCGGCGCCGAGGCCGGTGTCGCCGGATGAACCGATTCTTCGACATTCCGAGCGACCTCCAGCACAGTTGGTTCGGCCTGATCGGACTGCACCTGCGCGAGGCCCTGCTGCCGGTCCTGGCCGGCCTCCTTGCCGCGCTGCCCGTGGCCCAGCTGTGCGTGCGGTTCCGGTGGCTGTACCCGCCCGTGTTGGGCCTGACGACCGTGCTGTACGCGATCCCGTCGCTGGCGTTCTTCGTCGTCCTCATCGACTACACCGGCCAGACCGAGCTGACCGTGATGATCCCGCTCGCCGTCTACAGCCTCGTCGTGCTCGTCCCGGCGATCGTCGACGGCGTCCGCTCGGTGCCGCCGGAGACGCTGGCCGCGGCCACCGCCATGGGTCTGGGACCCGTACGCCGGTATCTCCAGGTGCAGTTGCCGATCGCGGTGCCCGCGATCATCGCGGGGCTGCGGGTGGCCGCCGTCTCCAGCATCTCCCTCGTCAGCGTCGGGATGCTGATCGGCAACCAGGGCGCCCTCGGCAATCTGCTCCACGACGCGCAGATCTACGACCGGCCCGAACTCGCCTGGAACTCCGTCCTCACCACGGCGGCCCTCGCGGTCGTCGTCGACGCCCTGCTCGTCCTCGTACGCCTGCTGCTGACCCCCTGGATGCCGCGCGGCACCCGCCACCGCACCCCGTCGGACGCCGAGGCGCGGCCCGAGTCGGCCACGCCCGCACTGGAGGACGCAGCCCGGTGAACGTACTCCACTTCGTCAACGCCTTCTTCGGCGACGCCGCCCACTGGAAGGGCTACGACGGCATCCCCACCCGCCTCGTGGAACACGTCCAGTACTCCCTGACGGCCCTGGGCCTGGCCGCCCTCATCGGGCTGCCGGTCGGCCTGGTCACCGGGCACTACGGGCGCGGCGGCAACGCCCTCGCCCTGATCGCCACCGCCGGGCGGGCACTGCCCAGCTTCGGCCTGCTGGTGCTGATGGTGATCCTGCTCGGCTTCGGCAAGATCCCCGTGATGATCCCGCTGGTCGTCCTCGCCGTCCCGCCGATCCTGATCACGACCTACGAGGCGATGCGCTCCGTCGATCCCTCGCCGGTGGACGCCGCTCGTGGCATGGGCATGGCCGAGTCGCGCGTTCTGTTCCAGGTCGAGCTGCCCGTCGCGCTCCCGCTGATCCTCAGCGGACTGCGTTCGGCGGCCATCCAGATCGTCTCCACGGCCACCATCGCCGCGTACGTCACCCTCGGCGGCCTCGGCCGGTACATCGTGGACGGCCTCTACCAGCACGACTACGAGAAGGTCGCGGGCGGGGCCGCCCTGGTCGCCGTGCTGGCGCTGGCGACGCTCGCGCTGTTCTGGGCGGTCGCGCGACTGGCGGTCTCGCCCGGGGTGCGCCGTGGCGGCTGACCGCGGAGGACGGAGCGGCACCCCGGGTTCCGGACGCCCCGGAGGTGCCTCGCCGCCACCGCCCGCCACGCATCGAGGCCGATCGGTGACCCGGTCCCTCTTGACTGACGAAGAAGCGGCTGGATTGGATCAAACCGCGGCAATCGCACCCCGCGTGCCGCCGCCGCTGCCATGCGCCCGACCAACCTCTCAGCCGGGAACGGGAATTGTGACTTCCAACACGAAGAGCACCACGTCCAGCAAGAGCCACCTCGGGGCGGCCGCCATCGCACTCGCAGCCGTCTCGGCGCTCCTCGCGGGGTGTTCGTCCGGCGGCAGCTCCGGCAAGGACCCGCTCGCGGAGGGCAGCGCGGGCGGCGACACGGTCGTCGTCGGCTCCAACAACTTCGCCGAGAGCATCCTGGTCGCCGACATCTACGGCGAGGCCCTGAAGGCCAAGGGCGTCAAGGTCGAGTACAAGCCCAACATCGGCAGCCGCGAGACCACCTACGGTCTGCTCAAGAACGGCTCGGTCACCGTGCTGCCCGAGTACAACGGGGCGCTGCTGGCCTACCTCGACTCCAAGGCCGCCCCGACGACGGTCGAGGCGACCACGGAGGCCATCACCGCCAAGCTGGACTCCGGGCTGACCCTGCTCGACCCCGCGCCCGCGCAGGACAAGGACTCCGTCACCGTCAACGCCGCGACGGCGAAGAAGTACGGGCTCACCGAGAAGTCCACGATCGCCGACCTCAAGGACGCCGCCAAGGACCTGGTCATCGGCGGCTCGCCGGAGTTCCAGACCCGGCACCAGGGCCTGAAGGGCCTGACGTCCGAGTACGGCCTGGACTTCAAGTCCTTCAAGGCGCTGGACGCGGGCGGCCCGCTGACCCAGGCGGCGCTGAAGAAGAACACCGTGCAGGTCGCCGACGTGTTCACCACGGATCCGACCATCGCCAAGGAGAAGTTCGTCGTCCTCCAGGACCCGAAGAACCTCTTCGGCTTCGAGAACGTCCAGCCGCTGGTGTACAAGTCCGGCCTGGACCAGAAGGGCGTCGACGCGCTCAACGCGGTCTCCGCCAAGCTGGACACGGCCACCCTGCTGGACCTGGACACCCAGGTGCAGACGCAGCACAAGGACCCGCTCGACGTGGCCAAGGCGTGGCTGAAGTCCGCGGGCCTCGGCTGATCCACCGCGGTGGACACGGGCCCGCGGGGCCGTGACACCGCCCGCACGCCGGGTGCCGGACGGACGACCGTCCGGCACCCGGCGAGGCGCGGGCCCGAAGAAGCCGCCGGCTCAGAGGTCGAACTCGTGCGGCGGCAGCCCCAGGGCGAAGCAGGCCTCGCGGACCATGGCCTGCTCGGCCTTGTCGAAGTCGCCGTCCGCGCCGCCGATGACGATGCCGATCTGGACGACGGCACGGGCCTCGGCGGGCTTCTTCTTCGCCTTGGCGATCTCCTGCAACACGCTGACCTTGCCGAAGTCGAAGTCGGCGGTCAGCTTGCCCAGGTTGTCCTCGAAGCGGCGGCGCAGGTCGTCCGCGGGGAAGTTCTGCAGCACCTCGTTGCCGGCGATCAGCTGTGCGACACGCTGACGCTCCGAAGGGTCGACGGTGCCGTCGGCGGCGGCCACGAGGGCGCACATCGCCATGCTCGCGTCCCGGAAGGCGCCGCTCTTCAGGTCGTTCTTCTTCGCCACGAGCTGGGTCTGCATCTGCGTCGCGGAGTCCTTGATGCGGTCCCACAGGGCCATGTGCTCTCCAAGTGTGGTGTCGGGTGGCCTGACACGTTCGGTGCTGCATCTACAGCAACGTAGAAACTGACGGGGCGACGGATAAGTTCCGGCGGACGGGTCCAGGCGGGTCCAGGCGGGTCCAGGCGGGCCCGGACGGGTCCAGGCGGGTCCCGTCCGGGCCCGGCCGCCTAGACTGGTGCGGCCCGTACCGGCGTGCGGGCGTGCGCGAACAGGAGGAAGACGACCGTGGCGGCAGCCCGCAGTGGCTTCGAGGATCCGCCCGCCGACGTGCTCGCGGAGGCGGCCGCGGCCTTCGGGCTGCTCGCCTCGCCCGCCCGGCTGCACATCGTGTGGGCCCTGGCCCAGGGCGAGAGTGACGTCACCGGGCTCGCGGAGCGGGTCGGTGGAGCGCTGCCCGCCGTCAGCCAGCACCTGACCAAGCTGAAGCTCGCCGGTCTCGTCCGCTCCCGCCGCGAGGGCCGGCGGCAGGTCTACTTCGTCGACGACCCCGACGTGGTCGACGTCGTACGGCTCACGGTCGCCCGGCTCACCGACCGGGGCGCCGCCGTCGACGCCCCGGCGCGCCGCGTCCGTGGCCTCTGAACTGGCGGCGGCCCTCCCGGCCGCGCCCGACGGAACGCCCCTCCAGGTACTGCGACGGCTCGACAGCGGCCCGCGCGGGCTGACCGACGCCGAGGCGGAGACCCGGCTGGCGGAGGTCGGCGAGAACACGGTTCCCGAGGTGCGCGGCCCGTCCTGGCCCCTGCTGTGGGCGCGCTCCCTGCGGGACCCGTTCACGTCCGTACTGCTCTGCCTGGGCCTGGTCTCCACGCTCGTCGCCTCCTGGGGGACCGCCGCGGTGATCCTCAGCCTGGTCGTGGTCAGCTGTGTGCTGCGCGCGACCGGCGAACACCGGGCCGACCGGTCCATGGGCGCCCTCCGAGAGCTGGTCGCCGGCACCGCCACGGTGCTGCGGCGGACGGCCGACGGGCAACGGCCGCGCGCCCGGGAGGTCCCGGTCACCGAACTGGTGCCGGGCGACGTCCTCCGGCTCGGACCCGGCGACCTCGTACCGGCCGACGTGCGACTGCTGCACGCCCGGGGACTGACCGTGCACCAGGCGGCGCTCACCGGCGAATCCGCCCCGGTCGCCAAGGCGGCCGTGGAGGAACCGGGGCTCGCGGAACACGGCCCGTTCGGACAGCCGCACCTGTGCTTCCAGGGCAGCAGCGTCGCCACCGGCACGGCCACCGCCGTGGTGGTGCGCACCGGGGCGCGGACCCGGTTCGCCGCCGTCCACGGCACCGCGGGCCGCGGGCGCGCGGAGCAGGCCGGCCCCAGCGCCTTCGACCGCTCCGTGCAGGGCATCTCCTGGGTGCTCATCCGGTTCATGCTGCTGACGCCGCCGCTGGTGCTGATGGCGAACGCGGCGCTGCGGGGGCGCGGCCTGGAGACCCTGCCGTTCGCCGTGGCGGTGGCCGTCGGGCTCACGCCCGAGATGCTGCCCGTGATCGTCACCCTCTGCCTGGCCCGCGGCACCCGGCAGCTCGCGGGGGCGCACGGCGTCATCGTCAAGCGGCTGCCCGCACTGCACGACCTGGGCGCCGTCGACGTGCTCTGCGTCGACAAGACCGGCACCCTCACCCAGGACCGGCCCGTCGTCGAACGGGCCCTCGACGCGGACGGCCGCGACGACCCGGAGGTGCTGCACTGGGCCGCGGTCGGCGCCTGGTGGACCCTCCAGCTGGCCGAACTGCCCGCGCCGGACGCGCTCGACGAGGCGCTCCTGGAGGCCGCCGGAGCGGTCGGCGAGGACCACGACGGGATCGCGGCCATCCCCTTCGACCCGGTACGGCGCCTGGCCACCGCCGTGGTGCGGGGCCGGTTCGGCAGGCACGTCCTCGTCGTCCGGGGCGCCGTGGAGGACGTACTGGAGCGCTGCGTCCTCGAGCCCGCCGAGTGCGAGCGGCTGCGGGAACTCGCCGCGCACGAGGCGGACACCGGGCTGCGGCTGCTGGCCCTGGCCACGGCCGAGCGCTCCGCCCGCACCGGCGACTACACCCCCGCCGACGAGCGGGGCCTGACCTTCCGCGGCCTGATCGCCTTCCGCGACGCGCTCGCGCCGACCGCCGCCGAGGCCCTGCGCGGGCTCGCCGAGGCCGGTGTCACCGTGAAGATCCTCACCGGCGACCACCCCGGCACGGCGGCGCGCGTCTGCCGTGACCTGGGGCTCGACGTGGGGGAGGTGCACACCGCGGGCTCCGGACCCGGCCGGGACGGCGCCCTTGCCGCGGCCGCGACGCGTTCCACCGTCCTCGCCCGCTGCACGCCGGACGACAAGGCCCGGGTCGTCGCCGCGCTGCGGACCGCCGGCCACACCGTCGGCTTCCTCGGCGACGGCGCCAACGACGTGCCCGCGCTGCGGGCCGCCGACGTCGGCGTCGCCCCGCGGGCGGCCTGCGACATCGCCCGGGAGAGCGCCGACGTGGTGCTCGCCGACAAGGACCTCACGGCGATCGGCCACGCCGTGGTGGCCGGCCGGCGGGCCAGCGGCAACATCGCCTCCTACCTGCGCGTCACGCTCTCCTCCAACCTCGGCAACGTCATAGCGATGCTCGTCGCGGGCCTGCTGCTGCCCTTCCTGCCGATGCTCCCGGTGCAGGTGCTCGTCCAGAACCTCTGCTTCGACGCGGCCCAGTCGTCCTTCGCCCACGACCGTCCGGGAAGGGTGGTACTGCGCCGCCCGACCATGCTGCGGCCGCGCGCCTTCCTGCGGTTCATCACCGGGTTCGGCGCGCTCAACGCGGTCGCGGACTTCGCCACCTTCGCCGTCCTCGCCCTCGTCCTGTGGGGGCCCGACGCGCTGAACGACGAGGCCGTCTTCCACTCGGCCTGGTTCACCGAGAACCTGCTGACCCAGGCCCTGGTGATGGTGCTCCTGCGCACCGGCCGGAACGAGGGCGGCCGGCGGAGGCTGCTCGGACCCGTCGCCTGGGCCGCGGCCGTCCTCTCCCTCGTCGGGCTGCTGCTCCCGGTCAGTCCGCTGGGCCCGCTGCTGGGGATGACGGAGCTTCCCCTGTCCTACTACCTCCTGCTCGCCGCCGTCCTGGGACCGTACGGTCTCGCTCTCGCGGCGGCGGTCCGTCGGTACGAGCGGAGAGGCGCGGAAGCCGTCGAGCCCGGGTAGCAAGCCCGCCCCGGATCGGTCGGCCCCCCCGCCGCCGGCGGAAGGCGGTGTTCCTCGTGGGTCGTCCCGACCTGCGGGCGGCGGTACATGAGCGCGGGCACGCGCGGGCCTCGATACAGCGCGCGCCGTCTGCTTCGGCCGGCGGCGGGAGTCGCCGGGGCGCCGCCGGTGACGGCAGAGTGACGGCAGAGGGCCAAGGGGCCCTGGTGGACGCGTCGGAGCCGTGAGTTATCGTGTACGCGGAGTGAGAAACAAACGGCACGCCTCGTTCGTTACGGCCCGGGAGTGTTCGATCCATGCCGAGGCAGTTACGCGCCGAACAGACCCGCGCGACGATCATCAAGGCCGCCGCCGACCTGTTCGACCGGCACGGCTACGAACGGACCAGCCTGAGCGACATCGTCGCACACGCACACGTCACCAAGGGCGCCCTGTACTTCCACTTCGCGGCCAAGGAGGATCTGGCCCACGCCATCCTGGAGTTGCAGTCCCGGGCCGCCCAGCAGGTGACCAGCCACGTGGACGAGCAGGGCCACTCGTCGCTGGAAGCCCTGATACGCATCACCTACGCGCTCACCCGCCTCACCGTGGAGGGCCCGGTCACCCGCGCCGGACTGCGACTGGCCACCGGGGGAGTCGAACTGCGTCCGCCGCTGCGGCACCCGTTCACCGAGTGGCTGGAGATCGCCACCGGCAAACTCCTCGGCGCCGTCAAGGAGTACGAGATCCAGCAGGACGTCGACGTCCACGCCGTCGCGCACTCCCTCGTCTGCTTCTTCGTCGGCACCCGGGTCGCCGGCCGGCCCCTGGAACCCCTGGCGCGGCTGCCCCGCAGGACGACCGAGATGTGGCACCTGCTGATCCGCGGCCTGGTGCCGGTGCACCGCCGCCCCCGCTACCTGAGCCTCGCCACCCGGCTGGAGCGGGAGATCGTCGTCGTCTGACAGGTCGGGAGCCGACCGGCCGGCCGCACGGCGCGACACCCCGGTTCACGTGCGGATTCACGCGATGGAGTGATCGCGTTGGTGCGTACGGATGGTGCCGGAGCGTCGCGGGTAGGGCCCGGCCATGACGCAGCAGCCCTTCGAACTCCCGCACTTCTACATGCCGTATCCCGCGCGGCTCAACCCGCACGTCGACGAGGCCCGCGCCCACTCGACGCGGTGGGCGCGCGACATGGGCATGCTGGAGGGCTCCGGGATCTGGGAGCAGTCCGACCTCGACGCGCACGACTACGGACTGCTCTGCGCCTCCACCCACCCCGACTGCGACGGACCCGCCCTGTCGCTCATCACCGACTGGTACGTGTGGGTCTTCTTCTTCGACGACCACTTCCTGGAGACCTTCAAGCGCAGCCAGGACCGGGCGGGCGGCAAGGCCTACCTGGACCGGCTGCCCCTGTTCATGCCCCTCGACCTCGAGACCTCCGTTCCCGAGCCGCGCAACCCCGTCGAGGCCGGTCTCGCCGACCTGTGGGCGCGTACGGTGCCGTCGATGTCGGCCGACTGGCGCCGCCGGTTCGCGGTGGCGACCGAGCATCTGCTCAACGAGTCCCTGTGGGAGCTGTCGAACATCAACGAGGGGCGGATCGCCAACCCCGTCGAGTACATCGAGATGCGCCGCAAGGTCGGCGGCGCGCCCTGGTCGGCGGGGCTGGTGGAGTACGCGACCGCCGAGGTGCCCGCCGCCGTCGCCGGGACCCGGCCGCTCCGGGTGCTGATGGAGACCTTCTCCGACGCCGTGCACCTGCGCAACGACCTGTTCTCCTACCAGCGGGAGGTCGAGGACGAAGGGGAGCTGAGCAACGGCGTCCTGGTCCTGGAGACCTTCTTCGGGTGCACCACCCAGGAGGCCGCCGACTCCGTCAACGACGTCCTCACCTCCCGTCTGCACCAGTTCGAGCACACCGCGCTGACCGAAGTGCCCGCGCTGGCCCTGGAGAAGGGCCTCTCCCCGGCGGGGACCGCGGCCGTGGCGGCGTACACCAAGGGTCTCCAGGACTGGCAGTCCGGCGGCCACGAGTGGCACATGCGCTCCAGCCGGTACATGAACAAGGGGGCCCGGTCCACCGACCCGTGGCAGCGCCCGGCGGGCCCCGGTGCCTCGGCGGCCGACGTGGGCGCGCTGCTCGCGGCGGCCGGGGCGGAGAGGCTGCGCGCGTACACGCACATGCCCTTCGAGAAGGTCGGTCCGTCCCGCATCCCCGACCTGCGCATGCCCTACCCGCTGGGGCTGAGCCCGCATCTGGACCGCTCGCGGGGACGGCTCGTCGACTGGTGCCACGGCATGGGCATCCTCGAGGAGGGCGTGTGGGACGAGGACAAGCTCGCCGCCTACGACCTGGCGCTGTGCTCGGCCGGCATCGATCCGGACGCCACGCCCGAGGCGCTCGACCTGAGCGCGCAGTGGCTCGCCTTCGGCACCTACGGCGACGACTACTACCCGCTGGTGTACGGCCACCGCCGCGACCTGGTCGCCGCGAAGGCGACCACGGCCCGCCTGTCGGCCTGCATGCCCGTGGCGGGGGAGGCGGCGCCTGTCCCGCTCAACGCCATGGAGCGGAGCCTGACCGACCTGTGGGCGCGCACCACCGCGGAGATGACCGCCGATCAGCGGAGCACCCTGAAGCGGGCGGTCGACTCGATGACCGAGAGCTGGGTGTGGGAGCTGTCCAACCAGCTCCAGAACCGCGTCCCCGACCCGGTCGACTACCTGGAGATGCGGCGTGCCACCTTCGGCTCCGACCTCACCCTGAGCCTGTGCCGGACGGGACGCGGCCCGGCGATCCCCGCCGAGGTCTACCGCAGCGGCCCGGTCCGCTCCATGGAGAACGCCGCCGTCGACTACGCCTGCCTGCTGAACGACGTCTTCTCGTACCAGAAGGAGATCGAGTACGAGGGCGAGATCCACAACGCGATCCTGGTCGTCCAGCACTTCTTCGGCATCGACTACCCGGCCGCGCTCAAGGTCGTCCAGGACCTGATGAACCAGCGCATGCGCCAGTTCGAGCATGTCGTGGCCCATGAGATCCCCGTCGTCTGCGACGACTTCGCACTGTCCGAGGAGGCGCGGGCGGCCATGCTCGGCTATGTCGCCGACCTCCAGAACTGGATGGCGGGCATCCTCAACTGGCACCGCAACGCCGACCGCTACAAGGCCGAGTGGCTGGGCCGCCGGGCCCACGCCTTCCTCCCGGACCGCCCGCCGGCCCCCGCCCTCCCCGTGGGCTGACCGACCACCTAACTGCGGCAGCCGGAGGCGGTCGATGGAACAGACAGCGTTGCGTCCCAAGCCGATGCCCGGACGGGAGCCCGGTGGCGGCGGGCACGGCGGCCCGGTACGGCGCCCGCTCGCCCCGCGCCGCCGGGGCCGCCGGCTCGCGACCCTGGTGTGCGGGCTGCTCGCCGGGATCGTCCTGGTCCTGTCCGGGGTCGGCCTCGGGGCGGTGGGCGTCACGGTGATCGCCCGGGGCAGGCCCGTCGTCCCCGCCGAGCAGCAGCGGCAGGCGGTCACCCCGGGGCGCACGGATCCGGCACCCGCCTTTGCGCCCGCACCGGTGCGTCCGACGCTGGGCGTGGAGGTGGTGGACGGCGACGGGCCCGGAGCCCGGGTGGTCGGCGTCCACGTCCCCGGCCCCGGCTACACGGCGGGCCTGGTCCGCGGCGACGTGCTCCTCGCCTTCGGCGGAACACGGGTCGACACGGCGGCGGACCTGGCCCGCGCGGTCGCCGGGGCCCGCCCGGGACAGGCGGTGGTCCTCACCGTCCGCCACGCCACCGGCGGCTACCAGCGACTGACCACCACCCCGGGAATCACCACATGACACCTCCCACCCCACCCCGGGGCCCACCGTGCCGTGCCGGGTGGGGCCGGTCGGGTGAGTGGGGGCAGGATCCGGAACCGGCTCGCGTTGCGTGGCGTGGCCGGGCAGGATGCTGCCCGTAGCCTTCCTCACCGTTTCAGCCGCATACGGAGGACCGGATGACCGGTAGCGCGCTCGCGCCCTTCACCGCCGACGACTACAGGGCCCGGCTGGAACGCGCCGCCCGCGCGGCGGCCGACGCCGGACTCGCCGGACTGCTGGTGGCGCCGGGGCCGGACCTGGTGTGGCTGACCGGCTACGCGCCCCCCGCCGTCACCGAACGGCTCACGCTGCTCGTCCTCGCCGCCGGACGCGAACCCGTCGAGCCGGTTCTCGTGGTGCCCACCCTGGAGGCCCCCGACGCCGCCAAGGCGGCCGGCGCGTCCGCCCTGTCCCTGCGCGACTGGACCGACGGCACCGACCCCTACGCCGTCACCGCGGCCCTCCTCGACGACCGCGGCCGGTTCGGCGTCAGCGACAACACCTGGGCCATGCACCTGCTCGCCCTGCAACAGGCGCTGCCGGGAACCTCCTACGCATCCCTCACCGAGGCCCTGCCGATGCTGCGCGCGGTGAAGGACGCGGCCGAGGTGGAACTGCTCGCGGCGGCGGGGGCGGCCGCCGACGCCGCGTTCGAGGAGATCCGCACGGTGCGGTTCTCCGGCCGCCGCGAATCCGAGGTCGCCGCCGACCTCGCCGCTCTGCTGCGGCGCTTCGGCCACTCCCAGGTCGACTTCACCATCGTCGGCTCAGGCCCGAACGGCGCCAACCCGCACCACGAGGTGGGCGACCGCGTCATCGAACGCGGTGACATGGTCGTCCTCGACTTCGGCGGCCTGAAGGACGGCTACGGCTCCGACACCACCCGCACCGTGCACGTCGGCGAGCCGACCGACGAGGAGCGGCGGGTGCACGACATCGTCCGCGAGGCCCAGGAGGCCGGCTTCCGGGCGGTGCGCCCCGGCGTCCCCTGCCAGGAGGTCGACCGCGCCGCCCGCGCGGTCATCACCCGGGCCGGGTACGGCGAGTTCTTCATCCACCGCACCGGCCACGGCATCGGCGTCACCACGCACGAGCCGCCGTACATGATCGAGGGCGAGGAGCAGACCCTCGTACCCGGCATGTGCTTCTCCGTGGAGCCCGGCATCTACCTGCCCGGCCGCTTCGGGGTGCGCATCGAGGACATCGTCACCGTGACCGACGACGGGGGCCGCCGCCTCAACGACACGACCCGCGAGATGGTCATAGTGGACTGACCCACCGGCAGTCCCCACCCCGCAACCGCAACGACACGGCGCGACGATGACCCAGGCACCGACACCCACCGCGGACACCGTCCGCAGACTGGTCCGCACCCTGCTCAAGGAGGGCCCGGACACCGCCCACGGACCCGAAGTGCGGCCCGTCGCCGAGGGCGGCGAGCACTCCACCTGGTGGGTCGGCAGCCGCCATGTGCTGCGCCTGGCCCCCGACCGTGACGCCGCCGCCCGCCAGCGCCGCGAACTGCGGCTGCGCGAACTGGTCCGCCCGCACCTTCCGGTCGCCGTCCCGGCCAGCGTCGCGCACGGCGAGTGGGCGCCCGGGCTGACGTACACGCTGGACACCCGGATCACCGGCGGCACCACCGGCGGGCACGACGTCTCCGCCGTCGGCGAGGACGACCTGGCCGGGCTCTTCACCGGGCTGCGCGAGGTCCCCGCCCGGCAGGCCCAGACCCTCGGCGTCCCGCGCACCGCGCCGCGCTCCCTGGAGGCACTGCGCCGCATGGCCGTGCACGCCGCCGAACGCCTCGGCGCCGCCGACGAGTTCGACCCCGGGCGGATGGCCCAGCTCACCGCGCCCGCCGCGGCCCAGCTCGCCGCCCAGCCCGGCACCGCCGTGCTCGTCCACCACGACCTCAAGGGCGAGCACCTGGTGGTGAGCGCCGACGGCCGGGTGCGCGGGGTCCTCGACTGGACCGACGCCGTGGTCGGTGACCCGGCCGAGGACATCGCCGGCGTCGCCGTCGCGGTCGGTTCCCCCGCCGCGGTGCGCGCCGCCACCCTCGCCGGTTACGGCGCCCGGCCCTGCCTGCGCGGCCTGTGGCTGGCCCGCTGCGACACCGTGATCTGCCTCGCCGCACGCCTCGACGGCCGCGACGAAAGTCCGCTGCCGCTTCTCAGGTCCCAGCTGCGCCATGCCTGGGAGGCGATCCTGCTGGAGCGGGTGACGGAGTTCCGGGACGACGCCGGGGACACCGGGGACACCGGGGACACCGGAGCCAGGCGGGCCACCGGGGAATAGGGGCATAGGAAGCCGTCCGGGCGCCGTGGCGCCGTGCTCAGTGCTGCAACAGCACCGCGCACGACTCCGCGGGCACGTGCAGCATCCCGTCCGCCCCGGGTGCCACGACCGGCTCCCAGGCGGCCAGCACCTCGGTGGGGCGGCTGCCGAGGGGGATCTGCGCCGGCGCCTTGGCCAGGTTGAGCGCCACCAGCACGTCCCCGCGCCGGAAGGCGAGCCAGCGGGCCTCCTCGTCGTAGGCCACCTTGGTGTCGGCGAGGTCGGGGTCGGTGAGGTCGGGCTGCTCGTGCCGCAGGGCGGTCAGCCGGCGGTACCAGGCCAGCATGCGCGCGTGTGGCTCGCGCCCCGGCTCCGACCAGTCCAGGCACGAGCGGTCGCGGGTCGCCGGGTCCTGCGGATCGGGCACGTCCTCCTCCGCCCAGCCGTGCGCGGCGAACTCCCGCCGCCGGCCCCGGCGCACCGCCTCCGCGAGTTCCGGGTCGGTGTGGTCGGTGAAGTACTGCCACGGCGTGCCGGCCGCCCACTCCTCGCCCATGAACAGCATCGGCGTGAACGGCGCGGTCAGCGTCAGCGTGGCCGCGCAGGCCAGCAGCCCGGGGGAGCCGGCGAGCAGCAGGGACAGGCGGTCGCCGCGGGCACGGTTGCCGACCTGGTCGTGGGTCTGGCCGTAGCCGAGCAGCCGGTGCCCGGCCACCCGGGTGCGGTCCAGCGGGCGGCCGTGGTGGCGGCCCCGGAAGCCGGAGTAGGTTCCGTCGTGGAAGTAGCCGCCGGTGAGGGTCTTGGCGACCGCCGCGAGCGGGGCCCGCCCGAAGTCCGCGTAGTAGCCCTGGGACTCGCCGGTCAGCGCCGAGTGCAGCGCGTGGTGGAAGTCGTCGTTCCACTGGGCGTCCAGGCCGAGGCCGCCCTCCGTGCGCGGGGTGATGATCCGCGGGTCGTTCAGGTCCGACTCCGCGATCAGGAACGGCCGGTGGCCCAGGTCGGCGGAGAGCGCGTGCACGGCCGTCGACAGCTCCTCCAGGAATTGGCAGGCGCGCGTGTCCGCGAGTGCGTGCACGGCGTCCAGGCGCAGACCGTCGATCCGGTAGTCGCGCAGCCACGCCAGCGCGCTGCCGACCAGGAACCGGCGCACCTCGTCCGAGCCGGGCGCGTCCAGGTTGACGGCGGCACCCCAGGGGGTGTGGTGGGTGTCCGTGAAGTACGGCCCGAACCGCGGCAGATGGTTGCCCGACGGGCCCAGGTGGTTGTGCACCACGTCCAGGACCACGCCCAGGCCGAGTCCGTGGGCCCGGTCGACGAAGCGCTTCAGCCCCTCGGGGCCGCCGTACGGCTCGTGCACCGCCCACGGCGACACACCGTCGTAGCCCCAGCCGTGCCGGCCGGGGAACGGGCACACGGGCATCAACTCGACGTGGGTGACGCCCAGTTCGACGAGGTGCGGCAACCTTTCGGCGGCCGCGTCGAAGGTGCCCTCACGCGTGTACGTGCCGATGTGCAGCTCGTACAGGACCGCGCCGGGCAGCGGGCGCCCCTCCCAGGCGGCGGAGCGCCACGTGTACCGCGCGTGCTCGACGACCGCGCTCAGCCCGTCCGGACCGTCCGGCTGCCGCGGCGAGCGCGGGTCGGGCAGCACCGGGCCGTCGTCCAGCGCGAATCCGTACCGCGAGCCGTCGCGCGCCTCGGCCGCACCGGTCCACCACCCCTCCCGCTCCGGGTCACGCTCCAGCGCGTGCCCGACTCCGTCGCACTGGAGCGTCACACGGTCGGCCTGTGGTGCCCACACCTCGAACTGCACGGACGGTTCCCCTTCGTTCGCTCACCGTGACGTAGCCCGTCCATGGTGCGCCACGGGAGATCAATCCGTATCCGAATCCCCGCATTGCGGCGGGTGTCGCCGGATCGGCGCGGCCGGTGCCGGTGTCCGTGGTAGCTGGACACGGGGGGTCGGCTGACCGACAATCAGCGATGTGACGTCGCCCTCCGAGCCCCACACGTATCCCGCGCGGCTGTCCGACGCGGAGCGCGACAAGGCGCTGAAGGTGCTCCGTGACGGCGTCGCAATGGGCCGGCTGTCCCACGACACGTTCGTACGGCGGATGGAGCTGGCGCTGGCCGCCCGGCAGGCGGACGAACTCGCCGCGCTCACCTCCGATCTGCACACCGAGGGGCGCGTGTCCCGGCTGGTGTTCGGCACGGTCGAGGCGGTGTCGGGTTTCACGGTGCGGCTGCGCCGGGCCTGGCAGGCCGAGCGGCTGCCCAAGCTGCTGCTGCCGTTCCCCGGCAGCGGTCACCCGTTGCTGATAGGGCGTGACCCGGCCAGCGGGCTGCGGCTGACCCACGAGACGGTCTCCCGGGCGCACGCCGAACTGCGCCACCAGGGCGGCATATGGGTGCTGCGGGACCTCGGCTCGACCAACGGCACGACCGTCAACGGGCGGCGGGTGGTCGGCGCGGCCGTCGTGCGCGAGGGCGACCAGGTCGGGTTCGGGCAGATCGCGTTCCGGCTCGCCGCGAACTGAACCGGCCGCGAGCCGACCCGCCCGGTGCCACGCGCGCGTGTGCTCACGTTCAAGTGGGCCCCGGGCGGGCCTGGCAGGCCGCGGTGACCACGGTGCTGCTCTGGTGCTCGACCTGGTGCTCCAGGGGGACCCAGCGGGCGTGGAAGCGGTGCGCGAACGCCTCGCTCCAGGTGGTCACGAGGTGTTCCAGACCCGGGGCGGCGCGGTCGTCGGTCTCCCGCAGGGTCCGCAGGAGCATCGCCGCGGCCCGCAGCGGCAGCCGGCGGCCGAACGCGTCCACACTGCCGACGTACGCCATCGTGGTGTCCGCGGGTGGGGTGTGCATCCAGTCCGCGGCCAGTCCCGGCACCAGGCTCAGCCCCCACTTCGCCGCCCGCAGCAGCGGCCCGTCGGCCCCCCGCAGGCGCGGCAGCGCGTCGGTGAGCACCAACTCCACCTCCCGCGCGTCCCGCAGCAGCCGGTGCGCCAGGCGCCGTATCGCCGCCGCCGGGGCGGGATGCGGCGCGGGGTCGTCCACCAGGTCGCTCGCCCACATCGGCACCTCCACGACCGCGGTCATGCCGCCGTACCGGTGCGGGTGGTACCAGGTGCTGCGCCGGGCGTCGTCCGGCATGCTCGGATACGCCGGGCCCGTGCCGAGCCCCGGCATCACCCGTACCCCCGGCCCGGAGACCGGCCAGCCCGCCGCGTCCGAGGCGCCCGTCTCCACCGGTATGTGCAGCCGTGCCGCCGACTTGGCGAACGGCTCGGCGAGCCCGGGCACGTCCCGGGTCAGCTGCACCCAGCTGCCGCCCAGTTCGGTGCCGTGCAGCGTCACCTGGAGGTAGGGCCGCAGCTCGTCGATCACCCCGGTCAGCGCGCGCGTCTCCGGCGGCAGCCGGTCGGGCGGCAGCACGGAGGGCGACCACTCCGGCTGCTCGGGTCCCGCGGGCCGGAAGAAGCCGAGATGGTAGTCGAGCAGGCTGCGCGGGGCCGGAGTGACGTGCAGACTCGCCCCGTCCGGGTCCGCGCACAGCAGGAAGTGCCAGGAGGTGTCCGCCCGCAACCGCTCCTCGCGCAGCACCCGGTGCGCGACGGAGAGAAGGGTGGAGCCGCCGGTGGGCTCGTTGGCGTGGGCGCCGGCGACCACCAGTACCGCCCGCCGGGCGTGCCCGACGGACAGCAGGTGCAGCGGTCGCCCCGCGCGGGAGCGGCCGACCTGCCTCAGCTCGCACCGGTCCGGCCGGTACGCGGCCAACGCACGAGCGGACGCGACCAGTTCGGGAACGCTGGGATAGCGCAGCTCCGGCAGGAGACTCACCCCCGACCTGTCCTCCCGGCTTCGCATTCCGCAGTACCCCACGGACGCCGGATCCTGTCAAGCACGCTCCAGCAGTGCCACCGGCAGGTGCGCGAAGAGCTCCGCCACGCGCACCTGCCCCTGGAACTCCCGCCCCGGGGCCAGTGTGTCGGCCCACCGGCCCGGCGGCAGGGGCAGCCGGGTGTCCCGCCAGCCGCCCGCCTCCGCCAGCCGCAGCGACAGCCGGGTCACGGCCGTGACCACCTCCCCGGAACGCTCGAACGCCGCGCAGTGGGCCGCCGCCTGCCCCTCGGCGCGCAGCGGGGCGTACGCCGCCGACGGGCCGAAGACCTCCGGCCGGCGAGCCCGCAGCCGCAGCGCCGCCACCGTCACCGCGCCCTTGTCGCCGGCGTCGGCGGGCGGGAACCGCACCGGGCGCCGGTTGTCCGGGTCGACCAGGGCCCGGTACTCGGCCTCCGTGCCCTGGTACACGTCGGGCACGCCCGGCATCGTCAGATGCACCAGGGCGGTGCCCAGGACGTTCGCCCGGATGTGCGGTTCGAGCGCGGTGCGCAGGGCGGTCACCGGTCCGGCCGGCGCCCCGCACGGCCCCTCGGCGACGAAACGCTCCACCGCCTCCTCGTAGGCGGGCTCCTGCTCGGTCCAGCTCGTGTGCAGACCCGCCTCGCGCACATGCTTCAGCAGCGCCTGCCGCACCCGTTCCGCGTCCGCCGGGCCGAGGCCGAACACCGTCTGCCAGGCCGCCCACGCCAGTTGCCGGTCCGGCACGCCCTCGCCGCCGCCGGATACCACGTCGAGCAGGTCCGCCCAGATCCGCGGGCACTCGGTGAGCACGGCCAGCGCCGCGCGTACGTCGGCGCTGCGCTTGGTGTCGTGCGTGGAGACCACGGTTCCGGTGGCCGGCCAGTCGCGCTGCACCCGGGCGCAGTACGCGTGGAAGTCCTCCGGGGAGACCGCCGGGTGGCCGGGGTCGCCGCCCACCTCGTTGGCCGACAGCAGCGGCACGTACCGGTAGTAGGCGGTGTCCTCCACGGACTTGGCGCGCAGCGCGGAGGCGGCCTGCGCGAACCGGGTGCGCAACTCCACGGCGTCGGGTCCCGACCCGGCCCGCCCGACCACCAGATCGCGCACCACGTCGACGGCCTCGCCCTCCTCCGGCACCGTGAAGGCGAGCCGGGCCTCCCCGGCGGCCTCCTCGGTGACCACGGACGCCGGGTCCACGGAGGCGTAGGGCCGGTAGACCCGGAGCCGGACCAGCAGCTCACGCAGCGCGGTGCGCAGTGCCCAGGGAGCGCGGTCGCTCAGCGCCGGGTCCGGCGAGCCGGCGCACACCCGGCTCGCCACCCGGGTCAGCCGCTCCGTCTCGGCGGCCAGCTCGTGCGTGATCACCGTGTGCGCCGCCCGCCGCACCGTCGCCTCCCAGTCCCCGCCGCCGTCGTCGCGCGGAGCGGCGAACCGCCGGTACCGCTCGACCAGCTCGTCCGCTCCGGCCGGGTCGGTGAACAGGCCGTCGACGTGCCGCAGGGCGTCGTAGCCGGTGGTGCCCGCGACCGGCCAGGAGGCCGGCAGGTGCTCGCGGTCGGAGAGGATCTTCTCGACGACCGTCCAGCGCCCGCCGGTCGCCTCGTGCAGCCGCCGGAGGTAGGCGTCGGGGTCGGCGAGCCCGTCCGGGTGGTCGACGCGCAGCCCGTCGACCACCCCCTCCGCAAGGAGCTGGAGGATCTTGGCGTGGGTCGCCCGGAACACCTCCGGGTCCTCCACCCGCACCCCGATCAGCTCCGAGATGCTGAAGAAGCGCCGGTAGTTCAGCTCCGTACGGGCCAGCCGCCACCACACCGGCCGGTACCACTGCGCGTCCAGCAGTTCGGGCAGCGGCAGCCTCCCGGTGCCCTCGCGCAGCGGGAAGGCGTGGTCGTGGTAGCGCAGGACGTCGCCGTCGACCGTCAGTTCACCGGTCTCCCGGCCGACCGGGTGCGCGAGCACGGGCAGCAGCACCTTGCCGTCCTGGGCCTCCCAGTCGATGTCGAACCAGCGCGCGTACGGCGAGGCGGGGCCCTCCCGCAGCACCTCCCACAGGGTGTGGTTGTACCGCGGGGCCATGGCCATGTGGTTCGGCACGATGTCCACGACCAGGCCGAGCCCGTGCTCCCGCGCGGTGCGCGCCAGCGCCCGCAGGCCCTCCTCGCCGCCGAGTTCGTCGCGCACCCGTGTGGGGTCCACGACGTCGTAGCCGTGCGCGGAGCCGGGCAGGGCCTCGAGGACGGGCGACAGGTGCAGATGCGAGACGCCGAGCGAGGTCAGGTACGGCACGGCCCGCGCCGCGGCCGCGAACGGGAACGTGGGCTGGAGCTGGAGCCGGTAGGTGGCCGTGGGCACGACGGGTTCGCGGCGCTCGGATGCATCGGACGTCATGGAGAGCTACGTACCCGCCCGGCCGCCGTTGGTGTCACCCGGCCGCCATGTGCCCGGGGCCCCACCCCGGGCGGGTGCCCGCCATCGCCCGGGTGGGTGAACACCGCACCGGTTCCCCGGCTCCTCGCCCGGGTGGGGGAGGGCTGCGTCGGCTCCTCGCCCCGGTCGGTGAGCGCTACGCAGGCCGTCGCAGCACCGTCAGGCTGCGGTCCTTCAGGGTGAGCCGGTCCCCGGCCCGCACCTCGGGGCCGGTGCCCGGCGGGACCGGGTCCGTGCGCGCGGTGTCCACCACCACCTTCCACCGGCGCCCGTGATCGACCGGCACGGCGAAGTCGAGCGGCTTCGGCGCGGCGTTGAACATCAGCAGGAAGGAGTCGTCGGTGATCCGTTCCCCGCGTGTGCCCGGCTCCGAGATCGCGTTGCCGTTGAGGAACACGGTCAGCGCGGAGGCCCGCGCCGAGTCCCAGTCCTGCTGGGTCATCTCCCGGCCCTCGGGGGTGAACCAGGCGATGTCGGACAGCTCGTCGTGCGTGCCCTCCACCGGCCGTCCGTGGAAGAAACGGCGCCGCCGGAAGACCGGGTGGTCCCTGCGCAGCCCCGCCATCGCGCGGACGAAGTCCAGCAGCTCGCCGTCGGGCTCGCCCGGCTCCGGCCAGCGCACCCAGGAGAGCTCGTTGTCCTGGCAGTAGGCGTTGTTGTTGCCCCGCTGGGTGCGCGCGAACTCGTCACCGTGGCTGATCATCGGCACGCCCTGGGACAGCATCAGCGTCGCGACGAAGTTCCGCGTCTGCCGGGCCCGCAGCCGCAGGACGCCGGGGTCGTCGCTCTCGCCCTCGGTACCGCAGTTCCAGGACCGGTTGTGGCTCTCGCCGTCCCGGTTGTCCTCGCCGTTGGCCTCGTTGTGCTTGGCGTTGTACGACACCAGGTCGCGCAGGGTGAAGCCGTCGTGGCAGGTGACGAAGTTGATCGAGGCCAGCGGGCGGCGGCCGTCGTCCTGGTAGAGGTCGGAGGAGCCGGTCAGCCGGGAGGCGAACTCGGCGAGCGCCCGCGGTTCGCCGCGCCACAGGTCCCGCACGGTGTCGCGGTACTTGCCGTTCCACTCGGTCCACAGCGGCGGGAAGTTCCCCACCTGGTAGCCGCCCTCGCCGACGTCCCAGGGCTCGGCGATCAGCTTCACCTGGGAGACCACCGGGTCCTGCTGCACGAGGTCGAAGAACGACGACAGCCGGTCCACCTCGTGGAACTGCCGTGCCAGGGTCGCCGCCAGGTCGAAGCGGAAGCCGTCGACGTGCATCTCGGTGACCCAGTAGCGCAGCGAGTCCATGATCAGCTGGAGCACGTGCGGGGACCGCATGAGCAGGGAGTTCCCGGTGCCCGTGGTGTCCATGTAGTAGCGCGGGTCGTCGGTGAGCCGGTAGTAGCGCGGGTTGTCGATGCCCTTGAAGGACAGGGTCGGACCCAGGTGGTTGCCCTCGGCGGTGTGGTTGTAGACCACGTCGAGGATGACCTCGATCCCGGCCTCGTGCAGTGCACGGACCGCCGACTTGAACTCGAGGACCTGCTGGCCGCGGTCGCCCCAGGAGGCGTAGGCGTTGTGCGGGGCGAAGAACCCGATCGTGTTGTAACCCCAGTAGTTGTTGAGGCCCAGGTCGACCAGGCGGTGGTCGTTCACGAACTGGTGTACGGGCATCAGTTCCAGCGCGGTGACCCCGAGTTCGGTCAGATGGTCGATGACCGCCGGGTGGGCGAGCCCCGCGTAGGTGCCGCGCAACTCCTCGGGCAGCCCCGGATGCCGCATGGTGAGGCCCTTGACATGGGCCTCGTAGATCACCGTCTCGTGGTAGCCGCGGCGCGGCGGCCGGTCGTCGCCCCAGTCGAAGTACGGGTTGACCACGACCGACGTCATGGTGTGCGGTGCCGAGTCCAGGTCGTTGCGCCGGCCGGGGTCGTCGAAGTGGTAGCCGTAGATCTCCTCCCCCCACCGGATCGAGCCGCTGATCGCACGCGCGTACGGGTCGAGCAGCAGCTTCGCCGAGTTGCAGAGCAGGCCCCGCTCCGGGGCGTACGGGCCGTGCACCCGGAACCCGTACCGCTGGCCCGGCATGACACCGGGCACGTACGCGTGCCGGACGAACGCGTCGCTCTCCCCCAGTTCCACCGCCGTCTCCGAGCCGTCGTCGTGCAGCAGACACAGCTCTACTCGGTCCGCGGCCTCCGTGAAGACCGCGAAGTTGGTGCCGGCGCCGTCGTACGTGGCGCCGAGTGGGTACGCCTCTCCAGGCCAGACCTGCATGGACCAGACTCTTTCAGGTGTGCGGCGGCGCGGGTGGCGCCTTCGCCCCGAGTCTCCAGGAAAGTCGCCGAAGCACCTATGACACACGTCCGGGTGCCGAACCGGTGGGGTGGACGGACGGTGCCCACGGGACGAGAGGGCCCGGGCGGGCAGGGCGAGCGGGACGGTCAGGGCGGAGGGCGGCCACGGGGCCGGGCGTGCCCCAGGTCAACGGGCGGGCCGGCGATCACCCGGCGGGGTGGGGCACGGGTGCCGGGGCGTCGCCCGGGACGCTGACGGCGGCCGCTGCCGGTCACCGGCTATGAATCAGCTCACTCGCCCGGCCCCAGCCCGCGGGAACGGGTAGGAACCGTGCGGAAGTTGAGAAAGGAGCTGTGCATCCGGCTGCGTCGCGCGCCGCTCCCGGAGTACCCTTCCTTGATCGTTGGGGACGGGGAGTGCCCGGGGGAGCGGAAGGCGGTGCACGGGTGGGCTCGGGAGGCCTGGAGCTGCCCCCTGGTGACGAGGGTCACGAGGGGAGCCCCGCAGACGTCCCGTCCGGCGCGGTGTCCCTGGCCCGGCCGATGGACGCGGGAGCCATCGGGCCGGAGCTGGACTGGGACGCCGGGGCCTGGCGCGAGGTGCGCACACGCGCCCAGCGGGCCGGCCGCGCCTACATCTGGCTGAACCTCGTCGAACAGCGGCTGCGCGCCGTCGTGGCCGCCGTGCTGCGCCCCGTCTACGAGCCCGTCCACGGCGACGACTGGGTGGTGGCCGCCGCCGGACCGGCCGGCCAGGAGTGGGTGCAGCGGGCCGTCGCGGTGCGCGAAGTCAGCCGCCGCAAGGGCTACTTGCTCGACCCGGCCGACGACAACGTGATCAGCTTCCTCACCCTGCCGCAGCTGCGTGAGCTGGTGGTGCAGCACTGGCCGTGCTTCGCGCCGTACATAGACGAGCGCCGGGACGTCGAACTCGCCCTGGACGAGCTGGAGGTGGCCCGCAACGTCGTCTCACGCAACCGGGCCCTGTCCGAGACGGTGCTCGGCCAGGCCGAGCGGGCCTCCGCACGGCTGCTCGACATCCTCGGCACCGGCGGCGACGTGCCCTCCGCCCGGCGGCTGCCGGTCGACGCGGTCGAGGACCTGGTCGGCGACCGGTACGGGGACGTGGTCGCGGTGCATCCGGACCGGGTGCGGCTGCTGCGCCAGTTCCCGGCCGAGGACATCTTCGGCGGCGCGCGCCGTCTGGACGCCATCGGCATCGGCCTCAACCTGCTCGTGCAGAACTTCTCCGGCCGCCGGCTGGTGCGGCTCGCCGAGTCCGGCTGCCGGGTGCGGCTGCTGTTCCTGAACCCGGCCTCCAGCGCGGTGAAGCGGCGCGAGCGTGAACTCGGGCTCAAGCGGGGCGAGTTGAGCCGTGCGGTGGAGATGAACATCCTGCACATGCGCCGGGTACGCGGCCGGCTGCGCGATCCGGGCGCCTTCGAGATCCAGGTCTACGACGAGACCCCCCGCGTCACCGCCTACCTGGTGGACGGCGACGGCTCGGACGGCATCGCGGTCGTGCAGTCCTATCTGCGGCGCAGCCGGGGCATGGAGGCTCCCGTCTTCGTCCTGCGGAACGAGAACAAGGTGGTCAAACCCGGCGAGATCGACGAAGGCGGGCTTTTCTCCGCCTATCGCGAGGAGTTCGAGCTGATGTGGGTGGATTCGCGCCCGGTGTCCTGAAACGCCCTCAGTCCCCGCGCGGAAAGCGGAACGTGGTCCTCGGACTGTCAGTGGCCCATGCGATCGTGGAGGCCACTGGGGGAACGCACCACCGAGAAGGGGGGCCGCCATGGGCTGGCACCGGGAGCTGCTGATCGGCTTCGACCTGGAGACGACCGGGACGGATCCGCGCGAGGCGCGCATCGTCACCGGGGCCGTGATCGAGGTCAGGGAAGGGGAGCCGGGGGGACGCCGGGAGTGGCTGGCCGACCCCGGCGTGGAGATCCCGGCGGACGCGGTGGCGGTGCACGGGATCAGCAGCGAACGCGCGGCCGCCGAGGGCGAACCGGCCGACCGGGTCGCGGACGCCATCGCCGACGTCCTGACCGGCTACTGGAAGGCGGGCGTGCCGGTCGTGGCGTACAACGCGGCCTTCGACCTGACCCTGCTCTCCGCCGAACTGCACCGGTACGGACTGCCGTCCCTGAGCGACCGCCTGGGCGGGGCGCAACCGGGCCCGGTCGTCGACCCGTACACCATCGACCGCTGGGCCGACCGCTACCGCAGGGGCAAGCGCACCCTGGAGGCGGTCTGCGCGGAGTACGGCGTCGTCCTGGACGCCGCCCACGACGCCTCGGCCGACGCCCTCGCGGCGGCCCGGCTGGCCGCCGCGATAGCCGGCCGCCACTCCAAGGTCGCGGCCCTCGGCCCGGCGGAGCTGCACCGCCGCCAGATCGAGTGGCACGCCGCCTGGGCTGCGGACTTCCAGGACTTCCTGCGCCGCAAGGGCGACCCGGACGCGGTGGTCGACGGCGCGTGGCCGCTGCGCCAACCGGCGGGCGAGACCGTCTGAGCCCCGGCCGCCGGGGACACGGCCCGGGCGGCCGACGCGCCGGTCCGGCCACGCTCGCCGTGCCTGCGGACCGGCACGCAGGGTGCAGAGCGCAAAACTCAGAACGGATACCAGCGCACGGTGGTGTCCCCGTCCCGCAGGGACGCCACCCGGCGTTCGAACTCGGTCAGCGCCTTGGGGTTGCTGGGGGCGTGCTGGGCGACCCAGGCGCAACTGGCCGTCTCGCGGGCGCCGCGCAGCACCGCGCAGCCCTCCCACTCCCGTACGTCCCAGCCGTACGTCGCCGTGAAGGAGCCGTACGCCTCCGCGGGCAGGCCGTAGCGGTCCCGGGACAGGGCCAGGACCACCAGGTCGTGCTCGCGCAGGTCGAAGGAGAAGGTCTCCAGGTCGACCAGGACCGGCCCGTCCGGGCCGACGTGCACATTGCGCGGCAGCGCGTCGCCGTGGATCGGGCCCGGCGGCAGTTGCGGGGTGAGCGCGGCGGCGGCCGCGGCGAACCCGTCGCGGCGCTCCCGCAGGTACGCCGCGTCGGCCGGGTCGATCGCGTCGCCCGCGAGCCGCAGCCAGCGTTCCACGCCGCCGAGCAGCTCGCGTGGCGGCAGCTCGAAGTCGGGGGCGGGCAGGGCGTGGACCAGGCGGAGGAGTGCGGCCAGGTCCGCCGGCTCGGCGGGCCGCACCGGATCGGGCATCCGGCGCCACACGGTCACCGGATGCCCCTCGACGAGGATCGCCTCCGCGGCGGCGGCCCGCACCGCGGGGACACCGGCCTCGGCCAGCCACAGCGCGGTCCGCAGCTCGCGCCGCGCCCGGTCCCACAGCTCGGCGTCCCGGCCCACCTTGACCACGAGGTCCCCGGCGGCGAACACCGCGTTCTCGCCCAGGGCGAGCAGCCGCGCGTCGCGCGCCGGACCGGACAGCACCCCCGTCTCGTCCAGTACCTCCCGAGCCCGCGCCTCGTCCATCGTCCGCCTCCGTGTCCTCGTCCGGGCCCGGGCAGCCGCGCCGGGGCCCCGCTCTTTTCGCCGGGTCAGTGTCGCATCCGCACAGGTCGGGACCGGTGTCCGGTCCCCGGCGGGGGTGGTGCGCCCGGCGGCGCGGAAACCACGTTGCACGAGACGTCTCGTCTCGCCTAGGGTCCGGGGCATGCCCACACGCGCCCACATCGCCATGTTCTCCATCGCCGCCCACGGCCACGTGAACCCCAGCTTCGAAGTGATCCGGGAGCTCGTCGCACGCGGACACCGGGTGACGTACGCCATCCCGCCCGTCTTCGCGGACAAGGTCGCGGAGACCGGCGCGGAGGTGAAGCCCTGGCGCTCCACCCTGCCCTCGCCCGACGACGACCCCTCCGACTGGGGGAACACGCTGCTCGACAACGTGGAGCCGTTCCTGGACGACGCGATCCAGGCCCTGCCCCAGCTGATCGAGGCCTACCGGGACGACGAACCGGACCTCGTGCTGCACGACATCACCTCCTACCCGGCCCGTGTCCTCGCCCACCGCTGGGGCGTGCCGGCGATCTACCTCTCCCCGAACCTCGTGGCCTGGGAGGGCTACGAGGAGGAGGTCGCCGAACCGCTGTGGGCCGAGCCCCTGAAGACGGAGCGGGGCCGGGCCTACTACGCCCGCTTCGAGGCGTGGCTCGCGCAGAACGGGATCACCCAGCACCCGGACCCGTTCGTCGGCCGCCCCGCCCGCTCGATCGTCCTGATTCCGCGCGTGCTGCAACCGCACGCCGACCGGGTCGACGAGAAGGTCCACAGCTTCGTCGGCGCCTGCCAGGGCGACCGCACGGCGCAGGGCGACTGGGAACGGCCCGCCGGGGCCGAGAAGGTGGTCCTCGTCTCGCTCGGCTCGTCCTTCACCAAGCAGCCGGCCTTCTACCGGGAGTGCGTCGAGGCCTTCGGTGGGCTGCCGGGCTGGCACACGGTGCTCCAGGTCGGCAAGCATGTGCGTCCGGACGAACTCGGCGACATCCCCGCGAACGTCGAAGTGCGGTCCTGGGTGCCGCAGTTGGCGATTCTGCGCAAGGCCGACCTGTTCGTCACGCACGCCGGGGCCGGGGGCAGCCAGGAGGGCCTGGCGACCGCGACGCCGATGATCGCCGTACCGCAGGCCGTCGACCAGTTCGGCAACGCGGACATGCTCCAGGGCCTCGGTGTGGCCCGCCGCCTCGCCACGGAGGAGGCGACCGCCGAGACCCTGCGGGCCGCCGCCCTCGCCCTCGTCGACGATCCCGAGGTGGCGCGGCGGCTGAAGGACGTCCAGGCCGCCATGGCCCGGGAAGGCGGCACCCGGCGGGCGGCCGACCTCATCGAGGCCGAACTGCCCACCGGGCGGAGGTGAGGCGCGCTGCCCGCCGAGGGCTCACACCCCCAGCGGCTCGCCCTTGCTCGGAGCGGGCGGGACAGGCGGGGCGGGCGGGGCCGCGACCGCCTCCGGGGTTTCGTCGTGGGTGAGGTCCGGCAGGCGGTGCAGCCACCTGGGCAGGTACCAGTTGCGTTCGCCCAGCAGGGACATCACCGAGGGCAGCAGCACACCGCGGATGACCGTGGCGTCGATGAGCACCGCGGCCGCCAGGCCCACGCCCATCTGCTTCATCGACTGCATGGACAGCGTTCCGAAGATCGCGAACACGGCGACCATGATCACCGCGGCGCTGGTGACGACACCCGCCGTGGTGACCACGCCGTGCTGGATGGCGTCCTTGGTGCTCCGGCCGCGCAGCCGCGCCTCGCGGATCCGGGAGACCACGAAGACGTGGTAGTCCATCGACAGGCCGAACAGGATCACGAACAGGAACAGCGGCAACCAGGTGACGATCGCGCCGACACCGTGGGCGCCCACCAGGGACGCGCCCCAGCCGTGCTGGAAGATCGCGACGAGGATGCCGTAGGCGGCGCCCACGGACAGCAGGTTCAGCACGATCGAGGTGATCGCGACGGTCAGCGAGCGGAACGACAGCAGCATCAGCAGGAAGGCGAAGGCCACGACGAAGACGAAGACCGGCACGACGGAGCCGACGAGCTGGGCGTTGAAGTCGTGCGAGCCGGCGACCTGGCCGGTGATCGGCGCCTGGACGCCGTCGACCGTGCCCAGCGTGGCGGGCCGCACCTCGTCACGCAGCTTCTCCAGGCTCCGGCCCGCCTTGTCGAGGTCCGAGCCGCCGACCAGCGGGACGGAGACGAGGGCGACGTTCCGGTCCTCGTGCAGCCGCACGTCGACCGGGCCGCGCGAGGCGCCCGAGGCGACGGCCCGCACCTTGAACGCGGTCAGCGCCTGCTGTACGGCCGGGGCGTTGATGTCGTCGGCCTTCACGACCACCAGGGCCGGCTCGGAACCGCCGGGGAAGGCCTCGTTGAGCCGGTTGTACGTCTGCACGATGGGCAGCGAGTCGCCGAACTCCTGGTCCAGCGTGAGCTGCGAGGTCTTCATGCCCAGCGCCGGAGCCGCGACGGCGAGCAGCGCGCCCACGGCCACCACGGCCGACACCACGGGCCGCGCCAGCACCCGCCGCAGCACGGCCGTCCAGAACCTGCTCTCCCCGTTGCCGCGCCGGGTGCGCCGCAGGAACGGCACGCGCCCCTTCTCGACCCGCTCGCCCAGCATCGACAGCAGCGCCGGCAGCACGGTCACCGAGCCGACCATGGCGACGGCCACCACCATCAGCGAGGCCAGGCCCATCGCCTCGAACTCGGCGACCCCGGTGAACAGCATGCCCGCCATCGCCACGCACACCGTGACGCCGGAGACGATGATCGCGCGCCCGCTGGTCGCGGCGGCGATGCGCAGCGCGGTCCCCGCGTCGCGTCCGGCCATCCGCTCCTCGCGCTCGCGGCGCAGGTAGAACAGGCAGTAGTCGACGCCGACGGCCATGCCGACCAGCAGCATCACGGAGTTGGCGGTGTCGCTCATCGGCTGGACGTGGCTGACGATGCCCATCAGGCCCATCGTCGCCATGATCGCGGTGATCGCCAGCGCCACCGGCAGCAGCGCGGCCACCAGTGCGCCGAAGGCGATCAGCAGGATGCCGAGGGCCACCGGCACGGCGGAGAACTCGGCCTGCTGGAAGTCGTCCCCGAACGCGTCGGAGTACTGCTTCTGCATGCTGGCGCCGCCGATCTCCTCGATCCGCAGCGTGCCGTGGTCCTTCTGGACGTTCGCCACGGCCTTCAGCACGGGCTCCACCCGCTCGCCCGCGGTGTCCGCCTCGCCCCGCAGCGCGAACTGCACCAGTGCGCTGCGGCCGTCCCCGGAGATGGTCTTCGTGTCGTACGGCGAGGTCACGTCCGTGACCAGGCCGGTCTTCTCGACGGCCGTGATCACGTCGCCGACGGCCGCCCGGAAGCCGGCGTCCGTGGCCTTGCCGGAGCCGTCCTTCGCCTGGATCAGGACGGTCTCGCTCGCCGGTTCCTTGATCCCCGCGTCCTCGATGATCTTCGCGGCGGTGTGCGTCTCGCCCTTGAGCTGGTCGCTCTCCTTGACGTCCAGCCGGCCGGCCACCGAACCGAGCCCCATCGCCAGGACGACGAACAGCACCCAGATCCCGACGGCGGCCCATCGATGCCGGGCGCTCCAGCCGCCGGCCCGCGCGGCGAGGCCCCGCACCCGTGTCTCTCCGTTCACCATGACGGGCTTGCCCCTTCTTGAGAGGCCCTGGGGACCTCGTGCGCGGCGACGGCCCCCTGCCGTCGCCTTCCGCAACGACGGTAGGGGCCGGGCGGTGCCCCGCTCGTCGTGCTGACCGGTGAAGTGGTGCCGCCGGGGCTCCTCCTGCCGGACCCCGTTTCCTCCGCACAGCGGAGTAGGTGACCCCTTACACGTATCCGGGCTTCTCGGGGGCGCGTATCAGGGTGTCCGTTCCGCCGGAAGCGCTCGGCTTTGCGGTTACGCAACCTTGTTGAACAAATCACAGCCGCGTGCAGCGGTTGCTCCGGGCGCCGCGATCCGTCATCGTTTCGTCCGGCCCCGCCCCTCGGCAGGCGGCCGTCGTGCCCGCCCCCACGGGGCACGACCGCCGCTCTGTCAGGGGCGGGTTCTATCGTGGGCGGATGACGACGTACGCCGCGCTGCTGCGCGGAATCAACGTGGGCGGCAAGAAGGTCCCGATGGCCGAGCTGCGCACCCTGGTGGCCGAACTCGGCCACACGGGGGTGCGCACGCATCTGCAGAGCGGCCAGGCCGTGTTCGCCGCCGGTCACGGCGACGAGGAGTCGCTGGCCGCCGAGCTCACGGCGGCGCTGGAGAAGCGGTTCGGCTTCCCGGTGGACGTGATCGTGCGCGACCACGCCTATCTGCGGGCGGTCGCCGAGGCCTGCCCGTTCCCGGCCGCCGAGCTGGAGGGCCGGCAGCTGCACGTGACCTACTTCTCCGCGCCCGTCGCGGCGGAGCGCTACGCGGAGATCGACCGGGACACCTACCTGCCCGAGGAGTTCCGCCTCGGCGACCGGGCCCTGTACCTGTACGCGCCGGACGGGCTCGGCCGTTCCAAGCTCGCCGAGCACCTCTCCAGAAAGCGGCTGAACAAGGACCTGATCGCCACCAGCCGGAACTGGAACACGGTGCTCAAACTCGTCGAGCTGACCGCCCCGGACGCCTGACCCGCACGGACGCGACCCGCACGGACGCGACCCGTACGGTCACGACCCGGGCGGACGCGCTCACCCGAGAGCGCCCAGCCGGGACAGCTCGGCGGCGCCGAGGGACACCCCGGCCGCGTCCAGGTTCTCCTCCAGGTGGGCGAGCGTGCCCGTGCCCGGCGTCGGGCAGAGCACGGGGGAGCGGTGCAGCAGCCAGGCCAGGGCCACCTGTCCCGGTGTGGCGCCGTGCGCGGCGGCGATCCCGGCGCACTCCGGGTTCCCGGTCAACGTGCCGTTGCCCAGCGGGAACCACGGCAGGAACGCGATACCGCGCTCCTCGCACAGCTCCAACAGCGGCTCCGACGCCCGGGCGAGGAGGTTGTAGCGGTTCTGGACCGAGGCGACGGGCGTCGACTCCAGTGCGGTGGCGAGCTGTTCGGCGGACACGGTGTCCAGGCCGATGTGACGGATCTTGCCCTCCTTCCGCAACTCGTCGAGCACACCGAGCTGTTCGGCCATCGGCACCGCGGGGTCCAGCCGGTGCAGCTGGTACAGGTCGATCCTCTCCAGCCGCAGCCTGCGCAGGCTCGCCTCGCACATCGCGCGCAGTGCTCGTGGCCGCCCGTCGATGTGCCAGGCGCTGTCGCTGGTGCGGACCACCCCGCCCTTGGTGGCGATCACCAGGTCCTCGGGGTAGGGGTGCAGCGCCTTGGCCACGCGTTCCTCGGCGACGGACGGGCCGTAGTTGTCGGCGGTGTCGATCAGGGTCACCCCGCGCTCGACTGCCCGCCGCAGCACGGCCACCGCGTCTCGCGCGTCGCCGCGCGGGCCCCAGTAACCGGGGCCGGTCAGCTGCGCGGTGCCGTAGCCGAGGCGGCGTACGGGCAGGTCGCCGCCGAGCATGAACATCTCCGGGGGCACACGATCTCCTCGGTCGTCCGTTGGGGCGCTTGGTTCGCTGTGCAAGGCTCGTCCCATGCGATACATCATCATCGGGGCAGGGGCGGTCGGCGGTGCCATCGGGGGGCGGCTGGCGCAGAGCGGGCGTGAGGTCGTGCTGGTCGCGCGGGGAGCGCACCTCGCGGCACTGCGGGAGGGCGGGCTGCGGCTGAGAGTGCCGGAGGGCGAGCTGACGTACCGGCTGCCCGCCGTGGACGGGCCCGAGGCGCTCGGCGAACTGCGCGCCGACGACGTGCTCGTGCTGGCCGTCAAGACGCAGGACACCGAGGCGGCGCTGGCGGCCTGGGGGCCGGCGCCGGTCGCGGGCGGCGGCACGGCCGAGGGGACGCTGCCGCTGCTGTGCGCGCAGAACGGGGTGGAGGGGCAGCGGCTCGCCCTGCGCCGCTTCCGGCACGTGTACGGCATCTGCGTCTGGCTGCCCGCGACCCACGTCGAACCCGGCGCCGTCTCGGCCGCCGGCACCCCGCTCACCGGCATGCTGCACCTGGGCCGCTACCCGCACGGCACCGACGGCACCCTGCGGCGGATCTCCGCCGATCTGGAGGCGGCGCACTTCGAGGCACCGGTCGTGCCGGAGGTGACCCGCTGGCAGTACGCCAAGCTGCTCGGCAACCTCGCCAACGCCATCGAGGCCGTCAGCGGCCCGCTGGACAACGAGGCGGCGCGGGCGCTGTACGCGAGGGTGCGCGCCGAGGGCGAGGCGGTGCTCGCCGCCGCAGGCATCCCGTGGGCGAGCGCCGAGGAGCAGCGGGAGGCCCGCGGCGACAAGATCACCCTGGTGCCGCTGCCCGGCGCCCCGCGCGGCGGCGGCTCCTCCTGGCAGTCCCTCGCCCGCGGCACCGGCTCCATCGAGGCCGACCACCTCAACGGGGAGATCGTGCTCCTGGGCCGGCTGCACGGCATACCGGCACCGCTGAACGAACTGCTCCAGCACCTGGCCAACACCTTCGCACGGGAGCGCCGGCCGGCCGGCTCGCTGCCGGTGGCGGAACTGGTGCGGCTGGCGGACACGGTGGCCACCGCGGACCGGGCGGAACGGGCGGGCCGGGCGGACCAAGTGGCTCAGGAAAAGGCCTCCTGATTGGACCGCGATCCTGTGCCAATCGGCCGCTAGCGTCGACGGCATGACCCATGACTCGCCGACTGACTCGCCGACCCGCGTCGACCTCTTCTTCGACCCCGCCTGCCCCTTCGCCTGGATCACCTCCCGCTGGCTGCTTGAGGTGGAACGTGAGCGTCCGCTCGACCTCAGGTTCCAGGTCATGAGCCTGTACCTGCACAACACCGGCAACGAACTGCCGGACTGGTACCGGGAACTGGTCGACAGGTCGATCGGCCCGGTGCGGGTCGCGGTGGCCGCCGCCGAGCGGCACGGCGAGAAGGCGCTGCGGGACCTGTACACCGCGTTCGGCGTCCGCATCCACGAACGCCGGGTGGAGGACTTCGACGAGGTCGTCGCCGGGTCCCTGGCCGAGCTCGGACTCGACCAGGACCTCGCGGCGGCCGCGCACGATCCCTCCTACGACGAGGCGGTACGGCGCAGTCACGAGGCAGGCGCCGAGGCGGACACCGGCGCGTACGTGGGGACGCCCACCCTTCACGTCGACGGAACGGTCTGGTTCGGGCCGGTGTTGCGGGCCGTTCCGCGCGGGGCCGAGGCGGTCGAACTGTTCGACGCCTTCCGGGTTTTGGCGACCCGGCCGGACTTCTTCGAACTCAAGCGGACCCGCACCGGATCACTCCGCTTCGACTGAGCCGCGCCGAACCGGGCCTCGGCACACGGCATGGGCGGGATGATCCACATTCGGGCCCCCGCCCGCCGTACGGCAGTGACACTTGCGCACCGCCGCACGCTGTACTGAACGTCACCACCGCTCACCGATCAACGGCGGGCGCTGGTCGGACGGTTCGCGGACCGGCACCACGGGGGAGTGCCGGGCCGCGGCCCGTACCCGCCCGTCA
This sequence comes from Streptomyces sp. NPDC052043, assembly GCF_044548235.1. Taxonomy (NCBI): domain Bacteria; kingdom Bacillati; phylum Actinomycetota; class Actinomycetes; order Kitasatosporales; family Streptomycetaceae; genus Streptomyces; species Streptomyces sp. NPDC052043. The sequence goes on from NZ_JBIUBT010000002.1 coordinate 399,532, forward strand.
GGCCCCCAGAGCAGCCGACAGCGGCAGCCGGGCGGCGTCGTAGCGCTCCAGCAGGACCCGCGCCACCTCCGGCGCCGGGCCGAGCACCCCGGCCAGCACGTCGGCCCCGGCCTCGGCCGCGCCCCGTGCGATGCGGTCCGGCAGGAAACCCGGTGCCAGCACGTACGGTGCGACCGCGACCTTGGCGCAGCCCAGCTCCCGCAGTTCCCGCACCGCGTCCTCGGTGCGCGGTGGTGAAGCGGAGGCGAACGCAGGCCGCACGGCGCACCAGCCGGTGTGCCGCCACTCCCGCGCGATGTCTGCGATCACTGCGATCGCCTCCGGGTCGGAGGACCCCGCCGAGGCCAGCACGACCCCGGTCGAGGACTTGTCGGCGGGATCGAGACCCGCCTCGTGCAGACGGCGTTCCAGAGCGTCCGTCAGCAGCGGTGAGGGGCCGAGGACCTCCGCCTGCCGGATCCGCAGCCGCGACGGCGCCCGGCGCAGCACCGAGGGGATGTCCGCCTTGGCGTGGAAGGCGCGGGTCAGCAGCAGCGGCAGGGCCACGACGTCCCGCACCCCGTCGGCCGCCAGGGCGTCAAGGACGCCCGGTACGGACGGGACGTTGAAGTCCAGGAAGCCGGTCTCCACCCGGAGCCCGGGGCGCAGCGCCCGGACCCGGCGGACCAGGGCGTGCACGGTCGCGGCATGCCGCGGATCGCGGCTGCCGTGGGCGACGACGAGGAGAACGGGCTGGTGGATCATGGGCGTTCAGCTCTTCACGAGAAGACCGCGGCCGCGCAGCACCCGCCGCTCCAGCGGACTGAAGATCAGCAGGTCGATGGCGATGCCGACGAACAGGATCAGGATGATGGCCTCGAACACCATGGCCATGGAGCTGGCGTTGCGGCCGTTCTCGAGCAGCGCGCCCAGGCCGATGCCCAGGTCCGGCGAGGAGGCGATGATCTCCGCGGCCATCAGCGAGCGCCAGGAGAACGCCCAGCCCTGCTTCAGACCGGCCAGATAGCCCGGCAGCGCGGCCGGAAGCACGATGTGCCGGGCGCCCCGGAGTCCCGTCGCGCCCATCGTGCGGCCCGCCCGCAGGAACAGCGGCGGCACCTGGTCGATGCCGGACACCAGGCCGTTGGCGATGGAGGGGACCGCGCCGAGCAGGATCACCGCGTACATCATCGAGTTGTCCAGGCCCAGCCAGATCACCGCGGGCGGCACCCACGCCACCGACGGCAGTGACTGGAGGCCGGACAGGATCGGGCCGATGGCCGCGCGCACGAACCTGACCCGGGCCACCAGCAGGCCCAGCGGGGTGCCGATCGCCAGCGCCAGCAGGAAGCCCAGCAGACCGCGCGAGACGGACGTCCAGATGAAGCCGAGCAGCTTGCCCTGCAACCAGGCGTCCTTGAACTCGCCGCCTACGTCGGCGGGCGAGGGCAGCCTGCTCGGGTCGTCGACCACCTTCAGGGAGATCAGCGCCTGCCAGAGCACCAGGACCACCGCGATCGCCACGACCGGTGGCAGGACCTTGTCGACGAGGGTCCGGCGCAGCGGGGCCCGGCCGGCCGCGGTGGTCTCCAGGGCGTCCAGACCGGCTTCCACGTCGGCCAGTTCGGCGCCGTGCGCCGTCTTCGTCTCAGTGCTGGCCATGTCGGCGGATCTCCCCACGCAGGACTTCGGTGATCTCCAGGGACAGTTCCGCCACGGGCGCGTCCTCGATGCGGCGCGGCTGCGGGATGTCCACCGTCCACTCCCGGGCCACCCGGCCCGGACGGGAGGACAGCAGCACCACCCGCTGGGCCAGCCGCACCGCCTCGCGCACGTTGTGGGTGACGAACAGCACCGACACCCCGGTCTGCTGCCAGATCCGGGTCAGCTCGTCGTGCAGGACGTCCCGGGTGATGGCGTCGAGCGCCGCGAACGGCTCGTCCATCAGGAGCAGGTTGCTCTCCTGGGCCAGCGCGCGGGCCAGCGCCACGCGCTGGCGCATTCCGCCGGACAGTTCGTGGACGCGCTTGCCGTGCGCGCCCTTCAGCCGGACGAGTTCGAGCAGCTCCTCGGCCCGGCCGCGCCGCTCCGGCTTCGCCACCCCCCGCAGTCTCAGGGCGAGTTCGATGTTCTTGCCCGCGGTCAGCCAGGGGAAGAGGGCGTGTTCCTGGAACATCAGGGCGGGGCGGCCGTCCGTCGTGATGGACCCGGCGGTCGGCTGGTCCAGCCCCGCCACCAGGTTGAGCAGGGTGGACTTGCCGCAGCCCGAGGCCCCCAGGAGGGTGACGAACTCGCCCGGAGCGACATCGAGGCTGATGCCGTCCAGGACGAGCTGCTGCCCGCCCGGTCCCGCGAAGGACTTCGAGACGTTCTCGAGGCGGGCCGCGTGCGTTACGGTCTCGGCGGCCCCGGCGAGGGTCGTGGCCATGGTCGTCACCTCCTGGGAACTCTTCGGCTTCGGGCTCTACTGGGCGCCGAGACCGGCGTCGTCGACGGTCGGTTCGCCCGCGGCCTTCAGCACCTTGTTCAGCGGGGCCAGGTCATAGATGCCGGCCAGCTCGGGGCTCTGCAGCAGACCCGCCTTGACGGCGTGCCTCGCCTCCGTGTCGAGGGTCGAGGCCAGCGGGTCGTCGGTGATCTGGATGGACTGCCACGCCGGGTCCAGGACGTCGCCCGGCAGTTCCTTGCCGGAGTCGATCCCGAGCTGCTTGTTCGCCGCGGTCTTCGCCTCGTCCGGGTGGCCGTTGATCCACTTGTTGGTCTCGACGGAGGCCTTCAGCACCGCCTCGACGGCCTTCGGGTGTTCCTTGAGGAACTTCTGCGACACGATGATGTTCGTGATCACGAACTTCTTGTCGGGCCACAGCGACGCCTCGTCAAGGAGCACCTTGGCACCCTCGGCGACCAGCTTCGACGCGGTCGGCTCCGGCACCCAGGCGCCGTCGATGGAGCCGGACCTGTAGGCGTCCGGGGTGATCTTGTTGTCGGTGCGGACCACGGAGACGTCGCCCTTGCCGCTGAGCGCGTCGACCTTCCAGCCCTGCTCCGCGATCCAGTTGAGGAAGGCCACGTCCTGCGTGTTGCCCAGCTGCGGGGTCGCGATCTTCTTGCCCTTGACGTCCTTCAGGGACTTGATCCTCGCCGGGTTGACGACGAGCTTGACCCCGCCGGAGGCCGAACCTCCGATGATGCGCAGGCTCTTGCCGTCCGACTTGGTGTAGCCGTTGATCGCCGGGGACGGGCCGATCCAGCCGATGTCGATGGAGCCGGAGTTGAGGGCCTCGATCTCGGACGGCCCGGCGTTGAAGACCGACGGCTTGACGATCGTGGCGCCCAGCTCCTTCTGGAAGAAGCCCTTCTGCACCCCGACCAGCGCGGTCGCGTGGGTCAGGTTGCCGAAGTAGCCGATTCTGACCGCGTCGAGACCGTCGGTCTTCTTCGCCCCGGCGGCCACCTTCTGCTGGGCGCCGCCGTCGTCGGACTGGGAGCCGTAGCCGCAGGCGGCGAGGGCGAGCAGGGGCAGGGCGGCGGCCATGGCGAGGCCGCGGCGGAGGGTGGACGAGCTGGTGGCAGGCACGGGAGGTTGTCCCCTCGTCGGCCCGGCGGTCACGGCGTCTCAGGCCGTGGCCGGGAGGTCGGCAGGTCTTCGTCGGTGCGGGTGGGGGGTGAGGGCGCGCGGGCGGTGCGCGTACGTCAGTCCGCACATCGGGCCACCCCACCCTGCCCGCTGCCGAGAGCGCCGCTGCCCACCCGGCCGCCCTCCTTGGCGAACGTCGAGTAGAAATCGGAGGAGTTCATGGTCAGAAGTCCCAGCCGTCCTCGTTCGCGGTGTCCTTGACCGGTGCCGGCATGGCGAACGACTCGCCGACCATCCCCGCGGTGAGCGTGGTGCCGTCGCCGGGGTCGATCAGGATGAACGAGCCGGTGCGGCGGGAGTCGGCGTAGGCGTCGACCGGCAGCGGCTCGGCGGTGCGGATCTTCACCCGGCCGATGTCGTTGGCGACGAGCTGCCCGGGGTGCGGGTGCAGGGACAGGTCGTCCAGGGTGAGCCGGGACGGGATGTCCTTGACGATCGCCTTGACCGTGCGGGTGCCGTGCTTGAGCAGCACCCGGTGGCCGACGGTCAGCGGCTGGTCGGCGACGTGGCAGACGGTCGCCTCCACGTCCTGGGTGGTGGCGGGCGCGTCCTTGCTGGGCACGATCAGGTCACCGCGCGAGACGTCGATGTCGTCCCGGAGCAGGACCGTCACCGACTGCGTCGTCCAGGCCACGTCGACCGGCTCGCCGAGCAGGTCGATGCCGGCGATCCGGGTGGTGCGGCCGGACGGCAGCACCGTGACCTCGTCGCCGACCCGGAAGCTGCCGGCGGCGATCTGGCCGGCGTAGCCGCGGTAGTCGGGGTGCTCGGCGGTCTGCGGCCGGATCACGTACTGCACGGGCAGCCGCGCGTGGCAGTGCGCCAGGTCGTGGCTGACCGGGACCGTCTCCAGGTGCTCCAGGACGGTCGGGCCGCCGTACCAGTCCATGGCCGCGGACGGTTCCACCACGTTGTCGCCGACCAGCGCCGAGATCGGGATCGCGGTGACCTCGGGAACGCCCAGTTCGGTGGCGTACGCGGTGAACTCCTCGGCGATCGCGGCGAACACGGACTCCCGGTAGTCGACCAGGTCCATCTTGTTCACGGCCAGGACCACGTGCGGCACCCGCAGCAGCGCGGCGATCGCCGCGTGCCGGCGGGTCTGCTCCACCACGCCGTTGCGGGCGTCCACCAGGATCACCGTCAGCTCCGCGGTGGACGCGCCGGTGACCATGTTCCGCGTGTACTGCACATGGCCCGGCGTGTCCGCGAGGATGAACCGGCGGCGCGGGGTGGCGAAGTAGCGGTAGGCCACGTCGATGGTGATGCCCTGCTCGCGCTCGGCGCGCAGCCCGTCCGTCAGCAGCGCGAGGTCCGGGGCCTGCTGGCCGCGGCTCGCGGAGACGCGCTCCACGGCCTCCAGCTGGTCGGCGAGCACCGACTTGGAGTCGTGCAGCAGCCGCCCCACCAGGGTGGACTTGCCGTCGTCGACGGAGCCGGCGGTGGCGAACCGCAGCAGGGTGGTGGCCGCGAGCTCCGCGGCGGTGATCGTGCTCACGGCTAGAAGTACCCCTCGCGCTTGCGGTCTTCCATCGCGGCCTCGGACAGCTTGTCGTCGGCCCGGGTGGCGCCGCGCTCGGTCAGGCGCGAGGCGGCGATCTCGGTGATGACCTTCTCGATGGTGTCGGCGTCGGAGTCGACGGCGCCGGTGCAGGACATGTCGCCGACGGTGCGGTAGCGCACGATCCGCTTCTCCACGCTCTCGCCGTCCTTGGGGCCGCCCCAGTCACCGGCGGTCAGCCACATGCCGCCGCGCTGGAAGACCTCACGCGTGTGGGCGTAGTAGATCCCGGGCAGCTCGATGCCCTCGCGGGCGATGTACTGCCACACGTCCAGCTCTGTCCAGTTGGACAGCGGGAACACCCGCACGTGCTCGCCGGGCGCGTGCCGGCCGTTGTAGAGGTTCCACAGCTCGGGCCGCTGACGGCGCGGGTCCCACTGGGAGAACTCGTCCCGCAGCGAGAACACCCGCTCCTTGGCGCGTGCCTTCTCCTCGTCGCGGCGCCCGCCGCCGAACACCGCGTCGAACCGCTCGGACCGGATCCTCTCGGTCAGCGGGAGGGTCTGGAGCGGGTTGCGGGTGCCGTCCGGGCGCTCCTTGAGGACGCCCCGGTCGATGTACTCCTGTACGGAGGCGACGTGCAGCCGCAGGCCGTGCCCTTCGACCGTGCGGTCGCGGTAGTCGAGGACCTCGGGGAAGTTGTGCCCGGTGTCCACGTGCAGCAGCGAGAAGGGGACCGCGGCGGGCCGGAACGCCTTCAGCGCCAGGTGCAGCATGACGATGGAGTCCTTGCCCCCGGAGAAAAGGATCACCGGGTTCTCGAACTCGCCCGCCACCTCGCGGAAGACGTGCACCGCCTCGGACTCGAGCGCGTCCAGGTGGGAGAGGGCGTACGGGCTGCCCGTGCCCTCGTCGCCCGCCGTGGTCTCGGCGACGGTCGTCATGCCAGTCCCCTTTCGCTGAGCAGCGCGTGCACGGAGCCCGCGGACTCCCCGACCGTCTGGTGCTGCGACTCGATGCGCAGATCCGGCGTCCGGGGCTCCTCGTACGGGTCGTCGACGCCGGTCAGGCCCGTCAGCTCGCCCGCGGCCTGCCGGGCGTACAGACCCTTCACATCGCGTACGGAGCACACCTCGACCGGGGTGGCGACGTGCACCTCCAGATACGTCGTGCCGTTCTTCGCGTGCCACGCGCGCACCGCGTCGCGGCTGTCGGTGTACGGCGCGATCACCGGGACCAGCGCCTTGACGCCGTTGCGGGCGAGCAGTTCGGCGACGAAGCCGATGCGCCGCACGTTGGTGTGCCGGTCCTCGCGGCTGAAGCCGAGGCCCGCGGAGAGGAACTCGCGGATCTCGTCGCCGTCGAGCACCTCGACGCGGTGGCCCTCCGCACGCAGCCGCCCGGCCAGTTCGTGCGCGATGGTGGTCTTGCCGGCACTCGGCAGACCCGTGAGCCAGACGGTGGCTCCGGTCGTCACGTGGTTCTCCCTGTGGGTGGAAGTGATCGTCGAAAGCACCGACAGCATCGACAGCGTCGTCGGTACGGTCATGGCTCAGCCGTGCAGTCCGCACTCGGTCTTGGAGCTGCCCGCCCAGCGGCCGGCGCGCGCGTCCTCGCCCTGAAGCAGGCGCCGGGTGCAGGGCGCGCAGCCCACGGAGCCGTAGCCGTCCATCAGCAACGGGTTGGTCAGGACACCGTGTTCGGCGACGTAGGCGTCCACGTCGTCCTGGGTCCAGCGGGCGATCGGGGAAATCTTGACCTTCCGCCGCTTCTCGTCCCAGCCGACGACCGGGGTGTTCGCCCGGGTCGGGGACTCGTCGCGGCGCAGCCCGGTCGCCCAGGCCAGGTAGCCCTCCAGGCCCTCCTCCAGCGGCCGCACCTTGCGCAGCCGGCAGCACAGGTCCGGATCGCGGTCGTGCAGCCTCGGGCCGTACGCGGCGTCCTGTTCGGCGACCGTCTGCCGGGGGGTGAGGGTGATGACGTGGACGTCCAGCACGGCCTCGACCGCGTCGCGGGTGCCGATGGTCTCCGGGAAGTGGTAGCCGGTGTCGAGGAACACCACGTCCACACCGGGCATCGCACGGGAGGCCAGATGGGCGACCACCGCGTCCTCCATGGACGAGGTGACGCAGAACCGGCGGCCGAAGGTGGCCGCCGCCCACTGGAGGATCTCCAGCGCGGAGGCGTCCTCCAGATCACGGCCCGCCTGCTCGGCCAACGCCTTCAACTCGGCGTCGCCCACGGTGTCCTGAATGACCGTCATAGCCGCTCGTCCCCTTCGTGGCCGGCGCGCTGGACGCCCCGAACGAGCAGGCCGAGGAACTTCAGCCGGAAGGCCCGGTTGCACCCCGCGCACTCCCAGGCGCCGTGGCCCTCCTCGCTGGGCCGGAGGTCCTCCTCCCCGCAGTACGGGCAGTAGAAGGGGGCGGCACGCTCGCTCATGACAGCTCCTCCTCGGACGCCCGCGCGGCCCAGGCGGCGAACCGCTCGCCGTCCTCGCGCTGCTCCTGGTAGCGGCTCAGGACCCGCTCGATGTAGTCGGGCAGCTCCCTGGCCGTCACCTTCAGGCCGCGCACCTTGCGGCCGAAGCCGGGCTCCAGGCCGAGCGCGCCGCCCAGGTGCACCTGGTAGCCCTCGACCTGCTCGCCCTTGTCGTCGACCACCAGCTGGCCCTTGAGGCCGATGTCCGCCACCTGGATGCGGGCGCAGGCGTTGGGGCAGCCGTTGAGGTTGATGGTGATCGGCTCGTCGAAGTCCGGCAGGCGCCGCTCGAGTTCGTCGATCAGCGTGGCGCCGCGCGCCTTGGTCTCGACGATGGCGAGCTTGCAGAACTCGATGCCGGTGCAGGCCATCGTGCCGCGCCGGAACGTGGACGGCCGGGCGGTGAGGTCCAGCGCCTCCAGACCGGCGATCAGCGAGTCGACCTGGTCCCCCTCGACATCGAGGATGATCATCTTCTGTTCGACGGTGGTACGGACCCGTCCCGAGCCGTGCGCCTCGGCCAGTTCGGCGATCTTCGTCAGGGTGGCGCCGTCGACGCGGCCGACCCGCGGGGCGAACCCGACGTAGTGGCGGCCGTCGTTCTGCCGGTGCACCCCGACGTGGTCGCGCCACTGCTGGACGGGCTGCTCAGGGGCGGGCCCGTCGACGAGAGGCCGCTTCAGGTACTCGTCCTCCAGCACCCGGCGGAACTTCTCCGCGCCCCAGTCGGCGACCAGGAACTTCAGCCGGGCCCGGTTGCGCAGCCGCCGGTAGCCGTAGTCACGGAAGATCGACAGGACGCCCTCGTAGACGTCCGGGACCTCCTCCAGCGGCACCCAGGCGCCCAGCCGCACGCCCAGCTTGGGGTTGGTGGACAGGCCGCCGCCGACCCACAGGTCGAAGCCGGGCCCGTGCTCGGGGTGGCGCACACCCACGAACGCGACGTCGTTGATCTCGTGGACCACGTCCAGCAGCGGGGAGCCGGAGATGGCCGTCTTGAACTTCCGGGGGAGGTTCGAGTACGCCTTGTTGCCCAGGACGCGGCGCTGCATCTCCTCCAACGCCGGGGTGGCGTCGACGATTTCGTCCTCGGCGATGCCGGCGACGGGGGAGCCGATCATGACGCGCGGGGTGTCGCCGCAGGCGGTGACCGTGGACAGGCCGACGGCCTCCAGCCGGTTCCAGATCTCCGGCACGTCCTCGATCCGGATCCAGTGGTACTGGATGTTCTGCCGGTCGGTGATGTCGGCGGTGCCGCGCGCGAACTCCTGCGAGACCTCACCGATGACGCGCAGCTGCCGGGTGGTCAGCCGGCCGCCGTCGATGCGCACCCGCATCATGAAGTAGCGGTCGTCCAGCTCCTCCGGCTCCAGGATCGCGGTCTTGCCGCCGTCGATGCCGGGCTTGCGCTGGGTGTACAGACCCCACCAGCGCATCCGGCCGCGCAGGTCGTTGGGGTCGATGGAGTCGAAACCGCGCTGGGAGTAGATCGTCTCAATGCGTGTCCGCACATTGAGACCGTCGTCGTCCTTCTTGAACTGTTCGTTGCCGTTGAGCGGGGTCAGATGCCCCACGGCCCACTGCCCCTCGCCGCGGTGACGGCTCACCTTGCGGCGGGGCGCGGTGGGGTTCTGCGGGGAGGCGGCCATGGTCGATACGTCCTTCGGAACAGCGGGAATGCGGCTCTGACCTGCGCGGCTGCAGCACGCATGGGCAGACGGGCAGGCATGCGCGTCTGTGCGCAGGGCTGGGGAAAGCAGGAAAGCGAGAAAGCAGGACTGCGGGAAGGCAGGGCAGCGGGAAAGCAGAAAAAGCGGGGAAAGCGGGAAACCGTGCCGGGCCCGTGGCCGTCAGGCCACGGCGGGTGGGGTCAGCTCGCCGGACAGATGGCGCTGGACATGCGGCCGTGGTCGACGTGCCGTCGGCTCACCAAGGCGATTCCAGTTCCAGACATGGTGGAAAGCCTGGCACGGAGATCTGGACAGCGTCCAGCTTCGTCCGTCATACGGACACCCCTGTCCCGGTATTCAGGACAGGGGTGTCGTCGGGCGCATCGGGCGCGATCGTGCGCGCGCCCGCAGGTCAGGCCGGGTACGCCCCCGGCCAGGGGCCCGGAGTGGCCACCTCGGGCTCCTCCTCGACCTTGGTGTCGAAGAGCTTGAATCCGCGGCGCTGGTAGTTGTCCATCGCGTACTCGCCGTCCTTGCTGCACGTGTGCAGCCAGACCCGCTTCGTCGGTGTCCGCCCGGGCCAGCGGTCGGCCAGGTCCCAGGCGCGGGCGGTGCCGCAGGACAGCAGGTGGCCGCCGATCCGCCGGCCGCGGAAGGCCTCGATCAGCCCGAAGTAGACGATCTCCACGACGCCCTCGTCCTGCGCCTCCAGCTCGACGTAACCCGCCGGCGTGCCGCGGTCGTACGCCACCCAGGTCTCGACACCCGGACGCTCCAGGTGCTCCCGCCACCGCGCGTACGTCCAGCCCAGCCGGTCAGTCCAGCGGATGTCGCCACCGACCGAGGCGTACAGGAACCGGCTGAACTCGGGGGAGGGAACCTCGGACCGGACGACCCGTACGGCGTCGCCCTCGGGCGCGGCGGCCGGCAGGAGATCGGCCGGGGAGGTCTGCTCCAGGGACCAGGTGGTCACGGTGATGCTCGTCATGCCGGTCAGGGAATCATCCGCGCCGGGCCCGTGTCGATGCCGATTGCGAGGCCCGCCCTCCGGTCGGACGGCGGGACTTTCGCAACAGGCCCTAGCGCAGCTCCCGTTCGACCGAGGACAGGGGCAGCGCGAACAGCATCCGGCCCGACAGGGACCAGACGTCGCCGGTCTCCTGCCAGTAGGACAGGGAGCCGGTGCCGTCGCCCCAGCAGCGGTGGGTGTCCTCCGAGCCGCACCCGACCGCCTTCGCGCCGCGTGCGTCCTGCCGCCACAGCGTGCCGTGGGTGCCCTCGTCCGCGGGGCGGCCCAGGTACCAGTCCGGCGGCGCGGACGGAGCCGGGCGGTGCGACAGGACGCCCCGGATGTCGTCCGTCTTCGTCACGTAGGCCTCGTCCGGGACCACGGTGGAGCCGGAGTCGGTGGCCAGCAGACCGGAGCGGGCGGGGTCCCCGCTGAAGGCGTAGCGCCACAGACGCGTGCGGCGGCCGTCGTCCGCGGGTACCGCCTGACTCGCCACCAGGCTGGCCGGCGTGGAACTGCGGTCCAGCGAGAGCCCGTCAGGACAGGGCCGCGTGGAGGGGTCCGCGCCGGCCGCCCGGACGCAGTTGCCGTCGGCCGGGCGGTAGGAGGCGACCGCGGGCAGCACCCACCGGTAGCCGTGCGCCGACCAGCCGCCCGCCACCCGGCCCACGGCGTCGCCGCCGACCGTGGCGCGGTGGATGCGCCGCAGGTCGTAGACGTACAGCGCGTCGCGCTCGGCGCCGGAGGTGGTGACCAGCAGCTTGTCCCGGTACCAGACCATCCCCGACACGTGCGAGACGAGCCCGCGGAAGTCGCGTCCGCCGTCGACCGGGACGACGAGCAGCGCCCAGGTGTAGGTGAGGTGGTCGGGGTCGTCGGCGTTGACGAAGGCCACCCGGGCCAGACCGTGGTGGTCGCCGGCCTCGCGCGTCCAGCCGGAGAGGATCACCCGGTGGTCGCCCCATCGGCCGCTGTCCTCGGCGTCCCCGGAGGTGGTCACCGACTCCGGCCGCCACCGGCGGGTGGCGGAATCGGCGGGGGCCCAGCAGTAGGCGCGCGTGACCGCCGGCTCGACGGGCAGCGCCTTCCTCTCCTCGGCGTCGCAGTCGTCCGCGCCGCGCAGCGAGCGGTCGGCGCCGCCGAGTACCGTGCCGACACCGACGGGCCGGCCCATCGACTTGGCGAGCCGGTCCAGGGACCGCTGCGGCACCGGCTGTTCGGTCAGCCGCAGACCGTCGAGCTCGGCGGACGAGGTGAGTGGCTTCAGGGCCCCGGGGTCGTCGGCGACCGTGGCCTGCGAGGTGCTGATCATGGTGGCGGCCGCGGTCAGCGCGAGACCGGCCCCGGCCAGGACGGCGCGCAGCGCCCTGCCCTGTCTGCGCCTGCGGTGTCTGCCGCGCTGCTTCATACAGCCCCCTTTTCAGGGCTCGGGTCGCCTCCGGGACGCCGCCGCGCTCCCACGGGCCAACTGCTACGGGAGGTCCGAGCGTTGACCGAGGAGCGGCTGGGGCGACCCTGGGGCGATGCTACGGCAGTCCGGCCCGCGGCAGGTCGAAGACCCTGCAAATATGCGGAAGATGCCACCCGGAAGCCGAACGCCTGACCTGACGGGCCCACGGGAGTCACCCACCCGCGCCCCTCACGGCACGGCGATGACGTGCCCCGGGCCGCCGGCGCCCCGCCGTGCCGGAGGCGCGCAGTCCACTCACACGCACGGGCAAGGCGCAAGCCGCTGCGACCCTGGTGAACGACCGTGAGTTCATTGAAACTTGTTCAACATCGCCGTGCGCGGCGAGTGCGGCCTGGAACGGGCCACAACAGCGGGGGTGGTGCCGTGTCGGCGCAGTGCCACCCCCGCGTCAGTGCGCGGGACGCGCGCGTTCCACCACCGCCGCCAGGTTCAGGGTGTGCGGGAGCGCCCCGAAGGCCGCGCCCCACTCGCCGCCCAGCCGCGAGGCGCAGAACGCGTCGGCGACGTCCGGCGGCGCGTACCGCACCAGGAGTGCCCCCTGGAGCACCAGCGCCAGCCGTTCGGTCAGCCGCCGGGCCCGGGCCTCGACGCCGTCCAGATCGGCGAGTTCGGTGAGCAGCCGCTTGATCGCCGCGTCGAGACGGTGGTCGGCGCCGCGCGCCTGGCCCACCTCCCGCAGATAGGCGTCGAGCGCCCCCGGCTCCCGCGTCAGCGCCCGCAGCACGTCCAGCGCCTGTACGTTCCCGGCGCCCTCCCAGACCGAGTTGAGCGGCGACTCGCGCACCAGGCGCGGCATCCCGGACTCCTCCACGTACCCGTTGCCGCCCAGGCACTCCGAGGCCTCCACCGTCAGCGGCGCGCACCGCTTGGTGACCCAGTACTTGGCGGCCGGCACCGCGATCCGCAGCAGCGCCCGCTCCTGCTCGCCCCCGTCGTCGTAGGCGGCCGCGAGCCGCAGCGCGAGTGTCGTCGCCGCCTCCGACTCCAGCGCGAGGTCGGCCAGCACGTTGCGCATCAGCGGCTTGTCGAGGAGCCTGCCGCCGAACGCCTCGCGGTGCGCGCAGTGGTGCACCGCCTGTGCCACCGCCTGCCGCATCAGCCCCGCCGATCCGAGCACGCAGTCGAGGCGGGTCGCCGCGACCATCTCGATGATGGTGCGCACCCCGCGCCCCTCCGCGCCGACCCGGCGTGCCCAGGTTCCGTCGAACTCGACCTCGGCGGAGGCGTTCGACCGGTTGCCCAGCTTGTCCTTCAGGCGCTGGAGAAGGAACACGTTGCGTGTGCCGTCCGGCAGCACCCGCGGCACCAGGAAGCAGGTCAGCCCTCCCGGCGCCTGCGCGAGCACCAGGAACCCGTCCGACATCGGCGCCGAGCAGAACCACTTGTGCCCGGTCAGCTCGTAGGCGCCGTCCTCGGCGAGCGGCCTGGCCGCGGTGGTGCCCGCCCGTACGTCGCTGCCGCCCTGCTTCTCGGTCATGCCCATCCCGAACAGCGCCCCGGCCTTCAGGTGCGCGGGCCGCAGTTCGCGCTCGTAGACCACGGACGTCAGCCGCGGCTCCCACTCGGCGGCGAGCTCCGGGTCGGTGCGCAGCGCGGGCACGGCCGCGTGGGTCATCGACAGCGGGCAGCCGGTGCCGGCCTCGGCCTGCGTCCACACCAGGAAGGCGGCCGCCCGCCGCACATGCCCGGCCGGGCGGTTCCAGGCGGCGGTCAGCCCGGCGGAGACGCCCTTGCCGAGGAGCCGGTGCCAGGACGGATGGAACTCGACCTCGTCGACGCGGTGGCCGTAGCGGTCGTGGGTGCGCAGCCTCGGCGGGTTCTCGTTGGCCTGCGCTGCCCACTCCTGCACCTGGGCCGAACCCGCGGCCCGGCCGAGCACCGTCAGCTCCGCGCGCACCTCGTCGTGCAGCTCCGCGTCCACGTGCCGTCCGACCGCCTCGGCCAGGGCCTGATCGGCGGCGAAGACGTCGTAGCCGACCAGCGGCGGCGGCTGGTTGGTCACGGTGTGCGTGCTGGGTGCCATACGACGGAACCTACCGCGCGGTACGGCGCCGGGCATCACGCGATCGCCCGGCACCGGGCCCGCCGGGCCCCGCCGGAGGTCCCGCCCGGCGACCGCTCCCCGGCGGGTGCGGGGGAGGGGGACCGACGGAGATACCTTTGGGTCGTGCAGCAGTCAGCCAGCGATTCCCCCGAAAGGCCCTCCGGCCGCCTCCACCGGGCACGAGCCCTCTACCGGAACGTATCCAAACGCAGGACCGCCTGGCTGTTGCTGAAGGACACCGTCAACTCGTGCATGGAGTACCGGATCCTGGGTCTTGCGGCCGAGGCGGCGTTCTTCTCCCTGCTGTCCGTGCCGCCGCTGCTGCTGAGCCTGATCGGACTGCTCTTCTACGTCGACTCCTGGACCGGCGCGCACACCATCGCCAGCCTGGAGCGCAACATCCTCGCCGCCTCCCACACCGTCCTGTCCGACCAGGGCGTCAAGGAGATCGCGCAGCCGATCCTGCGGGACGTGACGAAGAGCGGCCGTCCCGACGTGATCTCCCTCGGGTTCGTGTTCGCCCTGTGGTCGGGCTCGCGCGCGGTGAACGTCTTCATCGACACCATCACCGTCATGTACGGCCTCGACGGCGTGCGCGGCATCGTCAAGACCCGGCTGCTGGCCTTCGGGTTGTTCGTCGTGGCCCTGCTGATCGGCTCGGTCGCGCTGCCGCTGATGGTGGCGGGACCCGACGCGGTGGTGCGGATCGTGCCGTGGTCCACGACGGTCGTTCAGGTCCTGTACTGGCCGGTCGTGATCGTGCTGTCCGTGGTGTTCCTGACGACGCTGTACCACGTGTCCGTGCCGGTGCGCTCCGCGTGGATCGAGGACGTGCCCGGTGCCCTGGTCGCGCTGGCCATGTGGGTGGTGTGCAGCTTCCTGCTGCGCATCTACCTCACCAGCACCGTGGAGGGCCCGACCATCTACGGCTCACTGGCCGCGCCGGTCGCCGTGCTGCTGTGGATCGGTGTGTCCGCGTTCGCCGTGCTCGTCGGGGCGGCGGTCAACGCCGCCATCGACCGGGTCTGGCCGGCCGCCGCCACGGCCTCGGCGCGTGCCGCCAACGAGCGGGTGCGCGAGGCGCAGATCGCCGAGTACGTCGCCCGCGCCGCCGCGAACCGCGAGCACGAGCCCGACGACCCGGAGGACCCCGACATGCCCTCGGAGTTCCCCGAGCGGTGGTCGCGCTTCCTGCCCCCGGAGGACGTGACGGCACGGCTGCGGGCCCATGTGAAGAGCACGCACGCGCGGAGCCCGCACAAGGACGACCAGAAGGGCTCGTCGGAGAAGTGACGGGACGGGGCGGCGCGCGTCCGGCGCCCGCCGCCACCACCGTCACCGCCGCCACCGCGGCGAGCCCTACGGCCGTCGCGGTGGCCCGTCGGTCACCGCTCTGCGGGCCACCGCCACCAGTTCCGCCGCCGGGCCGACCAGCCGCCGCCCGGTCGGCCAGACCGCACGCAGCTCGCGCGCGAGGTCGACGCCCGCGACGTCGACGGCGACCAGCCGGCCCTCGGTGATGTCCCCGCGGACGGCCAGCTCGCTCAGGACGGACGGGCCGGTGCCGGCGATCACCGCGCCGCGTACGGCGGCCGTCGAGCCCAGCTCCACCAGCGGCCGGGCGCGGTCGCAGTCGGCCAGGTGCAGGGCGCGGTCCAGGGTCTGCCGGGTGCCGGAACCGCTCTCGCGCAGCACGAGCGGCGTGCGGGACAGCTCCCGCGCGGACAGCGGCTCGCGCAGGCGTGCCCACGGATGACTCGGGTCGACCACGACGACGAGCCGGTCCTCGGCCACCTGCCTCGTCGACATCACACGGGTCAGATGCGGGCCCTCGATGAACCCGATGTCGGCCTCCTGCGACTCGACCAGCTCGGGCACGTGCTCGCTGTTGGTCACCTGCAGCCCGATGTACAGCTCGGGCCGACGACTGCGCAGCTCGCTGATCCAGGCCGGCAGCAGGTACTCCGCGATGGTCAGGCTCGCGGCGACGCGCAGCTCCGCCTCCCGCCGCGCACGCAGCCTGTCCGCGCCGGCGAGCAGGTCGTCCAGCTCGTCCAGCACCTGCCGGGCGTGTCCGACGACGACCTGCCCGGCGAGCGTGAGCCGGGAGCCGCGACGGGTGCGGTCGACGAGTACCAGCCCCAGCCCACGCTCCAGCGTGGACAGCCGGCGGCTGGCGGACGGCTGCGAGATCCGCAGCCGTTCGGCCGCCCGGCCCAGGCTCCCCAGGTCGGCGACGAGGACCAGGAGCCGCAGCGACTCCAGGTCGGGTGTGCGCAGGGGAAGGGGAGCGGTCCGGGGCCGTGCGGGCACGGGTGGTTCTGGTTCTGTCACAGCCCAAGCGTATGAGTCGGTCATAGCGCTTCGCTATGAGCTCCTGCTCGATCGAGGGCTACAGCGGCAGGCGCGTGGGCCCCAGGGTGGTGATCATGAATGACGCAAGCCCCAGCCCGGCCCCTCCGGCCGGCACCGCGCGCCCGGCCGGCACCGAGCGCCCCGCCGACACCGCGGACCGCGTCGGCACCGCCCGCCGCGTCGGTACCGCCCGCCTGCCCGGGCTGGCCCTCGCCGTCGGGGTCGCCCTCGTCGCCACCGTGCTGGGCCGGCTGGTCCCGGTGGTCGGCGGACCGGTGGCCGGGATCGTGCTCGGGGTGCTGGTGGCGGTCGTCGTGCGGCCCGGGGCGCGGCTGCGGCCGGGGATCGCGTTCGCCGGACGCGGGGTGCTTCAGGGCGCGGTGGTCGTCCTGGGCGCCCAGCTGTCCCTGGGCCAGGTGCTGCGGGTCGGTGTCGGCTCGCTGCCGGTGATGATCGTCACCCTCGCCGCCTGCCTGGCCGCGGCGTACTGGATCGGGCGCCGTCTGGGCATCGTCGGGGACCTGCGCACCCTGATCGGCGTCGGCACCGGCATCTGCGGCGCCTCGGCGATCGCGGCGGTCACGCCGGTCATCGGCGCGGCCGAGGCCGAGGTGGCGTACGCCGTCTCCACGATCTTCGTCTTCAACATCGCCGCGGTCCTGACCTTCCCGGTCGTGGGACACCTGCTGGGCATGAGCCAGCAGGCCTTCGGTCTCTTCGCGGGCACCGCCGTCAACGACATGTCGTCGGTGGTCGCCGCCGCCACCACGTACGGCGGCGCGGCGGCGGACCACGCGGTCGTGGTCAAGCTGGCCCGCACCCTGCTGATCATCCCCATCTGCCTGGGCCTGTCCGCCCTCGCCCGCCGCCGCGCGCGGCTGGCGGCCGGCCCGGACGGCACCCCGGGCGCGGTCCGCGTCGGCCGGCTGGTCCCCTGGTTCCTCGTCGGCTTCCTGGTCCTGGCGGCCGTGAACACCGCCGGTCTCGTCCCGTCCGGCGCCCACGGCCCGCTCAGCACGCTCGCCGTGTTCTTGATCACCGTCGCCCTGTCCGCGATCGGCCTGTCGACCGAACCCGCCCGGCTGCGCCGCACCGGCCTCAAACCGCTGCTGCTCGGCGGCTGCCTGTGGCTGGTGGTGTCCGCCACCAGCCTCGCCACGCAGTTCCTGGCCCAGCACCTCTGACGACGGGGCCGCAGGGCCCCGCTCGCCGTCACGGCCGCTTGCGCGCTCCCTCGACCGCCGGCCGACGCGTGAGGACGGGGCCCTAGTCTTGCGTACGTGGCTGCCGAGACGACCGTGCGTCCCTCCGGGTACGTGGAGCGCCCCTCTCGGCTGCCCGGCGCGGTGGTGTGGACGAAGGCGCCGGCGGGGCCCGTGGCCCGGCCCGTGCTGCCCGACGGGTGCATGGACCTGCTGTGGAGCGAGGGGCGGTTGCTGGTCGCCGGGCCCGACACACGGGCGTACGAGCCCTCGGGGCCGTCCGCGCACTGGGCCGGCCTGCGGTTCTTCCCCGGCACGGCGCCCGGTTACCTCGGCGTGCCCGCCCACGAGTTGCGCGACCGGCGCGTCGAACTGGCCGAGCTGTGGCCCGCCGCGGTGGTTCGGCGCGTGCGCGGACGGCTGGACGCGGCGCGGGACCCGGCCGCCGCACTCGAAGCGGTGGCCCTGGAGCGTGCGGTCGAGGCCGGCCCGCCCGACCCGCTGCTGCGGCACCTCGTGGCGGCCCTGGACGCGGGCCGCTCCGTGGGCGCCGCCGCCGACGAACTCGGCTTCAGCGCCCGTCAGTTGCACCGCCGTTCGCTGGTCGCCTTCGGGTACGGGCCCAAGACGCTGGCTCGTGTGCTGCGTCTGCAGAGGGCGCTGGCGCTGGCCCGTGCGGGGGTGCCGCTCGCCGGGGCCGCGGCCCGCGCGGGCTTCGCCGACCAGGCTCACCTGGCCCGGGACGTACGGGAGTTGGCCGGGATGCCGCTGGGTGACCTACTGTCCCTGGGGTAGCTCGGCGAACAGGTCGACGCCGTTGCCGTCGGGATCGTGCACGACGGCGTACCGCTGGCCCCAGAAGGCGTCCCAGGGCTTGAGCTCCCCGTGGTGCCCGGCGCCGACCAGGTCCTCGTACAGGGCGTCCACAGTGGCGGGTTCCCCGCACCGGAAGGCGAGCGAGATCCGGCCGCCCGCGGACGGTGGCCGCCATCCGGAGTGGAACGAGCGGATGGTCGCCTCGGTGTCCAGGGCGAGCGTCAGCCCGCCGGGCAACTCGGCCTCGACGTGCGGCTGCTGTTCGGCACCCTCGGGGAAGGAGAGCCCGAGGCGGCGGTAGAAGGCGAGAGACGCGGCCAGGTCGGAGACGACCAGGCCGATCACGGCGAATCGTGGAGTAGCCATACGGTCACGGTAGGCACCGGTGCGACCGCCGGTCTTGAAGAAATCGGACACGAACCCGAAGGGGGCCGCGCGGGCGGCGTAGGGTCGTGCGCCATGGCCTGCCGACTCCTCGTCCACACCCGCACCGCCGCCTACCGCCACGACTCCATCCCGGACGCCGTCGCCGCGCTGCGCGCCCTCGGCGGCCCCGAGGCCTTCGAGGTCGAGCACACCGAGGACCCCGAGGCCCTCGCCCGCCCCCTGGACGGGTACGCCGCCGTCGTCTTCCTCTCCACCAGCGGCGAGGTGCTCACCCCGGCCGGCCGGGAGCGGCTCGCGGCGTACGTGGAGCGGGGCGGCGGGTTCGTCGGTGTGCACGCGGCGGCCTGTACGGAGTACGACTGGCCGTACTACGGCGAACTGCTCGGTGCCAGGTTCGCCCGGCATCCGGAGTACCAGCCGGGCCGGGTCCTGGTCGAGGACCCGGACCATCCGGCCACCCGGCACCTGCCCGCCGAGTGGGCCTTCACCGACGAGTGGTACGACTTCCGCACGAATCCGCGGGGCTCCGTACGGGTCCTGGCCCGCGCCGACGAGACGTCGTACCGCGGCGGCGGCATGGGCCCCGACCACCCCCTGGTGTGGTGCCGCGAACAGGGCCGGGGCCGCGTCTTCTACACGGCCCTCGGCCACGCCTCCGAGGCCTACGCGGACCCGGACTTCCGCGCCCACCTGCGCGGCGGGATCGAGTGGGCGACGGGGACCGCCACCGGGTGAGCCACGGCGCCCCGGGGGCACCGCCCGCCGCCGCGCTGCCGCGCCGTCTGCGGCCCTCCACTCCGGCGCCCGGTGCCCCGCGCCCCGCGCCCGCCGCCCCGCGCTCTGGCGCGCCCGGCACCAGGCGCCGGTGGCGCCCCACCGGACGGTGGTGTCGGCGGCCCGCGTGGCGGAATACCCGGAGACGGCGGAGCGCTTCCGTGGTACCGGTGTTGGACGCGGCGAAGGGCTGGTGGGCGCATTGACGGCCGACAGAGCGGACCCCGTGGTCACCACCCCCTACGGGGCGGTGCGAGGCAGACACGAGCACGGGGTGACCGTGTTCCGCGGCATCCCGTACGCCGCACCTCCCTTCGGCCCCCGGCGGTTCCGGCCGCCCGCGCCGCCCGAGCCCTGGGACGGTGTGCGCGACGCCGCCGCCTTCGGCCCGACCGCGCCGAAGCCTCCGTACTCCGAGGTCTTCGCCCGGTACCTGTCCGACCCCGTCGTCCCCGGCGACGACTGCCTCAACCTCAACGTGTGGACGCCCGACCCGGACTCGGCCGCCCGGCTCCCCGTCCTGGTCTGGCTGCACGGCGGCGCGCTGACCCGCGGCTCCTCGGCCGTGCCCGTGTACGACGGGCGTGCCTTCGCCCGTGACGGCGTCGTCCTGGTGTCCGTCAACTACCGGCTCGGCGTCGAGGGCTACGGACTGTTCCCGGACGCCCCCGCCAACCCCGGCCTGCGCGACCAGCTCACCGCCCTGCGCTGGGTCCACGAGTCGATCGGGGCCTTCGGCGGCGACCCGGACCGGATCACCCTGTGCGGCCAGTCGGCCGGCGCCATCAGCATCGGCGCCCTGATCGCCGCCCCGCAGGCCCAGGGCCTGTTCCGGCGCGCGGTCCTGCAGAGCGGGCCGCCGGAGGTCGCCGACCGCGCCAACGTACGGCGGATGGTGCGCCGCATGGCGACCCGGCTGAAGGTGCCCGCCACCGCCGAGGCGTTCGCCGCCGTCGACCGGGACCTGCTGCTGCGCACGCAGGCCGAGGCCGGCCGGCTGAGCAGCCCGGTCCTGGGCGGCCCCGCCTTCGGCATCGTCGTCGACGGCGACCTCGTCCCGCGCGACCCGCTCCAGGCCCTGCTGGAGGGCGACGCGGCGCGAGGAGCCGACCTCCTCATGGGCTGGACCCGCGACGAGTACCGGCTGTGGCTGGTCCCGGGCGGGCTGCTGGAGCGCGTCGACCGGCTCGGCGCCCTCGCGCTGGCCGGCGCCATGGCCCGCTGCCACTGCGGGCACGAGGTGGTCCGCGGCTACCGGGCGCTGCGCCCCGGCGCCGGCACCGCCGAGATCGTCGGCCAGATGGTCACCGACCACGTGCTGCGCCGCCCGCTGCACCGCCTGGCCGACGCCCGCCCGGGCTCGTCGTACGTCTACGAGTTCGCCTGGCCCTCGCTGCTCCCCGACCTCGGCGCCTGCCACGCCCTGGAACTCGGCTTCGTCTTCGACACCGGCGACCTCCCGGACTCCCGCAGGCTCGCCGGGGAGGGCGCCCCGCAGGAGCTGGCCGACGCCCTGCACGCGGCCTGGGTCCGCTTCGCCGCCGACGGCGACCCCGGCTGGCAATCCTGGGACACCACCCACCCGGTACGGGTCTTCGGCGACGGCCCCCCGCACACCGCGCACGGCCCGCGCGACGCCGAACTTGCCCTGTGGACGGCCGACGCCAGGTCCCGGGCCACCACGATCCGCACGACCACGACCAGGCTCCGGGTCCCCATGACCCGGGAGACCGCACCCCGGGAGACCGCTGCCCGGAACACCACCGCCGGTTCACCGCCCCCGCCCGACGGCTCCCGCACCCGCGCCGCCGAACTCCGAGCGGTGGTACGACGACTGCGCCGCTCGGGCGGCGTCCACGGGCACTGACGGACGGCTCCCCCGGCCGGTTCCGCGGCTCCGGCACACCTCCTCGGCTACGCCGCCCCCACCACCCGGGCGACCTCCGCGACGGCCTCCGGGCCCACCCGGCAGCAGCCGCCGATCAGCCGGGCCCCGGTGCCGCGCCACCCCCGGACCTGCTCGGCGGTGAAGGTGGACCGGCCGGTCCAGGCGCGGGACCCGGCGTCCCAGGACTCACCGCTGTTGGGGTAGACCACGACCGGCTTGCCGGTGACCCGGGCGGCCGTTCGCACCGCGGCCGCCGCGTCGCCGGGCGCGCAGCAGTTCACGCCCACCGCGATCACCTCGTCCGCCTCGGCGGCCAGGGCGAACGCCTCCGCGAGCGGCTGCCCGGCGCGCGTGCGGTCACCGGCGACGGTGTACGAGAGCCAGGCCGGCACCCCCAGCCCGCGCACCGCCCGCAGCAGCGCCCGCGCCTCGTCCACGTCGGGCACCGTCTCCAGCGCCAGCACGTCGGGCCGGGCGGCGGCCAGTGCCTCCAGGCGGGGCCGGTGGAAGCGTTCCAGCTCGTCGACGGTGAGCCCGTACCGGCCCCGGTACTCGGAGCCGTCGGCGAGCATCGCCCCGTACGGCCCCGCCGACGCCGCCACCCAGAGCGGCCGTACCACCCCGAGCGCGCGCGCCCGCCGCGCCGCCTCACGCGCCGACTCCACACTCAGTCGCATGAGTCCGGCCGCCCGCTCCCGCCCGATCCCCCGCCGCGCGAACCCCTCGAAGGTGGCCTGGTAGCTCGCGGTGATCGCCACGCTCGCCCCGGCCTCGAAGTACGCCAGGTGCGCCTGAGTGATCGCCTCCGGACGCTCGGCCAGCAGCCGCGCCGACCACAGTTCGTCGCTCAGGTCGTACCCGGCCGACTCCAGTTGGTTGGACATCCCGCCGTCCAGCACGACCACCCCGGCGGCGAGCGCGTCGGCGAGGGCGGGGGAGGTGACGCCGGGGGTGACGCTGTTCATGGCCCGACGCTAGCCGATGGCCGAGGGGACCGGTCCCGACGCGGTCACCGAGCCCGCTGTTCGCCGGGCTCGACCACCCGGAAGCGTTCGGCGACGACGAGGGTGTCCTCGTCGATGACGGGGGTACGGCCCAGGAACGCGCACACGCCGTCGCTCCGGAAGAACTCCTCGTGGGCCGCCCGCCACTCGGCCACGTCGGCGTAACCACGCCCCTCGGCCCGCGCGAAGTCGTCGTCGATCTCCTTCATGGGAACGACCCGCACGTCGACGAGTTCGATCGTGACGGCCGGACGCCCCTCGGAATCGAGCACCGAGAACCGTTGGCCGGTCTGCGGAACCGCCTCTTCGGCGTGCTCGTAGATCTCCAGGAGACCCGTGAGCGCGGTCTTGCGACCGTCCAGGATCGCCGCGACGCCACGATCCCGTTCCGGACCGGGAAGGGCGAGTTCAAGAGTCGGAAGGTCGTCATGTCCCATGCGGGGGAGGGTACGAAGCCCGGTCGTGTCGATCAATGGCGATTGCCGGGAACGGTGCGGCCGGAGCCGAATGCCGTCGCCCGCCTTCACCGCCGCCGCCCCCGGAAAACGGCTCGACGGCTGTGCGCGGTCCTGACACAGTGGCGCACCATGGCGAACCTCGAGCGTGTGACCCTCGCGGACGTACAGCTGATGCAGGGGCTGGCACAGCGCGTCACCGCCACCCGCCCGGACCTGGTGAGCAGCGACGCCTCGTTCGGCGAGCTGGCCTGGAACTGGGGCAGGGGACACGCGGCCGACGGTGCGAGCTGGCGGCGTCGGCTGTGGTTCTCCGGCGGGGACCTGGTGGCGTGGGGCTGGGCCTTTCTGCCGCGCCGGGTCAGGCGCAGTGACGGGTCGGTGAAGGACGTCACCGGCGCCTACCTGGCGTATCAGGTCCGTCCCGACCACGCCGGGCTGGTCGACGAGGTGATCGACTGGTACGACGGTACGGCGGCGGACGTCGAGCGTACGGTGCTGCCGTGCGCCGCCGACGAGTTCGCCCTGAAGCGCTGGGCGGCGCACGGCTACGAGCCCGACCCGGCAGCGCTCGGCGACACCGGGTCCTGGACCCAGCTCAACGAGCGGGACCTCACCGACGTGGAACAGCCGGTCCTGGCGGACGGATTCCGGTTCCGCACCGCCGACGAGGCCGGGCCGAAGGCCGCGGTCCAGGCCCATCTGGACGCCTGGGCCCCCTCGACGTACACGGCCGAGAGCTACGAGGGCGTCCGGCAGACGGAGGCGTACCGCGGCGACCTGCACCTCCTGGTGGAGGCGCCGGACGGAACGATGGCGTCCTCGACGATCATGTGGCTCGACGAGGCGAACAGGACCGCCGAGTTCGAGCCGGTCGGGACGCATCCGGACTTCCGGCGCCGGGGGTTGGCGAGGGCGATGCTCCTGCACGGGATGCGTCTGGCACGGGCGGCCGGGGCCACCCATGCGACGGTCGCCTGCCTCGGCGCACCGGGCCATCCCGCGGCCCGCGGGCTGTACTACAGCGTCGGGTTCCGCAAGTTCACGCAGGACGCACCGCTCATCAAGACCAGGACCGCGGGCTGAGGACTGCCATGTGCGACTGGCCGCCGCCCACTCGTCGACCGGAGCACCGGAGCGATGTGCTGACCCCGGAACGGGAGGGCGCGCCGGCTGGGTGCCGGCGCGCCCGGTGTCGGGGACGGTGCGGGTGTCAGCTCGCGGAGCAGCTGACCGAGCCGATCGGATAGTCGTTGCCCGTGGACGTGGCGGTGAACCCGAAGAAGACACTGCCGTCGGGCGGTACGGTCCGGTTGTAGTCGGCGGCCGTGACCGTGATCGTGCCGTCGCCGGCGGTGGTCAGGTTGCCGTTCCAGGCACTGTTGATCGTGGTACCGGTGCCCGGCTTCCACGTCACCGTCCAGCCGTTCAGCGGTGCCGTGCCGTGGTTCATCACTTCCACGGAACCCTGGAAGCCGCCGCTCCAGGAGCCCTCCACGTTGTACACGGCCATGCAGGAGCCGGTCTGCGGGTCGGACGGGGTCGGGGTCGGCGTCGGATCCGACGGGGTCGGGGTGGGAGTCGGGTCCGACGGGGTCGGGGTCGGCGTCGGGGTGCCCGAGCCGGAGCCGCGGATGCCGGTCACCTCTCCGTGGCCGCCGTCGAAGGCGATGTCCGAGCAGGAGAAGAAGTTCTCCTGGCTGTCCGAGCGGACCCACTGGATGAAGAGCAGCGCGTCGCCCGAACGGCCGGACGGTAGCGGGAGGTTCCAGTAGTAGTGGCCGCCGTCGGTGCCCGGCGAGCCCACCTGCGGCGGGTTGCTGACCGTCTGGATCAGGTCCAGGTCGGCCCAGCGCAGCTGGGACGTGGGCGACCAGCCGGGCTTGGTCAGGTAGACGCGGAAGTCACCCGGGTGGTGCGCCCAGTTGCTGTACTGGAGCTCCATCGTGGACCCGGAGGTCAGATGGGTCCGGGGCCAGTCCGCGCGGGCGGCGTTGTAGGCGGAGAAGTCGTACGGCGAGCGGTCGCCCGCGCTGCACAGGGTGCCGTCCGGCACGTAACCGTCGTTCCGGCCGCCCGCGTTGGAGTCGAGCACCGCGAACCAGTTGTACAGCGGCGTGGCACCGCTCTTGTTCAGGGCGTCCCGGCACGCGGGGTTCGTCGGGTCGAGGCTGCCGGTCGCCGTGCGGCCGTCCACGTAACACAGATAGGTGCGCGAACCGGGCATCATCGCCACGCCGTGCGCCTCGGCGCGGCCCTGACCGAGAAGGGTCAGGCCCAGTGCCGCGAGGAGGGTGGCGAAGGCCGCCGCCACCGATAAGAGTCTGCTGCGTCGAGCCACGTTCGATCCTTCCTTCCTGCTGGGGTGATCGTTGTTCTGCGTGCGTTTCACGCGGTGGTGCAGGCCGTGCCGTTGAGGGTGAAGGCGCTCGGTGCGGCGAAGGTGCCGCTGTAGCTGCCCTGGAAGCCGAACGTCTGGCTGCCGCCCGGCGCTATCTGCGTGTTGTGCGACAGGGCGGTCGCGGTGACGGCGCCCGAGGACGGGCTCACCGTGGCGTTCCAGGCGCTGGTGACGCTCTGCCCGGTGGGCAGCGTGAAGCCGAGGTGCCAGCTGTTCACCGCCGCCGAACCGGTGTTGCGGACGGTGACGTCGGCGGTGAACCCGCCCGGCCAGACGTTCGTGGCGTACGTCACCGAGCAGGCGCTCTGGCCACCGCCGTTGCCGCCCCCGCCGCCGTTGCCGCCTCCGCCGCCGTTGCCGCCCGTGCGGACCTCCGAGGAGAACGACGTCACGGCGAGCCCGGTACCGTTCTGCCAGGGCTCGAAGCCCGCCTGCACGCTCGTCAGGTACCAGTTACCGGCGGCCAGTTGGTGGGAGATCGCCTGCTGGACGAAGTCCATCACGTCGAAGCTCCAGCTGTTGATCGCCGACGGGGCGACGAAGGACAGCACGTCGTTGCCGCCGTTGTTGCCGGTCCACACCTGCCAGGAGCGGCCGGCGACCGTGGCCGTGCCGGTCTGCGAGCCCACCGGCTGGATCGGCCCGACCTTGTTGAACCAGACCATGATCTCCGTCCGGTTCACCCCGTCCTTGCGGGCCGTCGGGTCCAGCCAGATGTCGTAGGCGGCGTCGTAGACCGCGTCGCTGACATAGCTGTACGAGATGCTGGTGGGAGCGCTGGAGATGGTGTCGAGGCGGGCCGGGAGCGCCGTACCCGGCGAGCAGTTGGTGTAGTGGCACCCGTTGTAGACGGACGGGTACGACTTCGGTGCGCCGTTGGTGGCCACCGACCCGTCGGCCTGGTTGATCCGGAAGCCCGAGTCCGTGACGGTGATGCACTGGGCGGCGTTGGTGCCCCAGCGGTTGTTCTGGACGACATAGCGGCCCTGGATCGTGGTCGATCCGAAGGCGTCGCAGATCTGGGTGTCGGCGTGCGCCGCCGGAGCGGCCGCCAGGAAGGCGGCGACCAGGGCGAGGGCGGTGAGCAGCGCGCACAGTAAGCCGCGCGCGGGGTCGAGCCGATGGGGCAGCAGTCGCATAGGGGGCCTCTTCGAGGGGCGACGTCGTCGGGGAGGAGTGCTCCCGTTCGCGCTTCTGTGGGAGCGCTCCCATCGTTTTGAACCGGACTATAGAAGCGATGCATGTCCCTGACAAGACTGCGGGTGAGAAAAGCGGATCGGGTGAGGACTCGACGAGGGCCCTCACCCGATCCGCGATCGATCACTTGTGCGACTGGTGCCTCTTGTAGCGGTGTCCGTGGTGGCACTGATGCTTGAAGGAGGTGCGGTCGGTGGCGGTGTGCGTGGTGGGGTCGCCGCCGCCGCGGACGGTGGCACGGGCCTTTGCCACCGGTACCGCCGACATTGACGGTGAAGGTCGTCGGGGCGGTGGTTGCCGGCAGTGTGGTGACGACACGTCCCGCGGTGCCCCCGGCCCCGGTGAAGCCGCAGGCGGTGCCAGTGTTGTCGGCGCCCCCTGCGCCGTCCGCGGTGATCGTTCATGCAAGCACGCGGCCGTACACCTGACGGGCGATAAACCGTATTAAACGACCATAAGAGGTCATTCTGTGGTCATGGTGACGTGAGAGGAGCTGCGTGTCGGAGTGGATCGACGTTCACGCTGCGCGACGGCGACCGGCCGGCGGGGACGGCCGGGAAGCCGCCCGCACTGCCACGGTTCAGGGGCTGTTCCCGGTGCCTTTTCGGCGAGGACTACCAGTACCCCACAAGGCGGTCCGCGAACGCCTCGGGCTGCTGGACGGCGCCGATGTGCCCACCGGGGAACTCCGCGAAGCCGGCGCCGTACCGCTCGGCGAGGAACGCGGCGGTGCGATACAGGAGCTGTCCTCGTGAGTCGGCGCCGGCGGCGAGCGTGAGAGACGCCGAGGGAGGGGCCGCGGGCGGCACGTACGACGTGAACGGAACGAGCACATGGGCGAGGAAGAGCGCCATCGGAGAGGACAACTCCTCGTCACGGGAGAGGGGTTGGCCGTCCTGGCCGTCCTCTCCCGCCTCCCGTTCCTCCAACACGGCGGCGAGCCGCGCGCCCGCGGCCTGCGGGCCCGCCGCGCGGTACGTCTCGTACACCTCCCGGAACCGCTCACGCTGCCGTGCCCCGTCCGGCAGCGCTGCCACGCACGGAGGCTCGTGCGCGACGACGTGCCGCAGCCGCTCGGGATGACGGGCCAGCAGGTCCAGGGCGACGATGCCGCCTGAGCTGGTGCCGAGGACGTATGCCGACTCCCCGTCGGGCAGGACCTCGTCGAGCACCTGGCGCGCTCCGTCGCTCCACTCCTCGACCCGCTGGTCGGCGACGGGCTGTCCGAGCCGTCCGTGGGCGAGGCCGAGGGGGTCGTACGTCACGACGGTGAAGCGCTGGGCGAGACGCGTGGTCATCCGGTCCAGCCCCATGGGATGTCCGGCCCCGCCGGGGATGACGAGCAGCACGGGTCCGCTGCCGGACAGGTCGAAGCAGAGGTCACTCATGTGCGGCGAACTCCGTGAACTCCGACCAGGCGGTGGGGGAGAGGGCGAGCTGGGGCCCAGTGGTGTTCTTGGAGTCGCGAACGTGGACGGTGGCGGGGCAGGCGGCCGCCTCGACGCAGCCGCCGTCCCCGCTGCTGCTGTAGCTGCTCTTGAACCAGGCCAGTTCGTCGGTGCTCATAGCGCTCCTCGCGTTCGCTCCAGCAGGTTTCCGGTCTCGCCCGGAGAAAGAGCCTGTGAGCGCAGTTTCGCATAACGCATGTGGAGCACACTGATCGATTTCGGGTCCACGGGGAGTTGGCCGCTTCGCTGTCCTTCGCAGTACGCGAATTACTCGTGCTCCGCCCTGTCCGCGCCACCTTCTAGGAGGTGTACAGCGACTGCAACCTGGTCACCCGGCCCTTCCCGTCGAAGCTGAGGTCGTACCCCAGCCCCGAGCGGGAGGAGCTCGGCTCGGCCATCAGCCGGTTGACGAACTCGGCCTGGGAGTAGGGGGAGGGGGCGGAGTTGTCGCCCAGCGGGACCGATAGCAGCACCCGGGCGTCTGTGGCCATGAGCACCGTGGTGTAGGGCCCCTCACCGGGGATGATCAACCACGCCTCGTGCGGGCCCGTGGCGGCCACCTTCCGGGCCGTCCGCACTGACAGGTAGGTCCGTCCGCCGCTGATCCAGCCCTTGCGTATCTGCATGAACTGCTTGGTACCGGCCCAGCGCGTCGTGCCGGCCGGGGCGGTGCCCTCGCCGGGCGCGGCGGGCGCGGTCGTCGCAGTGGGCGGGCGCGTCGCAGTAGGCGGGTGCGTGGCGGTGGGCGGGGTCGTCGCGGTGGGCGGGGTCGGCACGGCGGCCTGTCCGGACGCCGACGCTGAAGCCGTCACCGGTGTTGCCGGGGCAGTAACGTCCGCCCGCCCGCCGCTCCCCTTGCCGGTGCATGCGGTCAGGGCGAGAGCGGTCAAGGCGAGAGCGGTCAGAGGAAGGGCGCCGGTTCGGCGGCGAGAAGTGAGCACGGCAAGGTCCCATCGGATCAGATGCGGTCGGGATACATGAGCTCTACGCCCTGGCCCGCCTCTGGGTTGCACTTCGATGCCGTGAATGCGGCGGCGGCCTCACACGATGGGCCAGTCGGTCTCCCGCAAGGACTCCACCCGGCCCTCGCTGTCGTAGTCGATCGCGAACATCCACCGCGGCCCGGCAGCCAGCCGGCTCACCAACTGGTCCAGCTGCATGTCCGCAGGGGACCCGCCGGAGAGCCGCCGTGCTTCCACCAGCGTCGCCCGCGGCAGGGTCAGCGTGTGCACCACACCCGTGGGCACCGCGGTCCCCCGGACGGTACGGAGCTGCTCGACGGTGACCCGCACCATGTCGCCCTGCGCCACCGCGCCGTACACGTAGCCCAGTTCACTGGCATACTCCTCGCCCGGTGCAGGCGACGGCGGCACGAAGCCTGAAACGGTCGGCGCCGGCACGATCGCGGCCGGCTCCGGCACCCCGGCGGCTCGGAACAGCGACAGACCGCCCACCACAGCGGCGGCCAGCAGCACGCCGCCGAACGCCACAGCCGCCCGTCGGCGGCGCATGCGCTGCTCACCACGGGCCCGCACCCGGTGCGCGGCAAGCGGCATCACCTGTTGCCGACCCGACTCCGCGAGTCCGGCCAGGCTCCGCTCCAGTTCTGTCCTGTCAGCCATGCCTCACCTCCGGCAGCCGGGCCGTCCGCAGATCGAGCTCCGTATCGGCCAGCAGACGTGCCAGCGCCGCCCGTCCGCGGCTCAGGTGCGCCTTGACCGTGCCGACGGGGCAACCGGTCTCGGCAGCCACCTGCTCCACCGTCAGATCACACAGATGATGCAGCACCACGGCCCGCCGCTGCGCCTCGGGGATCCGCCGCAGTGCCTGGACCAGCAGCACATGATGCGGTTCCGGCGGCGGTACGGCAGCGGGCGGACCCTGCCGCCGGACGAAGGCCAGCGCGGTGCGCGCCCGCCGCCACCGACTGACCGCCAGCCGCCAGGCCACCGTGCGCACCCACGCTTCGGGGGCACCGTTCAGGTCCAACTCGGCCCAGCGTTCCCAGGCCCGGGCGAAGGCCTCCTGCACCACGTCCTGAGACTCAGCCAGGTCACCTGTCATCGCGTACAACTGGCCGACGAGCCGGCCGACGCTCGCGGTGTAGAAGGCGTCAAAATCACGCTCGTCCACACCGCGGCCCGGCACATTCTGTGGTGGTGGTCGCATACCCCTTCTCACGCTGAACGGTGGCTGCGCGGCTCCAGTGGAGCTCCCTCGCGCGCGATGCGGCCGTGGAGGCCGCGTTCGTTGTACAAGGTGGTGTGGGTGTGGGCGCGGGTGTGGGTCACGGCGCCAGGAGGTCCGTGAGGAAGGCGTTCGTGAACTTGCCGGTCGGGTCCAGCTCCCGGGCCAGCGCCCGGAAGTCGTCCAGGCGCGGGTAGCGGTCGCGCAGCGCGGCGGACGGCAGGGCGAACACCTTGCCCCAGTGCGGGCGGGGGTCGAGGTCCGCCAGCGCCTCCTCGAGGCGGCGCACCACCGGCAGCACGGCGGCCGTGTCCTCGATCCAGGTGAAGTGCGCGGCGACGGTGTCCCGGCCGTAGGAGGGACTCAGCCACTGCTCGTCGGCCGCCACGGTACGGATCTCGCAGGTCTGGAGCACCGGGGCGACCGTGTCCCGGATCCCGTCGAGCGCGTGCAGGACGTCGAGGGCGTACCGGCGCGGCAGCAGGTACTCGGACTGGAGTTCGGCGCCGCTGCTCGGGGTGAACTCGGCCCGGAAGTGCGGCAGCCGCTCGTGCCAGGGGCCGGGCACGCCGAACTGCTCGGTGCAGTTTTCCGCCGGCATCCCCGGTACCGGGTGCAGCGCCACCTTGGCGGGCACCGCCCACGGGAACGCGGGCAGCGGCTGGTCGGTGCGCCGCTTGAGCCACACCTGGCGGAAGCCGGGGTCGCGCCAGTCGGTGAACAGGCTGACGCTGTACGCGGCGGCCGCCACCGTCTCGAAGTCCAGCCCCTCCAGGGGGAGTTCGGTGAACAGGTGCTGCTCGACCTCGTAGGAGGGCTCCAGGTCCAGGGTGAGCGAGGCGACGACGCCGAGCGCGCCGAGGGAGGTGACGGCACCGCCGAACCGTGCATCGCCCCGGCCGATGACGACCGTCGAGCCGTCCGCGGTGACGATCTCCACCTCCCGCACGGGGGCGGCCAGCGGACCGTTGCCCACGCCGGAGCCGTGGGTGCCGGTCGCCACCGAGCCGGCCACCGAGATGTGCGGCAGGGAGGCCATGTTGGGCAGGGCGAGGCCGTGCGCGTGCACCCGGCGGGCCAGCTCCGCGTACCGGACGCCGCCGCCCACCCGGACCGTGCGGGCGGCGGTGTCGACGTCCGCCTCCGCGGGCAGCGAGTCCAGGGAGAGCAGCGTGCCCCCGGCGCCCGGGTCGGCGATCTCGTTGAAGGAGTGCCCGCTGCCCAGCACCCGCACCCGCGTGCTGTCGGCCACCAGCGTCCGCAGCGCCTCCACAGAACCCGGCCGGACCACCTCCTTGGCGGTGTAGGTGATGTTGCCCGCCCAGTTGGTCACGGTCCTGGTCATCCGTCGTCCCTCCCCATGGCGTCACACGGCGCACGCGCTTCACCGGGGAACTTACCTGACGACCCATGGGAGTGCGGATTCAGTTGCGCGACCTCTCATTTGATTCGATTTGCGTGAAAGTGTGGCCGTCAAGCTGCGATATCAGTAAATTCTCAGGGTATGACTCACTCACCCCTGCCCGCGGACCTGCCCCAGACCGAGCTGACCCGCCATCGCCGCCTGCGCGAGCAGGGCAGCCCGGCTCGCGCCGACCTGGACGCGATACTCGACGCCGGTTTCGTCTGCCACCTCGGGGTCGTGGTGGAGGGGCGGCCCCTGGTCGTGCCGACCGTGTACGGGCGGGACGACCGGTGGCTCTACGTGCACGGCTCCGTCGCCAGCCGCAGCCTCGCCGGAGGCACCCCCGCCTGTGTGACCGTCACGCACGTCGACGGGCTGGTCCTCGCCCGCTCGGTCTTCGAACACGGTGTGAACTACCGCAGCGCGATGATCCACGGTGAGGCCCGCAAGGTCACCGACCCGGAGGAGAAACTGGAGGGGCTGCGCCGACTCACCGAGCAGTCGGCGCCCGGACAGTGGGAGTACGCCCGTCGGCCCCACCGCAAGGAACTCGCGGCCACCACGCTCCTCGCGCTCTCCCTCGAGGAGGCCTCGGTCAAGATCCGCACCGGTGCGCCCGACGACGGTGACGGACCGGACGCGGAGTCGGGACTGTGGGCCGGAGTGCTGCCGTTGGCCGCCTTCTGGGGCGCGCCCGTGCCCGACCCGGCGCTGCCGCCGGACGTCACGCCCCCGGCTCACATCGCGCGCCGCGAGGGGACCCGGCACCACCCGCACGTGAGCGTGGGCATACCGTGAGGAGTCGTACACGCGAGTCGGGAGGAGTCAACGGGATGGGCAGCCGTACCGAGCTGGTCGAGGATCTGATGGAGCGCTTCCCGCACGTGCCGCGGGAGGCCGTCTTCAAGGAGGACCTGCTCCGGGGCGGTGTGGCCTTCGACCCGTCCGCGCTCAGTGACAACGAGAGCGGCGAGGTCAAGCCGAAGTCGTACTTCATCTTCTCCTTCGACCACGGCACCCTGCCCGAGCTGGGGGAGGCCGCGCTGCGGCGGCCGCCGGAGGAGATCATCCTCACCGGCGGACCGTACGACCTGCGGCGGACCGTTGTCTCCGTTCGGGTGAACCCTGCCTCGCCCTACCGTGTGGCAGCCGACGGCGAGGGGCTGCTCGGCCTCTACCTCGACGGGAAGCGGATCGCCGACGTCGGTGTGCCGCCCATGCCCGAGTACTACCGGCACACGCTGTCCAACGGGAAGTCCGTGATGGAGGTCGCCCCGACCATCCAGTGGGGCTACCTGATCTACCTCACCGTCTTCCGGGTCTGCCAGTACTTCGGCGCCAAGGAAGAGTGCCAGTACTGCGACATCAACCACAACTGGCGCCAGCACAAGGCGGCCGGCCGGCCCTACACCGGCGTCAAGGACGTGGACGAGGTCCTGGAGGCGCTGGAGATCATCGACCGGTACGACACCCAGAAGGCGTCCACCGCCTACACCCTCACCGGTGGCGCCGTGACCTCCAAGGTGGCGGGCCGCGACGAGGCCGACTTCTACGGCCACTACGCCAAGGCCATCGAGGAGCGCTTCCCGGGCCGCTGGATCGGCAAGGTCGTCGCGCAGGCGCTGCCGAAGCCGGACGTGCAGCGGTTCAAGGACTACGGCGTGCAGATCTACCACCCCAACTTCGAGGTGTGGGACCGCCGTCTGTTCGAGCTGTACTGCCCGGGCAAGGAGCGCTACGTCGGCCGTGACGAGTGGCACCGCCGCATCCTGGACTCCGCCGAGGTGTTCGGCGCGCGCAACGTGATCCCCAACTTCGTGGCGGGCGTGGAGATGGCCGAGCCCTTCGGCTTCACCACCGTCGACGAGGCCATCGCGTCCACCACCGAGGGCCTGCGCTTCTTCATGTCGCACGGCATCACGCCCCGCTTCACCACCTGGTGCCCGGAGCCCACCACCCCGCTGGGCAAGGCCAATCCGCAGGGCGCGCCGCTGGAGTACCACATCCGGCTCCTCGAGGCCTACCGCGCCACGATGGACGACTTCGGCCTCTCCTCGCCCCCCGGCTACGGCCCGGCGGGCCCCGGACACGCGGTGTTCTCGGTCAGCTCCTTCATGGACAGCCTGCCGGCGGCCGACGAGACGCCGCGGGAGGCCGCGGAGCCGGGGGCGGGCGGGGCGGCGCGGTAGGATTTCGCGGTGCGTTTTCGGATCCCGTGAGTCGATTGGGGGCTTCGGTCCGTACTACGGAGCGGAGTTGCGTACCGCGGGATCCGTCACGGCAATTGGATGCGTGGCTTGTCAGTTGTGTCAAAGCCGTGAAAAGCTCTTGCCCTGCCGCGAGGTTCCCCCCAACTCCTCCCTGAATGCAGAGAGTTGTCCTCGCCCGTGGATGCAGGAGAACCATGCCCGACCTGCCGAGCCCCAAGGATGCCACCGAGGCCGCGCTGTTCGCCGAGTGCTGGGACGCCGTGCTCTCCTACGCCGACCTGTGCACGGCCGGCTCCGGCGCGGCCGGGCGACTGGCCACGGAGGCGTTCGCGGCGGGCGTGCGCGAGGTCCGGGCCGCCGAGGCCGGTGCGTCCCGGGGCCGCCGCACGCCCCGGCTGCCCTCGATCCCGCTGACGCTGACCGCTGTGCGCGCCACCGCCGCGTCCTGGGAGGCCGACGGTCTCGGCGACCGGCTCGACCCGGACCTGCGCCTGTGGCTCAACTCCGACCAGGCCGCCCGCTGGACCGGCCCGCCGCCGCGCCGCCCGCTCGCCCTGCGCGCCCTGCGGGACCTCCAGGAACCGGACGCCGCGCTGCTGTGGCTGGCCGAGGTGGAGGCACTGCCGTCGACCGTGGTGGCCCGCCGCCTGGGCCTTGACCCCGCACGGGTGTCCGAGGAACTCGACCAGGTGCGGAGCCTGTTCCGGGACCGCTGCCGCCGCAACCACCTCGACTCCCCGATGGACACGGAGTGCCGCCGCTACGCCGGGCTGCTGGACGCGGTCACCCGCCCCGGGTCCGCCGCCGGGACCCCCGACGACCTCTCCCGACACCTCGCCACCTGCGAGGGGTGCGCGCAGGCCGCCGCCTGCCTGCGGCCGCACCGGGGCGGACTGCCCGCCGCGCTGGCCGGCGGCGTCATCGGCTGGGGCGGCCAGGCCTATCTGGAGCGCCGCCGCCGGGCCGCCGAGGTCCGGCTCGGCGCCCGCCGCTCCGCGGCGGCGGACACCGGTGGCGGGGAGCCGCAGGAGGGTGCCGCGAGGGCGCGGGTCGTGCGCGGCGGCCTGCTCGTCGCGGCGGTCGCCCTGTCCGGGCTGGCGCTGGCCGTGTCGATGATGCCGTTCGGCGGCTCCGCGAACGACACCACGCGCGGTGAGGCCGGCAACCAGCCGGTTGCCGACGGCCGCCAGGCCGACGACCCGGCCGCCCCGCCGGTCGCCGAGCCCCTGCCGTCCGCCCCCGTCCCGGCCTCGGTGTCCGCGGTCCACGAGTCGTCCGCGAGCGGCGCGGCGACCCGGTCCGGCCGCACGAACCCCGACCCGGAACCGCAGGGCACCGCCTCGGCCACCGCCGACGGCGGCGACTCGCCGGACCCGGGGACGGACGGGCCCGGGACGGGCGGCCCGGGGAGCGGCGGGCAGGGGAGCGCCGGGACGGGCGTCTGCCGGGTCCAGTACGACCTGACGAACCAGTGGACCGACGGCTTCCAGGTCAAGGTCACCGTCACCACCGCCCGCTCCCTGGACACCTGGAGCCTCGCCTGGTCCTTCCCCGACGGGCAGCAGATCGGCCAGACGTGGGACGCGACCGTCACCCAGAACGGCTCCCGCGTCACCGCCACCGCCACCGACTACAACAAGTCCGTCCCCGCGGACGGCACCCTCTCCTTCGGCTTCCTCGGCACCTGGCACGGCCACAACTCCACGCCGTACGACTTCACGCTCAACGGCCACAGCTGCGCGGCGGTCTGACCCCGGGGCCACGGGCCACCCGATCCCGTGCTCCTGCCGGGCCACCCGATCCCGTGCTCCTGCCGGGCCGCCCGATCCCGGGCCGCGGACGGGGCCCGGCCCGAGGAGTGACCCGAACGGCCCTGTCGGGTACCCGCGCGGGACATGGAGGGTGGGAGGGTGTGCCGCCCACACGCGGCACCCCCGACCCGCACGCGGTACCCCCGACCGCGGTCCCGACCCGGAAGGAACCCCGATGTCCGTCGAGACGCAGCAGGCAGCCGCCGGGCTCACGGACGAGGAGCTCGCGACGCTGGACGCCCACTGGCGCGCCGCGAACTACCTCTCCGTCGGCCAGATCTACCTCATGGGCAACCCGCTGCTGGCCGAACCGCTGCGCCCGGAACACATCAAGCCACGCCTGCTCGGCCACTGGGGCACCTCGCCCGGCCTCAACCTGGTCCACACCCACCTCAACCGCGTCATCAGGGCCCGCGACCTGAACGCCCTGTGCGTCTGGGGCCCCGGCCACGGCGGGCCCGCCGTGCTGGCCAACTCCTGGCTGGAGGGCTCGTACACCGAGACCTATCCGGACATCACCCGGGACACGTCCGGCATGGCGCGGCTGTTCAAGCAGTTCTCCTTCCCCGGCGGGGTGCCCAGCCACGTCGCCCCCGAGACGCCCGGTTCCATCCACGAGGGCGGCGAGCTCGGCTACTCCCTGTCCCACGCCTACGGCGCCGCGCTCGACAACCCGGACCTGGTCGTCGCCTGCGTGATCGGCGACGGCGAGGCGGAGACCGGCCCGCTGGCCGCGTCCTGGCACTCCAACAAGTTCCTCGACCCCGTCCACGACGGAGCGGTCCTGCCGATCCTGCACCTCAACGGCTACAAGATCGCCAACCCGACCGTCCTGGCCCGCCTCCCCGAGGCGGAACTCGACGACCTGCTCAGGGGCTACGGCCACGACCCGATCCACGTCACCGGCGACGACCCGGCCCTCGTGCACCGCGTCATGGCCGCGGCCATGGACACCGCGCTCGACCGCATCGCCGCCTTCCAGCGCGCCGCCCGCGCCGACGGCGCCACCGAGCGGCCCCGCTGGCCCGTGATCGTGCTGCGCACCCCCAAGGGCTGGACCGGACCCGCCGAGGTCGACGGGCTGCCCGTGGAGGGCACCTGGCGCTCCCACCAGGTCCCGCTGGCCGGCGTCCGGGACAACCCCGAGCACCTGCGGCAGCTGGAGCAGTGGCTGCGCTCGTACCGCCCCGAGGAGCTGTTCGACGAGCACGGCGCCCCGCGCCCCGCCGTCCTGGCCTGCGTCCCGCACGGCAGCCGCCGGCTCGGCGCCACCCCGCACGCCAACGGCGGACTCCTGCTGCGCGAACTGCCCCTGCCCCCGCTGGAGAAGTACGCCGCCGAGGTCGACAAGCCCGGCGCGACCCTGCACGAGCCCACCCGCGTCCTCGGCGACCTGCTCGAGGACGTCATGGCCGCCACCGCGGACCGGCGCGACTTCCGGCTCGTCGGCCCCGACGAGACCGCCTCCAACCGCCTCCAGGCCGTCTACGGCGCCAGCGGCAAGGCGTGGCAGGCGCTGACCCTGCCGGTGGACGAGCACCTCGACCCGTACGGCCGGGTGATGGAGATCCTGTCCGAACACACCTGCCAGGGCTGGCTGGAGGGCTACCTCCTCACCGGCCGGAACGGACTGTTCTCCTGCTACGAGGCCTTCGTGCACATCGTCGACTCGATGGTCAACCAGCACATCAAATGGCTGCGCGTCACCCGCCGGCTGCCCTGGCGGGCCCCCATCGCCTCGTTCAACTACCTGCTGACCTCGCACGTGTGGCGTCAGGACCACAACGGCTTCTCCCACCAGGACCCCGGCTTCGTCGACCACATCCTGAACAAGAGCCCCGAAGCGGTCCGGGTCTACTTCCCGCCGGACGCCAACACCCTGCTGTCCGTGGCCGACCACGCCCTGCGCAGCCGCGACTACGTCAACGTGATCGTGGCCGGCAAGCAGCCCTGCTTCGACTGGCTGTCCATGGAGGAGGCCACGGTGCACTGCGCGCGCGGCGCCGGCATCTGGGAGTGGGCCGGCACCGAGGACGGCATCCGGGAACCGGACGTCGTGCTGGCCTGCGCGGGCGACGTGCCGACCCAGGAGGTGCTGGCCGCCGCCCAGCTGCTGCGCCGGCACCTGCCCGACCTGGCCGTGCGCGTGGTCAACGTCGTGGACATCGCCCGGCTGCTGCCCAGCGAGGAGCACCCGCACGGCATGACCGACTTCGAGTACGACGGGCTGTTCACCCGGGACAAGCCGGTGATCTTCGCCTACCACGGCTACCCGTGGCTGATCCACCGCCTGGCCTACCGGCGGGCCGGCCACTCCCACCTGCACGTGCGCGGCTACAAGGAGATCGGCACCACGACGACGCCGTTCGACATGGTGGTGAGCAACGACCTGGACCGCTACCGCCTGGTCATGGACGTCATC
Source organism: Streptomyces sp. NPDC052043 (assembly GCF_044548235.1). NCBI lineage: Bacteria > Bacillati > Actinomycetota > Actinomycetes > Kitasatosporales > Streptomycetaceae > Streptomyces > Streptomyces sp. NPDC052043. The sequence continues at coordinate 437,286 of NZ_JBIUBT010000002.1, forward strand.
GACCGCGTCCCCGGCCTCGCGGTGCGCGCCGCGGCCGTCCGCCAGCGCATGGAGGAGACCCGGCTGCGCCACCACGCCTGGATCCGCGAGCACGGCGTGGACCTGCCCGAGGTGGCGGACTGGTCCTGGGACGGCTGACCGGGACCTGTCCCCCGGTGTGCCGGGCGGCGGGCAGGATCCCATCACCGGCGTGCGCGGACCAGGGCCGATCGGCCCTGGTCCGCGCACCCGGTTCGGTGAAGGATCCTGGAGACAGGCCGGCACACGCCGACACACCACACGCCGACACACCACAAGGAGCGACCGATGGCGGACCGCGAGCAGGCCGGACCCGACACCCCGATCCGGGTCTTCCTCCTCGACGACCACGAAGTGGTGCGGCGCGGGGTGCACGACCTGCTGAACGACGAACCGGACATCACGGTGGTGGGCGAGGCCGCCACCGCAGACCAGGCCCTGGTGCGCGTCCCCGCCCTGCGTCCGGACGTGGCGGTGCTCGACGTCCGGCTGCCGGACGGCGACGGCGTGACCGTCTGCCGCGAGCTGCGCTCCCGCCTGCCGGACCTGGCCTGTCTGATGCTGACCTCGTTCGACGACGAGGAGGCACTGCTGGACTCGATCATGGCGGGCGCCTCCGGCTACGTGCTGAAGCAGATCAGGGGCTCGGACCTGGTCTCGGCGGTGCGCACCGTCGCGCGCGGCCAGTCGCTGCTCGACCCCAGCGCCACCACGAAGCTCATGGCCCGGCTGCGCGGCGGGCAGCAGCCGGAGGAGGAGCCGGACGCGCTGCCCGGCCTGACCGACCGCGAACGGGAGATCCTCGCCCTGATCGGCGAGGGCCTGACCAACCGCCAGATCGGCCAGCGCCTCTACCTGGCCGAGAAGACGGTGAAGAACCACATCTCCCGGCTGCTCGCCAAGCTCGGCGTGGAGCGGCGCATCCAGGCCGCCGTCATCGCCACCCAGGCCAAGGACCGGCTGCGCGGGCAGACCCCCTGACCTCCGGGCGGCGTTCGGGTGCCGGCGGTACTACGGGTGACTCCCGTGCCGGTGCCTCAGGCGCGGTCGGCGCGTGTGCCGGTGGCGTCGTGCCGGTAGACGACGTCGGAGCTCACCGACACCACGCCGTCGACCCCGCCGCACAGGCGCTCGATCACCGGGATGAGGCTCCTGGCCTGCACGGTCCCCTTCAGTGAGACCCGCCCGTCGGACACCGCGACCGTCACGTCCGCCGGGGTCAGCCCCAGGGTCCGCGCGAGCACGTCCTGGGTGATCTCGTCGAAGACGGCCTCGTCCCGGCGGAGGAAGACCCGCAGCAGGTCGCCGCGGCTGACGATGCCCACGAGGGAGCCGCCCTCGTCGACCACGGGCAGCCGCTTGACCCGGCGCGCGTCCATCAGCCGCGCGGCCTCCACGACGGTCCACTCGGGGCGCGCGCACACCGCGGGCGCCGTCATCAGGTCCTCGGCGGTGCCGGCGCCGGACCCGCCGTGCTCCGCGCCCTCGGCCCGCGAGCCGGGCATCAGGCCGGCCGGGTCCGGGCGGCCGGCGACCGTGCGCAGCAGGTCCGCCTCGGAGACCACCCCGACGGGACGGTCCAGCGCGTCGACCACGGGCACGGCCGTCACCTCGTTGTCGGTCAGCGCTTTGGCGACCTGCTTGAACGGGGTGTCCCGGCGGACGCGGACGACTCCGCGGGTCATGAGGTCCTCCACCGTACGGTGTCGCATGACGTCTCTCCCTTCGGTCCGCTCGACCGGTTCGGGTGCGCCGGTCCACGGTTAGCCCGTGGGCCCGCACTGTCCACGGTGGCGGCGGCGCGCCCGCGCGGGCTTGGGCCCAACGCGCACGAAGACGGCGCCGTTCGTCCCTTCCGCGCGGGACCTCGGTCCCCGTTGGTGCGGGCGGCGGGGACGGGCGATCCTGGAGGGCGGACCCCCTTGCCCCAGGGAGGGATGGCCATGCACGCTGAGCTGGGCGACCGGCTGGTCGTCGAAAGCCCGGTCACCGGAGACATCCGGCGCGACGGCGAGATCGTCGGCCTGCACCACGAGGACGGCACCCCGCCGTACGACGTGCGCTGGTCCGACACCGGCGAGGTCACGCTGGTGTTCCCCGGGCCGGACACCCACGTCCGGCACCCCGGGACGGAGGACGAGGGGACCGCGGCCGGCGGACAGACCCCCGCGCGACCCTCCGGCGCCGGGTCGGCGCGGCCCGGGGACTTCGGCAGGCGGCTGGCGGCCGCCCGCAGGCAGCGGGGACTGAGCCTGGAGGAGACGGCGGGCCGGGCCCGGATGTCCCCGCAGTACCTCGCCTATCTCGAGCAGCGCCCGTCCTCGCCGGGGATGGGGACCGTCCTGCGGCTGGCCGACGCGCTGGGCACCACACTGGTCACGCTGACCGGCGGTGACCAGGACCTGCCACCCGGACAGGGACACGCGCTGCTCCACCCCCGGCTGACCTACCTCGGCCCGGACGAGTGCCGGGCGCTGCTGTCCACGCACGGAGTGGGGCGCGTCGCGCTGACCGGCCCGGACGGGCCCGCCGTCCTCCCGGTCAACTACGACGTGGTGGACGACGCCGTCGTCTTCCGCACCGCGCCCGACGCGGCCCCCGCCGAGGCCGTCGGCCAGGAGGTGGCCTTCGAGGTGGACCACGTCGACGAGACGATGAGCCGGGGCTGGAGCGTGCTGGCGGTCGGCCGCGCCGAGGCCGTCACGGACGCCGAAACGGTGCGCCGGCTGGAGGCACGGGTCCGCTCCGACCCCTGGGCGGGCGGGCCGCGAACCCTGTGGGTGCGCATCCGCCCGGCTCGGCTGACGGGACGCCGCATCACTCCCGCGGGGCGGTGAGCGCGGGACGGCGGTGAGCGCGGGGCCGCCCGCCGAGCGCGACCGAGGGCCCTGAGGCGCCGGACGGGTCCCGGCCTCGTCCTGAGGGGCCTACGGGTCCTGAGGATCCTCGCGTCCTGCGCGTCCTGCGCGTCCTGCCGTTCTGCGGTCCGTACGGACACGCATGGACGGGAAGGACAACCCGCTTCTCGCGGATCCTGATTGCGCGGTGCGCGGCTCGCGCCGCTTCTCCGCGTCTTCCGGTCCTTCCCGTCACTCTCATGACACCACACGGGCCGCCGCGGCACCAGGGCCGCCGCGGCACCAGGGCCGCCGCGGCACCAGGGCCGTCCGGCCCGGGCCGGCGGCCGCGGCCCCGGTCGGGACCTGCGGCCCTCCCGAGGGACCGCTGAGCCCTTCTGCCCCCGCACGGCGGCGAAGGAGGGTGGACGGGGAAGCGACAAGGGAGCCCATGGAGGAGCCGTCATGCGGACACCGGTAGTCGACGCGACCACCCTGGAGAGCCTGCTGTACTCGGCCGTGGCGGCTCCGTCGATCCACAACACCCAGCCCTGGCGGTTCGGCATGGACGCCGACACCCGGTCCATCCACGTCCGCGCCGCGTCACGGGCCCTGCCGCTGACCGATCCGCGGCAGCGCGCCCAGCACCTGTCCGTGGGCGCGGCCGTCTTCAACCTCCGGGTCGCCGCGGCGCACCTCGGCTGGGACCCCGTCGTGACGCTCCTGCCCGACCCGCGCGACCCCGACCTGCTGGCCACCGTCCGGCTGTTCGTGGCGGCGCCGGACGCACAGCCGTCGTACCGCTGTCTGTACGACGCGGTCGCGCGCCGGCACACCAGCCGGATGCCCTTCACCGGGCGGCCGGTTCCGGAGCACATCGTGCTGGACATGGTCAAGGCGGCGCGGATCGAGGGGGCACACCTGGACGTCCCCGACTTCGCCGGCACCCGGCACCTGCTGAGCCTGACCGCGCAGGCCGAGGCGCGCAACGCCGCCGACCCGGCCCGTACCGCCGAGACCAGGGCCTGGGTCAACGCGCCGGACCTGAGCCTCCCGCACGGCATTCCGCTCACCTCGCTGGGCCCGCGGGACAGGGCCGGTCGGATGCCCATGCGGGACTTCACCGGCCCACTGCCCGGGCTGCGCCCGCCCGCTCTGCGTTTCGAACGGCACGCTCAGGTGGCACTGTTGTGGACCGCGCACGACCGGCGGGAGGACTGGCTGCGCGCGGGGCAGGCGATGGAGCGGGCTCTGCTGGTGGCCACCCGGTACGGGGTGCGCACCTCGATGCTGCACCAGGCGATGGAGTGGCCCGACCTGCGGGCGACGATGGCGGCCCCGAGGCTCCGCTGCCGCCCCCACCTGCTGATCCGCTTCGGCTACGGCCCGGACGGCGGCCGCACCCCGCGCGCGGCCACCCGAGTGACCGACGCCGACGAGACAGCGGCGCACACCACGGGCCGGACCGGCTGAGGGCCGGCCCGGCCACTGCCCCGCCCGCCGACGTCGACCGGCGACGTCCTCAACTGGCGACGTGGAGATCCGTGAGTTCCCGACCGGTGACCATCGTGGCCTCGATGCGGATGAAGACGTCCTCCTCGATCGGCATCCAGGAACGCGGTCCGGTCTGCATGAGGCGCTCGTGCTCGACCGGATCGGTCACCACGGTCGCCCGGCCGGTGACGACGACACTCCAGCCCGACCGGCTCTCCGCGTCGAACGCGTCGGCCTCGAAGGCCACCACGACCCCGTCGACGGCGCGCACGAGGTCCGATCCCGCGGAGGTGCGCAGCAGCACGGAGGCGTCCGCCGCCAGGGCGAAGTTGACGGGGAGCACCGCGGGCAGCGCCTGCCGCGTGTAGACGACACGGCCCACCGGTACCTCGGCCATCAGGCGCAGGCACTCCTGCCGGTCCATCGAGCGAAAGCCATCATTGTCGGACACCCTTCCATGGTCGCCGCGCACCCGACCCGGCGTTAGGGCCTGTTGGCCCACATCTTCCGCCGGGTCCCGTGCGTCACCTGAGCACCCGGCGCCTCAGCACCCGGCAACCTCAGGGGGCGCGCCGGCCCGGTCGGTGGAATCCTTTGGTGCGCGGGTGCCGACCGTGCCGTGCGCGCTGTGCGGACGTGCCGCACGGACCCGCCAGGGAAGCGAGCGACCAACGGGCGGGACCCGGAAGGGAGCGGCGCGGTGGCCAAGGAGACCGATCCGGCGTCGAAGCGCACACGCGGAACCCCACAGCCGGGCCTGGACGGTGAACTGACGCAGGCACTGGTGCGCTCGCGCCGGTTCTTCACCCGGGCGGAGGTCTCCCCGGACCTGCGCACCCTGCACAGGACCGGCGGCCGCCAGGCGGACGACTTCTACCGGGACCGCTGGTCGCACGACAAGGTGGTGCGCTCCACCCACGGCGTGAACTGCACCGGGTCCTGCTCGTGGAAGGTGTACGTCAAGGACGGCATCATCACCTGGGAGGCCCAGCAGACCGACTATCCCTCGGTCGGTCCCGACCGCCCCGAGTACGAGCCGCGCGGCTGCCCGCGCGGCGCGGCGTTCTCCTGGTACACGTACTCGCCGACCCGCGTCCGCTACCCGTACGTGCGGGGTGTGCTGCTCCAGATGTACCGGGAGGCGAAGGCCCGGCTCGGCGACCCGGTCGCGGCCTGGGCGGACATCGTCTCCGACCCCGGGCGGGCCCGCCGGTACAAGGCCGCGCGCGGCAGGGGCGGCCTGGTGCGGACGAGCTGGGCGGAGGCGGTGGAGCTGGCCGCCGCCGCGCATGTGCACACCATCGAGGAGTACGGGCCCGACCGGCTGGCCGGGTTCTCGCCGATCCCGGCGATGTCGATGGTCTCGCACGCGGCAGGCGCCCGCTTCTACTCGCTGCTCGGCGGGGTGATGCTGTCCTTCTACGACTGGTACGCGGACCTGCCGGTCGCCTCGCCGCAGGTCTTCGGCGACCAGACGGACGTACCGGAGTCGGGGGACTGGTGGGACGCCGGCTATCTGATCATGTGGGGCTCCAACCTGCCGGTGACCCGGACCCCGGACGCGCACTGGATGACCGAGGCCCGCTACCGGGGCCAGAAGGTCGTCGCGGTCAGCCCGGACTACGCGGACAACGTGAAGTTCGCCGACGAGTGGCTGCCCGCGCGGCCGGGCACCGACGCGGCCCTGGCGATGGCCATGGGGCACGTGGTGCTCAAGGAGTTCTTCGCCGACCGCCGCACCCCGTACTTCGAGGAGTACGTCAAGCGGTACACGGATCTGCCGTTCCTGGTCGCCCTGGACGAGCGCGAGCCAGGGACGTACGCGCCGGGCAAGTTCCTGACCGCGGCCGACCTCGGCGGCGAGCCGGCCGCCGCCGAGCACGCGGAGTTCCGCACGGTCCTGCTGGACGGCGATGGCGGCCCGGTCGTCCCGGGCGGAACCCTCGGCGACCGGTTCGGCGAGAGCGGGGCCGGACGGTGGAACCTCGACCTGGCAGGCGTCGATCCGCTGCTGTCGGCCGACGGCGGCGGCGAGGACCCGGTGACGGTCGAACTGCCCCGCTTCGACGCCCCCGACGGCGGCGCGGGCGTGCTGCGGCGCGGCGTCCCGGTGCGGCGGATCGCCGGCCGGCTGGTCACCACGGTGTACGACCTGCTGCTCGCCCAGTACGGGGTGGCCCGCCCCGGACTGCCCGGCCGCTGGCCCGCGTCGTACGACGACGCCGACGAGCCGTACACGCCCGCCTGGCAGGCCGCGATCACCGGCGTGGACGCGGGGCGGGCCACCCGGATCGCCCGGGAGTTCGCCGCCAACGCCGAGGAGTCCCGCGGCCGTTCGATGATCGTGATGGGCGCGGGCACCAACCACTGGTTCCACTCCGACACCATCTACCGGTCCTTCCTCACCCTCACCACGCTGACCGGCTGCCAGGGCGTCAACGGCGGCGGCTGGGCCCACTACGTCGGCCAGGAGAAGGTCCGGCCGCTCACCGGCTACAACGTCCTCGCGACCGCCTCCGACTGGAACCGCCCGGCCCGGCAGATGATCCAGACGGCGTACTGGTACCTGCACAGCGACCAGTTCCGCTACGACCCGTTCTCGGCCGACACCCTCGCGGCGGCCGGTGCGGGCGGCCCCTTCGCGGGGAGGACCACCGCGGACCTGATCGCCGCCTCCGCGCGCATGGGCTGGATGCCCTCCTACCCGACCTTCGACCGCAACCCGCTCGACCTCGCCGACGAGGCCGAGGCGGCGGGCCGCCCGGTCGGTGAGCACGTGGTGCGGGAACTGACGGCAGGACGGCTGGGGTTCGCGGGCGAGGACCCGGACGCCCCCGCCAACTTCCCGCGCGTGCTGACCGTCTGGCGGGCCAACCTGCTCGGCTCCTCCGGGAAGGGCAACGAGTACTTCCTCAAGCACCTGCTCGGCGCCGACTCCTCCGTCAGCGCCGCCGAGGCGCCGCCCGGCGCGCGGCCCCGGGACGTGAGATGGCGCGAGGAGGCACCCGTCGGCAAGCTGGACCTGTTGCTGACGCTGGACTTCCGCATGACCAGCACGACCGTCTTCTCGGACGTGGTGCTGCCCGCCGCCACCTGGTACGAGAAGCACGATCTGTCGAGCACCGACATGCACCCCTACGTGCACGCCTTCAACCCGGCGATCGCCCCGCCCTGGCAGACCCGCACCGACTGGGACGCCTTCATCACCCTGGCCCGCGAGTTCAGCCGGCTCGCCGCCCCCCGCCTCGGCGTGCGCAACGACCTGGTCGCCGCCCCGCTGCTGCACGACACCCCGGACGAACTGGCCACCCCGCACGGCCGCGTACGGGACTGGAGGGCCGGCGAGTGCGCACCCGTGCCCGGGCGCACCATGCCCAGGCTGGTCACCGTCGAACGCGACTACGGCGCCGTCGCCGACAAGATGACCGCGCTCGGTCCGCTCCTGGACTCCCTCGGCGCCTCCACCAAGGGCGTCACCTTCCGCCTGGAGCGCGAACTGGAGTACCTGCGGCACCAGAACGGCCGGGTGCGCGGGGGAGTGGCCGACGGGCGGCCCGAGCTCACCCGGGACGTGCACGCCTGCGAGACGATCCTCGCCCTGTCCGGCACCACCAACGGCCGTCTGGCCACCCAGGGCTTCCACACCCTGGAGGCCCGCACCGGGGTCCGGCTCGCCGACCTGGCCGCGGAGCACGAGGGCAAGCAGGTCACCTTCGCCGACACCCAGGAAGCCCCCGTACCGGTCATCACCAGCCCCGAGTGGTCCGGCTCGGAGGCGGGCGGCCGCCGCTACGCGCCGTTCACCGTCAACGTCGAACGCGGAAAGCCGTGGCACACCCTCACCGGCCGCCAGCACTTCTACCTCGACCACGACTGGATGGCCGCGCTCGGCGAACAACTCCCCGTCTACCGGCCGCCGTTGGACATGCACGCCCTGTTCGGTGAACCACGTCTCGGGGAGAGTGGCGAACTCGGCCTGACCCTGCGGTACCTGACCCCGCACAACAAGTGGTCCATCCACTCCGAGTACCAGGACAACCTGTTCATGCTGTCGCTGTCCCGGGGCGGGCCCACCATCTGGATGAGCACCGAGGACGCGGCGAGAACCGGCGTGCGCGACAACGACTGGATCGAGGCGGTCAACCGCAACGGCGTCGTCGCCGCCCGCGCCGTCGTCTCGCACCGGATGCCGCAGGGCACCGTCTACATGCACCACGCCCAGGACCGCCTGATCGACGTGCCCCGCACCGAGACCACCGGCCGCCGCGGCGGCATCCACAACTCCCTCACCCGGCTGCTGATCAAACCCAGCCATCTCATCGGCGGCTACGCCCAGCTGTCGTACGCCTTCAACTACCTCGGCCCGACCGGCAACCAGCGCGACGAGGTGACCGTCATCCGCCGCCGCGCCGACCAGGAGGTGACGTACTGACATGCGCCCCATGGCCCAGATGGCGATGGTGATGAACCTCGACAAGTGCATCGGCTGCCACACCTGCTCGGTCACCTGCAAACAGGCGTGGACCAACCGGACCGGTGTCGAGTACGTGTGGTTCAACAACGTCGAGACCCGGCCGGGACAGGGCTACCCGCGCCGCTACGAGGACCAGGACACCTGGCAGGGCGGCTGGACCCTGAACCGGCGCGGCCGGCTCACGCTCAAGGCCGGCGGCCGCCTCAAGAAGCTGGTCAGCATCTTCTCCAACCCCAACCTGCCCAGCCTGGACGACTACTACCAGCCCTGGACGTACGACTACGAGACGCTGACCGACGCCCCGTTGCAGGAACACACCCCGGTCGCCCGCCCCAAGTCCCTCATCACCGGCAAGGACATGAAGATCTCCTGGTCGGCGAACTGGGACGACGACCTCGGCGGCTCCGCCCAGCACGGCGAGAAGGACGTCCTGCTCGGCGAGATCTCCGAGCGGATCAGGCTGGAGTTCGAGCAGACGTTCATGTTCTACCTGCCGCGGATCTGCGAGCACTGCCTCAACCCGTCCTGCGCGGCCTCCTGCCCCTCCGGGGCGATCTACAAGCGCACCGAGGACGGCATCGTCCTCGTCGACCAGGACCGCTGCCGGGGCTGGCGGATGTGCGTGACCGGATGCCCGTACAAGAAGGTCTACTTCAACCACCGCACCGGCAAGGCCGAGAAGTGCACTTTCTGCTTCCCCCGCGTCGAGGTCGGCCTGCCCACCGTCTGCTCCGAGACCTGCGTCGGCCGGCTGCGCTACATCGGCCTCGTCCTCTACGACGCGGACCGCGTCCTGGAGGCCGCCACCACCCCCGACGACACCGACCTGTACGAGGCCCAGCGCCGCGTCCTCCTCGACCCGGACGACCCGCGGGTCGCCGACGCGTGCGAGCGGGCGGGCATCCCCCGGGACTGGATCGAGGCCGCCCGCCGCTCCCCGGTGCACGCCCTGATCAACACCTACCGGGTGGCGCTGCCGCTGCACCCGGAGTACCGCACCCTGCCCATGGTCTGGTACATCCCGCCGCTCTCCCCGGTCGTCGACGCCGTGCGCGACACCGGGCACGACGCCGAGGACCACCGCAACCTGTTCGCCGCCGTCGACGCCCTGCGCATCCCGGTGGACTACCTCGCCCGGCTGTTCACCGCGGGCGACCCGGCCCCGGTGGACACCGTCCTGCGCAAGCTGGCCGCCATGCGCGCCTACATGCGCGACATCAACCTCGGCCGCGCACCCGACCCCGCCATCCCGCGGGCGGTCGGGATGGAGGAGGAGCAGATGTACGACATGTACCGGCTGCTGGCGCTGGCCAAGTACGACGAGCGGTACGTCATCCCGCCCGCGCACGCCGAACAGGCCCACGACCTGGAGGAGTCGGTCACCGAGTGCAGCCTGGACTACGAGGGCGGCCCCGGCATGGGAGGCTCCGGGCCCTTCGGCGAAACCTCCGGCGGCGCGGCGCCGGTCGCCGTGGAGACCTACCGGTCCCTGCGCGAGAGGCAGACCTCCGACACCCCGGCCGCCCCCGTCGACAAGGACACCCGCGTCAACCTGCTCAACTGGGACGGCAAGGGCTCCCCGTCCGGCCTGTTCCCGCCCGCCGACGCCGACGCCGACGCCGACGCCGACGCCGACGCCGACGCCGACGCCGACGGCGACGGGGACGGGAAGGGGGAGGGGAAGGGGGAGGGGGAGCCGAAACCATGAGAAGGAGAACCGGGCCCGCACCGGCCCGCACCGAGCCCTGGCACCCCTGCGCCTGGCAGCTCCAGTCCCTGCTCCTCGCCTACCCGGACGAGGAGTTCCCCGAGCGGCTCGCCCTGGCCCGCCGCGCGGCCCCCACCCTGCCCGACCGCGTCCGCGCCCCCCTGCTCCGCTTCACCGGGCACGCCGAGCACACCCCGGCCGGCGAACTCGCCGCCGCCTACGTCGCCACCTTCGACCACCGCAGGCGCTGCTGCCCCTACCTGACCTACTACGCGCACGGCGACACCCGCAGACGCGGTGTGGCGCTGCTCCGCCTGAAGCAGACCTACGCCGCCGCCGGCCTGCGCCTCGCCGACGACGAACTGCCCGACCACCTCGCCGTCGTCCTGGAGTTCGCGGCCGCGGAACCGGCCACCGGCCGGCGGCTGCTCACCGAGCACCGCGCCGGTCTCGAACTGCTCCGCCTGGCCCTGCGCGCCGAGGACTCGCCCTGGACGGCCGTACTGGAGTCCGTCTCCGCCACCCTGCCGCCGCTGAAGGGCGACGAGCAGCGCGCGGTCGCCCGGCTCGCCGCCGAGGGCCCACCCGAGGAACAGGTCGGGCTCGCCCCCTACACGCCCCCGCAGTTCATGCCCGGCCCGGCAGGAGGCCCGCGATGACGACCGCACCCGCGCAGCCCCTCACCACGGGCGCCCCGGCCGGCACCGGCGGCATCCTGCTGTGGGTGGTGCTGCCCTACCTCGCCCTCGCCGTCTTCGTCCTCGGGCACATCTGGCGCTACCGGTACGACAAGTTCGGCTGGACCACCCGCTCCTCCCAGCTGTACGAGAACCGGCTGCTGCGGATCGGCAGCCCGCTGTTCCACTTCGGCATCCTCGTCGTGCTCCTCGGCCACATCGGCGGGCTGGTCGTCCCCGAGAGCTGGACGCGGGCGGCCGGCATCAGCGAGAACACGTACCACTGGTTCGCCGTCGTCCTCGGCACCATCGCCGGGGTGTGCACGGTGGGCGGCCTCGCCATCCTCATCTACCGCCGCCGCACGGTGGGTTCGGTGTTCTCCGCCACCACCCGCAACGACAAGGCGATGTACGTCTCGCTCACCGCGACCATCCTGCTCGGCCTGTCCGCCACGGTCGCCGCCAACGTCGTCGGCGGCGGCTACGACTACCGGCGGACCATCTCCGTCTGGTTCCGGTCCATCTTCGCCCTGCAACCGCGCCCGGGCCTGATGAGCGGCGCGCCGCTGCTGTTCCAACTGCACGCCCTCAGCGCCCTGCTGCTCTTCGCTGCCTGGCCCTTCACCCGGCTGGTCCACATGCTCACCGCGCCGGTGGGCTACCTCACCCGCCCCTACATCGTCTACCGCAGCCGCGATCCCCGCCTCGGCACGAGACCGGCCCGCCGCGGCTGGGAACGCATCGGATGACGACGCGGCACGCGACAACCGGTTCACGTCGGTGCGTGACCACCAGCGACGCGCGGCGGCCGTGACAGGACGTAATACGGTGGCCATGGCTCCCGAGCTCCTGCTTGGATGCCCGGCGTGACGTCTGTGGATCTTGCTGATCGCCGTGAGCTGCTGGACCGACTTGAGCAGTACTACGACGCGGTTCCCCGCTCCGGAGCCCGAGCCGAAGACTTCGGGCCGCTGACCCTGTTCATACGAGAGGGGCAGGGCTGGCCCTTCTATGCACGTCCGAGTCTGGGATGTTCCGGAGCGGTGAGTGCCGCCGATGTGCACCGGGTCCGTGCCCGGCAGCGGGAACTGGGCATCCCGGAGAGTTTCGAGTGGGTCGCCGAGACCGCGCCCGCGCTGCGGGCCGCGGTCGAGCAGGCAGGGCTTGCGGTGCAGGAGCACCCCTTGATGGTGCTCGGTCCGGACGTACCGACTCCCGCCGTGCCCGAGGTGGCCGACGGCGTGGTGGTCCGGACCGTCGGGCCGGACGACCCCGCGCTGCCGAGCGCGCTGGCCGTTCCTCACCTGGCTTTCGCCGAGCCTGGCACCGGTGGTGGTTCAGCCGGCCTGGCTGAACTGGGCGAGGCGGTGCGGGGCCGTGCCGGTGACGGATCGGTGGAGCGTGCGGCGACACGCATCCTCGCCGGCCTGACGCGCGTTGCCGCCGCGGTGGAGGACGGCACGGCGCTGTGCGCTGGTCAGCACCAGCCGGTCGGAGCGGTCACCGAGATTGTCGGGGTGGGAACTTTGCCGACCGCGCGCCGTCGGGGTCTTGCGCACGCGGTCACCGCAGTGCTGGTGGCCGACGCCCGGTCGCAAGGCATCGAGACCGTCTTCCTGTCCGCGGGCGACGACGACGTGGCCCGGATCTATGCCCGGCTCGGCTTCAGCTCTGTGGCCACGGCACTGATCGCCGAGCCCGTCGAGTAGCCACTGGCGAGGCGCCCACGGCAATGATCGCCCCGGCACCGACGAAGGTCAGCCCTGCCACTGCGGCGAGCCAGGTACCGCGGCTCACTGATCGCCACCGAAGTGGTCACGGAGATCGTCACTGCAGTCGTCCTCCGTGCCGACCTGGATTCGCGAGAAGGCCAGCACTCCGTCTCCCTTGCCTTCCTGCTTGGCCTTGGCCAGCTGCCTCTCGATGTCCGCGATGCGCTCGGCGCACTCGGCACTGACGGACTTCTCGGGCTGCGGGTCCGGTGCTGAGGAGGCGTTCAGTGTGGCGGTGGCGGCGAGGCCGGCCGCGCACAGCACCGCCCACGCGGCAACCCACGCGCGGCGGCTCATCGGTATCGGCTTGGGCATCCAGGCATCCTACGAGCGCCGCGGAGGGCTGTCGCCGAATCAGGACTTCCTCGTCGACGAGACCAACGACCGAGCCGGCCGGCGTCGCCGACGAGGGCGGCAGGCAAGACGGCGCCGGAACGGAAAACCGGTGGCGGCTTCTCACCGCGCTCGCCTACCGTGAGGCGCGCGACGTGAGTTCTCGTGAGGAAGAGGAGGTGTGACCCATGGCTGTCTCGGTGATGGGCGCTGCCCGCAATCCCAGGATCATCCACTCCACCTCCGCGGCCACCGGCTGAGACCTCCTGCCACGCCCGCGCACATCCGCGCGGGCCGTCGGGGCCGCCCTCGTGAAGGGTTCCCCCTTGCGTTCCTCCGCTTCTTCCGTTCCGTCCGTTCCTTCCCTTCCTTCTTCCGTTTCGCCGCACCCTCTCGCCCCCTACGGCTGGGACGAGGGCTGGGAGTCGGTCTTCACCCCGTACACCGCCGAAGGCCTGCTGCCGGGCCGGGTGATCCGCGTCGACCGGGGGCAGTGCGACGTCGTCACCGCCGGCGGAGTGCTGCGTGCCGACACCGCGTTCGTCACCCCGCACGACCCGATGCGGGTGGTGTGCACCGGCGACTGGGTCGCCGTCGAGCCCGGCGGCAACCCACGCTACGTGCGGACGACACTGCCGCGCCGCACCGCTTTCGTTCGTTCCACCTCCTCCAAGCGGTCCGAGGGCCAGATCCTCGCCGCCAACGTCGACCACGCGATCGTCGCGGTGTCCCTCGCGGTCGAACTCGACCTCGGCCGTGTCGAGCGCTACCTGGCGCTGGCCTGGGAGTCCGGCGCGCAGCCGCTGATCGTGCTGACCAAGGCCGACCTCGTGCCGGACGCGACGGGGCTCGGGTATCTCGTCCAGGACGTGGAGACGAGCGCGCCCGGGGTGCCGGTGCTGCCCGTCAGCGCCATGACCGGGGACGGACTCGACGTGCTCCTCGCCGTCGTCTCCTCGGGCACCTCCGTACTGCTCGGATCGTCCGGTGCGGGCAAGTCCACCCTCGCGAACGTGCTGCTCGGCGAGGAGGTGATGACCGTTCAGGCCGCCCGGGACGTCGACGGCAAGGGCCGGCACACGACCACCACCCGCAACCTGCTCGCACTGCCCGGCGGCGGTGTCCTGATCGACACCCCGGGGCTGCGCGGAGTGGGCCTGTGGGACGCCGAGAGCGGGGTCGGGCAGGTGTTCTCCGAGATCGAGGAGTTGGCCGGGCGGTGCCGATTCCAGGACTGCGCCCACGACCGAGAGCCGGGCTGCGCGGTGCTGGCCGCCGTCGACGCCGGTGAGCTGCCCCAGCGGCGGCTGGAGAGCTATCGCAAGCTCCTGCGCGAGAACCAGTGGATCGTCGCCAAGACCGACGCGCGGCTGCGCGCGGAGATCCGGCGGGACTGGAAGCGCAAGGGCGCCGAGGGCCGGGCGGCGATGGAGGCCAAGCGGGGGCGGTGGAACTGAGTTCGCCATGAAGTTCGTCATGCCTGCCGCAGTGTCCGTTTTCCGCCAGCGGGAGCCCCGCGCGGAGGCGGACACTGGACGGCGTGATGGACGAGGACACCAGGTACGAGGCCGTACGCAGCCGGGACGGCCGCTTCGACGGGGAGTTCTTCTTCGCCGTCGAGACGACCGGGATCTACTGCCGTCCCAGCTGCCCGGCCGTGACCCCCAAACGGCACCACGTGCGGTTCTACGCCACGGCCGCCGCCGCGCAGGGCGCGGGCTTCCGCGCCTGCCGGCGCTGCCGGCCGGACGCGGTGCCCGGCTCCGCCGACTGGAACGTCCGGGCGGACGCCGTCGGGCGGGCCATGCGGCTGATCGGCGACGGCGTGCTCGACCGGGAGGGCGTCGCCGGGCTCGCCGCACGGCTCGGCTACAGCGAGCGGCAGGTGCGCCGGCAGCTCACCGCCGAGGTGGGCGCCGGGCCCGTCGCGCTCGCCCGCGCCCAGCGGGCGCACAGCGCGCACGTCCTGCTCCGGACCACGGACCTGCCGGTCACGCAGATCGCGTTCGCGGCCGGGTTCGCCAGCGTGCGGCAGTTCAACGACACGATGCGCGCCGTCTACGCCGCGACCCCCAGCGAGCTGCGCGCCACCGCCCACAGGACACGGGGCCGCCGCCCCGCGGCGCCCACCGCCGGGATCCCGCTGCGGCTCGCCCACCGGGGCCCCTACCAGACCGGGCCGGTCTTCGACCTGCTGGAACGCGAGGCCGTGCCCGGCGTCGAGGAGATCGGCGGGGCGCCCGGCCGGCGTACCTACCGGCGCACCCTGCGCCTGCCGTACGGCACCGGTATCGCCGCCGTGGACGAGCGCTCCGGCGCGCCGCGGTCCGGGTCCGGTGCGCACCCCGGTGGCTGGCTGGAGGCCCGGCTCCGGCTGACCGACCCGCGCGATCTGACCACGGCCGTGCAGCGGCTGCGCCGGCTGTTCGACCTGGACGCCGACCCATACGCCGTCGACGAGCGGCTCGGCGCGGACCCGCGGCTGGCCCCGCTGGTCGCCGTCCGGCCCGGCCTGCGCTCGCCGGGCTCGGCCGACCCGCCGGAGACGGCGGTCCGGGCGCTGGTGGGACCGGCGGCCGCCGCGGAGCTGGTACGGCGCTACGGCAAGGCGCTGGACGCTCCCGCCGGCACGCTGACCCACCTGTTCCCCGAGCCGGCCGTCCTCGCCGAGGCCGAACCGGACGGCCCCCTGGGCGCCCTGGCCGCCGGCCTCGCCGACGGCACGGTGCGACTGGACCCGGGCGCCGACCGCGACGACACGCACCGGGCGTTGCTCGCCCTGCCCGGCCTGGACCCGGCCACGGCCGCCGTCATCCGCACCCGGGCCCTGGGCGACCCCGACGTGGCCCCACCCGGCGCGGACGCCCCCGAAAGCTGGCGCCCCTGGCGCTCGTACGCCCTGCGGCACCTGCGTGCCGCCGAAGAGCTGGAGACCACCCCATGACCACGCACGTGCACACCACCCCCACGGGTACGAACCCCACCAGTACGACGTACTGGACCACCCTCGACAGCCCGCTGGGCCCCCTACTGCTGACCGCCGACAGCTCCGGCGCGCTGACCTCCCTGTCCGTACCCGGCCAGAAGGGCGGTCGTGAGGTCCAGGCCGACTGGCGGCACGACCCCGGGCCCTTCCACGCGGCGCAGGAGCAGCTCCGGGCCTACTTCACCGGTGAACTCAAGGAGTTCCGACTGCCGTTGAGTACCTCCGGCACCGCCTTCCGGGAGCGAGTGTGGACCGCCCTCGACGAGGTTCCGTACGGCTCGACCGCCACGTACGGCGAGATCGCCGCCCGTGTCGGCGCTTCCCGCGCCGCCGTTCGGGCCGTCGGCGGAGCCATCGGCGCCAACCCGCTCCTGGTGCTGCGCCCCTGCCACCGCGTGATCGGCGCGGACGGCTCCCTCACTGGCTACGCGGGCGGCCTGGAGCGGAAGGTGCGGCTGCTCACGCTGGAGGGCGCGCTGTAGGCGCGTCAGGGGTGCCGGTCCCGGGCCACCCAGCCCCGTTCGTAGGCGTGCCAGCCCAGTTGCAGCCGGGTGCTCACCCCGGTCAGCTCCATCAGCCGTCTCACTCGGCGCTGTACGGTCCGCAGCCCCAGGTCGAGCTGCTTGGCGACGCTCGAGTCGGTCAGCCCGGCCAGGAGCAGTGACAGCACCTCCAGGTCGATCGCGTCGGGGCCGTCCGGTTCCTCCTCGGTCACGCCGGACGCCCCGAGCCGCAGCGGCAGCGCCTCCCGCCACACCGATTCGAACAGCCCGTACAGCAGATCCAGCAGGCCGCTGGCGTGCACGACCAGCGCGGTGGGCTCCGGGGTGTGCCAGGTGAGCGGCACCATGGCGAGCGTGCCGTCGGCGACGACCAGTTTGGTCGGTACGGTCTCGGCGACCCGCACGTGTTCGTCCCGGCTGAGCGCGGTGGTCAGCTCGGCGACGCCGTTCGGCCGGTCCAGTACGGCGCGTTCCAGCACCACCCGGTAGCGGACGCCGCGGGCGACCGCCTGGTCCTCGGCGTGGTTCTCCAGTGCGGAGACGACGATCGGGTCGCCCGTGACCAGCGCGCACACCTCCTCTTCGGCCCCGAGTTGGAGCTGGAGGAAGCGCTGCGCGACGGCGGCGGCGCCGGTGACCACCTCGACCAGGTCGTGCGCCGTGGGCTCGGAGCCGGCCGCCCGGTACTCCTCGGCGAGCAGCGCGGCGGCCAGTTCCGCCTTCTCCAGCTCCTGGCGGTGCTGGGTGAGCAGGGCGCCCAGCGCCACCCCGGGCGGTGCGGCCACCCAGCGGCCGGGCCGGGCCGAGGACTGGGCCGCGAGTCCGTGTCGTTCCAGGCGGCGCAGGGCGTGCTCGGTCTCCCGCTCACCGAGCGGCAGCCGCCGCGCGAGATCGGGTACCTCGGCGGCGCCCATGGACACCAGGGCCCGGTATGCCGCCTCGTGCGTCCCGTCCAGACCTATCGCTGCCAGCATCAGCTGCTGTCCCTCCCCTTTCGGATCCACGGCATCACGTTCCGCGGCGCGTCGGCGGTGGCGGGAAACAGCCACGGCGCGAACCCGCCGCGGCACATCATCGCTGTACCACCGGTCACTCTGACAAGGTGGCGCCACCGAAGTACCGGCGGGACCGGGGTGCCCGGCCGTGGGCGTGGCCTGCGCGGATACGCCTACGGTGAGGCGGTTGGCGGCTGTGTCCCGCAGCGCCCGGACCGGGCACCGAGGCCCGCGCCGGGGCGCTGCGGGCGGCGGTGTTTCGGCCGACCGGAGGGTGATTCGGACCGGGATCAATCGGGTCTCGCCGGGCGGCTGTTCCGTGGGGATGGAGCCGCCCGGCGACTTGGTCCGGATTTGCCGATGCCCCGTTCCCACCGGGCTCGTGCGGTGGACAATTGGCGGCATGAGCCAGCAGGGGGGAAGGCCCACCGGTCAAGAGGACGACTGGTGGGGGCAGTTGTACGACGACTCCGCCGCGGACACCGGTCCCGCGGCCGGAGCGGATTCCCTGGACGACCGCTTCGCCTCGGCGTCCGGAACGGTCGGCGGGCCCCCGCGGGGCGCTCCGCTCCCCACCCAGGACACGGCACCGGACGACTGGTGGCGCCACACCCCCGAGGACACCCCACCGGGCCCGGCTGCGGGGGCCGCCTGGGATTCCGGGCCGGGGGAGTCCAGGGAGCCGTCTCAGCCGTCCATACCGCCGGTGGCCCCGGCGGCGGGGGCCGCTTGGGACTCTCGACCGACGAAACCCGACCGCTCGCCCTCGCCTCCGCCCACGCCCCCGCCGCCGAAGCCTCCGGCCGTCGGGGCCGCGGGTGGCTCCGGGCGTGCGCCGGTCGACGGGGAGGCACAAGCCGCACCCGGCGGAGGAGAGGCAGACAACGCACCGCGCGACGCGGAGACGCAGGCGGCATCAGCCGGCGCGGACGAAATGCAGGCGACACTGGGCAGTTGGGAGGCGGAGCCCGTATCGGCCGACGCGGTGGCGGAGGCCGTACCGGGCAGCTGGGAGGCACAAGACGCTCCGGACGGCGGGGAGGCGGAAGACGCACGGGCTGCCGAGGACGCGGAGGCTGCACGGGCCTCCGGGGAGACGCAGGCGGGTTCAGGCGGTGCGGGAAGTTGGGAGCGGGAGGCCGTCCGGGCCTCCGAGGCCCCGCAGGTCGGTGCGGGTGTCGTGAGGGGGCACGGGGTGTCCGGGGCGCGGGGTGCCGACGTCCGCGTCGGGTATGTCGGGTCCCGGCCGCCCACCTACGCGGCGGAGCCCACCGCGTTGCCGGCGGCCGATCCGGACGGGCTGGACGTCGCGGTGCCGGACACCGTGCTCGACGGGGCTGCCTACGGGGCCTGCACGCTGCGCGCGGTGTCGATCCGGGGGGATTCCGCGCGGTACCGGGGCGAGCCGCGCCGCGACGCGCTGCTCACCGCCCGCTTCGGCGCGGGGGACCGGGCGCTGGTGCTGGTCGCGATGGCCACCGGGGCCCGCGCCACCCCGGGGGCGCACCGCGCGGCCGCCGAGGCGTGCCAATGGATCGCGGAGGCCGTGGGCCGCAGCCACGCACGGCTGGCCGAGGACATCCGCACCGCCCGGCGCGGCGAGCTGAAGTCGGGACTGCACCGCCTCACCGACCGCAGCCTCGGCAGACTCCGCGCGGACGCCGCCGAACAGGGCGTCGACCCGGAGCAGTACACGGCGAGCCTGCGCTGCCTGCTCCTGCCCGCCGACCCCGCGTGCCGCGTCCGGGTCTTCTTCGGTGTCGGCGCCGGCGGCCTGTTCCGGCTGCGCGAGGGCGAGTGGCAGGACATCGAACCCGGGGTCGCCGACACGTCCGGCCACCCCGTGGTCGGTTTCGGCTCGCGGCCGTCCGAGACCCCGGACGGCGACCGGCTCACCATGGACCTCGGCATCCCCACCCCGCCGAACCCGTACGAACCGGCCCCGGCACCGCCCCGCGACCCCTTCCGCTTCCGCGCCTCCCTGGCCCAACCGGGTGACACGCTCCTGATGTGCACCGCCGGTCTGGCCGACCCGCTCCGCGGCGAGCCCGAGGCGCGCGCCCACCTCGCGCGACGGTGGTCCGACCCCGTCCCACCGGGCCTCGCCCCGTTCCTGGCGGACGCCCAGGTGCGGGTCAAGGGCTACGCGGACGACCGTACGGCCGCGGCCGTGTGGGAGGCGTGAGCGCCGGGCCTGTGCCTTCATGGAGGCGGAGGATCCGCGGCAGACCGAAGGGGTGCCGAGCGCCATGGCCAAGCAGAGCGTCGCAGAGCAGTTCGTCGACATCCTCGTCCGCGCCGGAGTCAAACGCCTGTACGGCGTGGTCGGGGACAGCCTCAATCCGGTCGTCGACGCGGTCCGCCGCAACGCCGCCATCGACTGGATCCACGTCCGCCACGAGGAGACCGCCGCGTTCGCGGCCGGCGCCGAGGCCCAGATCACCGGCCGTCTGACGGCCTGCGCCGGCTCCTGCGGGCCCGGCAACCTGCACCTCGTCAACGGCCTGTACGACGCCCACCGCTCCATGGCCCCGGTCCTCGCCCTCGCCTCGCACATCCCCTCCGGCGAGATCGGCCTCGGCTACTTCCAGGAGACCCACCCCGACCGGCTGTTCGCCGAGTGCAGCCACTACAGCGAGCTGATCTCCAACCCGAAGCAGATGCCCCGGCTGCTCCAGACGGCCATCCAGAACGCGGTGGGCCGCAGCGGCGTCAGCGTGGTGGCGCTGCCCGGGGACATCGCCGCCGAACCCGCGCCCGAGAAGGCCGCAGAGACCGCCATCGTCACCTCCCGGCCCACCGTCCGGCCCGGCGACGCCGAGATCGACCGGCTCGTCGAGATGATCGACGAGGCCGGGAAGGTCACCCTGTTCTGCGGCAGCGGCACCGCGGGCGCGCACGCCGAGGTGATGGAGTTCGCCGAGCGGATCAAGTCCCCGGTCGGACACGCCCTGCGTGGCAAGGAGTTCATCCAGTACGACAACCCGTACGACGTCGGCATGAGCGGACTGCTCGGCTACGGCGCCGCCTACGAGGCGACCCACGAGTGCGACCTGCTGATCCTGCTCGGCACCGACTTCCCGTACAACGCCTTCCTGCCCACCGACGTGAAGATCGTCCAGATCGACGTCCGGCCCGAGAACCTCGGCCGCCGCTCCCGGCTCGACCTCGCGGTGTGGGGCGACGTGAAGGAGACCCTGCGCTGCCTCGTTCCCCGGGTGCGGGCCAAGGCCGACCGGCGCTTCCTGAACCGGATGCTCAAGAAGCACGCGGACGCCCTGGAGGGCGTCGTCAAGGCGTACACGAGGAAGGTGGACAAGCACGTCCCGATCCATCCCGAGTACGTGGCCGCCGTCCTGGACGAAGTGGCCGACGACGACGCCGTGTTCACCATCGACACGGGGATGTGCAACGTCTGGGGCGCCCGCTACATCTCGCCCAACGGGCGCCGCCGCATCATCGGTTCCTTCTCGCACGGCTCGATGGCCAACGCGCTGCCGATGGCGATCGGCGCGCAGTTCACCGACCGCCGCCGCCAGGTGGTGTCCATGTCCGGGGACGGCGGCTTCGCCATGCTGATGGGCGACTTCCTGACCCTGGTCCAGTACGACCTGCCCGTGAAGGTGGTTCTGTTCAACAACTCCTCCCTGGGCATGGTGGAGTTGGAGATGATGGTGGCAGGCCTGCCCGCCTACGGGACGGCCATGAAGAACCCCGACTTCGCCGCTGTCGCCCGCGCCTGCGGCGCCCACGGCATCCGGGTGGAGAAGCCCCGGCACCTCGCCGGCGCGCTGAAGGAGGCCTTCAGCCACAAGGGCCCCGCCCTCGTGGACGTCGTCACCGACCCCAACGCCCTGTCGATCCCGCCGAAGATCAAGGCCGAGATGGTGACCGGGTTCGCGCTGTCGGCCTCGAAGATGGTGCTGGACGGAGGCGTGGGCCGGATGGCGCAGATGGCGCGTTCCAACCTGCGCAACATGCCGCGGCCGTGAGCCCGCCCCGGACCCGGCGGCACCGGACAACTGGGCGTGG
Source organism: Streptomyces sp. NPDC052043 (assembly GCF_044548235.1). Classification (NCBI taxonomy): domain Bacteria; kingdom Bacillati; phylum Actinomycetota; class Actinomycetes; order Kitasatosporales; family Streptomycetaceae; genus Streptomyces; species Streptomyces sp. NPDC052043. Next base: position 459,115 of record NZ_JBIUBT010000002.1, read on the forward strand.
CCCATTCCACATGACTGGCCCGCGCCCGACGGGGCATGGATCTCCGTGAACGTGTTCGAACCGGAGGGGAACCGACATCGGCACGCGGACGGGGGACATGGAGAGGCAGGCACGAGGGGGCGGTCCCGCGAGGGTCGGGGCCTCCTCGGCTCGGACGGCGGAGGAACACACGCAGAGACCGGGGGGAGGCCCGGCGGGCGGGCAGGCGGACGGAACGGTGGACGGCTTACCGCGACCGCCCGTCGCGCCCCAGCTCAGGCGCAGACTGGGGCGGGCCGATCTCAAGGCGGTGCCCGAGGTGCGCCGGGCGCTGCGCGCACTGCTGCGCCACTGGGGCGGGCCCGACACGTCTCAGGTCGCGGAACTGCTCACCAGCGAACTGGTCACCAACGCGCTCGTCCACACCGACGACGACGCGATCGTGACGGCCACCGTGTCACCGCGCGGACTGCGGGTGGAGGTACGGGACTTCGTGGCCCGTCGGCCCAGGCCCCGGGCACCGGGGACGGGCGACGGCACCGGCGGCCGGGGACTGGTCCTGGTGCAGTCCCTCGCGGACACCTGGGGCGTGAGCACGCACGACGTCGGGAAGTCCGTCTGGTTCGAACTGGGCGCGGACGCCGCATGAACGGGTGGGGGGCGCGGCCCGCACGGCCGCGCCCCCCACCCGTTCACCGATCCGGTCGACTCGTTCCTAGCCGAACTGCTGCTCCAGGTCCTTCAGCTTGCGCTCCAGGGAGTCGAGGCGCGGCAGCGCCATTGTGTCGTCCTCCGCGGTGAGGTCGAAGGAGGAGCTCTCAGAGCCCTTGCGGACGGGCTGAAGGGACGGACGCGCGAGCACGGGAAGCTCCGCCGCCGCTATGGCAGGCTCCGTAGCGACCTGGGCGGAGCCGCGCTCCAGGGCCTGCTGCTCGACCTGCCGGCCGCCGCGCCCGATGAAGCCGCGGTGGCCCCGGCTGAGCGCCTTCAGCTGCGCCCGCTCCATGCGGTCCTTATCGCGGCGCAGCCGCCGGGTCTCCGCCTTCTGTCGCTCGTCCTCACGCACCTCGTCGACCGCCTCGTCCAGGCTGCGCACGCCCTCGAGGAGCATCAGCGACCAGGCCTTGTAGGTCTCACGGGGGGCCCGCAGCCAGCGCACTATGCGGATCTGCGGCAGCGGGCGCGGCACCAGGCCCTGCTCGCGCAGGGCGGCCCGGCGGGTCTGCTTCAGCGCCCGGTCGAACAGGACCGCGGCCGACAGCGACATGCCCGCGAAGAAGTGCGGCGCCCCCGCGTGGTCGATGCCCCTGGGCGCGTGCACCCAGTTGAACCACGCCGCGGCGGCCGCGAACATCCACACGAGTATCCGGGAGCCGAGCGCCGCGTCACCGTGGCTCGCCTCGCGCACCGCGAGCACCGAACAGAACATCGCCGCGCCGTCCAGGCCGAACGGCACCAGGTACTGCCAGCCGTCGGTCAGGCCGAGGTTCTGCTCACCGAAGCCGACCAGGCCGTGGAAGGAGAGGGCGGCGGCCACCGCCGCACAGCAGAACAGCAACACGTAGGAGGCCGTGCCGTAGACGGCCTCCTTGCGCCTGCGGCGCTCCTCGCTGCGCTCCCACGAGTCGTCCGCGCTCGCGTTCTCCCCGGAGGAGCGCTTGCCGCGCACCACCACCGCAACCGCCGTCAGCACGCCCACGAGCAGCACGGCGCCCGGAAGCAGCCAATTCAGCGATATGTCGGTCAGTCTCATCTGGGGTCCCTTGCATTGGGATAGGGCGTGACGCCCGCCATGGTTGCCCAATCCCGTCGGCCCTCAGGGGTTTTCGGGGCAAGAGGCCGCCAAGGAGGTGCAAGGGGGATGCCCGGGGCGGCGTTCTGCTCGAACTGCCGCTTGAGGGGCGGGAGTTGAGTTCGAATAAGACTACCCGTGCCGGTGGTTCCGTGGAAATTTCCCGCGGCAGGTGAGGGATTCGTGAATCACCTGTGACCTTGTGGGTGTCCCAGTCGGGGGTGATCTTACGCGATCACGGGGGCGCGTCCGACCGCTGGGGCGGGGTCGGGCAGCGCGTGACGGAGGCTCAGCCCACCGCGGCCGCCGCCAGTTTGGCGATCCGGTCCGCGTCGCGGGTGCGCGGGCAGGTCGCGCAGAGGTCCTCGGGGCGCACGGTGTAGAACATGCAGCAGCTGGCCCGGTCGCGGGTGGGCATCAGCTCGCCGTTCGGCCCCGTCAGTTCCCGGAAGGCGGCGGAGCCGACGTACGGCCGGGTCGCTCCTGGCAACAGCAGTTCCAGCTCGTGCACCGCCCGCCGCTGTTCGCCGAGCAGATGGGCGACGTACCAGAGGCCTTCGACGATCTCGTCGGTCGCCATGCCCCACAGGGCGCGTCCGCGCCGCCGCATGCGGGGTCCGAATCCGGCCAGTACCGGCTCCAGGTGCTCGGCGACGGCCGAGCGCAGTTCGGCCCGCAGCGCCTCCTCGTCGCGCACGACGCGCGCGCCGGGTAGTGCGGCCGCCGGGTCGCCCGGCAGGCAGGCGAACGAGGCGGGGCGCACGGCCATGCGGCCGGCGGTCCGGTCGTAGGAGACCTGGGTCACGGGGAGGCGGGGCACCCGGCGGTGCAGGAACCACGGCACGGTGAACAGCAGGCAGGCGGGCCATGCGTAGCGGTGCAGTCCGAAGCTCGCCACGACGTCCGGGCGGGCATGGGTGCCGTAGTCCCGCAGCACCTGGGCGTCGTCCCAGGCCAGGAACGCGTCCAGGTCGCTGCCGCCCGACGCGAGGGAGGCGGCCGAGGTCCAGCCGCCGCCGTCCGGGACCGGCTCGCCGGGGCCGGTCTCCGTCACCGTGAGCCCGGGGAAGACCTCGGTGAGGCGGGCGTAGGCGTCCGCTACGGCCGAAGAGGGCACAGGCATGCCGGACCACCGTTTCCCGCTCGAATGAAGGTAAGGCTCACCTTACTTCAGCTCTCGGGAATGTGAAGCCTTGGCCTACATTGCCTAAGGTGCTTGACGGCTGGATGACAACCCGCCGTAATGACCACAAGCATCTCAAGCACCGCAAGCCCGGAGGAGAACCGTGAAGCAGGGCGCGCAGGACTCCACCGGCATCCGGGCCCCCGGGGCCGGCGGGGACACCGTGCCCCGTGTGCCGCGCCAGCCGCAGGCCGCGGATCCGCGGTCGGAACGGGAGGCCTCCGCCGCCGCGGACCTCCAGGAGCCGGGCGTGCGCGGCGAGCACACGCACGGCGAGCGGCCCGTCCGACGCCCCCTCGTGCGGCGCTCCTCGGTGCGCGGCCAGGTCCTGCAGGCCCTGCGCACCGCCCTGGTGGCGGAGGAGCTGAGACCCGGCGAGGTCTACTCCGCGCCCGCGCTCGGCGAGCGGTTCGGGGTCTCCGCGACCCCTGTGCGCGAGGCGATGCAGCAGCTCACGCTGGAGGGCGCCGTCGAGGTCGTGCCCAACCGGGGCTTTCGGGTGATCGAGCGCGGCGACCGCGAGCTCGCCGAGCTGGCCGAGGTGCGGGCCCTGCTCGAGGTGCCGGTGATGCTGCGGCTGGCCCGCCACGTGCCCGTCGAGCGATGGGCCGAGCTGCGGCCGCTCGCCGAAGCCAGCGTGCGGGCCGCCTCCTCCGGGTGCCGGGCCACCTACGCCGAGGCCGACCGCGCCTTCCATTGCGCGGTGCTGTCCCTGTCCGGGAACGAGCAGCTCGTCCAGATCGCCGAGGACCTGCACCGCCGCGCGCAGTGGCCCCTCGTCGGCGGCTCCACCCGCCCGGCCCACGCGAACCTCGTCGCCGACGCGGCCGAACACACGGCCCTCCTGGACGCCCTCGTCGCCCGCGACCTGGACGTGGTACGCGCCCTGGTCGCCAAGCACTTCGCGGGCGCGGACTGAGGGCGCGGGCCGAGGGCGCGGGCCATGTGCGGGCCGCGCCCCCCCGCTCAGGCCGTGGCCGTGCCCGTCGCGGGTGGGGTCGGTGCCGGGGCCAGCTGTCGGGCCAGCCACGTCGGCACACCCCCCAGTAGCCGGAACAGCCGCCGTGCCTCCTCGCGCAGGCGGGAGGCCTCCGGTTCGGTCTCCGCGTCGGCCAGGGAGACCAGGGCCGGCGCGGTGCCGACCAGGTAGCCCAGTTCCTCGCGGATCCGCAGCGACTCGGCGAATCCGTTCCGGGCCTCGGCCAACTCGCCCTCCCGCATGGCCAGTCCGGCCAGATGGCGCCAGGTGAAGGAGAGCAGCAGCGGGTCGGTGTGGGCGATCGCACCCGCGTGCGCGCGGCGGTACGCGGCGTGCGCGGCCTGCGGGGAGCGGGTGAGGTTCTCGGCGATCAGGCCGCGCCGGAAGTCCAGCAGGGCGCGCCCCACCGCCCCGGGCGGGACCAGCGCCGCGGCCCGGCCGAGCGCCGACCGTGCCTCGTCCGCCCGGTCCCGGACGCCGTGCAGCGTGGCCGCGTAGGCAAGGTACCCGCGTTCACAAGCGGCGGCGCCCCGCTCCTCGTCGGTGTCGGCCAGCGCCTCCGCGGAGCGCAGCGCGTCCTCGGCCTCCTCCCAGCCCGCCTCGGTGTAGAGGCAGCGTTCGACCAGCAGCACGGTTCTCTGCAGCGCCGCGGCCGCGGTGGCCGACTGGAGCAGCGCCGCCGCGTCGGCCCAGCACGCGCGTGAGCGCAGCCGCCATACCGCGGTCTGGAGTGGATCGTCACCAGGGGTCGTTCCGTTACCAGACATGGCGGTATGCGCCACGTTGCCCTCCCCGAGCACGCCATCGAGCCTTGAGTGGTGGCGGCATCTCAGCACGAAATGCGTGGCCCGGCCAAGAGGATGGGTGAAAAATTTCACAAAGTCGTGCGACGGAAGAGGCCGCAGGTGGCGCGGCCACCTCGTCCGCCGCGGCCTCAACTCATGCGCAGCGCCAGGAAGAAGTCCAGCTTGTCCTCGAGGCGGGACAGGTCACGACCCGTCAACTGCTCGATACGCCCGACCCGGTAGCGCAGCGTGTTGACGTGCAGGTGGAGCCGGGTGGCGCACCGGGTCCAGGAGCCGTCGCAGTCGAGGAAGGCCTCCAGGGTGGGGATCAGCTCGGCGCGGTGCCGGCGGTCGTACTCCCGCAGCGGGTCGAGCAGCCGCGCGGTGAAGGCGCGGCGCACGTCGTCCGGGACGAAGGGCAGCAGCAGGACGTGGGAGGCCAGCTCCTGGTGCCCGGCCGCGCAGACGCGTCCCGGTCGCGCCGCGGCGACCCGCCGGGCGTGCCGGGCCTCCTCCAGCGCCCCGTGCAGCCCCTCGGCCGAGTGCACGGCCGCGCTGACGCCCAGGGTGAGCCGCCCGTCGCCGTCGAGACCGGCCGACAGCGGTTCGCGTACGGCCTCCAGCAGCGCGTCGGCGAAGGTCTCGGTCTCGGGGCCGTCGTGCTCGGCCGAGACGGCCGGGAGCGGAACGAGGGCGACCGCCTCGTCGTCCGTGTGGGCCACGGCGATCCGGTCGGAGGGCTCGGGACCGGTGCTGCGGGGGTCGACGAGGATCTCCTCCAGCAGCGACTGGGCGATCCGCCCGCCCTCGCTCCGCCCGTCGTCCCACTCGACGCGGGCCACGACCACCTGCCAGTGCGGGGCCGCCCCGAGGCCGGGCAGCAGCACCGGCGCGGCCACCCTCAGCCGCGCGGCGATCTCCGCGGGCGGCGCGCCGGTCTGCACCAGCTCCAGCACCTCCTGGGCCAGCCGCCTGCGCACCGTGCGGGCCGCGTCCCGGCGGTCCCGTTCGACCGCGATCAGCTGGGTGACGCCCTGGAGCAGGTCCAGCCGCTCCTCGGGCCACTCGCCCGCGTCCGCCTCCACGGCCAGCAGCCAGTCCGACAGCGCCGTCTCGCGCGCGTCCCGCGCGGCCCGCGCGGAGCGGCCGCCGCCGCGGATGGGGAACAGGGAGTACGTCGTCGGCCCCAGCGCCACCCGGTGCGGGCCGTGCCGGCCGGTACGGGCGGCCGCCAGGTGCTCGGCGGCGAGCCGGGAGCACATGTCGGCGGCCGGCGTCGGACCCGCCACCTTGGGCCCGGCGATCAGCCGGCCGGTGGGGGAGAGCAGCCAGGCCCGCAGGTCCAGGTCGGAGCCCAGCAGGTCGAGCACCACGTCCGGGCCGCCGCCCGCCGGTCCTGCCGTCATCATCCTGCGGTGCCGCTCCACCACGGCCGCCAGGTCACCGGCGCGCTCGCCGGACACCTGCCGCACGACATGCTCGGTGATCGTCGCGAACGCCACCGACTCCTCCACCGTGAACAGCGGGAGCCGGTGCCGGGCGCAGGCCGCCACCAGGTCGTCGGGCACCGGCCCGAGCTCGGCCGTACCGGCCGCCAGCGCGGCCACCCCGGCCCGCACCAGGATCCGTACGAACGGCTCGGAGTCGGCGGGGTCCCGGCGCCAGGCGAGCCCGGACAGCACCAGCTCACCGCCGGAGAGGTAGCGGCTGGGATCGCGCAGGTCGGTGGTCATGACGCCCCGGACGGTGCGGTCCAGCTCGTCCTCCCCGCCGAGCAGCTTCAGGCCCAGCGCATCGGTGTCCAGCAGTGCGCGCAGCCGCATTCTCGTCGCCGCCGTTCTGTGTCTCGAAAAGTACGATGGATCATGTGGCGAGGGCCCGGCCGCGCGGCCGGGCAGCAGCTCCGCCAGGAGGCGGGGTCCGCGTCCTCCCGGCGTCCTCTGTTTCCAGGGGAACCGAAGAGGTTTCCGAAGGCCCCGGTTCATACGAATCTACAAGATGCCCGCGCTGGCCAGCCAAACCCTTCATGTTTTCGGTGACTGACCGCGCCGGAGCGGTGAACGGTGTACTGACCCCACTCCGCGTAAAAGGGACAGGAGCGAGCCGGGCCCGCCGCACACGGATTGGCTCAATCTGTACGACTCACGAGACGAAGAAGAGAGCCGGTCATGGACTTCCTTCGCCCCGCCAGCTGGGAGGAGGCGCTCGCCGCGAAGGCCGAGCACCCCGCAGCTGTGCCGATTGCGGGTGGCACCGACGTGATGGTCGAGATCAACTTCGACCACCGCCGGCCCGAGTACCTCCTCGACCTGAACCGCGTCTCGGACCTCCACGAGTGGGAGGTCGGCGAGGACGGCGTACGGCTGGGCGCCTCCGTACCGTACTCGAAGATCATGGAGAACCTGCGGGCCGAGCTGCCGGGCCTGGCCCTCGCCTCGCACACGGTGGCCTCCCCACAGATCCGCAACCGCGGCGGCGTCGGCGGCAACCTCGGCACCGCCTCCCCGGCCGGCGATGCCCACCCCGCCCTGCTGGCGGCCGGCGCCGAGGTCGAGGTGGAGTCGGTCCGCGGCTCCCGCCGCATCCCGATCGACGCGTTCTACACGGGCGTCAAGCGCAACGCCCTGGAGCCCGACGAGCTGATCCGCGCCGTCCACGTCGCGAAGGCCGACGGACCGCAGCAGTTCTCCAAGGTCGGCACCCGCAACGCCATGGTCATCGCCGTGTGCGCCTTCGGCCTCGCCCTGCACCCGGAGACCCGGACGGTACGCACCGGCATCGGCTCGGCCGCACCCACGCCCATCCGGGCCAGGGCCGCCGAGGACTTCCTGAACGCGGCGCTCGACGAGGGCGGCTTCTGGGACAACGGAAAGATCATCACCCCGTCGGTCGCCCAGCAGTTCGCGCAGCTGTGTTCCGCCGCCTGCAACCCGATCGACGACGTCCGGGGCACCGCGAGCTACCGCCGACACGCGGTGGGCGTCATGGCCCGCCGGACACTCACCTGGGCCTGGGAGTCGTACCGCGGCGCCCGCCGCACGAACGAGGGGGCCGCGTGATGCGCGTCAACTTCACCGTCAACGGACGCCCGCAGCAGGCCGACGACGTCTGGGAGGGCGAGTCCCTGCTGTACGTCCTGCGCGAGCGACTGGGACTGCCCGGCTCCAAGAACGCCTGCGAGCAGGGCGAGTGCGGCTCCTGCACGGTGCGCCTGGACGGTGTGCCGGTGTGCTCCTGCCTGGTCGCCGCGGGCCAGGTCGAGGGCCGCGAGGTCGTGACCGTCGAGGGCCTGGCGGACTTCGCCAGGCAGCGGTCGGGCGGCACGGACGCCTGTGGTGCGGACGCCTGCGGCGCGGGCGACCGCGGCACCGCGCTGGAGGACGCCCAGCGGTGGCAGGCGCGGGGCCCAGGCGCGCGGACCGGAGTCGCCGGAGTGGAGGGAGAGCTCTCGCCGATCCAGCAGGCGTTCATCGACGCGGGCGCCGTCCAGTGCGGCTTCTGCACCCCGGGCCTGCTGGTCGCCGCCGACGAGATGCTGGAGCGCAACCCCAACCCGACCGACGCGGACATCCGCGAGGCCCTGTCGGGCAACCTGTGCCGCTGCACGGGCTACGAGAAGATCATGGACGCGGTCCGCCTGGCGGCCGCCCGGCAGTCAGAGGGGGTCTGACCATGGCGGCCACCGGCGCTCCCACGAAAATCACCCAGGGCTCGCAGACCAGAGGCGGCATCGGCGAGTCCACGCTCCGCCCGGACGGCATCCTCAAGGTCACCGGCGAGTTCGCGTACTCCTCCGACATGTGGCACGAGGACATGCTCTGGGGCCAGATCCTGCGCTCCACGGTCGCGCACGCCGAGATCGTCTCGATCGACACCGCCGAGGCCCTCGCCCTGCCGGGCGTGTACGCCGTGATGACCTACGACGACCTGCCCACCGAGGTGAAGAACTACGGCCTGGAGATCCAGGACACCCCCGTCCTGGCCCACGGCAAGGTCCGCCACCACGGCGAGCCCGTCGCCGTCGTCGCCGCGGACCACCCCGAGACCGCCCGCCGCGCCGCCGCCAAGATCAAGGTGGAGTACCGGGAACTGCCGGTGATCACCGACGAGGCCTCCGCGACCGCGCCGGACGCCGTCCTCGTCCACGAGAACCGCACCGACCACCACGCGGGCCACGTCCCGCACCCCAACATCGTCCACCGCCAGCCGATCGTCCGCGGCGACGCCGAACAGGCCGCGGAGCGAGCCGACTTCGTCGTGCGCGGCGAGTACACCTTCGGCATGCAGGACCAGGCCTTCCTCGGCCCCGAGTCCGGACTCGCCGTGCCCGAGGAGGACGGCGGCGTCCACCTCTACATCGCCACCCAGTGGCTGCACAGCGACCTGCGCCAGATCGCCCCGGTGCTCGGCCTGCCGCCGGAGAAGGTCCGCATGACGCTGTCCGGCGTCGGCGGCGCCTTCGGCGGGCGCGAGGACCTGTCGATGCAGATCCACGCCTGCCTCCTCGCGCTGCGCACCGGCAAGCCCGTCAAGATCGTCTACAACCGGTTCGAGTCCTTCTTCGGGCACGTCCACCGCCACCCGGCCAAGCTCTACTACGAGCACGGAGCCACCAAGGACGGCAAACTCACCCACGTCAAGTGCCGGATCGTGCTCGACGGCGGCGCGTACGCCTCCGCCTCCCCGGCCGTCGTCGGCAACGCCGCCTCGCTCGGCGTCGGCCCCTACGAGGTCGACGACGTCGACATCGAGGCCGTCGCCCTCTACACCAACAACCCGCCCTGCGGCGCCATGCGCGGCTTCGGAGCGGTCCAGGCGTGCTTCGCCTACGAGGCGCAGATGGACAGGCTCGCCGACGCCGTCGGCATGGACCGAGTGGAGTTCCGGCAGCTGAACGCCATGTCCCAGGGCACGCTCATGCCCACCGGGCAGCCGGTCGACTCGCCGGCCCCGGTCGCCGAACTCCTGCGCCGCGTCAAGGCGATGCCGATGCCGCCGGAGCGCCAGTGGGAGAGCTCCGAGGGCGCCGACGTCCGGCAACTGCCCGGCGGCCTGTCCAACACCACGCACGGCGAGGGTGTCGTCCGCGGGGTGGGCTACGCGGTCGGCATCAAGAACGTCGGCTTCTCCGAGGGCTTCGACGACTACTCGACCGCCAAGGTCCGCATGGAGGTCGTCGGCGGCGAGCCGGTCGCCACCGTGCACACCGCGATGGCGGAGGTCGGCCAGGGCGGCGTCACCGTCCACGCGCAGATCGCCCGCACCGAACTCGGCGTCGCCCAGGTGACCATCCACCCGGCCGACACCCAGGTGGGCAGCGCCGGTTCGACGTCCGCCTCCCGGCAGACGTACGTCACCGGCGGCGCCGTCAGGCACGCCTGCGAGCTCGTGCGGGAGAAGGTCCTGGAGATCGGGCGCCGCAAGTTCGGCTCCTACCACCCCGCCTGGGCCACCGCCGAACTCCTCCTGGAGGGCGGCAAGGTCGTCACCGACGGCGGCGAGGCGCTCGCCGACCTGGTGGACGTCCTGGAGGACGAGGCCGTCGAGGTGGAGGAGGAGTGGCGGCACCGGCCGACCGAACCCTTCGACCTGCGCACCGGCCAGGGCAACGGCCATGTCCAGTACTCCTTCGCCGCGCACCGCGCCGTCGTGGAGGTCGACACCGACCTCGGCCTGGTGAAGGTGATCGAACTGGCCTGCGCCCAGGACGTCGGCAAGGCGCTCAACCCGCTGTCCGTCGTCGGCCAGATCCAGGGCGGCACCACCCAGGGCCTGGGCGTGGCGGTCATGGAGGAGATCGTCGTCGACCCGAAGACGGCGAAGGTGCGCAACCCGTCGTTCACGGACTACCTCATCCCCACCATCCTCGACACGCCGACCATCCCCGTCGACGTGCTCGAACTCGCCGACGACCACGCGCCGTACGGGCTGCGCGGCGTCGGCGAGGCCCCCACCCTGTCGTCCACGCCCGCCGTCCTGGCGGCGATCCGCAACGCGACGGGGCTGGAGCTGAACCGCACCCCGGTCCGGCCGGAGCACCTCACCGGCATGTGATCCCGCGGCGTCCGAACCGCTCAGCCCTCGGGGGGAGTTCGCTCCCCCCGGGTACCCCACCCGTTCGTCTCGGGCCGTCCCCCGGGTCGTCCATTCCCAGATCCCGTATGCCGTCGACGGCATCGGGTACCCCTGTGAACCTTGGGAGATGGCCCCATGACCGAGCAGTCAGTGGAGCCGAGGACCACCGCCGAGGACGCGGGCGCGGGCAGCCGCGTCCCGGCGGGCCGGTCCTGGCTCGACCGCTACTTCCACATATCCCGGCGGGGATCCACGGTCGCGCGTGAAGTGCGCGGCGGCGTCACCACCTTCATGGCGATGGCGTACATCCTGCTCCTCAACCCGCTGATCCTGTCCGGCAAGGACGCCGCCGGTGACACCCTCGGCCAGAAGGCCCTGATCACCGCGACCGCGTTCGCCGCGGCCCTCACCACCCTGCTGATGGGAGTCGTCGGCAGGGTGCCGCTCGCCCTCGCCGCCGGCCTGTCCGTGTCCGGCGTACTGTCCTCACAGGTCGCGCCGCAGATGACCTGGCCGCAGGCGATGGGCATGTGCGTGATCTACGGCGTGGTCATCATGCTGCTGGTGGTCACCGGCCTGCGCGAGATGATCATGAACGCGATCCCGCAGGCGCTCAAGCACGGCATCACCATCGGCATCGGCCTGTTCATCGCGCTCATCGGCTTCTACAAGTCCGGCTTCGTGCACCAGGGCAAGTCCACCCCCCTCACCCTCGGCCCGGCCGGCGAACTCGCCGGCTGGCCGGTGCTGCTCTTCGCCTGCACCCTGCTGCTGATCTTCGTGCTCCAGGCCCGTGACGTCCCCGGCGCCATCCTCATCGGCATCGTCGGCGGCACCGTGGCGGCGGCCGTCCTGAACGGCGCGGGCGTCGTCAAGGCGGACGCCTGGGTGGGCGGCGCGCCCGCCCTGCACGGCAGCGCGGTGTCGATGCCCGACTTCTCGCTCTTCGGGCACGTCGAGTTCGGCGGCTGGGGCCAGGTCGGCGCGATGACGGTCGGCCTGATCGTCTTCACCCTGGTCCTCGCCGGTTTCTTCGACGCGATGGCCACCATCATCGGCGTCGGCACCGAGGCGAAGCTCGCCGACGACCAGGGCCGGATGCCCGGCCTGTCCAAGGCGCTGTTCATCGACGGCGCGGGCGGCGCGATCGGCGGTGTCGCCGGCGGGTCCGGGCAGACCGTGTTCATCGAGTCGTCGACCGGCGTCGGCGAGGGCGCCCGTACGGGCCTCGCCTCGGTCGTCACCGGCCTGTTCTTCGCGGCCTGCCTGTTTTTCACCCCGCTCACCGCGATCGTCCCGCAGGAGGTCGCCGCCGCCGCGCTGGTGGTCATCGGGGCCATGATGCTGATGAACGCCCGGCACGTGGACTGGGCCGACCGGTCCACCGCGATCCCGGTCTTCCTCACCGTGGTCCTGATGCCGTTCACGTACACCATCACCACCGGAGTCGCGGCCGGCGTCATCTCGTACACCGCCATCAAGGCGGCCCAGGGCAGGGCCCGGGAGATCGGCGCCTTCATGTGGGGCCTGACGGCCCTCTTCCTCGTGTACTTCGCCCTCCACCCCATCGAGAACTGGCTGGGCGTGCGCTAGGGCCTGTTGCGCCCTAGGGCCTCGCGCCCGCCGCCGACGAGCCCTCCCCACGACCGCCGCAAGGAGACCGACAGATGCTGGACATCGCCGAGGAACTGGACCGGTGGGTCGCGCAGGGACGCGACTTCGCCGTGGCCACCGTGGTGGCCGTCGGCGGCAGCGCACCGCGCCGGCCGGGTGCCGCCCTCGCGGTGGACGCCGACGGCACGGCCATCGGCTCGGTCTCCGGCGGCTGTGTGGAGGGCGCCGTGTACGAGCTGTGCCGGCAGGCGCTCCAGGACGGCGAAACCGTCCTGGAGCGCTTCGGCTACAGCGACGAGGACGCCTTCGCCGTCGGGCTGACCTGCGGCGGCGTCATCGACATCCTCGTCACCCCGGTGCGGGCCACCGACCCGGCCCGTACCGTGACCGCGTCCGCGCTGACCGCCGCCTCGCGGGGGGAGGCAGCGGCCCTGGCCCGGATCGTGTCAGGCCCAGGCCAACTGCTGGGCCGGGCCCTGCTGGTCCGCCCGGACGGCTCCCGGGAGGGCGGCTTCGGCGGCCACCCGGAACTGGACCGCACGGTCGCCGGCGAGGCGTCCGCCTTCCTGGACGCCGGGCGCACCGGCACCCTGGAGATCGGCGAGCGGGGCTCGCGCTGCGGCGCCCCGCTCACGGTCCTCGTCGAGTCCGCGGTGCCGCCGCCCCGGATGATCGTCTTCGGGGCGATCGACTTCGCCTCGGCGCTGGTGCGGATCGGCACGTTCCTCGGTTTCCACGTCACCGTGTGCGACGCCCGGCCTGTCTTCGCCACCCGGGCGCGCTTCCCGGAGGCCGACGAGATCGTCGTCGAGTGGCCGCACGAGTACCTCGCCCGGACCGGCGTCGACGCCCGCACGGCGCTGTGCGTCCTGACCCACGACGCCAAGTTCGACATTCCCCTGCTCAAGCTGGCGCTACGCCTTCCGGTGGCCTACGTCGGCGCCATGGGCTCGCGCCGCACCCACCTCGACCGCAACCGGCGGCTGCGCGAAGTCGGCGTGAGCGAGCTGGAGTTGGCGAGGCTGCGATCCCCGATCGGGCTCGACCTCGGAGCCCGTACACCCGAGGAGACGGCCCTGTCGATCGCCTCCGAGATCGTCGCCGAGCGGCGCGGCGGCAGCGGCGCGCCCCTCGTCGGCGCGCACACCCCGATCCACCACGACGCAGTGCCGGCCGGCGCCCGGCGGATCGGTTCGGTTGCCTGACGAGGCGTCAGCCGGGCTGCCTGAGCAGCCGGTTCAGGGCCCGTCCGAACACCGATCGGGCCACGCCGCGCAGGGGCTCGTCGAACAGGGTCGGCAGGAAACGGACCCGCAGCTCCTCCCGCCAGACCACCCGCGTACGGCCCCCGGGACCGGGCCGCACCTCGAACTCGACCCAGCCCACCACCACCCGGCCCCGCTTCTCCACCCGGCACAGTCCCGCCTCGCCGTCGGCCGGCGGACGCCACACGGTGACCTCCATCGGATCGTCGAAGCCGAGCGGACCGATCCCCGAACGGGCCACGAACACCGTGCCCGTACGGGTGGGCGCGGGCGTGACCTCGGTGATACGGGTCAGCGGCACCGCGTCGGCATGCCGCGACCACCGCGTGATCCGCCGCCACGCCTCGTCGAGGGGGAGCGGCGCGGTGCGTTCGAGCGAGAAGTTCACCACGCCACGATCGTAGGCAATGAGGGGCCTCCCCCTGTGCGTTCGCCCCCCGCTCACGCGGTTGGCTCAACAGACCCTAGGGTCGGTACACCTTGCCCGGCTCCGCCCTGCCCGGTGCCAGCAACTGCGGCACGGTGACGAAGACGTACCCCCGCTCCTTCAGCGCGTCGATGATTCCGGGCACCGCGGGCACCGTGCCCGCGTAGATGTCGTGCAGCAGGATGATCCCGTCCCGGGAGGTCTGGTCCAGGACGCGCCGGGTGATCAGCTCGGAGTCGGTCGTGGTGTAGTCCTTGGCGGTCACGCTCCACAGCACCTCGGACATGCCCAGTTCCTTGGATATCCGGTGCACGGTGTCGTCGGTGCGGCCCTGCGGCGGGCGCATCAGGGTCGGCTTGCGTCCGGTCAGCCGCTCTATCTCCTCGTTCGGGCGCCGTATCTCCTCGCGTACCCGCTCCGCCGGTATCCGGGTCAGGATCTGGTGGTCCCAGGTGTGGTTCGCCACCTCGTGGCCCTCGGCGGCCATGCGCACGACCAGCTCCGGGTACTTCTCGATGTGCCGGGCGCCGAGCAGGAAGAAGGTCGCCGGTACCTGCTTCTCCTTCAGGATGTCGAGCAGCCGGGCGGAGTTCTCGCTCGGCCCCGCGTCGAAGGTCAGCGCGACGCACTTGGCGTGACGGCAGTCCACCGTGCCGAACCCGGCCGGCGCGCCCGGCGCGGGGTGCGCCCGTGCGTCGCTCGGCGCCGTACTGTCGCGTGCGCAGCCGGTGAGCGCCAGACACGCGGCCGCCAGTGCCGTCAGTGCCGCCAACGCCCGGAACCGGGCCTCCGTTTTGATCGTCTTCCTGGTTGCGAAAGGCATGTCGGGACTATAAACCGCAGGTATAGACGCGGTGTATAGCGGGGTCGAACAGGGGAACGGCGCGGCGCGTCAGGACTCCGTCCGGCGGCACAGCAGCCGCAGGGCGGAGAACAGCGTCACCGGCCACACCGCCGCGAACGCCCAGATCACCGCCGGCTCCGCGGTGACGGCACCGGCCGTCAGCAGGGCGACGGAGACCGTTGCCAGCAGCACCACGGTCCACGGCCGAGGAGCGTAGGACGCCACCCGGGAGAGGTCCCGGCGCCTGCGTCCGGACCGCATCCGCCGGACCAGACGGCGGTCATGGCTGAGGGCGCGTTCTATCTCGTTCAGGATCCGCTGTTCGCGATCGGGGAGTCGGCCTGTCGACACTGTTGCTCCTACGGGGAACCGGTCTGCCGTGAGTCCTCTCCGACTGCCCCTCACACCCCGGACTAACCGGACCGGCCGGACGGCGCCCGCGGGACGGGGTCGGCCGCATGCGGCGGGGTACCCGGCCCGCGGGGCGGAAGGAGGGACGCCCATGAGGTTCCGTGACCGCGCTCAGGCCGGCCGCCGACTGGCCGAACGGCTGCGCGCCCGGTGCGAGGCGGGCGCCCTGCCCGACCCCGTGGTGCTGGCGCTGCCCCGCGGCGGCGTCGCGGTGGCCCGGGAGGTCGCGCGGGCGCTGGACGCCCCGCTGGACGTGGTCGTGGTCCGCAAGATCGGCGCCCCCTCGCAGGAGGAGTACGGCCTCGGCGCGATCGCCGGGGACGACCCGCCGCTGTTCGACAGGACGGCCCTGAACCTGCTCGGCCTGACCGAGGAGGACCTCGCCCCGGTGGTCGAGCGCGAACGCGCCGAACTGCACCGCCGCGCCGACCGCTACCGCCACGGCCGTCCCGCCCCGGACCTCGGCGGACGTACCGCGATCGTCGTCGACGACGGTCTGGCCACCGGTTCCACCGCGCGCGCCGCGCTGCGGCACGTGCGGCGCCGGGCGCCCGCGCGCACGGTCCTCGCCGTCCCCGTCGGCGCACCCGACGCCGTCCGGGCGCTGCACGCCGAGGCCGACGAGCTGATCTGCCTCCACCAGCCGCTCATCTTCACCGCCGTGGGCGTCTGGTACGACGATTTCGAGCAGCTGACGGACGAGGAGGTGTTGCGGGTCCTGACGGAGGGCCGAGAGACGGCGGACGGCTGGGAGGCGGCGGACGGCTGAGAGACGGCAGAGGGGAGACACGCACGTGCCCCGCATGGACCCCGGTGAGGCGCGACGCCGGTTCCTCGCCGCGAGGGTGGCGCGACTGGCCACGGTGGACGCGGCGGGCCGCCCGCACCTGGTGCCCACGGTGTTCGCCGCCCTCGGCGACGAGGGCATCGTGACGGCCGTCGACCGCAAGCCGAAGACCACGACCCGGCTCGGACGCCTGCGCGACATCGAGGCCACCGGGTCCGTGTCCCTCCTGGTGGACGACTACGACGAGGACTGGAACCGCCTGTGGTGGGCCCGAGCCGACGGCGACGCGAGGATCGTGCCGCCCGGCGCGGAGGACGAGCGGACCGCGGTGGAGTACGGGACCGCGCTCGCCCGGCTGCTGCGCAAGTACCCGCAGTACCGTGAGATCCCGCCGCACGGAGCGGTGATCGCGATCACCGTCCGCCGCTGGTCCGGCTGGCAGGCCACCGAACCACCCGCCGCCGGACCGGACGGGCCAGGGCCCTGATGACGGAGGCCCGGCGGCCACGGAGACCGATCAGGCTTTGGAAAGGGGGCGTTGCGGGCCGCTCGTGGTGGCTCGCAACGCCCCCTGGCTTTCACCGGGGCACGGCTCAGGTCAGGACCGGACCTGCTCGGTCACGAGGCTGGAGAAGGAGGCCAGCCGGGTGTAGACACCCGGCCGGCCCGCCTCGGCACAGCCGTTGCCCCAGGAAGTGATCCCTGCCAGGACGCCCCCGATGAGCAGGGGACCGCCGCTGTCGCCCTGGCAGGTGTCAACGCCGCCGGACGGGTATCCGGCGCAAACCATGTCGCTCGCGACGAAATCGGAGCCGTAGGAGTGGCGACAGTCGGTGTCGGACACGACGGGCACCGTCGCCACGCGCAACCGGCCGGCGCCCCCGCCGTTCTCGCCGGTGGTGCCCCACCCCAGGACGCGGGCCGTCATACCGGGCGCGTACACGCCGGTGGCGGTGGGGGAGACGTACCGCGCCGTGGCGTACGGCATCGGCGACTTCAGGGTGAGCACGGCCACGTCGGCGCCGTTGGCGGCGTCCGTGTAGCCGGGGTCGAACCAGATTCCGCGGACCTCGCCGACCGTGCCGTCGGTGCCGTCGAGGCGGGTGCGGCCGCCCACCACCCGTACGTTGTCCGTGGTCTCGCCGACCACGCAGTGCGCGGCGGTGACCACCTTCGTGGGCGCGACGAGGGTGCCGCCGCAGAACTGGCTGCCGGACGCGTCCGTGATCTGCATGACGAACGGGTACTCCGCCGTCGTGGTCGTCGTACCGCCGACGACGGGCCGGGGGGAGGAGGCCGTGGGGGAGCCGGCCGTGGGGGAGGTGGCCGTGGAGGAGGCGGCGACCGCGGAAGGGGCGGTGGGCAGTGCGGCCGCGGCAGCGCCGACCACGACCGCGGCGGCGGTCCGTCTGGCGCGGGTGAGGCCGAACATGCGTCTCCTTGGGGCAGGCCGGTGGGGGATCGCGCGGGCGGGGGAGCACGGGAGCCGTGGGATCCGTGCTCGGTCCCGTGTGCCCGGGCGAGCGGCACGTCCCTTACGCTAGGACCGGGCCCACCCTCCTCCAATGAGGGAACCCCCTAGGGGAGTTGGGCAGGGAAAACCCTCGGTCCCACCCGGTGCCCCGGCACGGCCCGGTGGTCTTCGCTCCTCCTGCCGCGCCCTTTGGCGCCGTTCTCACTGGTCTCACTGGCGTCCACGCGGTCAGTCAACCCGCGCCGCGCTCACTTCGCGCGCCGGCCTGCCGCCAATCGGACGATGTCGACGCGCGAACGGATCCCCAGCTTGCGGTAGACCCGGGTCAGGGTCGCCTCCACCGTCTTGACGCTGATGAACAGCCGTGCGGCGATCTCCCGGTTCGTCGCGCCCTCCATGACCAGCGCCGCCACCTGACGCTCCATCGCCGCCAGCCCGTCCAGCGCCGCCGGGGCCACCTCCGGCTGCCGCGCGGACCGGGCGGTGGCGGCCTCCTCCACCCGGCGCAGCCACGGCAGCGCGCGGCAGCGCCGGAACAGCCGCGCCGCCTCGGCGTACGACGCCGGTCCCGGTACGAGGGGTGTCCCCGCCCGGCCGACTCCCAGGGCCGGGGCGAGGGCGCGCAGCCGGGCCAGTGCGAACGCGGCGCGGGCCTCCTCCAGACCGTTGCCGAGTTTCGCCAGCCGGTCCTGGGCGGACGTCACCTGGGCCACGGCGGCGTCCTGGTCGCCGCGGGCCGCCCGCACCTGCGCCTCGGACCGGTCGAGGACGGCCAGCACGCTCTCGCGGCCGAGGCGCAGCGCGTGCTCGCGGGCCACGTCGATGACGCGCTGGGCCTCGGCCCGCTCCCCGGTCCGCACCAGGGCCTCCGCGAGGTCGCCGTGCCAGCGGCCACGCGCCGGATCGGTGATGCCGAGCCCCAGTTCCAGCTCCCGCACCCGGCGCAGCGCCGTCACGGCTGCCTGGTCGTCCCCGGCCACCAACTGGGCGTGTCCCAGGGCGGTCAGGGCACGCGAGAGATACATCTGGTCGCCGTCCTCCTCGGCGTGCCCCACCGCCTCCCGGGCCAGCGCCAGCGCCCGGTCGGTGCTGCCGCCGGACGCCTCGGCGAGGGAGGCCAGGGTGGCCGAGGCGCTCTCGCCGATGCCGGTGTCCCGGGCCATCCGCAGACTCTCGCGGGCCAGGTCCAGGGCCCGGCCGCAGTGGCCGGAGCGCAGCTCGGTCTCGGCGAGCAGGCGCAGGAAGTGCACCTCGCTCTCGACCATGCCGCGCCGCCGCACCTCGCGCAGCAGCGCGGTGATGGTCGCCCGGGCCTCGGCGAGCCGGTCGCTCATCAGCAGCCAGCGGTAGCGGGCCGAGCCGACGCCGTTGTGATGGCAGGCGACGTACGGGTCCTGAGGCTCCCTCAGCGCCCGCTTGATGGTGGCCGGGGCGTTCGGATGCCCCATCAGGGTCTCGGTGGAGGCCTGGAAGGCGAGCGCCATCAGTTCGTTGCGCCGGTCCCGGCCGCGCGCCGCCAGTTCGGCGGCGTGCGCGGCCTCCTGGCGGGCCTCGGCGAAGTCGCCCTGCACGACCAGGCCGCGCCAGGCCAGCTGGTAGTGGACCAGGGCGAGCAGCCGAGGGTCGTCGCCCGCGTCGGCCAGCGCCTGCGGGAAGACGGCGTCCACGTCCCCGAGGGCCTGACCGGCCGACTCGATCACCACCATCCAGGCCCGCACCCGTTCGGCGGGCACGGTGGCCCGGGTCAGCACCTCACGGGCGATGTCCCGGGCGAGGTCCACCTCGCCGGCCGTGATGGCGTCCTCGGCGGCCTGCAACCGCCGATCGTCCGGGCCTCCCGGTCCACCGCCGGGCGGGGTGTGCCGGGCGGCGAGCAGCCCCAGCGAGGCGGCCACCGAGGGCGCCCCGCGGTCCCGGGCCAGCGCGGCGGCCTCGGCGAGCCGGGCGGCCACCTCCGGGTCGGTGCCGGTGGTGGCCAGTGCCAGGTGCCGGGCCCGCTCGATGGGGTCGGGGGCGGCGGTGGCCAGGGCGGCGTGGGCGGCGCGCCGCTCCTGGGCGGGCGCCTCCGCGTACAGCGCGGCCGATATCAGCGGGTGCGCGAACCGTACGGCCGGGCCCTCCGGCTCCGTGGCCAGCAGCCCGAGTTCGGCGGCCTGCGCGCACTCGGCCTCGGCGTTGCCGCGGCCGGCCGCGTGCAGCAGGGCGGGGGTGGGGCGGGCGCCGGCGCTGGCCACCAGGAGGGTGCGGCGGGCCTCGTCCGACAGCATCTCCAGGCGGCTCAGGACGAGGGCGCGCAGCGAGGTCGGCACCGGCAGCGGTTCGCCCGGCCGGGGCGGGGTGGGGCTCTCGGCCAGGGCGCGGCCCAGCTCCAGCGCGAAGAGGGGGTTGCCGCCGCTGGTGCGGTGGATGTCGCGGACCGTGGAGCGGGGCAGGCCGGCGTACCCGCGGTGGCCGAGCAGGGCGGAGACCTGGGTACGGGTCAGCGGGCCCAGCCGGACGGAGAGGGTGTCGGGCGGGCAGGCGCGCAGATGGCGGTCGTACCGCTCCGCCTGTTCCGGCTCGGTCCGTACCGCGCACAGCATCTGCACGGGTGTCTCGCCGAGGCGCCGGGCGGCGAAGCCGAGCAGTTCGGCGCTGGCCGCGTCCAGCCACTGGAGGTCGTCGGCGACGATCAGGACCGGGCCCTTCGCGGCGAGCGCGCGCAGCGTGGACAGCACGGCCAGGCGCAGGGCGAGACCGTCGCGCTGGAGGGTGGACTCGCCGCGGCCGGTGAGCGCCGACTCCAGCGCGGTGTGCTGGGCGGCGGGCAGCTTGCCGGACACCTCGTCCAGGACCAGGCCGAAGAGGTCGGCCAGGGCGAGGAAGGGCAGGTGGGATTCGGACTCGGTGGCGGAGCAGCGCAACACGGTGCGGGCGATCGGGGCGTATTCCGCGGCCAATGCCCGCAGCACCGTCGACTTTCCAATTCCGGCCGGCCCGTGCAGCAGCACACTTCCACCGCGCGCGAGCTGCTCCCGTGCCGCCGCGGACGGCTCCTCCTGGCCGATGACCAGGTCGGAACGGTAGTTCGCAGGGCCCTTCAAGTCCCGTCGCACGGTCACCGCTCCCCTCGAGTGTCGTGGTCGGGCCAAATTCTAGGCAACCTGCCCGTGAATTTCGGACAGCCGGCGTGGTGAGGGAAATAACAGCGCCTGCGGCATGCCCATATTCAAAGCGCCAGTGAATGAATAAGTCACTAGGGCAGGAGTCCTGCCCGGCGGGCTGTGGACACGGCCTCTCCCCGGGTGTGGGCACCCAGTTTGCGCATGGCCGAGCGGAGGTAGCCCTTGACGGTTTCCGGGCTCAGGCCCAGCCGGGCCGCCGCGGCCGCGTTGGTCGCGCCCGCAGCCACGCAGGTCAGCACGTCGAGCTCGCGGGGGGCCAGGCTCACGCCCGGCACCGGAGCGGACGCCGTGGTCAACAGGCCGCAGGCGTCGAGGAGCTCGGCGCGCAGGGCCGGGTCGGAGATACGCGGGGCCAGCGCGCGCAGCGCCGCGTGGGCCTCGCGGACCTGCTCCCAGACGGCCCCGTCCGCCGGATCCCGAGGGGCGGGCGCCGCACGGGACGCCGCCAGCAGGTCCCACGCCTGCTCCTCCGCCACCAGCGCCTGCTCCACGTCCCGCGCCGCCTCCACGGCCGCGCTCAGCGTCCGGTCGCCCAGCGGCTGGGCCGTCCGCAGCGCGCCGTACAGCACGCCGCGCACCCGGCGCCGTACGACCACCGGCACGGCCAGCACCGAGCGCAGCCCCTCCGCGGCGACCGGGATGTCGTACTCGTGGCTGATCCGCGGGGACAGCGAGTAGTCCGTGACCGCGCACGGACGGGCGAGCGCCACCGCCTTGCCGCCCAGCCCGTTGCCGGAGCTCACCGCGAGCGCCCTGAGCGCGAGCGTCGTCGTGCCGCTCAGCTCGCTGATCCGCACCCGCGGCCGGCCCGGCTCGACCAGGCCGCCGAAGGCGACCGGAAGGCCCGTCGCACGCCGCAGCCGTACCAGCGCACCACGGATCTCCGCCGCCCCGGACGCGTCCGCCCTCACCGCTCGCCCCTTCGCCGTGGACCGTCATGGACCTGCCCGCTCACCACCCCCGTTCGGGGGTGGTGAGACGCACATCACGGATTACACGATGACAGAGAGCCGCCCGGCAATGGTCCGGGACCAAGGAGGACAGATGACGACGGCGACGGAGCTCTTCCGCAGGGCGCGGGACTTCCTGCTCGAACACCGTGAGGACTACGCCACCGCCTACGCCGGCTTCGAGTGGCCCCGCCCCTCCCCCTTCAACTGGGCGCTGGACTGGTTCGACGCCGTCGCCGAGGGGAACGACCGCACCGCCCTGCACATCGTCGAGGAGGACGGCACCGAGACCCGCCTCTCCTTCGCCGAGATGTCCGAGCGTTCCAGCCGCGCGGCGAACTGGCTGCGCGAGCGCGGCGTCGCCGCCGGGGACCGCGTCCTCGTCATGCTCGGCAACCAGGCCGAGTTGTGGGAGACCGCGCTCGCCGCGATGAAGCTGCGCGCGGTGGTCATCCCCGCCACCCCGCTGCTCGGCCCCGCCGACCTGACCGACCGCGTCGAACGCGGCCGGGTCAAGCACGTGATCGCACGCGCCGCCGACACCGCGAAGTTCGCCGACGTCCCCGGCGCCTACACCCGTATCTCCGTCGGCGGCCCGCCGCAGGAGGGCTGGGCGCCCTACGAGGACGCGTACGCCGCCCCCGCCGCGTTCGTCCCGGACGGGCCCACCCTCGCCGACGACCCGCTGATGCTGTACTTCACCTCGGGCACCACGGCCCGCCCCAAGCTGGTCGAGCACACCCACGTCTCGTACCCCGTCGGGCACCTGGCGACCATGTACTGGATCGGCCTGAAGCCGGGGGACGTGCACCTGAACATCTCCTCGCCCGGCTGGGCCAAGCACGCCTGGTCGAACCTGTTCGCCCCGTGGAACGCCGAGGCGACCGTCTTCATCCACAACTACACCCGCTTCGACGCCGCCCGCCTGATGGCCGAGATGGACCGCGCGGGCGTCACCACCTTCTGCGCCCCGCCGACCGTGTGGCGCATGCTGATCCAGGCCGACCTCACCCAGCTGCGCACCCCGCCCCGCGAGGCCGTGGCCGCGGGCGAGCCGCTGAACCCCGAGGTCATCGAGCAGGTCCGGCGCTCCTGGGGCGTGACCATCCGGGACGGCTTCGGGCAGACCGAGACCGCCGTGCAGGTCTCCAACAGCCCCGGCCAGCCGCTGAAGACCGGCTCCATGGGGCGGCCCAGCCCCGGCTACCGCGTCGAACTGCTCGACCCGGTCTCCGGCGCGCCCGGTGCCGACGAGGGCGAGATCGCGCTCGACCTGTCCGCGCGCCCGGTCGGACTGATGACCGGCTACCACGGTGACCCGGACCGCTCCGCGGAGGCGATGGCCGGCGGCTACTACCGCACGGGAGACGTCGCCTCCCGGGACGAGGACGGATACCTGACGTACATCGGGCGGTCCGACGACGTCTTCAAGGCCTCCGACTACAAGATCAGCCCGTTCGAGCTGGAGAGCGCCCTGCTGGAGCACGAGGCGGTGGCCGAGGCGGCGGTCGTGCCCGCGCCGGACCCGCTGCGCCTTGCGGTGCCGAAGGCCTACGTCGTCCTCGCCGAGGGCTGGGAGCCGGGCACCGGCACCGCGAAGGCGCTCTTCGAGCACTCCCGGGAGGTGCTCGCCCCCTACAAGCGCATCCGCCGCCTGGAGTTCGGCGAGCTGCCCAAGACCGTCTCCGGCAAGATCCGCCGGATCGAGCTGCGCGAGGCCACGGCCGAGGGCTCGGCGAACGAGTACCGCGAGGAGGACTTCCGGTGAGCGAACAGTCCTGCGCACGGTCCTACGCCCACGGAACCAGCGGCACCCCGCTGCTGGGTGACACCATCGGCGCCAACCTCGACCGGGCGATCGCCGCGTTCGGCGACCGCGAGGCGCTGGTCGACGTACCCTCCGGGCGCCGCTGGACCTACGCCGAGTTCGGCGCGGCGGTCGACGAGGTGGCGCGCGGGCTGCTCGCCAAGGGCGTGGTCAAGGGCGACCGGGTCGGGATCTGGGCGGTCAACTGCCCGGAGTGGGTGCTCGTCCAGTACGCCACCGCGCGCATCGGCGTCATCATGGTGAACATCAACCCGGCCTACCGGGCCCACGAGGTGGAGTACGTGCTCCGGCAGGCCGGCGTCTCCCTGCTGGTCGCCTCGCAGGCCCACCGGGGCACCGACTACCGGGAGCTGGTCGAGCAGGTCCGCGGCGCGTGCCCCGAGCTGCGGGAGACCGTCTGGATCGGCGATCCGTCGTGGGACGCGCTGACGGCCGCCGCCGCGAAGGTGCCGGTGGAACAGACGGCCGCGATACAGGCCGAGTTGAGCTGCGACGACCCCATCAACATCCAGTACACCTCGGGTACCACGGGCTTCCCCAAGGGTGCCACGCTCTCCCACCACAACATCCTCAACAACGGCTACTGGGTGGGCCGTACGGTCGGCTACACCGAACAGGACCGGATCTGCATCCCCGTGCCCTACTACCACTGCTTCGGCATGGTCATGGGCAACCTGGCGGCGACCTCGCACGGCGCGTGCACGGTCATCCCGGCGCCGTCCTTCGACGCGAAGGCCACCCTGGAGGCGGTCCAGCGGGAACGCTGCACCTCGCTGTACGGGGTGCCGACGATGTTCATCGCGGAGCTGAACCTCCCCGACTTCGCCTCGTACGACCTCACGTCCCTGCGCACCGGAATCATGGCGGGCTCCCCCTGCCCGGTGGAGGTGATGAAGCGGGTGGTCGCCGAGATGCACATGGCGGAGGTCTCCATCTGCTACGGCATGACCGAGACCTCGCCGGTCTCCCTGCAGACCCGGATGGACGACGACCTCGAGCACCGCACCGGCACCGTCGGCCGGGTGCTGCCGCACCTCGAGGTCAAGGTCGTCGACCCGGCCACCGGTGTCACCCAACCACGCGGCACGGCAGGCGAGTTGTGCACCCGCGGCTACAGCGTGATGCTCGGCTACTGGGAGGAGCCCGAGAAGTCCGCCGAGGCCGTCGACCCGGGCCGCTGGATGCACACCGGCGACCTCGCGGTGATGCGCGAGGACGGGTACGTCGAGATCGTCGGCCGCATCAAGGACATGATCATCCGCGGGGGCGAGAACATCTACCCGCGCGAGATCGAGGAGTTCCTCTACGGCCACCCGAGGATCCGTGACGTCCAGGTGGTCGGCGTGCCGCACGAGAAGTACGGCGAGGAGGTGCTGGCCTGCGTCGTCCCGGTGGACGCGGCCGACCCGCCGGCCCTGGAGGACCTGCGGGCCTTCTGCGAGGGCCGGCTCGCCCACTACAAGATCCCGAGCCGGCTGAGCATCCTGGACTCCTTCCCGATGACGGTCTCCGGGAAGGTGCGCAAGATCGAACTCCGCGAGCGCTACGGCGTATGAGCCACGACCGACCCGGCCGGCACCTCAGCCTCCCCTGACGTCCCGGCCGGTCTCGGGAACCGGCTAACGCTTGATGCCCACGCCCGCCAGCAGGCTGATCTGGGCGTCCGTGGGCTCCGTCCCGTCGGCGGGTTCGGCGGGACGCCAGCGATGGCAGCAGACGATGCCGGGGTCGATCAGGTCGAGTCCGTCGAAGAAGCGGCTGACGTCGCCGTGCGAACGGAACTGCACGGGAGACCCGGACTTGGTGTAGACCTCCGCGACCTTGTTCCAGGTGACGGGGTCGAAGTCGGGCGTGCAGTGGTTCATGGCCAGGGCACTGCCCACCGGGAGCGGGTCGAGCAGCCGGCGGACGATGGCGTACGGGTCGTGCGGGTCGGTGATGAAGTGCATCAGGGCGTTGAGGGAGAGGGCGATGGGCCGGCCGAAGTCCAGGACCTCCGCGTCCCGCACGGCGCTCATCAGCGCGTCGGGGTCCCTGACGTCGGCCTCGACGTAGGCCGTGCGTCCCTGCGTCGTGCTGCGCATGAGGCGTTCGGCGTACTTGAGGACGAGCGGGTCGTTGTCGGCGTACACGATGCGGGCGTCGACCGCGACGGACTGGGCGACCTGGTGCAGGTTGGGCTCGGTCGGGATGCCCGTGCCGATGTCGAGCCACTGGCGGATGCCGTGCTCCTGCGCCAGGACCCGGGTGGCCCGGTGCATGAACGCCCGGTTCTCGCGGGCGGTCACGTAGAGGCCGGGGTGGGCCTCGGCGGCGACCAGGGCCGCCTCCTTGTCGATCTCGAAGTGGTCCTTGCCGCCGAGGAAGTAGTCGTACATCCGGGCCGAGTGCGCCTTGCTCGTGTCGAGATCCCGGCCGGCCTGCCTGGTACCCATGTTCTCCCCTTCACGCGTGTGTCTGTCGGCCCGCAGGCCAGGTACGGGACCGGTGTCGTCGGCCCGGTGACCGCGGGTGGTTCACCCGGCGGCCAAGTGGTCGGCCAGGCCCTCCTTGACCCCGCGGACGAACGCGGCGATCTCCTCCGGCGCGTAGATCAGCGCGGGCCCGGCCGGGTCGGTCGACTGCCGTACGGCCACGCGGCCGTCGGCGAGCTGCTTCGTCTCGACGCACTGACCGCCGTTCGGTCCGCTCCAGGGGCGCTCCCAGCCCTGCTCCCCGAGGTCGAGGGCCGGCATGCCGTTGTAGACGCCGTCGTCGGTGATCGTCATGAGTACTCCTTGCGCATGTGGTTCAGGAGCGCCCTGCTGTCCTGGGACGACGTCAGGAGCGCCATACGGGAATGCGCCTCGAGGTGGGCGACGACGTCCGCGCGCTGGTCCAGGTAGACGGAGGCGGACAGGAGTTCGCTGTAGACGATGTCGGGCAGCTCGGGTTCCTCGAACCGGAAATACGTGAACGGGGCACACGCCCCGACATGCGCACCGGCGGAGAAGGGCACGATGTCGAGGCTGACGTGCGGCAGCTCGGACACGTCGAGGAGCCGTTCGATCTGCTCCCGCATCACGCCAGGACTGCCCACGGCCCGGTGCAGGACGGCTTCCTCCATGACCACCCACAGCAGGGGGGCGTCCTCCCGCTCCAGCAGGCTCTGGCGGCGCAGCCGCAGCTCCACGCGGCGCGCGAGCTCCTCCTCGCTGCCGTTCGGCAACCCGCCGCGCAGCACGGCGCGCGCGTAGTCGGGAGTCTGCAGCAGGCCGGTGACGTACTGGGGCTCGTACGTGCGCAGGTACTTGGCGCCGGTCTCCAGGCTCACGTAGGCGGTGAACCAGCTGGGGACGGCGTCGCGGTAGGAGTGCCACCAGCCGGGCTCGTTGGCCTGCTCGGCCAGGTCGACGAACTCCTCGATCTCCTGGCGGCCCGCGCCGAAGGTCTCCAGGAGCTTCTCCACGTAGAGAGGCTTCAGCGCGACCTCGGCCTTCTCCAGCCGCCGGATCGTCAGGCTCTTCACGCGCAGTGCCTTCGCCGCGTCCTCCAGCGAGGCCCCGGCTGCCAGCCGCATGTCCTGCAGCCGGCGGCCGAGGATCATGCGCAGGACTGTCGGCGCGCTGGTGCCGGAACGGGCCTCACTCACGCCCAACCTCCTGAGGTGTCATCAACACCACCATCCTGGCAGCGACTTGAGGACAACGCCAGGGTGATATCCGCGCTGCTGAAATTATCAGGGAGCCGGTTGCAGTCTGCGCGCGATCACGCGCGGTCAGGTGGCGACGCCGTGCGCGACCGGCTCCGGTTCGTTCCCGCGCGCCAGGGTGCCGAGCTGCCCCACTCTCCCTTGTTCCTGTCTCTTGACGGCCTTCGTGTGCCCACCTACATTGCTTCCAGTATATAGAAAGTAATTTCCGCTATACGGAAGAGCGACCGTGAGGGCGCGGCGGGCGTGCGATCCGGCAGCTGGACACAGCAGAAACAGCCGAAGACAGCCGAAGCAGGAGTATCGATGGCTCGTATGACCGCTGCCCGTGCGGCAGTTGAGATCCTCAAGCGCGAGGGCGTCACCGCCGCGTTCGGTGTGCCGGGCGCGGCGATCAACCCCTTCTACGCGGCGCTCAAGGCGTCCGGCGGCATCAACCACACCCTCGCCCGCCATGTGGAGGGCGCCTCGCACATGGCCGAGGGCTACACGAGGACCCACGCGGGCAACATCGGTGTCTGCATCGGCACGTCCGGCCCCGCCGGCACCGACATGATCACGGGCCTGTACTCGGCCACCGGCGACTCCATCCCGATCCTGTGCATCACGGGCCAGGCCCCCACCGCCGTGATCCACAAGGAGGACTTCCAGGCCGTCGACATCGCCTCCATCGCCAAGCCGGTGACCAAGATGGCCGTCACCGTCCTGGAGGCGGCGCAGGTTCCCGGCGTCTTCCAGCAGGCCTTCCACCTGATGCGCTCCGGCCGCCCCGGCCCGGTCCTGATCGACCTGCCCATCGACGTCCAGCTCACCGAGATCGAGTTCGACCCGGAGACGTACGAGCCGCTGCCCGTCTACAAGCCGGCCGCGACCCGCGCCCAGATCGAGAAGGCCGTCGCGCTGCTCAACAAGTCCGAGCGGCCGCTGATCGTCGCGGGCGGCGGAGTCATCAACGCCGACGCCTGCGCACTCCTCGTGGAGTTCGCCGAGCTGACGGGCACTCCGGTCGTCCCCACCCTGATGGGCTGGGGCGTCCTGCCCGACGACCACGAGCTGAACGCGGGGATGGTCGGCCTCCAGACCTCGCACCGCTACGGCAACGCGACGTTCCTGGAGTCCGACTTCGTCCTCGGCATCGGCAACCGCTGGGCCAACCGCCACACCGGCAAGCTGGACGTCTACACGGCCGGCCGGAAGTTCGTCCACGTCGACATCGAGCCCACCCAGCTCGGCAAGATCTTCGCCCCGGACTACGGCATCGCCTCCGACGCCAAGGCCGCGCTGGAGCTGTTCGTCGAGGTGGCGCGGGAGCTGAAGGCTGCCGGACGGCTGCCCGACCGCTCCGCCTGGGCCGCCGCCGCCCAGGAGAAGCGGGCGAGGCTCCAGCGCCGTACGCACTTCGACGACATCCCCATCAAGCCGCAGCGCGTCTACGAGGAGATGAACAAGGCCTTCGGGCCGGAGACCCGGTACGTCTCCACCATCGGCCTCTCGCAGATCGCCGGCGCCCAGATGCTGCACGTCTTCAGGCCGCGGCACTGGATCAACTGCGGACAGGCCGGCCCGCTCGGCTGGACCGTCCCGGCCGCGCTCGGCGTCGCCAAGGCCGACCCGGAGGCGTCCGTCGTCGCCCTCTCCGGCGACTACGACTTCCAGTTCATGATCGAGGAGCTGGCGGTCGGCGCGCAGCACAAGATCCCCTATGTGCACGTGCTGGTCAACAACTCCTACCTGGGCCTGATCCGCCAGGCGCAGCGCGCCTTCGACATCGACTTCCAGGTCAACCTGGAGTTCGAGAACATCAACTCGCCCGAGCTGGGCGTCTACGGCGTCGACCACGTCAAGGTCGCCGAGGGCCTGGGCTGCAAGGCGATCCGGGTGACCGACCCGGGCGAACTCGGCGCCGCCTTCGAGCAGGCCAAGAAGCTCGCCGCCGAGCACCGTGTGCCGGTCGTCGTCGAGGCGATCCTGGAGCGCGTCACCAACATCTCGATGTCCGGCACCAACGACATTGGCAACGTCGTCGAGTTCGAGGACGTCGCCACGGAGCCGGGCCACGCGCCGACCTCCATCAGGCCACTGAAGGTCTGAGACCCGGACGACCAGCGAAGAGGGCGGCCCACCCACGGGGGGCCGCCCTCTTCGTGCTGTTCCGGCACACTCCGGCGCCGTCACACGCAAGCGCGAGGAGTTCGCCTGCTCCTCCGGGGTGTCGGTGCTGGGGTGGGTTCAGGAGTCGTCGTGTTCCGGCAGGCCCGGCCAGTCCTCGGGGCCGCCGCCCTGCCACTCGATGAGGTCGTCCTCCTCCACCTCGACGCGGTCCAGGTCGGCCAGGCGGAGGATCTCGACCACGTCGTCCAGATGGGAGGCGAGTCCGAGGGTCACGTCGCCCTCGGTCACGCGCCGGGAGCCGTCCAGGGCCGGCGCGTGCACCACGATGTGCGGATGCCGCGTGGGGTTGTCCATGCCCTCAGCCTCCTGCGCCGGCCCACGGGCCGCACCCCGGGGGCGCCGGGCGAACGCCGAGGAGCGCCGGACCCGGGTTCCCACCCGGGTCCGGCGCTCCTCCTCCGGTCTGTCTGGTTGCCGTCCGGCGGCGCGAGGCTGGGCGCGACAGGACATTCGCGCCGCCGGACGGGTCGGGGGGCCTCGCGGCAGGCCGGGTGCGCGCGAGGCGGCCGGCCGGGACCGCGGCGGGTGCGACGGCTTCGGGACGCCCTCCCTCGGGTCGGGAGAACGCTCCGTCGCTTTCACCACCGCACTGGCTCACACACCGCCGCGGTCCCGCGCCCGCACGGCCGTCGGGCGGCCACCCCTCATCCGGGTCGCCCGACGGCCCGGGCGGGCCGTATGCGTACGGGGTCCGGGGCATGACCTCCCGGCGGACCCCGTACGCGGCTCGTGGTGCCGGTCCGCGCGTGGAGCGCACACCGCTTCCACGTCGCCTGCCGTAGTCCACAGTTCGTTGCACGAGGGGATGGTTCCGGACGGCGCCGCCGCCTGGGCGCGACATGACAGGTGTCGGCGGCGGCGCCGTCCGGAGGTCTGGGGGGTCGGTCAGAGCTGAGCGCCGGAGAGGCGCTCCACAGCCCGCAGCAGGGCCGAGTGGTCCAGGCCGCCGTCGCCCTGCTCGCGCAGGGAGGCCACCAGTTGGGCGACCACCGCGCCGACGGGCAGGGCGGCACCCACGGTGCGGGCCGCGTCCGTCACGATGCCCATGTCCTTGTGGTGCAGGTCGATCCGGAAGCCCGGCTTGAAGTCCCGCTGGAGGAAGTTGTCCTTCTTCCGCGTCAGCACGGTCGAACCGGCGAGACCGCCGTTCAGGACGTCCAGCGCCGCCTTCAGGTCCACGCCCGACTTCTCCAGGAAGACCACGGCCTCGGCGCACGCCTGGATGTTCACGGCGACGATCAGCTGGTTGGCGGCCTTCACGGTCTGGCCGGAGCCGTGCGGGCCGCACAGCACGATGGTCTTGCCCAGCGCCTCGAACAGCGGCTCGGCCGCGTCGAAGTCGGCCTGCCCGCCACCGACCATGATCGACAGCACCGCCTCGACGGCGCCCGCCTCACCGCCGGACACGGGGGCGTCCAGGACCCGGATGCCCTTGTCCTGGGCGGCGGCGGCCAGGTCGATCGAGGTCTGCGGGGTGATCGAGGACATGTCGATCAGCAGTGCGCCGGAGCGCGCGTTCTCCAGGATGCCGTCCGGGCCGTACGCGATGGCCTCGACCTGCGGCGACGCGGGCACCATCGTGATGATCACGTCGGCGTCCCGGACCGCCTCGGCGATCGAGCCCGCCGCGGTGCCACCCGCGGCGGCCAGCCGGTCCAGCTTCGCCTGCTCCAGCGTGTAGCCGGTGACGTCGTAGCCCGCCTTGATCAGGTTCTCGGACATGGGGGAGCCCATGATGCCGAGGCCGATCCAGGCAACCTTGGGAAGGGTGGTGGTCATGTGCGGGTGCCTCTCTAACTTCTGTGCTGCGTCTGGGAGTCGGGGCCCGTCGAAGGTGTACGGCGGGTCAGCGGGCCGCTCGGGCCGCGGCCGGCAACCACCCGAAGGCCTCGGCGCTCGGCCTGTCGCCCGGCTTGTACTCCAGGCCGACCCAGCCGTCGTAACCGGCCTTGCCCAGCTGGTCGAGGAGGTCCTCCAGCGGGAGCGAGCCCGTGCCGGGCGCTCCGCGGCCGGGGTTGTCGGCGATCTGGACGTGGCCGGTCCTCGCCGCGTACCGCTCGATCACCGACGGCAGGTCCTCGCCGTTCATGGACAGGTGGTACAGGTCCATCAGGAACCTGGCGTTGCCGAGTCCCGACGCCGCGTTCACCCTGTCCACCACCTCGACGGCGGCGGGCGCGCTCACCAGCGGGTACAGCGGCGACTCCGGCTTGTTCAGCGCCTCGATCAGCAGGATCGCGCCGATCCGGTCGGCGGCCCGGGCCGCGAGGACCAGGTTGTCCAGCGCGAGCGCGTCCTGCTCGGCCGGGTCCACGCCCTCGACCCGGTTGCCGTACAGGGCGTTGAGGGCCGTGCAGCCGAGGGACCGGGCGAGGTCCGCGGCCACGTCGATGTTGGCGCGGAACCTCTCCGCCTCCTCACCGGGGACGGACAGCGCGCCGCGGTCGGGGCCCGGGAGCCTGCCGGCGTAGAAGTTCAGGCCGGTGAGCTGGACGCCCGCGTCCTCGATCGCCCTCTTCAGGGCGTCGGTCTCGGAACGCTCCGGGGTGGGGGAGTCGATCCACGGCCACCACAGTTCGACCGCGGTGAAGCCGGCCGCGGCGGCGGCCGCCGGCCGCTCCAGGAGCGGGAGTTCCGTGAAGAGGATCGACAGGTTGACGTTGAAGCGCTGGTCTGCGAATCCCATCAGGGCCGCGCTCCCTTCCGTTGTCGCCGTATTCCGTATAGTGGAAGTTCGTTTCTGCTTAATGGAAGACTGCCGGGGGTGTGGTGGCTTGTCAAGGGGGTGCGGGTTTCCGGGTGGATCCCGGCCGCCGGGGACTGCCCGGAAACCGGCCCGCACGTTAGGTTGAGCGCGTGCGATTGAGAGTGGAGTTCACGACCGAGCCCTTCGACCTGGACGAGGCTCCGGCGCACGCGCTGGTGGCGCGGGAGGTCGTCGAGATCGCCGAGCTCGACGCCGTGGACGTCGGTCCGTTCGGCAACACGGCCGAGGGCGGTGCCGACGTCGTCCTGGACGCCGTGGACACCCTGCTGCGCAGGACCCTCCGGGCCGGCGCCACCCGGATCTCCCTCCAGGTCACCGTGATCGGGGAGGACGGGAGGTGATGGGGGAGGAGCCGTTCATCGCGGCCCTGAAGCCGCTGGTCGACGCGATCGGCGGCCGGATGCTCCCGCCCGACGAGGCCGGCCCCGACGATGTCGTCCTCTCCTGGGAGGGTGCCGTCGCCGTCGCCGTACGCCTGCCGCAGCTCGCCGACTCGCTGGACCACATCCTGGCCGCCATGGAGCGCAGGAAGGGCATGCCGCTCGCGGACCTGGACCGCAAGTCCAAGCAGGAGGTGGTGCGGGTGCTGGAGGCGCGCGGCGCCTTCTCCGTACGGCACGGCGTGGAGACCGTGGCGAGCGCACTGGGCGTCAGCCGCTTCACCGTCTACAACTACCTCAACCGCGAGAAGCGGGGCTGAGTCGCCGCCGGGACCGGTATCCCGGATTTCTCAACAAACTGTTGACGCGGTGTTCGTCAGGGCGTTAGCTATCCGCAGCCCGTTCCACGTGCAGGCCGTGAACAGCCCACGGAGGCTCCCGTGACTTCGAGCTCAACGCCGCCGGGCCTCGCCCGATTCAACGCCCTCCCCGAAGACGCGGCCCGAACCGCCCTTCTGGAGGCGTGCGCCAGCACGGCGTGGGCCGACCGGCTACTGGCGGCCCGCCCCTACGACACCCCCGACGACCTCGACGCCGCGAGCGACGCCGCCATGGCGGAGCTGGCCCCTGCGGACCTCGAGGAGGCGATGGCCGGCCACCCACCGATAGGCCGCCCCAAGCCCGGCGACCCGGCCTCGGCCCGCGAACAGCGCGGCATGGCCGGCGCCTCCGAGGAACTCAGGGCCGAGATGCTCGACCTCAACCTGGCCTACCAGGAGAGGTTCGGCCACGTCTTCCTCATCTGCGCCACCGGCCGGACCGGCGAGCAGATGCGCGACGCGCTCAAGGAGCGGATCGGCAACGCGCCGGAGCAGGAACGCGAGATCGTCCGCAGCGAACTGGGGAAGATCAACCGCATCCGGCTCGCCCGACTGCTCGAAGACGCCTGAGAAGACGCCCGAAGAGGAAACCATGAGCACCGAGACCACCGCCTCCGTGTCCACGCACATCCTGGACACCTCCGCCGGCCGCCCCGCCGAGGGCGTCGCCGTCCACCTCCTGGCCCGCTCGGGCCGAGAAGCGGACTGGCAGGCGCTCGGCGGCTCCTCGACCGACGCCGACGGGCGGTGCAAGGACCTTCCGGTGCCGCCGGAAGGAACCACCCACGTACGGCTCGAGTTCGCCGTGGAGCCGTACTTCGTCCGGAAGCAAGAGCCGTACTTCGCCGAGAAGCAAGCCGATGCGCAGCAGGACGCCCCCGCGAATCGGGACAGCGGTGCACCGTCCGTGTTCTTCCCCGAGGTGGCGATCACCTTCGCCGTCGTACCGGGCGAGCACTACCACGTACCGCTGCTGCTCAACCCGTTCGGCTACTCCGTTTACCGAGGGAGCTAGCTACACATGACCACCCACTCCAGCCCTGCCCGTCCTGTGGTTCTGGGACGGAACCAGTACGGCAAGGCCGAGAACCGAGTCGTCAGGATCACGCGGGACGGCACCACCCACCACATCAAGGACCTGAACGTCTCCGTCGCCCTGTCCGGCGACATGGAGGAGGTCCACTACTCCGGCTCCAACGCTCACGTCCTGCCGACCGACACCACCAAGAACACGGTGTTCGCGTTCGCCAAGGAGCACGGCATCGAGTCGGCCGAGCAGTTCGGCATCCACCTCGCCCGCCACTTCGTCACCTCGCAGGATTCCATCCACCGGGCCCGTATCCGCATCGAGGAGTACGCCTGGGAGCGCATCGGGACCGCCGACGCGGACTCCGCGGCCGACCAGGGCGGGCACTCCTTCGTCCGCAAGGGCCAGGAGACCCGGCTGACCCAGATCACCTACGACGGCGAGAGCTGGGAGGTCGTCTCCGGCCTCAAGAACCTGACCGTGATGAACTCGACCGACTCCGAGTTCTGGGGCTACGTCAAGGACAAGTACACCACCCTCAAGGAGGACTACGACCGCATCCTGGCCACGGACGTCTCCGCCCGCTGGCGGTTCAACTGGACCGACGACGAGCAGCAGACGCCGCACTGGGAGAAGTCCTACGAGCAGGCGAAGCAGCACATGCTCCAGGCGTTCGCCGAGACCTACTCCCTGTCGCTCCAGCAGACGCTCTACCAGATGGGCGCCCGCATCATCGACAACCTCGGCGAGATCGACGAGGTCCGCTTCTCCCTCCCGAACAAGCACCACTTCCTGGCGGATCTGGAACCGTTCGGGCTGAAGAACGACCGCGAGGTGTACTACGCCGCCGACCGGCCCTACGGGCTGATCGAGGCCACCGTGCTCCGGGACGGCTGCGAGGCACGGATCCCGGTCGACCTGACCAACCTCTGACGCGGGACGCGCGCCACCGGACCCGCTGCGGAGCGGTGGCGCGCCGACCTCCACCACCTCGGCACCCGGAGCAGCACCGCTCCGGCACTCAAATCCTCCCAGGGTCCTGCCGTGCCCTCCCCGTGGACGCGCCCCGTCCACGGGCCGCCACCGAAGACAAGGAAGCGCCATGGCACCATCGGCAGCCCAGCGCGTCGTCATCGAGAACTGCGCGATCGCGACCGTGGACGCGGACGACACCGAGTACGCCTCCGGACACCTCGTCCTCGCCGGCAACCGGATCGAGTCGGTCGGCGCGGGCAAGGCCCCCGAGGGGCTGAAGGACGTGGTCCGCCGGATCGACGCGAGCGGCCATCTGGCCACGCCCGGCCTGGTCAACACCCACCACCACTTCTATCAGTGGATCACCCGGGGCCTGGCCACCGACCACAACCTGTTCGACTGGCTCGTCGCGCTCTACCCGACGTGGGCGCGCATCGACGAGGAGATGGTGTACGCGGCCGCCCAGGGGTCGCTGGCGATGATGGCCCGCGGCGGCGTCACCACCGCCATGGACCACCACTACGTCTTCCCGCACGGTTCCGGGGACCTGTCCGGCGCGATCATCCGGGCGGCCCGCGAGATGGGCGTACGGTTCACCCTCGCCCGCGGTTCGATGGACCGCGGCGAGAAGGACGGCGGACTGCCGCCGGACTTCGCCGTGGAGACGCTCCAGGGCGCGCTCGCCGCCACCGAGGAGACCGTCGCGCGGCACCACGACGCCTCCTTCGACGCCATGACGCAGATCGCCGTCGCGCCCTGCTCCCCCTTCTCCGTCTCCACCGAACTGCTGGGACAGGCCGCGCAGTTGGCCCGCCGGCTCGGCGTACGGCTGCACACGCACGGCTCGGAGACGGTCGAGGAGGAGAAGTTCTGCCACGAGCTGTTCGGCGTGGGCCCCACCGCCTACTTCGAGTCCACGGGCTGGCTGGGCGAGGACGTGTGGATGGCGCACTGCGTCCACATGAACGACTCCGACATCGCCGCCTTCGCCCGTACGAAGACGGGCGTGGCGCACTGCCCCTCCTCCAACGCCCGCCTCGCGGCCGGAATCGCGCGGGTCCCCGACATGCTGGCGGCCGGCGTCCCGGTCGGCCTCGGTGTCGACGGCACCGCCTCCAACGAGTCCGGCGAACTGCACACCGAACTGCGCAACGCCCTGCTGATCAACCGCCTCGGCGCGCACCGCGAGGCGGCCCTGAACGCCCGCCAGGCACTGCGCCTGGGCACCCACGGCGGTGCCCGGGTGCTCGGCCGGGCCGACCAGATCGGCTCGCTGGAGCCGGGCAAGCTGGCCGACCTGGTGCTGTGGAAGCTGGACACGCTCGCCCACGCCTCGATCGCCGATCCGGTGACCGCCCTGGTCCTCGGCGCGGCGGCACCGGTCACCGCCTCCTTCGTCGACGGGCGGCAGATCGTCGAGGACGGCCGGCTGCTGACCACCGACGAGGACGCCGTCGCCCGCGCCACACGGGCCGAGGCACAGCGGCTGGCGCGGATCACGGCGCAGAGCTGACCGAGAGAGAGGACTCCGGCCGGGAGGGACGGCTCCCGGCCGGTAGCCGCAGACCCGAGCGGGGTCCGCGGCGAGCCGGCTCCGGGGCGCGCACGGACGCGCGCGTCCCGGAACGGTCTCCGTTCGCCCCGCGGGCCCGCCAAGGCCCGTCCCCGGTCCCGCACGACCACACGCACCACCTCCATGACACCCACGTCGAAGACGGCGTGTTAACCGACCGGAGGAGCCGCCGTGGCCGCTCACCCCACGTCCCGTGACGAGGCGCGACAGTCAGCCGAGTCCACCACTCATCCCGTGGACGAGAAACTCCCCGTCCTGAAGATGGCGACCAGCGGCCTTCAGCATGTGGCCGCCATGTACGCGGGCGTGGTCGCCCCGCCCCTGATCGTCGGCGCGGCCGTGGGCCTGTCCGGCACCGAGCTGACCTTCCTCACCGGGGCCTGCCTGTTCACGGCCGGTCTCGCCACCTTCCTCCAGACCCTCGGCATCTGGAAGATCGGCGCCCGGCTCCCCTTCGTCAACGGCGTCACCTTCGCCGGGGTCGCCCCGATGACGGCGATCGTCGCCGCCACCAAGGACAAGTCCGACGCCCTGCCCGTCATTTTCGGCGCGGTGATCGTGGCGGGCGTCCTCGGCTTCCTGGCCGCGCCGATCTTCTGCAAGGCGATCCGCTTCTTCCCGCCGGTGGTCACCGGCACCGTGATCACCCTCATCGGTGTCTCCCTGCTGCCGGTCTCCTTCGGCTGGGCCCAAGGCCCCAACCCGGCCGCGCACGACTACGGTTCGGCGACGAACCTCACCCTGGCCGGCATCACCCTGGTCATCGTGCTGCTGCTGCGCCGCTTCACCCGCGGCTTCGTCAAGCAGATCGCGGTCCTGCTCGGGCTGATCGCCGGCACGGTCATCGCGATCCCGTTCGGCGTCACCGACTTCGGCCCGGTGGCGGACGCCCAGGTGGTCGGCTTCCCGACCCCCTTCCACTTCGGCGCGCCGCAGTTCCAGCTCGCCGCGATCCTGTCGATGTGCGTGGTGATGGTGGTCTCGATGACCGAGTCCACCGCGGACATGCTGGCCCTCGGTGAGATCGTCGAACGCCCGGCGAACGAGAAGACGATCGCCGCCGGGCTGCGCGCCGACACCCTCGGTTCCGCCCTCAGCCCCCTGTTCAACGGCTTCATGTGCAGCGCCTTCGCGCAGAACATCGGCCTGGTGGCCATGACCCGGATCCGCAGCCGCTTCGTGGTGGCCTTCGGCGGCGGCTTCCTGGTCCTGATGGGCCTGTGCCCGATGGCCGCCTCGCTCATCGCCGTCGTACCGCGCCCGGTGCTCGGCGGCGCGGGCGTGGTCCTGTTCGGCTCGGTCGCCGCCAGCGGCATCCAGACCCTGGCCCGGGCCGGCCTCGACAAGGACAACAACGTCCTGATCGTCGCCGTCTCGATCGCCGTCGGCATCATCCCGATCACCACGCCGGACTTCTACCACGCCTTCCCCGAGACCGCCCGGATCGTCCTCGACTCCGGCATCTCCACCGGTTGCGTCGCGGCCGTGCTGCTCAACTTCGTCTTCAACCACCTGGGCAGGCCGCGGTCGGTGGACGCCCAGGACGTCACTCACCCGATGGAGGCGGGGGAGGAGATCGCGGTGGTGCGCTGAGCCCCGGGAGGGGCACGGCCGCCGTACCGGTCGTCGGGAGGGGCACCGCCGTGCGCCGTGCCCCTCCCGCCGCTCTCCGCGTCGATTTCTCGTGCGCCGCTCGGACCCACCGGTCCTGGCACGTCCGTCAGCGCGTCCGTCACACCCTGCGCGGTGAGGCCAGCAGGTAGCGGACCCTCGTGCGGGGCTCGGTGTACTCCCCGGCCTGCCAGCCCGCCCGCTCCAGCGCCGCCGCGCACGCCCGCAGCGCCGCGGCGTCCGGTCCGTGCACCGCGACCGCCTCCGGCTGCGGGGTCTCCCGCACCCGGTAGCCGTCCGCGTCCGGCGCCGCGGGCCGCAGGCCCGCCGCCTCCAGGGCGAGCGCGGCGGCCCGCACCAGATGCGCGCGCTCCCAGTCGCAGGGCCGTTCGACGGAACCGTCCGGGTTGGTCATCCGGCGCAGCTCCAGCAGCCCCTGCCAGGCGCTGTGCACCTCGCGCACCCGCCCGGGACCGTCGTACGGGTCCTCCTCACCGCCGACGCGGGCGGCGAACACACCGGTACCGGCGGGAACCTCCCCGGGGGCGGGCGCCCTTTCCGCCGCCGCCGCCGCCTCCTCCTCCTTCGCCGCCCGTATCCGATGCCCGGCCGGGGTCAGGAAGTGGTCGTGCGGAGGGCGCGGGTGCCGGAACGCGAGCCCCCGCTTCACCAGCGCCGCGAGCTGCGCCTCCGTACCCCTGAGCCGGCCGGTCACGGGGTCGGCGGCGTCGATGACGCGGCGCTGCGCGGCGGTCGGCGGTCGTGTCACGGCGTGGCCTCCCCGCATCGTCGGAACAAGTCCTCGAACAGCTCGTGCGAAGAGTACGACCCGGGTCCGACAACGAACCGCCGCCGCTCACGCCGACGGGGCCGCCCGGATGTTCCATCCCGCGACCACCGGCCGCCCGTGCTCCGTGCCCAGACGGCACACCGTGCCCGTGGCCAGCTGGAACAGCGCGCCCGCCGACGGCGGCAGCCCGAGCCGCCGGGCGGTGAGCACGCGCAGGAAGTGCCCGTGCGCCACCAGCACGACGGCCCCCTCGGTGTTGGCCAGCGCGGCGTCCACCTTGCCCAGCATCCGGTCGGCCCGCTCCCCGACCTGCTCCACGCTCTCCCCGGGATGCTCGGGCGGCCCCGGGGCGACCCCGTCCGTGAACAGGAACCAGTCGGGCCGCGTCCGCTGGATCTCGACGGTCGTGACGCCCTCGTAGCCGCCGTAGTCCCACTCCCGCAGATCCGCGTCGACCCGCGCGTCGTGGACCCCGATCAGCTCGGCCGTCTCCCGCGCCCGCTGCGACGGGCTGACGAACGCGGCCCCGATACGGTGCGAACGGATCAGCGGCACCAGCCGCCGCGCCTCCTCCCGCCCGTGCTCGGTGAGCGGCACGTCCGTCCACCCGGTGTGCCGCCCGGACCGCGACCACTCGGTCTCCCCGTGCCGTACGAGATAGAGATCACCCATGCGTCACAGGCTACGAGGCCGCGCTCCCGCTCCGGTGGACTCACGCGCCCACGGGGCGGCATCGCGGGCGGGGCACTTTCGGAGCACGGATCGGCAACGCAGCGTCCCGACCGCACCGCCGGCGGGGAAGGTAGCGCTATGTCGGCGTGCGGATGTCTGAACCCGATCGGAATGCTGGCCGATCTGGTCGGCAACACCCTCCTGGCCCTGGCCGTGTTCGTACTCGCCCTGATCTGCCTGATCGGCCTGCTGCTCGGCGCGCTCGTCGCCCTCGGTCACCTGGCCCGCCGCGAGCCGGGCGACGGCCATGAAGACGAAGCAGCAGGATCGCGCACACGGTGAGTCCACCCATGCCCTGCGTTCAGGACGGACCTGGACGCGGGGCGCGGGTGGCCGCACGTCAGTGAGGGGCCGTGTAGGAAACGAAGGCAGCCCACTCCTGAGGTCCGAAGACGATGCTGGGCCCGTTCACGTTCTTCGAGTCCCGGACATGGACGGTGCCAGGCGCGGATGCGACCTCCACACAGGCGGGGCCGTCGTCGGTGCTGTAGCTGCTCTTGAACCACTTCAACCCGGAGCCGTGACCGGTCGAAGGCTTCACGCTCATGTCTCTCCAAGCACTTTCTCGATGAAGGCCAGCGATTCTCGCGGCGGAAGAGCCTGAGCCCGGATGACCCCATAGCGCAACTCAAGAATCTGGATCTCCTTGGGCTCCGAGATGAGGCGACTGGTGCGCTGAACCTCGTTGTGCCCCACCGTGGTGCCCTCCTTGAGTCGCAGCAGGTGGAAGGGGCCGCCGAGACCGGCATTGTCCTCACGATCCATGGGCAGCACCTGGATCTCCACGTTCCGCATCTGCCCGACTTCCAACAGACGTTCGAGCTGCTTCCGCATGACCATTCTGCCCCGACTCGTCGCCGCAGGGCCGCCTCGTCGTGCACAAAGCTGAATGCTGGCGTCCTCCTGCTGGAGTTGACGCACTCTTGCCGGGCCAGGCGGGCGGCGACGCGTTGCTCCACCTCCTCCTCCGAGAAAGCAGGCCGCCTCGACCCGAACACGGCCCGCAGGTACTCCTCGGTCTGAAGAAGCCCGTTGACGACGGAGTTGTCGTAGGCGCAGATCTCCACCGCCTCCCCCTCCAACTTCGCCAGATCTCGGACCTTCTTTGGGTACCGAGCCTCCAGCACATCCTTCTTCAGTCCCGAGATCAGTCCGCCCACCCCGAGTACCTGATCCGCCCCGTCCAGGAACGGCTCCTTCGGAGCCCGCCGCCCCCGCTCCACCGAGGACACCTGCTCCTCGCTGTACCCGATGGCCGCGCCCAACTCGGCCTGGGTGAGCCCCGCCCGCTCCCGGCATCCCTTGATGACCTTGCCGACGGTCCGCAGCACGGCGGCCGACTCATCATCACCGCCGAACGTCTCCGATCCGTCCGCGACCTGCTGTTCCGGCCCCGTCGCACCCACGTCCCGACACCTCCCACGTACGTCCTGAGCTCAACCGCCGGCCGACGCGACACGTCACACGGCGCAGCCCGGACAGACCCGGATGATGACCGGACAGTGACGCTGCGTACTGCCTGTGGTGGTGTTCAGCGTAGGGAGCGATGACCACGCTCAGTGACATGAATGCTGAGATTTCACCCCCGGGGACGGCTAACAACCACCGCGTGGAAGTCGCCGCGCCCGCACGTCACTTCACGATCCGCTTGTCCGCCACCCGCAGAGGCGCCCGGCTCGCCCGCCGTCTGGCCTGCGAACAACTCGACGCCTGGGGCTGGCCGTACGACTCCGAGGCCCACCGCACCGCCGCTCTGCTCGTGGGTGAGCTGGCGGCCAACGCGGCCCCGCACGGCCGGGAGAGGGGGCGCGACTTCCGGCTGCGCCTCACCCTCGATCCGGAGGAGTCCGCGCTCCGCATCGAAGTGACGGACCCGCGCCCCGACCGCCGGCCACCCGTGCCCGGCTTGCTGCGACCAACCTCGTCCGAGGGGGAGTCGGGTCGCGGGCTGCTGCTGGTCGAGGCACTGGCCGACCACTGGGGCGCGACGTTCGGGGACCCGTACACAAAGACCGTGTGGTGCGAAGTAACCCTTTAAGGCGTGTTGTCGCGCTGGCCTCGGGACCTGGTCAGGAATCCCTGCGTGATCAGCAGGCTTCGCACCTCTGCCAGGGACGTGGCGCACATGTGTGCCTGGCTGAGCGCTTCTTCCGGGTGGGTTGTCGTCAAGCCGATCACAGTGCAGCCGGCTGCCAGGGCCGCATGGATGCCTGCGGGGGCGTCCTCCACGACCAGACACGCGCCGATGGCGACGCCGAGCCGGGACGCGGCCAGGGTGAAGCAGTCCGGCGCGGGCTTCGCGAGTTCGACATCGTCGCCGTAGACCCGCACAGCCGGCAGGGGGAGTCCCGTTGCCGCAAAACGGTGCTCAACGAAGGCCCGGTCGCCGGAGGTTACGATCGCCCACGGATTGTCAGCGAGCTCTTCCAACAGCTCTGCAGCTCCGTCGACCGGCAGGATGTCGTCCCGCTCCCTGGCCAACAGGTCGTCGAGCACCATCCGCTCGACGACCGGGTCCAGATGCGTAGCCGCGTCCCGGACGGTGTCCTCGGGGCGCCGTCCGAAGGTGAGGCGCCATACCGTCTCGGCGTCCAGGCCTCGCGCCTGGGACCAGGAGTTCCAGACTTTCCGGTGAGCGGCTGCCGAGTCCAGCAGTACTCCGTCCACGTCGAACAGCACAGCGGAGATCGTCATCCCAGCATGTTCCCAGGTAGGGGCAGCCCAGCGGGAAGGGTGTGTCCCAGCGAAGCATCCTGCTTCGCGGGGACACACCGGCAATGGGGCCGGGAACCAGAACCTCTACGCCTCCTCTCCAAGCCGCTTCCAGGTGTGGGTGTCCAGGCCGTCGTGAGGGCCGATGCGGGAGATTTCGCCACCGCCACGTCCGAAGGCCACAATGACGGGACGAGCTCTGCGGCTGGCGTATGGGGACGTCCAGGAGGCGACGACCTTGCGCTGCTCGGGAGCGTTGATCCGTCGGTTGCCGATGAGGACGTGGCCGACGTCCTGCCCGAGATGGACTGTGACGCAACTGATCCAGAGGGCCCTGTTGATGGATTGCGGTGGATTGTCGCGGCGAGTGAGGCTGAGCGCGCCCCCGCCACTGCGGACTTCGATCACGTCGACGTCGGCGGTGGCGTCCACTGGGCCAATTCCGCCGCCCACGTACTGCCACTGCTCGTCGTACCACTCCAGAAGCGCGAGGTGCTCACGCGCCCGCGCGGACTTCGGACGCCACACGATCCGCACCGCCCCGACTCCTGCGGCGGCGTCGAGGTCGACCGACACCACCGTCAGCAGGCGCCGCGGCAGCCATCGTGGCTGCGGCGCCGCACCCTCCAACACCCGCCGTACCACGCCTGGCAGAAGAGCTTCCACCCAGCGCCCCACCCACAAGGCCTCTCCCCATGCCCGCATACGCCTGCGGTACCCGGTGCGCCAGGACATCAAGCTACGGAGCCGCCGAGGACAATCTCAGGCGGTTGTCGGTACCGCCTGCGGCTCAGTCGAGGGGGACTTCCTCGACCACGCTCTCCTTGAACCGCCACGAGCCCTGGTTCCCCCACGCCTCGGCACGCAGCCCCGTCTCCCAGGCGATTCGGGCCGCCCGCTGCTGCGACAGGTCGGAGTAGTCCCCCGGGGTCACCTTGATGTAGCCCCGACGGTCGACGGGGTACGTACGCAGAGCCTCGCGCAGCTTCTCCTCCTGCTCCGCCTGCCGGGCGAGAGCCTCGTGGTCGGGGGCTGCCTTCTTCCGTCGGTCCCGTCGCCTCGCGGCGTCCGAGCCCCGCCAGGTCATCCAGCCGACGCCGCCGACCGCGGCGAGAGCGAACCCCCCGGCAGCGAGCACGTTGCCCGTTGCGCCCATCTGATCCGGTGTCCGAGGGCGGAGTTCGCCGTCGGGGTCCTCGACCACCGTGAGCACCTGGCCGACGTCGAAACGATCCTTGGCCGTCGTCATCGCGGGTCCCGGGACCTTGGTGCCGTCCTGGTGCTTCAGTTCGTAGTTGTAGTCACGGGCCTTGCTCACACCGGGCGGGTCGAGCCACTTCTTTACGACCGTGACCGTGACCGTTTCGCCTCGCTGC
The DNA here is from genome assembly GCF_044548235.1 of Streptomyces sp. NPDC052043. Taxonomy (NCBI): domain Bacteria; kingdom Bacillati; phylum Actinomycetota; class Actinomycetes; order Kitasatosporales; family Streptomycetaceae; genus Streptomyces; species Streptomyces sp. NPDC052043. The sequence continues at coordinate 502,858 of NZ_JBIUBT010000002.1, forward strand.
TCAAGAGTGAGATCGTCGCGGGCGATGCTGGCGACGGTTACCGACAGCAGCGAGGTGGCGACGATGAACAGGGTGGCGTACACGCTCGATTCTGTGGCCCCCAGCTTCTCGATGAGCAGGATGGTGACAAAGCCGTGCACAATCCACAGGAGGACCTGGAGACCGGTGCCGACGTGGTCCGTCAGGAAGAACATCCCCGCGATCGCAGCGAGCACGTAACAGCCGATCGCAACAGCCATCGGCATGCGGTATCGCGTACCAGCGCTCATGCTTGTTTCGCCGTCCCTTCAGCGCGCGGACTGTCGGTCGGCCGCGTGTTCTCCTCGACCGGTTCATCAACGGAGACCGACTTCATGATGCCGCTGAGCACATTGAGGTACTCGGTCCAGTGCTCGACGTCCTGGGTCGTGAAGACGAACAGAGCCGAACCCGGGCCGGTCTTCAAAGGCACGCAGAACTGCGCCTGCCGGACCGTGGCGGGTACAGGGTCGTCCAGACCGAAGAACGCGCCAGGGACGAGCAGATCCTGATCACGGATGCACAGGGCCGAAGGGCCGTACGGCAGCATGACCAGACCGACCTCGGCGTCCGGAAACATCTCGCGCCACTGAACCGCCGTACGCTTCGCCGTCCCCTGTCTGTCCTGGTTCTCCGGGCCGGCCATCGGTCTCTCGACGAGCACGCACAGTATGCACTGAGACAGTTCCCCGTCGGACATGCGCAAGAGGCAGCTCGACACGTGTTCGGCGCCTGCCGAGACCATCGCCTGCAGGAAGTACTCACCCGACACGACGAGGCTGAACTTTTGTTCCGGTGTGGCGGTGGCGAAAAGCAAGTCAGTGGCGTCCGCCATCTTCATCATGCGTGCCTCGGAGTCCTCGTTGAGATCGAACTCCAGGAAGCCAGGTGGGAGTGTGAACCAGAGGTCGGCTCCATCCGTGGCGGAGGGGGCAGCCGCTTCGGACTCTGCCGTCGTGTTCAGGCTGATGGACGCCGTCATTTCGTCAGCTCCCAGCCACCCAGGCCAATGAGACTGCCGATGGCGACGGCGCCGCCGAACTTGCCGCCGCTGGTACCCACGGCGATGTTGCCCGTGCCGGTGCCCCAGGTGGCTGCGTTGGTCCCGGCGGCGGTCTTCTTGTAGGCGTTGATCGCGGTCGGAGCCGTCAGTGTGAGGGTGGTTCCGGCCTGGATGTACTCCGTCGCGGTCAGGGCGGCATTGCGTGAGACTCCAAGCTTGCTGGCAACGGCCATCACCGGTTTGTCGATCGCTCTGACGACAGGGTCCGCCTCCTTCGCCGCTTGTTTCGTCACTGCGGTGGCCGTCTTGATCCCGACTTTGCTGCCCTTGGCGAGACCACCAGCCGCTCGCGTGGCTTTCCAACCGGCCTTGACCCCTGCTGCGCCCGGCACCATGCCGAGTGCGTCGCCGCCCAACGTGAGCCAGTTGCCGAGCCGCTCTCCGGTGGGAGGAAAAAGCCCCGACGCACCGTAGGACGCCGCATGCGCAAGGAACGCGACAGCGCTCAGCCCGACTGCCAGCGGAGCCAGAACCGGGCAGAAGATGGCGATGACGCCGACGACGGCCGCCGCGACGCCGATCCAATCCGCGTGGTCCTTGATCCAGTTGCCGACTTCGGCGAGCAGATCTCCCACCTGGCCCGGCAGGTCCGCCAGCGCCTTGCCGAGGTTTTCCATGGCGTGGCCGAGTTTCTCCCAGGTGCCGGGCTCGTTCGGGGCGATGTCCATCGCGGTCTTCAGGCGCTCGGCCGTGCCCTTGCCGTACTCCTGGTAGCTCTTGGCCATCCTGCGGCCCTTGCGGCGCAGTTCGTCCAGCTCCAGCGTTTTGGTGTTCACCGCGCGGTTGGCGTCCTGGACCTTGTCCTTGTGGTCCTGGGAGTCCTTCGTGTCCTGGTCCGCCCGATTGAGATTGTTGACCTTGTCGTAGGCCTTGCCCAGTTGGTCGTTGATCTCGGCGGCCTGGGCCTCCAGCTTCGTGGCGGCCTTCTGCTTGCGTTCCATGTACCCCGCCCAGTCCTCCAGGGCGGTGGCGGAGTCCTGGAACGAATCGCGGGCGTCGTCCATGCGCGGGCGGAATTCGTCGTCGAACTTCTTCCGGAACTCCTCCGCCGCCTCGCCCTCCCAGTCGCCGGCGCCCGTACCGTGCAGTACCTGGCAGATCTCGTCGAGGGCCTTCGCCGTCCTGCGGACCGTCTTGGCCACGTCGTCGGCCACCGTGTGGTCGCCGGGGCAGGGCACGAAGCCCAGGGCCGGAAAGTCCTCCAGCTTTGCTTCGGCCATGGTTACTTCTCCGCTCCCTTACCGCCGTCCTTGCCCTTCTTCCGGTTCGCTTCGGCGAGTTCGGCGTCCAGATCCTCGAAGGCCTGCTTGACCGTGAGCAGTGCCTTGGACGCCTTTCCGGAGAACTTCGTCAGCTGCTTGATGCCGTACGACCACTCGTCACCGAAGTCGTCCATACGCTTGGCGAGTTCGGGTACACCCATGGAGTCCCCGGTGACCCGCTCCATGTCCCGTCCCGGCTTCTTCATGAGGTGGGCTATGTGGTCGAGGTTGTGCCTCACTCGGTTCAGCACCGCGTAGTCGATCGACAGGTCACTCATGTCGCCCCCGGTTCGTCGATGCCTGACCCGCAGATGAGTTGATACGTAACACCGAAGCGGTGAGCGCGGCCATGGGCGGCCGGGCGTGGCGGTTCACGTGTGGACTCCAGGTGGGGCCAGAGGTGTTTTGATCAAGGCGATGCTATCCACGACTGTCAGTCGAGCGGCACTTCCTCGACCACGGTCTCCTTGAACCGCCACAAGCCCTGGTTCCCCCACGCCTCGGCACGCAGCCCCGTCTCCCAGGCGACACGGGCGGCTTGGTGCTGCGACAGGGCGGGGTAGTCCTCCGGGCGCAGCTTGATGTACCCATGATGGTCAGAGGGGCAGGTCCGCAGGGCCTCACGCAGCTTGTCCTCCTGCTCGGGACGGACCTTGTGTTCGCGGGTCGCCATTTTCCGCGTGTCCCGCCGTCCTGCCGCGTCCGATCCCCGCCAAGTCGTCCAGCCGACGGCGACGAGTGCGGCAAGGGCGAGTGCCCCGGCACCCAGCAACTCGGCCGTGGGGTCGGCCTGTCCGGGCGGGCGAGGGCCGAGTTCTCCCTCGGGGTCCTCGATGACGGTCAAGACCTGGCCGACGTCGTAGAGGTCGGACGTCGTTTGCATGTCGGGTCCCGGGACCCTGGTGCCGTCGCGGTGTTCCAGCCTGTAGTGCGAGAGCTGGCCCTTGCGTCCCTGCGGCGGGTCGAGCCATTCCTTCACGACTGTGGCGCTGACCCTTTCACCGCGGTGCTGGATGGTCAGGTCGTCGCGAGCCATGCCGATGACGTGTACGCACATCACGGACACGATCGTGATGAACAGTGCAGCGGACAGAGCCGATTCCCTGGCCCCCCAGCTTCTCGATGAGCAGGGCGAGAACGACGCAGTGCACAATCCACAGAAGGACCTGGACAACGGTGCCGACGTGGTTCGTCAGGAAGAACATCCCCACGATCGCTGCGAGCACATAGCAGCCGATGGCGACAGCCAGGGTGACGGGAAACCGCGTACGCCTTCTGCGCGCCTCGGTCTCCGGGGCTGCGCTCATGTCCTGTTCTCCCTTTCTGGTCAGGGGTTTTCGGTACGGTACCGGCGGCAGTGGTCCAGCCCTTCCCCGGCCGCCCCCGGCAAGGGAGTGCCGGTCGGCTGCCAGGCAGGGGCGAAGGCGTTGCGCGAGGCCCGGGCATGAGAGAAGCCCGCCCCCTGTAATGCACCAGGGGGCGGGCCTTCAAGAAGGGGAGTGCCGGGCGGAGGCGTACGTCAGTAGCCCTGCGGCACCCGCGAGGGGCGTCCCGAGCCGCGGGTCAGCGCGTACCCGCCGATGCCCGCGAGCGCGGCCAGCACGCCGCCGATGCCGGTCCACACCCAGCGGTCGGACCACCAGCCGCCGGACCAGCCGCCGTCCGGCTCGATGCTCGAGAGTACGGCCGGCTTCTTCGACCCCTCGCCGTCGTCCGAACCGCCGCCGTCCTGCTCGGACTTGACCGCGATACCCGGGGTCAGCGGCTGCGCGAGCGAGCCGTCGACCGCCGCGGCGCCGCCGATGTCCTTGGAGTCGGCCCTCACCTCGGCGCTCACCGGCAGACCCAGGTCGGAGGCGGGCAGGCCGACCACGGTGAGCCGGATGTAGTACGTGCCCGGCAGCGGGTCGTTGGCCCACGGCTCCGACCAGGCCCGGACCGTGCGCAGGACGCAGGCCAGGTCGATCGAGGCGGTGCCCTCGGCGGCGGTGCGCGTCTGGGCGCCGTACTGGCAGGACTGGCGGCGCCGCAGACCGTCGTAGACGTCGATCTGCCAGGTCTGCGAGGCGTGCGTCTCGGGCAGCTTCACCGTCGCCTTGACGGTGGGGCGCTGCCCGGCGTCCGCGGCGAACGACCAGTACAGGTAGTCGCCGGTGGAGCCGCTGGCGGTCGCCTGCTGCCCCTGCTCGATCTCGGTCGCGGTACGGAACGAGGTGCCCGCCTGGCTGGGCGCCCCGCTGTCGCCGGACGGGTCCGCCGACGGTGACGAGTCGGCCGCCGCGGGACCCGCGGCCAGCCCGAGCGCCAGCAGGGTGGCACTCAACACACGGGTGGTACGCATCAGTTCGTCCTCCAGATCGCGAGCCGCCAACGCGAGACCCAGCCCCACAGCAGACCCGCGACGAAGCCGGTGAGCACCAGCGCGCCGAGCAGCCACCAGCCGCGGCCGAGTCCGAACGAGGCCACGTCGCTCGACGTGCCCGGACCGTCCACCACGTCGACGGTCAGTTCCAGCGGCAGACCCGGCGAGGTCTTCACCCCGGAGGTCGGCGAGAACGCGTTGGTGATCTGAAGGCACACGGTCTCGGCGGGGGCGCTCTCGTCGTCGCTCTCGGGCTTCGGGTAGCGCAGACCCGTGGAGATCACGTCCGTGCGGCCGTTGCCCGCCGCCTCACCGCGCACGATCTCCCGTCCGCGCTCGGTCACGGCCCGCACCAGCAGGCCGTAGTCCGGGTCGACGGCCCGGTCCGCGGCGACGCTCACCGAGGCCCGCAGCTCCTGCCCGGGGTTGACGTCCACGCGGTACCAGCGCTGCTGCCCGAACTCCTCGCGGTCCGTGTACAGGCCGGACTTGAGCGTCGGCGCCTTCGCGCACTCGGTGGCACCCTCCGTGGCCACCGGCGTCACCACCGGGTCGGCGGCGCGGTCGACGACCTGACGGACGCGGTCGCTGAGTTCCTCCTTGTGCTGGACGGAGGTGTAGGTGCCGCCGGTCGCCTCCGCGATGCAGATGAGCTGGTCGCGGGTCTTGGCGTCCGGCACCAGGCCGAGGGTGTCGATGGTCAGACCGATGCCCTTGGCCGCGATCTCGCGGGCCACCTCGCACGGGTCCAGCGGCTGACAGGTGTCCTCACCGTCGGTGATCAGGACGATCCGGCGCATGCCGTCGCCGCCGTCGAGGTCGGTGGCCGCCGCCTGCAGCGCGGGCCCGATCGGCGTCCAGCCGGTCGGCGCCAGCGTGGCCACCGCCGTCTTGGCCTCGGTGCGGTTCAGCGGGCCGACCGGGTAGAGCAGTGCGGTGTCCTTGCAGCCCTCCTTGCGGTCATTGCCAGGGTAGTTGGCACCGAGGGTGCGGATACCGAGCTGGACCTCCTCGGGGGTCGCGTCGAGCACCTCGTTGAACGCCTGCTTGGCCGCGGCCATCCGCGTCCCGCCGTCGATGTCGCGGGTCCGCATGGATCCGCTGACGTCCAGGACGAGTTCGACCTTCGGGGCGTCCTGCCCCTCCATCTCGTCGGCTGTCGCACCGGCGGGACAGGCCATCCCGGCCGTCAGGGCGGCGAGCAGAGCACAGACTCCTGCCGCCAGCCGTTGTCTTGTGATCATCGGCGGATCCTATTGATCGGATGGACCGGGGACCAAAACGAGCGGGTTGGGCAGCCCGGTCCACTGGTCTCCGGGAGTGTGCGGAGACAGCCGCATCAGCGTCAACGCCTTCGCGGGAAGCGGCTGTTCGCACAGCGCCACGAGGTCCGGGGTGCGCGGCAGATCCCGTACGGCCGGGCCCAGTGCCGCCCGCAGCGCGGCCGCCGATCCGGCCGTCTGCGCCAGCGCGCCCGCCACCAGCGAGCCGAACAGCTTGCGGCGCAGGGCGGTCGGGTCGTCGGTGAGGTTCCGGGCGGGCAACTCCGGTACGGGGATGCCGTGTCGGGTCAGCCGGGCGGGGCTGATCCGGATGTCGGCGAGGTCGCGGTAGACCAGCCGCAGCGGGGAGCCGGACCCGGACAGCACGACGAGCAGGTTCTGCCCGTGCGCCTCCAGGGCCACCCCCAGGTCCAGCAGACGCAGTCCGACGCTCAGCGCCAGGTGCGCGAACTCGCCCGCCCAGGCAGGTGAGTCGGGCAGGCCCGTGGTGGGCAGCGCCGCCACCGGCACGACGTGTTCCCCGGGTGCGGCGTACGTCCGCGGCGACTCGCGCCACAGGGCCGCCAGATCGGGGGAGCCCGAGGTCGCCGCGCCCAGGGTGCGGGTGATGTGCAGCAGGCCGTCCGTACGGCCCGCCAGGTCCACGGCGAAGGCCGACAAGACGGCGGAGGCGGTCACCGAGCCGACCGAGATGTCCCGCACCGAGGACGTCAGCCGGGCGCTGAGCGCGGTCTTGACGTGCGTCCCGCCGGGCACGGCCAGGGTGCGCAGCGACATCAGCGGACGGGCCGTGAGGACACCCTCCCCGCGTGGCTGCCCGAGCACGTGCGCCGCCTGCCAGGGGTGCACGGGGATCAGCAACCGCCCCCCGTCCCGCAGGTCCTGCGGCCACTCCCCGCTCACCAGGCACTCCCGCTCCGGCACCGGCAGCAGGCCCAGTTCGACCGACGGCCGGTGCTCGGGCCCGTACGCGAGCTGCTCGGCGACCGAGAAACCCGGCCGGGAACGGCAGTTGGGGTGGAAGGGATGGCCGTCGACCACCCGCTGCTCCCACTGCCAGTCCGCCACCGGCCACTCCTCGTGGTGCGCCTCCTCACCGGGGGGCTGATCGGCCCGCGACAGCGCCAGCGAGGCGACGCTGTGCGCCAGTTCGGCGGCGAGGGCGTCGCCGTGCGGCACGGCGAGGTCCCTCGTCAGCCGCGCCGGATCCTCGTGCGCCGTCCCGGCCAGACGTACGGCGGTGACGTACGCGGAGGTGGCGTACGGGTCGCACGGGGGCCCCTCCAGCCGGCGGCCGTCGCGCAGCCGCAGCACGAGCGCGTCCCGCGTGCGCTCCCGGCCGGTGATCCACGGCAGCGGCTCGTGGGCGAGCGCGCGCCACAGCCGGGTCAGTACGGCGGCCCGCGCGCCGTGCAGCAGCGCCGCGTACCGTGAGACCAGGTCGGGCCGCACGGCGGCCAGCTCCTCGGCGACCGCGGTCTCGATGGCTGGGGGACGGTGCACGGTCGGACTCCTCCGATAGCGGGCGGGCGTCACGTCGGCGCGTGCCGGGCAGACATACTGATCCCCTTCGCACCGTGTGGACTTATGGACCGAACGGACCGAGTAAAACGCATGGAGCTCACACCCCCCACCGACGACATCGCGGAGCGCGCCGACGCGTATGCGGCCGCGCCCCTGCTGAACTGCCTGATCCGCGAGGTCGCGCAGCCCCATCCGGATCGGGGCGGGCGCAGCACGTACCGGCTGCCGGGCGGGGACCGGCTGCTGCGGGTGCGCGACGGGCGGCGGCCCACCGCGCCGGAGGTGTACGCGGCAGGCGGCTGGCAGCGGATCGAACACCCGGAACTGGTCAAACTCGTGGCCGAGGAGCTGCGCCGGCACACGGGCCTGTCCAACGACGAGTTGCCCGCCGAGATGATCGACAGCCGGGAGGCGGTGGCGGCGCTGCTCGCCGCCCGCGACCGCGTGCCGGCGCCCGAGGACCCGTACCTGCGGTCCGAGCAGGCGCTCGTCACCGGCCACCCGTACCACCCGGCGCCCAAGGCGCGCGGTGGCGGGCCGGTCGCCTCCTGGCTGCCGTACGCACCCGAGGCGCACGCCCGTTTCCCCCTGGTGCTGCTCGGGGTGCGGGAGGACGTGGTCGCCGAGGAGGGCGACACCTCGGCACTCGACGCGCTGGGCCAGGCCCCGCCCGGCTACCGGCTGCTGCCCGCCCACCCCTGGCAGCTGGAACTGGTCGGCCGCGGCCTCGCCGGGGCCTTCGCCGACGGGCGGCTGCTGCGGCTGGGCACGACGGCCCGCGCGGTGTGGCCCACCGCGGCGGTCCGCACCGTCCACGTCCCCGGCGCGGACCTCTTCCTGAAGTTCAGCCTGGACGTGCGGATCACCAACGACGTACGGCGGCTGTGGCGGCACGACCTGCGCCGGCTGCGCCGCACCGACACGGCGGTCGCGGCCGCCTTCGCGCATCTGCCGGGCCCGGCGGCCTGGCTGTCCGACCGCGGCTACCGCACCGCCTCCTTCGCCTTCGAGGAACTGGCCGTCGTCGTCCGCGACGGACTGGACGGGCACCTGGTGCCCGGCGCGACCCCGCTGCTCGCCGCGGCCCTGGCCGAGGGCTTCGACGGCAACCCGCTGGACGGTCCGGCGGACCCGGCGCTGTGGTGGGAGGCGTATCTGCGCCAGGTCGTACCCCCCGCCCTCGGGGTCTTCGCGCGGCACGGCGTCGTCGTGGAGGCCCACCTGCAGAACTCGCTGGTCGCCGTGGACGCCTCGGGCATCCCCGTGCAGGCGCTGTTCCGGGACGCCGAGGGCGTCAAGCTGCTGCCGGACGTCTCCCGTGCCGCCGGATGGGAGCGACTGGTGTACTGCCTGGTCGTCAACCACCTCAGTGAGATCGCCGCCGCCCTCGCCGAACGCCACCCGGGTCTCGACCCCTGGCCCGCCGCCCGCCGTGAACTCGCGCGCCACGATGTGCCCGAGGCCGCCGCCCTGCTGACCTCGCCGACCGTGCCCGGCAAGACGAACCTGCTGCTGCGCTGGACCGGCGCGGACGGTGCCGCGGCCCGCTACCGGCAGCTGCCGAACCCGCTCGTGAGCGCCGGAACCCCAGGCTGATCGCCGGCCGGCCCCGGGCTGAACCTCGGCCGACCCCCGGTTGATCCCGGAGGGTCCGTGCCCGCGGCGTCGATGCCGAACGGCCCGCGAGCGACGGGCATTTCGCCGCGCCGAACCCCGCACCACCCCTGCCGTGACCAACCGCTCACCCGTTGGCTTCGGGACGAGTGGATCTTCGTCGACCGCCGTTCATCTTCCGGCGCTGGAATGTGGGGACCGGACCACCCGGACGGGATGTCACCTCATCCCCCTCGCGGCCGCTCCGTGGAGCGGCTGGCGCACACGCCCGGTGCGCCGGGCAATCCGATGTTGGCAACAGTTTGCCAAAGATCCAGCCCCAGGCCTCTTGCGCGACGGGTCTATGCGCGTAGCTTAAGCGCGTGCCAGACCCCGTCCGTTCAGAGCGGATCCGGGTCGGTCGGCGCTTCCCTCAACGCGCCCTCATCCTTTCCCGGTTCCCCAAGGAGCGTTCCTGTGTCGCACTCCAGCGATGAAACGATCCGCCCCGCGAAGCACCGCGCGGCTCCTCTGCGTAAGAGACTGATACCGCTGGCGATCACCGGCTCGGTGGTGCTGGCCGGAGTGGGCGTTCACTCCGCCTTCGCCACGCCGTCGGCCGACGCCGTCATCTCCGAGGTCTACGGAGGCGGCGGCAACTCCGGTGCCACCCTCACGAACGACTTCATCGAACTGGCCAACGCCGGCGGCGGCGACCTGGACCTTTCCGGCTATACCGTCCAGTACCTGTCCGGCAACCCCGGTCCGACCACCAAGTGGCAGGCCACCCCCCTCACCGGCACCCTTGCCGGCAACGGTCGTTACCTGATCCAGGAGGCCCCGGGCTCCGGCGGCACCGCCGCCCTGCCGACCCCGGACGCCGCCGGCAACATCAACATGTCGGCCACCACCGGCACCGTCGCGCTGGTCAAGGGCACTGACCTGCTGACCTGCGTGACCGCCGAGGACTGCGCCGCCGACTCCCGCGTCAAGGACCTGGTCGGCTTCGGCACCGCCGTCGTCCACGAGGGCTCCGGCCCGGCCGTGGGCGCCAGCAACACCGAGTCGGTCGCCCGCAAGACCCTGGTCGACACCGACGACAACGCCGAGGACTTCACTTTCGGCACCCCCACCCCGGAGAACTCCGCCGGCGACACCGCCGGTGGCGACCCCTCCCCGCAGCCGACCCAGACGCCTCCCGCGGACGCGATCTCGGCGAAGATCCACGACATCCAGGGCACCACCCGGCGCTCCCCGCTCGCCACCAAGGACGTCAAGGACGTCACCGGCATCGTCACCGGTGTCCGCACCACCAGCACGTCCTCGACGTCCAAGGGCTTCTGGATGCAGGACCCCAACGCGGACAACGACCCCCGTACCAGCGAGGGCATCTTCGTCTACACCAGCTCCACCCCCACGGTGAAGGTCGGCGACAGTGTCTCCGTCGCCGGTGTGGTCTCCGAGTACTACCCGGGCGGCTACGACGGCGGCATCCAGTCGATCACCGAGATCATCAAGCCGATGGTCACCGTGCTGTCCAGCGGCAACCCGCTGCCGGCCCCGGTCGTCATCGACAAGAAGAGCGTCCCCACCGCGTGGGCCCCCAAGGGTGACAGCAGCGGCAACATCGAGTACCTCGACCTCGAGCCGACCAAGTACGCCCTGGACTTCTACGAGTCCCTCGAGGGCATGAACGTCCAGATCTCCGACGTCCGTGTCGTCGGCGCCACGGACGCCTACCACGAGATGTGGGTCACGACCGACCCCGACCACAACAAGACCAAGCGCGGCGGTGTCTACTACCCGTCGTACGACGACCCGAACGTGGCTCGTCTCCAGGTCCAGGCGATCAACACCAACGACCCGTTCCCGATGGCGAACGTGGGCGACGAGCTCACCGGTGTCACCGAGGGCCCGCTGGACTACAGCCAGTTCGCCGGCACCTACATTCTCGAGGCCCGCAAGCTCGGCACCCACAAGGACAACGGCCTCCAGCCCGAGGTCACGAGCGAGGCGAAGTCCAACGAGGTCACCATCGGCACGTACAACGTGCAGAACCTCGCGCCGAGCGACCCGCAGGCCAAGTTCGACCGGCTCGGCCACAACCTGGTCACCAACCTCCGCGCCCCCGCCATCGTCGGCGTCGAGGAGATCCAGGACAACAGCGGCGCCGTCGACGACGGCACCGTGGACCCCGACAAGACGCTGGCCAAGCTCACCGACGCCATCGTCGCCGCCGGCGGCCCGCGCTACGAGTACCGTCAGATCAACCCGGTGAACGACAAGGACGGTGGCCAGCCCGGCGGCAACATCCGCACCGTCTTCCTGTTCGACCCGAAGCGGATCAGCTTCGTCGACCGGCCGGGTGGCGACTCCACCACCGCCGTCGATGTCACCGGCCCGAAGGGCAAGCCGGAGCTGACCGTCTCGCCCGGCCGGATCGAGCCGAACGACGAGGCGTGGAACAGCAGCCGCAAGCCGCTGGTGGGCGAGTTCCTCACGAAGAACAACAAGAAGATCTTCGTGATCGCCAACCACTTCAACAGCAAGGGCGGCGACCAGGACATCACCAGCCGCTTCCAGGAGCCGGTCCGCAGCTCCGAGATCCAGCGGGTGAAGCAGGCCACGCTGGAGAACGCCTTCGTCAAGAAGCTCGAGGCCGCCGACCCCAAGGCCCTCATCGTCTCCCTGGGCGACTACAACGACTACCAGTTCTCCACCGCGCTGAAGACCCTGACCGGTGACGGCAAGCAGCTCACCGACATGATCAACACCCTGCCGGTGGACGAGCGCTACTCCTACGTCTTCGACGGCAACTCGCAGGTGCTGGACCACATGCTGGTCAACCCCAGCATGCTGAACAGCGTCACCTACGACGTGGTGCACATCAACTCCGAGTTCGCCGACCAGGTCAGCGACCACGACCCGCAGGTTCTGCGTGTGAAGCCGTAAGGCCGGCGCAGGCCCGCCCGCTCCCGCGCCCAGTACGGCGGGGGTGGGCGGGCCTTTTCGCGTGCCGGATCGCTTCGCCCGTGGGTGCGCGATCCGGTCAGGCGGTGAAGTGACGCGTCACAGCCCGGCTGCCACCGTCAGGCCCTCCAGTACCGCTTCCTCCACGGTCCGAGGGCTGACGCAGTCCCCGACGGCGAAGACGCGGTCGGCCGGGAGACCGGTGGCGACAGGTTCGAGGTCGACGACCGGCTCGTGGCCCTGCGCGAGCACCACGGCCGCGGCGCCGTCGACCAGCACCGGCTCCTCGGTCAGCGTGTGCTGGAGGTAGACGGTGTCACTGTCCGCGCCGTGGATGCGTACATGGGGCACGATGTCGATCCGGGCCCGCGCCGCCTGCGCCAGCATGGCGGCGCGCACGTACTGCTGCAGGTGCTCACCCGCCGCGAAGCCCGTCACGCACAGCGTCACTTTCCGCCCCCGGGCCGCGAGGTGCAGTGCGACGCCCAGGCCGATCCAGTCGCCGCGCCAGTCCGCCACCACGATCCGCCCCCGTGGCACCTCACTGCCCCGGATCACCGCCCAGGCGTCCAGCACCACCGGGTCGTCCATCAGCTCCAGTTCGGGGCGCCGCGGCCGCGCCCCGGTCGCGAGGATCACCGCATCGGGTGCCGCGGCGGTCACGGCCTGCGCGTCGACCCGGGAGCCGACGACGACGCGGACTCCCGCACGCCGTGCCTCGCCCTCGAGATTGGTGATCGCTCCACCGAACTCGGCTCGCCCGGGCAGCAGTTGTGCCAGGAGTACCTGACCGCCCACCCGTCGGTCCGCCTCGTGCAGCTCCACCTCGTGGCCGCGGGCCGCGGCCACCGCCGCGGCCTTCAGACCGGCCGGCCCACCACCCACGACCAGCACCTTCTTGCGTCGCGTGAGGAGCGGCAGCGTGCCGAAGCGGCGTTCGCGCCCGGTCTCCGGGTGCTGGATGCACGAGATCGGATGTCCCTGCTGGAAGTGGCCGATGCACGCCTGGTTGCAGCCGATGCACGCCCGTATTTCCTCGGTGCGGTCCTGCTCCGCCTTGACCGGCAGCTCCGGGTCGCAGATCAGCGCCCTGGTCATCGCGCACGCGTCGGCCTGTCCGCCCGCGATGATCTGCTCGGCCTCCTGCGGCTGGTTGATCCGACCGGCCACCATCACCGGGACACCGACGACGGCGCGCACCTGGGCCGCGAGCGGCGCGGTGTAGCCGGCGGGGCGGAACATGGGCGGGGCGATGTGCTCGGCTCCGGACAGGCTGGCCGAACTGCCCGCGCATACGGAGACGTAGTCGAGCAGTCCCTCGGCGTCGAGCTCGGCGACGGTCTCCAGCACCAGCCCGGTGTTCAGTCCGTCATGGCTGAACTCGTCGCCGGAGATGCGCAGACCCACCACGAAGTCGGGTCCGGCCTGCCGCCGTACGCTGCGCAGCGCCTCGCGCAGGAACCGCAGCCGCCCCTGTCCGTCGCCGCCCCAACCGTCGGTGCGGACGTTGACCTTGGGGTTGAGGAACTGCGCGGGCAGGTAGCCGTGGCTGGCCACGACCTCGGCGCCGTCGAGCCCGGCCTCGTGCAGCCGGCGGGCCGCCTGGCCGTAACCGTCCAGGACCTCGCGGATCTCAGCGTCGGTCATGGCACGCGGCATGACGTGAAAGCGCTCGTTCGGCGTGGCCGACGGCGCCCAGGCGACCGGCGCGCTGCCGTCCCTGGACTCCAGGATCTCCCGGCCGGGATGGAAGAGCTGGCCGAAGACCTTCGCTCCGTGCCGGTGCACCGCCCGTGCGAGGCGGGCATAGGCTGGGACGCAGTCGTCGTTCGTGGCCATCAGTACGTGCGTGGTGTAGCGGGCCGACTCGTGCACCGCGGAGACCTGGAGCACGATCAGGCCCGTACCGCCTGCCGCCCGGGCCTCGTGGTAGGCGATCAGGTCCTCGGTGACCGAGCCGTCCCGGACCAGTACGGTGTCGTGCCCGGAGGACAGGATCCGGTTGCGCACCGTCACCCGACCGATCTGGAGCGGGCTGAACAGATGCGGGAACAGCACTCCCATGGAACGTCCCTTCCTGCAGCTCAGTCGCGGACGCCGAGGACGGCGCGCGCGGTGCCGAGCATCAGCTCGGCGTAGCTCTCGGCGGTGACCCCGGACCCGGCCGCCACCGCCATCTCGCAGCCGTCGACCAGCACGATCAGCGACCCGATCGCGAGGTCCACCGGCAGGGCAGGCGCGAACTCCTGGCTGCGCAGGCCCTCGTGGACGATCTCGGAGAGCATCGTCTGCCACTCGGCGTGTACTCGGCGTACACCGTCGCGCAGTTCCTCCCTCCGGGAGGCGCTGGCGCAGAACTCGATCCAGGTGGCGCAGCGTCTGGCGAGATTCGGATCGGAGGTGAGCGCCTGGACCAGCAGCTCGAAGCGCCGCCACGCCCCGGCCTCCTCCACGGCGGCTTTCCGCCAACGCCGGATCAGGTCGTCGATGGACCAGGCGAAGGCTTCGCGGAACAGGGCGTCGCGGGTTTCGAAGTAGTGCTGCAGGGAGCCGATGGACAGGCCGGCCGTGGTGGCGACGTCACGCAACCGGCCCGCGTCGAAGCCCCGTTCGGCCAGCACTTCGGCTGCCGCCCGCAGGATGCGTTCCCGTTGCTCGTCCATGCCGCTCCCCGGTACCTCGGTAGGTCGCAAATAATAAAGCATTATTGTGACCGCCGACACAATCCCGTACCCCTTGGGGGAGTTGCCCGTCCTGCTCACACCTTGAAAGGGGGCCACCAATGACCAGGAGGGCGGGGCCGTCCGTCACGGCGAGGTAGGCCGCGGCCAGCCGCTCGTCCAGGCCGCCGGGCGCCTGCGGGATCACCTCGATGCCGGGCGGCAGCCAGCGTCCGGGCGCGCCGTCCAGGATGAGCACTCGGCGGCGGGCCGGGCAGCGCAGCACGGTCTCGAGGGTGTCGGCGAGCGCCGCCTCCGCGAGAGCGGCGGCCTGGGCGGGGGTGAACGGCGGGGTGAGCCGGGTTGTGACGTGCCCGGACCGCGGCTCCTTGGCGATCGCCAACAGCGCGGTCGTCCGGCGTCCAGGTCGGCAACCTGGCGCGGGCCCGGCCGGACAGTCCCATGGCGGGCGTAGTCGTAGCGGCCCTCGCCGTAGTACACCATCGATCCGGCCAGGACGAGCTCGCTCACCCGCAGTCGGGCCATGGCCGTGAGCAGGACCGCAGTGCCCAGGTCGTTGCACGCGACGTACTCGGGAGCGTCGCCGAGGTCCCGGCCCAGGCCGACCATCGCCGCCTGGCGGCGGACCGCGTCCACCCCGCGCAGGGATTCCTCGACCACCGCTCGGTCCCGCACGTCGCCGCGGACGAACGCGACGCCGGACGGGAACCGCGACGACGCCTCGGGGGGCTGCGTGTCCAACACGCGCAGCCCGTGCCCGCTGGGTTCTGATCCGACACACGGCGCCGCGAGACCGTCCGGCGCGTTCGCGGCTGCCACTGTGGAGGTGTGGGAGTACGCACGCTCTGCGCCACGACGCTCCTCGCCGCCCTCACGGCCGTCGTCGCCCTGACCGTCCGCATGGGCGGTGATCTCGGCCATCCGGCTGCGCTGCTGTACTGGTATGCCGCCGCCTGGGTGCTCTTCGCCGGCGCGGCGTGGGTGGTGCGCCAGGTGCCGGTGCGCACCGCCGTGGCGCTGATCCTGGCCGGCGGGATCGCCTTGTGCGCGGCGGCGCTCTCGGCTCCGCCGCGCACCAGTGACGACATGTACCGCTACGCGTGGGACGGCCGCGTCCAGGCCGCGGGAGTCTCCCCGTACGCCTACCCGCCGGACGCGCCACAGCTGGCCCGGTTGCGTGATCCGTGGCTCTTCCCCGCCGGGACCGCGTGCCGTGGCTGGGACCTCCACTCGGTGGCCGGTGTGTGCACGCACATCAACAGGCCGTCCGAACGCACGATCTATCCGCCCGTGGCCGAGGGATGGTTCCTGCTGGTGCACGCCGTCTCCCCGGCGGGCGGGCGCCACAAGCCACTGCAACTCGCCGGTGCGGTGATCGCCGTCGCCACGACGGTGGCGCTGCTGCTGGTGCAGCGGCGTACGTGTGGTGACGCCCGACGGGTGGCACTGTGGGCCTGGTGTCCGGCGGTGCCGTTCGCCGCGGTCAACGACGCCCATGTGGACACCCTCGGAGTGTTGCTCACGGTGGCTGCGCTCGGCACGGCCGCGGGAGCACGCCGTGGAGCGCTGCTCGGGGCGGCGATCGCCGTCAAGCTGCTGCCCGTGCTCACCGTCCCCGGTGCACTGTCGGGGGTGCTGGCCCCCGGGCGCGGCCCGCGTGCCCGGCTGCGGGAGATGGCGAGCGTGCTGCTCGCGGCCGTTGGCGTGGTGGCACTCGCCTATCTCCCTCACCTGCTGGCGTCCGGATCCGGGGTCGTGGGCTATCTCCCCGGCTATCTGCGGGAGGAAGGGTACGAGTCGGGCAACGTCGGCCGGTTCGCGCTGCTGCGGCTGGTGCTGCCGGACGCGTGGGCCGGTCCGGCGGCTGTCGCCCTGGTGGCGCTCAGCGCCTGGTATGTCCTGCGGCGTGGCGATCCGGAGCGGCCGTGGCACGGATCGCTGCTGGTCACGGGCACCGCGCTGGTGGTCACCTCACCCGGGTACTACTGGTACGCGCTGCTTGTCGTGGCCCTCGTGGCCATGGGGGGTCGATGGGAGTGGCTCGCCGTCGCCGCCGCGGGCACCGCGCTGTATGTCGCGGGCGCCCTGCAATGGCATGGCGTCCAGGCCACCGCGTACGGGTCGGCCGCCGCGGCGGTGCTCGCCGGCGCACTCGTCCGAGCTCGTGCGCGTGGCGGCAAGGAGTGGCGGCGGGACGGTGCGTGAGGGCAGAGGTGCCGGCCACACCGGGGACGAGGGAGTCATCGGCGGTGGCGTCTGAAGACGACCATCCGCAGGACGGTGAAGCGCACCACGGTCACCAGGGCGAAGCTCGGTGCGAGCACCAGGGTCTCCGCCGCCGGCGAGGCGGTGGGCCGGTAGTGGCGGAAGAGCAGGACGGCCCCCGAGGTGACCAGGTACGCCAGGACGAACAGGCCCCCCGCGGCCAGATGCGCCTGGAGGACCCGGACCGCGGACCCGCGAAAAGTCAGCCGGCGGTTGGCCTCCGTGTTGAGGACGGTGACGACCAGAAGGGAGGCGAAATTGGCCAGGATGGGCGGCGACCAGTGGCGCAGGATCCAGTACAGCGTGGCCTGGGCCACCGTGGAGGCGACGCCGATTCCGGCGAACCAGAACATTTCCCTGGTCAGCGCGGTGCGGCCGGGCCGGGTGGAGGCGTTGCGCCGTGCGCTGAGGCGTCGCACCCCACCAGCATGAGGCCACCGTGCGACCCGTCGGTCCGCGCGGAGCGCCGGTTTCGACTGTTCGGCGGGCAACGGACACCCGTATGCACGCCGGACACGGAACGCCGACCCGATCTGTGCCAGTTTGTAGCTGACGGCTTGACATGCGCTGACGGCGCGGTGGATCTCGATCCACCCTCTGGGGGCGGCCCGGGAAGAGAGGCGGCAGCCGATGGACAGTGGCGGACCACCGCCGGCCCCGGGCTCCGGAGAGCCAAAGCGCCCGAGATCGGACGAGGGTCACGCGCCGGGGCGCCTCGAGCGCATGCGCGCTGCCGCGGCGGCGCGGGCCACCAGGGGGGCCGCTCGTACCCGGGCCCTCGTGCGGCGGGTCGAGCGAACTCCTCCGCCCCCGGGACCGTTCCGTCCCGGCTTCTGGCGCAGTCCTCTCCGCGGGCCCTGGCTGACGTCCGTGTTCGGCCTGGTGCTGCTGATCGGCATCCCGCTGATCTTCGTCACCGGGATGCTCTCCTACGCCTCCTACAATCCGGGGCTCGACCGCATCAACGACCAGACCCCGGGCAAGGGCCTGCTGGGCTTCTACCTCTTCGACTGGCCCACCGAGCCGTACTGGCTGTACCGGCTGACCCAGGGCGTGCACGTGACGCTCGGCATTGTCCTCGTGCCCGTCCTGCTGGCCAAGTTGTGGTCAGTGATCCCGAAGCTGTTCGAGTGGCTGCCGGTCCGCAGCATCGCCCACGGACTGGAGCGGTTGTCCCTGCTCATGCTGGTCGGCGGGGTGATCTTCGAGTTCGTCACCGGGATCCTCAACATCCAGCTCCACTACGTCTTCCCCGGCTCCTTCTACACCCTGCACTTCTACGGCGCCTGGGTGTTCATCGCCGCCTTCGTCGTCCACGTGAGCCTCAGACTCGGCCGGATGACCCGCGCCCTGCGCTCCCGCAGCCTGGCGGCCGAACTGCGCACCGACCTCGCCCACACACGGGCCGAGCCCCCCGACCCCGACGGCCTGGTCGCGACCGCTCCCGCGCCGCCGACGATGACCCGGCGCGGCGCGCTTGCCATGGTGGGGGGCGGATCGCTGCTCCTTCTCGTGGTCACCGCAGGACAGAGCATCGGCGGCCGACTCCGCGGCACCGCCCTTCTCGCGCCGCACAACCGCACTCCGGGCAGCGGCCCGGACGGCTTCCAGATCAACAAGACGGCAGCTTCCGTCGGCGTCACCCCCGCGCACGTCGGCGCCGGCTGGCGGCTGGAGATCCACGGCCCAGGTCCGACGCTGGTCTTCACCCGCGCACAGCTCCTCGCGATGCCCCAGCGTGCTGCCGCACTGCCGATCGCCTGCGTGGAAGGGTGGTCCACCGCCAACCAGCAGTGGAGCGGCCTTCGGCTGGCCGACCTCGCCGCCTTGGCGGGCCTCCCCGCCGCCGGAAGCGTCCTGGTGCAATCCGTCCAACCCCCCGGCCCCTACAGCTCGGTGGTGCTGCGGGGCAACCAGATCCACGATCCTCGATCGCTGCTCGCCCTGCGCGTCAACGGCGCGGACCTGTCGCTCGACCACGGCTACCCGGCCCGCGTCATCGTCCCGGCCAACCCCGGCGTGAACAACACCAAGTGGGTGCACCGGCTCACCTTCAGGACGTGACCATGGTGCGTTTCGCCCGCTGGTACGGCTCCGGCCCCCTCCACCTTCTCGTCCTGATCGCCTCGTTCGCGATCACCGGCTACGCCATGGTGCGCCTGTTCGCCGTCCGTCCGCTCGAGGTCGCGATCTGGTTTGTCGGCGCGGCGGTCCTCCACGACCTGATCCTGCTGCCCCTGTACTCGCTCGCCGACCAGTCGGCACGCGCTGTCCTGCGGCATCGCGCCACCCGCATGCCACAACCACCGTGGATCAACTACCTCCGCGTGCCCACCTTTCTCTCCGGTGTGCTCCTGCTCGTCTGGTTCCCCCTCATCTTCGCCTTGTCGACCCCCTACCCGGCTGCCACCCGGTTGTCCATGGACGTCTACCTCGGCCGGTGGCTGGCCATCACCGCCGTGCTCTTCGCCGCCTCCGCCGTGGCCTTCGCTCTCAAGCTCCGCCGTGTCCGCCGGGCCGCCCGCGCCGACGAGGAGCGACCTGCACCAGGTCGCGACGCCGCATCGTGACGACCGACGAGGACGGCTCGCACCGGGCCCGGGGAGACCCGTATGCGCTCGCCCTGCGGGCCGGCCACGGGCCGGTGTACCTGCGGCTGGCGGACGGGGGCCGGATCCCGATGCCGGTGCATCGCTGGTACGCGCATCCCACCGTGGCCGACGAATCCGTGCTCAACCGCTGCGTCGGCCCCGTTCTCGACGTCGGCTGCGGACCGGGTCGGCTGTGCCGGGCACTCCTGAGTCGTGGAGTCTTCGCGCTCGGCGTCGACGTAACCCCCCGCGCGGCGGCTCATACCATCGCTCTCGGCGGAATCGCACTGTGCCGATCGGTGTTCGACCGGCTACCGGCCGAGGGAGGCTGGCAGACCGTCCTGCTCATCGACGGCAACATCGGTATCGGCGGTGACCCGCGCGCCCTGCTGCATCGCTGTGTCCAGCTCACCGCCCCGGCAGGTGTTCTCCTCGTCGAGGTCGACCCGGACGATGTCGAGGAACTCTGCACCGCCTGGTTCGAAGACATCCACGGCCACGAGGGCCCGCCGTTTCGCTGGGCGCGTCTGGGAGCACCCGCACTCCACGGGATCGCCGAGGACCTCGCCCTCGGCGTCACCGACCGGTGGAGACACGGTCACCGGTGCTTCCTCGCCCTCGGCCGCCAGGACTCGACCCCGGGACGACCACGCTGAGGCGAGGCTGACCACGCCCGGGCGGGATGCGCAACACCAGGCCCTCCTGATCTCCGCTGCGGTCAGTGCCGCGTGTAGGGGGCGACCAGCACCGCGGTGGCATCGGCCCGGCTCCGTAGTTCTTTGAGGGACTGGCCCGGTGAGGTGCCACGGCCGAAGGCCGCAGGCAGGGGGTTGCGGAACGCGTACAGCGTGATCTGGTACTTGTGCGTGCGACCGGTGGGCGGGCAGGGGCCGTCGTACGTCGCCTCGCCGAAGTCGTTCAGGAGTTCCCGGGCACCGGCCGTCAAGGTGTGCGCCCGCGTTCCCGGCGCCGTGGCGGGAAGGCCGACCTGCAGCCAGTGGATCTTCTGGTTCGCCAGGTCGACCATGGACAGGGCGAGTTCGGCGGTCCCGGCGGGGACGTTCTCGAACCGGAGCTGGGGAGAGTAGTCGTGGGGGCTGTCACAGGTCATCAGGGGAAGGAAAGCGCCCGACGTGTCGAAACCCTGGCCCCGGCCGAGGGCGAAGGGACCTGTAGGCACCGCCGTCGTCCGGGAGAACGCGGTGGACGGGGCCGACGTCGCCCGGGTGTGCCCGGAGGACGACGAGCACGCGGCGGTCGTCAGCAGGCTTGCTGCGGCAATCGCGCCGGAGACAAGGAATCGACGCTTCATGATCGAACGGTATGCCAGGCGGACGCCGACCGCTCGACCGCGACGCCGAAGGGCGGCTTCCACGTGGCGACGTCGGCGCGGTGGCTCGGGCATTCCTCCCCGGCTGTCACGCTTGGTTAGTATGCTCACTTCATGCCGGAGGCCGGGAGTAAGGGGTGCACCTAGCCATGGAATGCAAGGTAAAAGAGTTGCGGGGCCTTCGGAAATGTTGAGAGAGGTCGCCGCAACCCGCTATGTCGCGCCCCTGCGGACCGGTGGTTCCGTGCCCGCAGTCGTTGAGGCCGACGACCTGGGCACGTACGTGGTGAAGTTCACCGGTTCCGCGCAGGGCCGCAAGGCGCTGGTCGCCGAGGTGATCGTGGGGGAGCTGGCGCGCGCCCTCGGGCTGCGCTTCCCCGAGCTGGTCCTCGTGCACTTCGACCCCGCGCTCGCCGCGCACGAACCCCACCAGGAGGTGCGCGACCTGCTCGACGCGAGCCCGGGCGTGAACCTCGGCATGGACTTCCTGCCGGGCGCCGCCGACTTCACCCCCGAGGTCGCCGAGCACTTCCCGGTGGACCCCGTGGAGGCGGGCCGGATCGTCTGGCTGGACGCGCTGACCGTGAACGTGGACCGCACCGTGCACAGCTCGAACCTGATGGTCTGGCCGACCTTCGGCACCGCGCCGCCCCGCCTGTGGCTCATCGACCACGGCGCGGCCCTGGTCTTCCACCACCGCTGGGACGCGTCCACACCGGAAAAGGCCTACGACTTCCGCCACCACGCCCTCGGCCGGTACGCACCGGACGTGCGGGCCGCCGACGCCGAACTGGCCCCCAGGGTGACCCGCGAGCTGCTGCGGTCCGTCCTCGACGAGGTGCCGGACGCCTGGCTCGCCGACGAGCCCGGCTTCGCCGGCCCGGACGAGGCCCGGCACGCCTACGTCGACTACCTCGCCGCCCGCGTCGAGGCCTCCGCGGACTGGCTGCCCACCGGCTTTCCCACCCGCGAGGAACTCGCGGCGGAGGAGTCCCGGCGGGTCGCGCGGACCCGGGCGGGCCGGCCGGACTGGCTCAAGCACGTCCCCGACCTGCACGGCAGACCGGCCGCGTCCCAGGACTGGTCCGTGCACCTGGGGTGACCGGTGAGCTCCGTGCGCCTGGGACGAGCTCCGTGCACATGAGCCGGGGCACGACGGCGAGCGGCCCCGGAGCGTTCCGGGGCCGCTGCGCGCGGTGTGGTCGTCAGCCCCTGAGCTGCTGGTACGCCGGCAGGGTCAGGAAGTCGGCGTAGTCCTCGTCGAGGGAGACCTGGAGCAGCAGGTCGTGGGCCTGCTGCCAGTGACCGGCGGCGAAGGCCTCGTCGCCGATCTCCTTGCGGATGTTCTCCAGTTCCTCGGCGGCGATCTCGCGGGCCAGCTCCGGCGTGACCTTCTCGCCGTTCTCGAACTCCACGCCCGCGTTGATCCACTGCCAGATCTGCGAGCGGGAGATCTCCGCGGTGGCGGCGTCCTCCATCAGGTTGAAGATCGCGACCGCGCCCAGTCCGCGCAGCCAGGCCTCGATGTAACGGATGCCGACCTGCACGGCGTTGACCAGGCCCGCGTACGTCGGCTTCGCGTCGAGCGAGTCGACCGCGATCAGGTCGGCCGCCTCCACGTGCACGTCCTCGCGCAGCCGGTCCTTCTGGTTCGGCCTGTCGCCGAGGACCTTGTCGAAGGACTCCCGGCAGATCGGCACCAGGTCGGGGTGGGCCACCCAGGAGCCGTCGAAGCCGTCGCCGGCCTCGCGGTCCTTGTCGGCGCGGACCTTCTCGAAGGCCACCTTGTTGACCTCGGCG
The DNA here is from genome assembly GCF_044548235.1 of Streptomyces sp. NPDC052043. Taxonomy (NCBI): domain Bacteria; kingdom Bacillati; phylum Actinomycetota; class Actinomycetes; order Kitasatosporales; family Streptomycetaceae; genus Streptomyces; species Streptomyces sp. NPDC052043. The sequence continues at coordinate 525,600 of NZ_JBIUBT010000002.1, forward strand.
TCCCGGCGGGACGGGATGAAGGCCGCCATGCCGCCGATCGCGTGCGCGCCGCGCCGGTGGCAGGTGCGCACGAGGAGTTCGGTGTAGGCGCGCATGAACGGGGCCGTCATCGTGACCGCGTTGCGGTCCGGCAGGACGAACCGGGGCCCGCCGTCACGGAAGTTCTTGACGATGGAGAACAGGTAGTCCCAGCGGCCCGCGTTCAGGCCGGAGGCGTGGTCGCGCAGTTCGTAGAGGATCTCCTCCATCTCGTACGCGGCCGTGATCGTCTCGATCAGGACGGTGGCGCGCACGGTGCCCTGCGGGACGCCGACGTAGTCCTGGGCGAAGACGAACACGTCGTTCCACAGTCGCGCCTCCAGGTGCGACTCCGTCTTCGGGAGGTAGAAGTACGGGCCCTTGCCGAGGTCGAGCAGGCGCTGGGCGTTGTGGAAGAAGTACAGGCCGAAGTCGACGAGGGCGCCGGGCACCTGCGTGCCGTCCGCGTCGACGAGGTGGCGCTCGTCCAGGTGCCAGCCGCGCGGCCGCATGACGACCGTGGCCAGTTCCTCGTTCGGGCGCAGCGCGTAGGACTTGCCGGAGCCGGGGTCCGTGAAGTCGATGTTCCGGGTGTAGGCGTCGATCAGGTTGAGCTGGCCGAGGACGACGTTCTCCCAGGTGGGGGCGGAGGCGTCCTCGAAGTCGGCGAGCCAGACCCGCGCGCCCGAGTTGAGCGCGTTGATGGTCATCTTGCGGTCGGTGGGACCGGTGATCTCGACCCGGCGGTCGTTCAGGGCGGCGGGGGCCGGGGCGACCTTCCAGGAGTCGTCCGCGCGGATCGCGGCCGTCTCCGGGAGGAAGTCGAGCGTGGAGGTGCGGGCGATCTCGGCGCGGCGCCGCGCCCGGTGGGCGAGGAGTTCGTCGCGGCGCGGCGTGAACCGCCGGTGCAGCTCGGCCACGAAGGCGAGCGCCGCGTCGGAGAGGACCTCGTCCTGCCGGGGCAGGGGCTCGGCGTCGACGATGGCCAGCGGGGACGGCGCTGGTGCGGGCATGAGCTGTCACTTCCTTCGGGGGAGCTTCTTCAGCGAACCACGTGTTCGGTGCCACCATGCCGCGGCACCGGGTGCCAAGAGCGATCAATGCGGCATATCGCACCCGCGGGGCAGGCGGGAGCTTCTGAAATGTGGATAGTAGTTTCCTCATGGTGGAAGTTCAAGATGTGTTGACGTCGAGATTCTTCGGGTCGAGGGAAGGTGGCGCTCGGTGCCATCCCCCTCACTCAAGGTGGCCCAGATCGGCCTCGGTGTCGATGTCGTACGCCCGCGCCACGTCCCCGCACTCGACGAGGACGATCGATCCCTCGTGCGCCCTCAGATAGGCACGTGCCCCCCGGTCGCCGGTCGCACTCGCCGCGACGCCGTCCCAGTGGGCCGCCCCGAGCAGCACCGGATGGCCGCGCACCCCGTCGTACGCCGCCGAGACCAGCGAGTCCTCGTCCCGGTACGCGGCCCGCACCCGGGCCACCGCCTCGGCGCTCACGCCGGGCTGGTCCACGAGCAGGACCAGGGCCGCCCGGGCCCCCGTACCGGACAGGGAGTCGAGTCCGGCGCGCAGCGAGGAGCCCATGCCCTGCTCCCAGCGCGGGTTGTCCACGAGCACACAGCCGGCCAGCGCCGCCCGCTGCCGCACCTCGGCCGACCGCGCGCCCAGGACCACGTGGACGCGCGCGCACCCGGCCGCCCGCAGGATCCCGACCGCGTGCTCCACCAGTGGCCGCCCCCGGTGCGTGAGCAGCGCCTTGGGCCGTCCGCCGAGCCGCCGCCCGCCACCGGCCGCCAGCACCAGTCCCGCGATCTCGCCCTCTGCGCGTGTCATGGGTCCTGCATACCCGACCACCCCTTCGGTCGCGCCCGTGTGCGGGGGCTGAATTTCGGTCCCCGCTGTGGCGCACCCCGGTCCGCGTGGCGTTTACTGATCGGCGTCCCCCGGCGCCCTACCCGCTCGACAGGGATGTCCGCCGGGACCACGGAGGGGATGGCGCACAACGGCGTGCGAGGGGGAGGGGCTGTGTTGCGGAGCTTGGACCGACGGCCGGCGACCGGCGGCAAAGAGGACCCCAGGGTGACGGAGCTGCGGACCGCCGTGGCTCGGCTGCGCCGCGAACTCGCCGCGCATCCCGCGGAGTTCTCCGACCGCGCCATCGCCGAGGACGAACTGGCCGCGCTCGCCGCGATGGCCGCCCACGGCACTCCCGAGATCCCGCGGCTGCGCCGCTCCCTGCTGCTGATCGCCGGAGCCATCGGCTCGGTCAGCGCCCTGGCGCGCGGACTGTCCCAGGTGCGTGCGGCGGTGGACCTGTTCGCGGAGCCGCCCCGCGGTTGACGAGCCCGTCAGCCACGGTCGGTGCCCAAGCCCGCAGGACCGGTGTCCGCGGCGCCCGGCCCCGTCCGAGCGTGTACCCGCGCCGGGCCCGGGCTCGTTCGTGCCCCGTCACGGTCTCAGGCGCCGGATGAGGCCCTGCCCGGTCGCCGCCGCCACCGCCGCGGTACGGGACTCCACGCCCAACTTGGCGTAGATGTGCACCAGATGGGACTTCACCGTGGCCTGGCTCAGGAACAGGCGCTTGCTGATCTGAAGGTTGGACAGGCCGTCGCGGACCAGTTCCAGCACCTCCAGCTCGCGGCGGCTGAGCGCGGCCGCGGGCGTGCGCATGCGGTCCATCAGACGGTGGGCGACCGCGGGGGCGAGGGCCGAGCGGCCGGAGGCGGCGGTGCGCACCGCGGCGGCCAGCTCCTGGGGCGGCGCGTCCTTCAGGAGGTAGCCCGCCGCGCCGGCCTCCACCGCGGCGAGGATGTCCGCGTCGGTGTCGTACGTGGTCAGCACCAGGACGCGCGGGGCGCCGGGCCGGGCGGTGATCGCCGCCGTCGCCTCCGCGCCGTGCGCGCCCCCGGTGCCGAACTGCAGATCCATCAGCACCACGTCCACACCGCCCGCCGCGGCCAGCTCCACGGCGCGCTCCGCGGTCGGCGCCTCCCCGACGATCTCGAAGTCGGGCTCGGTGGACAGCACCGCCTTCAGGCCCGCGCGGACCACGGGATGGTCGTCCGCCAGCAGCAGCCGGATCGTCATGCGCCGCCCCCGGAGTCCGGGTACGGCAGCGTGACCGCCACCGCGGCGCCCTGGCCGGGCGCCGACTCCACGGCGAACGTCCCGCCCAGCGCCTCGGCCCGCGAGCGCATCGCGGGCAGTCCGAAGCCGCCGTCCACCGCCCGGCCGTTCCGCGCGGCGGTGTGCTCGGCGCCGGGATCGAAACCGGAACCGTCGTCGACGACGTCCAACGCCACCGCCGTGTCCATGAAGCTCAGGGTGATCTCAGCGCGGCGGGCGCGGGCGTGCCGCACGGTGTTGCCGAGCGCCGACTGGGCGATCCTGAGGAGCGCCACCTCGTACGGGGTGGGCAGCTCGGCCGGAGTGCCGCTCACCGTGAAACGGACCTCGGGCGGGGCGGCCGCGCTCGAGCACAGCCGTTCCAGGGCTCCGGACAGCGAGCCGCGTTCCAGGTCCGGCGGGGTCAGCGCGTGCACGAAGCGGCGGGCCTCGGCGAGGTTGTCCTGCGCGGTCGCGCGGGCCTGCTCGATGTGCGCGGCGGCGTCCGTGGAGCCGTCGGGCAGCGCGCGCTGGGCGGCACGCAGCAGCAGCTGGATGCTGGACAGGCCCTGGGCGAGCGTGTCGTGGATCTCCCGGGCCAGCCGCTCCCGCTCGGCGAGCGTGCCGGCGGTGCGCTCGGCGTCGGCCAGTTCGGCGCGGGTGGCCACCAGCTCCTCGATCAGCGCACGGCGCCGCTCGCTCTCCCGGTACAGGGCCTCGTAGCCGAGGACCGTGGCGACGGCCACCCCCGCGCCGAGCAGCGGGCCGATGAAGGCGCCGGCGGTGAGCCGCTCCCCGTGTCCGAGGAAACCGGCGATGGCCGCGCCCGCGGTCGCCCCGACCGCGGGCAGGCTCCAGCGCACCGGCAGCAGGTGCAGCTGGAGGAAGTACAGGGGGAAGGCCGCCCACAGGGCTTCCGGGGAGAGCGCGAGCAGCACCAGCCAGGCCGCGCAGAGCGTTGCCAGCCACACCGCGGCCGCGCCCCGGGACCGGTGGGTGGCCGGGCTCAGCACCCCCCAGGCGAACACCGCGCCCGTGCCCAGCGCCGCCGACACGGTGGCCGGGCCGTGCGCGCGGGCCGCGGCGAGCACCAGGAGACCGGCGAACAGTGCGTACAGACACAGGCGCAGGGTGACGACGACGGGGGAGTGGGGGCGGACGTCCATGACGGATCCAGGGTAGGCGGACCGGGCGGGACACCGGTCAACCGAAAGTTCGAAAGGCGGGTGCGTCCTTCGATCCGCGACAGCCGTGCCCCGGCGCGATGCCCGGCGGGGGCGGCGCCGCGCAGGGTGGAGGACATGTTCGTCGCATGGAGAGACCTGCGGTTCGCCAAGGGGCGGTTCGCCCTGATGGGAGCCGTGGTCACACTGATCACCCTGCTCGTGGGGCTGCTGTCCGGGCTCACCGCCGGGCTCGCCCAGGAGAACGTCTCGGCGGTCGAGGGCCTGCCCGCCGACCATCTCGCCTTCGCCGCGCCGCCCGGCGGCCGGCCGGTGTCGTTCACCGGTTCCTCGCTGCCGCCGGAGGCCGTCCGGCGGTGGGCGGAGCGTGTCCCGTACGCGGAGCCGGTCGCGATCCGCACGCTCGACGCGGCCGCCGGAAGCCGTACGGCGGCGGTGTCCGTGTTCGCGGTCCGTCCGGCGGCCGGCATCGCACCGGACGGCGTGGCACCCGGGCGGGCCGTGCTCTCCGCCAAGGCGGCGTCCGAGCTCGGCGTCGCCGCCGGGGACCGGGTCCGTCTCGGCCCCGCCACCTGGACCGTGGCGGCCGTCGCGGGCGGTGCCTCCTACAGCCACACGCCGGTGGTGTGGACGGCGTGGGACGGCGGCCGGGCGACCGTGATCGTGCTGCGCACACAGGGTGCCGACGTCCCGGCCGGGGACCGGGCCGCCGGCACGAAGACCCTCGCCAAGGAGGACGCGCTGACCGCGATCGGCTCCTACCAGGCAGAGAACGGCTCGCTGCAACTGATGCGCGGCTTCCTGTTCGCCATCTCCGCGCTGGTCGTCGGGGCGTTCTTCACGGTGTGGACGATCCAGCGGTCCCCCGACATCGCCGTGCTGAAGGCGCTCGGGGCCTCCACCGGCCACCTGCTGCGCGACGCGCTGGGACAGGCCGCGGTGCTGCTTGCCGCCGGGACGCTGCTCGGCACCGGGCTCGCGACCCTGACCGGTGCGCTGGTGCGCGGCGGCGCGGTGCCTTTCGTACTCGATCCGCCGACCGTCCTGCTGCCCGCCGCGGTGATGGCCGCCCTGGGCGTGCTGGGCGCCGGCCTCTCCGTCCGGCGGATCACGGCCGTCGACCCGCTGACCGCGCTGGGAGGCGTGCGATGAGTCTGCTCCTCGACGACATCACCCTGACCTATCCCGACGGCGACGGCAGGCTCACCGCCCTGGACCGGGTGAGCCTGGAGGTGCCCGCGGGCACGGTCACGGCGGTGGCCGGGCCGTCCGGCTCGGGCAAGTCCAGCCTGCTCGCGGTCGCGGCCACGCTGATCACGCCGGACAGCGGACGCGTGTGCGTGGACGGTACGCCGACCGGGGAGCTGAGCGCCGCGGAGCGGGCGGTACTGCGCCGCCGCGGCGTCGGGATCGTCTTCCAGCAGCCCAACCTGCTGCCGTCGCTGACGGCCGCGGAGCAACTGGAGGTGATGGCCCGTCTGGACGGCCGCCGGGCGGCGGCGGGCCGGGTCCGCGAACTCCTGGCCGCCGTGGGCCTCGCCGACCTGGCGCACCGGCGTCCGCACCAGCTCTCCGGCGGTCAGCGCCAGCGCGTCAACATCGCCCGTGCGCTGGTGAACGAGCCCTCCGTCCTCCTGGTCGACGAGCCCACCAGCGCCCTCGACCACGAACGCGGCGCCGCCGTCCTCGACCTGCTGACCGGCCTCACCCGCGCCCGAGGCACGGCGACCGTCCTCGTCACCCACGACCGCGCGCACCTGGGCGCGGTGGACGCGGTACGGGAGATGAGGGACGGACGGCTGACCCCTCCGGCCACCGACCTCCCCGGCGCCGCGGGACGTCGCCCGAGCGAGCGAGGAGGGACCTGAACGCGGGGCCGCCCGACGGCGCGGGAACCGGGCCGGCGGAGAAGCCGGCCGGCCGAGGTCGCGCGTGAGTCGATCAGCCGGGGGCAGGGGCCGGCCCTCCCGGCCGGGCGTCAGGCCGCCGGGCCCGAGCTGGCGAGGGCCTTGGAGAGTTCGATCGCCACCTGCTGGAGGACCGGGACGATCCGTTCCGTCGCCGTGTCCGTGACCCGGCCCGCCGGGCCGGAGATCGAGATCGCCGCCGCGGTGGGGCTGTCGGGGACGGTGACCGCGAGGCAGCGGACCCCGACCTCCTGCTCGTTGTCGTCGACCGCATAGCCGAGCCGGCGCACCTCCTCCAGCGCCGCCAGGAACCCCTCCGGGGTGGTTATCGTCCTGTCCGTGGCGGCCGGCATACCGGTGCGGGCCAGCAGCGCGCGCACCTCGCTGTCGGACGTGTGCGCGAGCAGGGCCTTGCCGACACCCGTGGAGTGCGGCAGCACCCTGCGGCCCACCTCGGTGAACATCCGCATGGAGTGCTTGGACGGCACCTGCGCCACGTAGACGATCTCGTCGCCGTCCAGCAGCGCCATGTTCGCCGTCTCGCCCGTCTCCTCCACCAGCCGGGCCAGATACGGCCGGGCCCACGTGCCGAGCAGCCGCGAGGCGGACTCGCCGAGGCGGATGAGGCGGGGACCGAGCGAGTACCGCCGGTTCGGCTGCTGCCGCACATAGCCGCAGGCGACCAGGGTCCGCATCAGCCGGTGGATGGTGGGCAGCGGCAGCCCGCTCGCGGCGGAGAGCTCGCTCAGACCCACCTCGCCCCCGGCGTCCGCCATCCGCTCGAGCAGGTCGAAGGCACGCTCGAGGGACTGGACCCCACCAGTGGCAGTGGGGCCGGCGGAGACGGAGGACTTGCGCTCGTCTGACGGCGGCACGTCGCATTCCTTTCTGCGGGTGTGGCCGCATGCTACCGGCCCGGTCGGATACCCACCGAGGTCCGTCATGGGCCGTTCCTGGCGATCAGCAAGGGTTTGTCCATATCCTTGTCTGCATTTCGGGCGAACCCTTGACGGTGCTCTCGGTGAAAACTACGTTCTGTCCACCGGAAGTTTACTTCCGTTCTGTGGAAAACACCGAACGTTCCCCACCTTTCCCTCCCCGGGAGCCCCCTATGCCTCCTGCTGTGGATGACCGATCGTCCGTGGATGCCGGCAACACCGCCAGTTCCGGCCTGTACACGTACGATCTCGCCCCCACGAAGAAAGAAGGGCGCCGTTGGGGCGCCTACAACGTCTTCACGCTCTGGGCCAATGATGTGCACAGCCTCGGAAACTACGCCTTCGCGATCGGTCTGTTCGCGCTCGGCCTGAACGTGTGGGGCATCCTGGCCGCCTTCGCACTCGCCTCCGTTCTGCTCTTCCTCCTGCTCACCCTGTCCGGGTTCATGGGGCACAAGACGGGCGTCCCCTTCCCCGTCATGAGCCGCATCGCGTTCGGCATCAAGGGCGCGAAGATACCGGCCGGTGTCCGCGGCGCCGTCGCCATCGCCTGGTTCGGCATCCAGACCTACCTCGCCTCCTCCGTCCTGAGCGCGCTGCTGGTGGCCATGTTCCCCGGCCTCGGCCGCCTCCAGGCGCATTCCGTGCTCGGCCAGACCCTGCTCGGCTGGCTCACCTTCACCGCCCTGTGGCTCCTCCAGGTCCTCATCGTGAGCTACGGGATGCAGATGATCCGGCGCTACATGGCCTTCGCCGCGCCCACCACCCTGATCACCATGTCCGCCCTGGCCGTCTGGATGTTCTTCCGGGCGGGCGGCTCGATCTCCCTGTCCGACGGCCACCCGCTCGTGGGCGGCGCGATGTGGCTGCACGTCCTCCAGGCGGCCGCGCTGTGGGTGGTGATCTACGGGACCTTCGTCCTGAACTTCTGCGACTTCACCCGGTCGGCCAGGAGCCGCGCCTCGATCGTCCGCGGCAACGTGATCGGCATCCCGGTGAACATGCTCTTCTTCGCCGTCATCGTGGCGGTCCTCTGCGGAGCGCAGTTCAAGCTCGACGGGCAGATCATCACCAGCCCCACGGACATCGTCCGCACCATCCCGAACATGATCCTGCTGGCGGCGGCCTCGCTCGCCCTCATCGCCCTGACCGTCGCGGTCAACCTGCTGGCCAACTTCGTGGCACCGATCTACGCGCTGGTCAACCTCTTCCCGCGTCGGCTGAACTTCCGCCGGGCCGGCCTGGTGAGCGCGATCGCCGGCCTGGTGATCACGCCGTGGAACCTCTACAACAACCCGATCGCGGTGGAGTACTTCCTCGGCGGGCTCGGCGCCCTGCTCGGGCCGCTCTTCGGCGTGATCATGGCCGACTACTGGCTGCTGCGCAGGGCCCGGGTCAACGTGCCGGACCTCTACACCGAGGACGCGCGGGGCGAGTACCACTACCGCCACGGCTACAACCCGCGGGCCGTCTGGGCCTTCGTGCCCTCCGCGGCCATCGCCGTCGTCCTCGCCCTTGTGCCCGTCTTCCACGCGGTGGCCGGCTTCTCCTGGTTCGTCGGTGCCATCCTCGCCGCCGCCCTCTACGCGGCCATCGCCGACCGCAATGTCCTGATCCGGGACGTGGACGGCGAGGCCCTCGCGGTCGCCGCCGAATGAGCCGCGAACCAGCCGTGCACGAGCCGCCCGGCAGAGCCACTCAGCAGAGCCACTCAGCGGAACCACCCCAGCGGAACCACCAGAAAGCCGACCATGCGCATCCTCGTCGTGAACGTCAACACCACCCGGTCCATCACCGAATCGATCGGTGAGCAGGCGGCGGCTGCGGCGTCACCCGGCACCGAGATCGTCCCGCTGACCCCCTCCTTCGGGGCGGAGTCCGTGGAGGGCAACTACGAGAGCTACCTCGCGGCCGTCGCCGTGATGGAGACCGTCCGCGCCCACCCCGAACCCTTCGACGCCGTGATCCAGGCCGGATACGGCGAGCACGGCCGCGAGGGCCTTCAGGAACTGCTCGACGTACCCGTCGTCGACATCACCGAGGCCGCCGCGAGCACCGCCCAGTTCCTGGGCCGCACCTACTCCGTCGTCACCAGCCTGGACCGCACGGTCCCGCTGATCGAGGAACGCCTCCAGGTCGCGGGGCTGAGCGCCCGGTGTGCCTCCGTGCGCGCCAGCGGGCTCGCCGTACTGGATCTGGAGCGGGACGAGAAGGCCGCCGTCGCGGCGATCGCCGAACAGGCCGCCCGCGCGGTGGAGGAGGACCGGGCGGAGGTGATCTGCCTCGGCTGCGGGGGCATGTCCGGCCTCACCGAGCGCGTCGCCGAACGCACCGGGGTCCCCGTCGTCGACGGGGTGACCGCCGCCGTGACGATCGCCGAGTCCCTCGTCCGGCTGGGCCTGTCCACCTCCAAGGTGCGCACCTACGCGCCGCCGCGGCCCAAGCGGATGGTCAACTGGCCCCCGCGCACGCGTTGACGCAGGCCGCGCGACGCGGGTCGCGCATGACCCGCGCGGGCCGCCGGAGGCCAGGTCCGCTCCGCCAAGAAGGTCTTGACTCACGAGGTTCGGCCATGAAGACTCCGTATACAGGAAAGTCGTTTCCGCTCTCCGGAATTTCGCGGGTGGGCGACAGTGAAGGTGAACGACAGTGAACAGAGGAACAGCACCAGAGGAGGGGCGTCCGTTGCCCGACGTACAGCTCGTACTGCGCTCCACACGCGTCGTCACCCCCGAGGGCGTGCGCCCCGCGTCCGTCACCGTCGCCGACGGCCGGATCGCGGCCGTGCTGCCCCATGACGCCGAGGTGCCGGCGGGAGCGCGGCTGGAGGACGTCGGCGACGACGCGCTGCTGCCCGGCCTCGTCGACACCCATGTCCATGTGAACGACCCCGGACGCAGCGACTGGGAGGGCTTCTGGACCGCCACCCGGGCGGCCGCCGCCGGAGGCATCACCACCCTCGTCGACATGCCCCTCAACTCGCTGCCGCCGACGACCACCGTCGAACACCTGCGTGTCAAGCGGGAGGTGGCCCGCAGCAAGGCGCACATCGACGTCGGATTCTGGGGCGGCGCGCTCCCGGACAACGTCAAGGACCTGCGGCCTCTGCACGACGCGGGCGTCTTCGGCTTCAAGTGCTTCCTGTCCCCGTCCGGGGTCGACGAGTTCCCCGAGCTGAACCACGATCAGCTGAGCGCCTCCATGGCGGAGATCGCGGGCTTCGGTGGGCTGCTCATCGTGCACGCGGAGGATCCGCACGAACTCGGGATCGCCCCCCAGTTGAGCGGCCCGAAGTACGCCGACTTCCTCCGGACCCGCCCCCAGGTCTCCGAGGACAGCGCCATCGAGGGTCTCGTCGCCCTGGCCGGCCGGCTCGGCGCGCGGGTCCACATCCTGCACCTGTCCTCCTCCGGCGCGCTGCCGCTGATCGCCGCCGCCAAGCGCGAGGGCGTCCGCCTCAGCGTCGAGACCTGCCCGCACTACCTCACCCTCACCGCCGAGGAAGTGCCCGACGGGGCCAGTGAGTTCAAGTGCTGCCCGCCGATCCGCGAGGCCGCCAACCAGGACCTGCTCTGGGCCGCGCTCGCCGACGGCACCATCGACTGCGTCGTCACCGACCACTCGCCGTCCACCGTGGACCTCAAGACCCCCGACTTCGCCACCGCCTGGGGCGGCATCTCCTCGCTCCAGCTCAGCCTGTCCGCCATCTGGACCGAAGCGTCCCGGCGCGGGCACGGCATCGAGGACGTGGTCCGCTGGATGTCCGAACGCACCGCGCACCTCGCCGGCCTGGACCGCAAGGGCGCCATCGCGTCCGGCAGGGACGCGGACTTCGCGGTCCTGGCCACCGACGAGACCTTCACCGTCGACCCCGCCGCGCTCCAGCACCGCAACCGCATCACCGCGTACGCGGGCAGGACCCTGCGCGGCGTCGTGAAATCCACCTGGCTGCGCGGCGAACGCGTCTACGACCCCGCGCTCGAGGACCACTTCACCGAACCCACCGGCCGACTCCTGGAAAGGACGAACTGATCACCGTGACGGCGACCCTGAGCTTCACCGGCGACGCGAACCCCTACGGCGGCGGCGACCCCTACGCCGACTACCGTACGACCGACCTTCCCTTCACCAGGCACGCCAACCTGGCCGACCGTCGGCTCGGCGCGGGCGTCATCGCTTCCAACGACGAGTTCTTCGCCCAGCGCGAGAACCTGCTGGTGCCCGAGCGCGCCGAGTTCGACCCCGAGGACTTCGGGCACAAGGGCAAGGTCATGGACGGCTGGGAGACCCGTCGCCGGCGCGGTGTGTCGGCCGAGCACCCCTGGCCCACCGAAGACGACCACGACTGGGCGCTGATCCGGCTCGGCGCGCCCGGCGTCGTCCGCGGCGTCGTCGTGGACACCGCCCACTTCCGCGGCAACTACCCGCAGGCCGTCTCCGTCGAGGGCACCTCGGTCGACGGCGCCCCCACGCCCGAGGAACTCCTCGCCGGCGACGTCAAGTGGACGACCCTCGTCCCGCGCACCGAGGTCGGCGGCCACGCGGCCAACGGCTTCGAGGTGAACGCCGAGCAGCGCTTCACGCACCTGCGTCTCAAGCAGCACCCCGACGGCGGCATCGCGCGCCTGCGGGTGTACGGCGAGGTCGTGCCCGACCCGGCGTGGCTGGCCGCGCTCGGCACCTTCGACGTGGTGGCGCTGGAGAACGGCGGCAGCGTCGAGGACGCCTCCAACCTCTTCTACTCGCCCGCCACCAACACCATCCAGCCGGGCCGCTCCCGCAAGATGGACGACGGCTGGGAGACCCGCCGCCGCCGTGACCGGGGCCACGACTGGATCAGCTACCGCCTCGCCGGGCACACCGGGATCCGCGCCCTGGAGATCGACACCGCCTACCTCAAGGGCAACAGCGCGGGTTGGGCGTCGGTCTCCGTCAAGGACGGTGAGGACGGCGAGTGGACGGAGATCCTGCCGCGCACTCGGCTCCAGCCCGACACCAACCACCGCTTCGTGCTGCCCGCGGTGGCCGTCGGCACGCACGCGCGCGTGGACATCTTCCCGGACGGGGGCATCTCCCGGCTCCGCCTGTTCGGCACGCTGACCGAGCAGGGCGCGGCCGCTCTGGCGGCCCGCCACCAGGAACTGGGCGGCTGACCGTCCGTACCCGCGGGGCGGGCCGGCCGCACGGACCGGCACGCCCCGCCCGCCCCCGGCAGAGCTCGTACCTGGATTAACGTCCCGCGAATTCACCGAACTTGACGGTGAATTCCATGAACCTGTCATTGACATGTCCGTGTCTACGCGCGTCATGATGGGCGCATGAGATTCCCCCCACGCAGCACCCGCATCGGCGCCGCCGGCGCCCTCCTGTCCGCCCTCCTCGTCGGCGGTACCGTCGCCGCCGCCCCGGCTGACGCCGCCGCGACCGCGGTCGGCAGCATCTGCTACAGCGCGCTGCCCTCCCAGGCGTACGACACGCTCCGTCTGATCGACAAGGGCGGTCCGTTCCCGTACTCCCAGGACGGCGTCGTCTTCCAGAACCGCGAAGGCGTCCTGCCCCAGCAGTCGAACGGGTACTACCACGAATACACGGTGGTCACCCCCGGCTCCTCCGACCGTGGCGCCCGACGCATAGTCACCGGCCAGAAGACCCGGGAGGACTACTACACCGCGGACCACTACGTCACGTTCAAGCTCGTCAACTTCGGCTGCTGAACCACGCGTCCACCCAACACCCTCGCCCCGCGGACCCCCCCTCGCACACCGGCCGCGGGGCGAGCTGCTGCCCGGACCCGCCCCGGACGGGGCGGGTGTGCCAGGCGGCCGCCGCGGGTGTCGTGCGTGCCGCCGGTGGCGGTGCGGATCAGGGAAGCGGAGCGCTCAGCGCCCACAGTGCGGCGAGCAGGGTGGCCGCGCACAGCGCCATGCCCACGGCGGCCACCGCGGTCCCGCCGATGAGGAAGGCCCCCGCCACGCCGCCCATGACGAGTCCGCCGGCGGCCCCCTGTGCACCCGTCCACCACCAGGGCCGCGCGGAGAGCGCCGCGGTGTCGACCGGGGTGAAGGAGTCCTTCAGCGTCGTACGGACCGCCGCGTACTCGTCCAGGAACACGCGCCGCGGCGCACGGCGCCGCAGGCGCCCCAGCGGCACAAGACGGGTGCCGTCCGGCAGCCGCACCACCACCGCCCCGCGCGAGCCCGCTCGGTGATGGGCGCTCACCTCGACCGGGCCGCGGAGATCGTCGAGGGCGGGATGCCACATGATCCGCTGCCAGGCCTTCGGCCGGTCGCTCCCGCCCGCCTCGGTGAGCGCCAGCCACAGCGTCTCCGACAGCGCCTGCGCGGAGACGGGACGGAGACCGCAGTGCACCGTCGCGGTCATCGGGCGGCCCGGCCGCCGCGCCGCCCGCCGGAACCGCACCCCACGCCGGGCCCACACCGAGCACAGCACGGCGGCCGCGATCCCGGCGAGCAGGATGGGGACGAGCAGGTCGTCCTCGGCGGACGTCTCCTCCGGGTCGCCGGGAAAGCCCCGCGGGTTCGCCTCGTCCGGGTCGTAGACGACGGCGAAGTCACGGTCCTTGGCGTAGCGGTCGGTGTCGTAGATTCCGAAGCGCTGCACGTGTTCCCGGCCCGTGCGGTCCCTCCAGCGCACCCGGATGTCCTCGTCCTGCCCGATACCGTCCTCGACGACCACACCGGTGGTGCGGGCCGTGGCGCGCTCGCGAGCCTGGTCGTAGGCGTACGCGTGGAAACCCAGCCAGCCGGCGAGCAGGGCGAATCCGGTCAGGGTGGCCGTCACGCCCAGCAGGGCGACGCGCAGGGCGGGGCCGGGGCGTCTCATGTTCTCTCCGCCTTCTGGGTCCCGGTCTTCTCCAGCAGGGCGTGGACGGGCGCCGGGTCGCCGCCGTCCACGGCCGTGACGAGCACCTCGTACAGGTCGACGACCGCGCCGTCCGGCGCCCTGAGCACGGTGCTCATCCAGCGGCCGGCGTAGGACCAGCCGGCCTCCAGCAGCACCGGCGCCAGGGTTGCTCCCATGGCACCGGCCAGGACCTGGCGGCCGACCGCCTTGCGCACGGCGGCCGGCCGCCACCGGAGTCGAGAGTCGATCCGGCGGGCCAGGCGGTACCAGTCGGCGGCGGCGACGGCGTCCAGCGCCGCGTGCAGGGCCCGGACGGGGGAGGACTGCCCGGTCGCGGCCCGCAGCGCGGCCGCGCCGGGGCCGCCGTCGGCGGGGAGGCGGAACCTGTCGGGGTCGAGTTCGAGCAGGCGCACGGGCTTCAGGTCCTCGGGCCGCAGAGCGCTGCCCCGGACGCCGCCGCCCTCCTGGAGTGTCCCACCGGGTTCGTCCGCGCAGGCCAGGCGTTCGACGCACCACCGGGCGACCGCCTCGGCGTCCCGCAGGCCGAGCGGAGCCGAGCCGTACCCCGCATGACTGCCGGAGTGCGGCAGCGCGGCCAGCCGCACGGCCGACGCCGGGTGGGCGGCCGCCGCGTGGACGTCCAGGGCCTGGTCCTCGGCGTCCTCGTGGACGGCCCGGTTCCGCACCAGCGGGTCCTGGAGCGCGAGGTCGAACGCCTCGTAGAGGTCCACCGGGTACGTGCCGTCCTCGACCAGGTCCTCTACCCAGTCCTGCGCGATCCCGCCGAAAGCCGTCTCGATCACGGCGACCTGCTCGACGGCCTCGCGCACCGCCGTACCGCCGACCACCCGAGCGGCCTCGGCGTCGGCCGCCAACTCCGCATGCCAGAACGATGGTCGGGTCGCCCGCAGCAGGGGAACGGCCAAGGGGGCCAGCGGCCGCACGCGCCACTCCAGGCGTTCGGCGAGCGCACCGTGTGCCGCGAGCAGGGCACGGGAGCGACGGTCGTCGAAGTGGCGCTGGTGGGCCAGTTCGTGCGCGATCACCGCGGCCAGTTGGGTGGCCGAGAGTGCCCGGACCAGCGGCAGCCCGAGCAGCAGTACGTAGGCGTGTCCCCCCGTGACCCTCACGCGGCACGTGAGCGCCACCGGCTCCGGGAGGATCCGCACCAGCAGCGGAGCGCCGAATCCGGTCCGCGCCGCCACGTCCCGTACCAGGGCCGCCAGTTCCGGCTGGTCGTCCGGCTGTACCGCCCTGCCCGGCAGGGCGTCGGGCAGGAGGACCTGACGCAGGGCCGGCAGCATCCACAGGACCGACAGTGCGGCCAACTGCCAGAACCCCCAGGCCACCCCCGCGGCCACGATCAGGAGAACGGGGCCGAACAGAGGAAGCCGGGCGAGAGCGGACATGGCCGCGATGAGCAGCCAGGTGCGGACCGCCGAGACCTGCGGTCCTGCGGGTATGCGACCGTCCATCACACTCCTGTGGCGCCGTGAGGTGTCGGCGGATTCTGTCATAGCCAGGTCAAGCTTGTGGGCATCCGGTGGAGAAGGAGTGGGCGGTGGGTGAACCGGCGTGCGGGGTTCCCTCGCGGTGCCGGGGTCGTCGTGCCGGCCCTGACGGTTGCTCCGGCGGCGGCGCCTCGGGCCGTCCTGGCGGCGTCTGCTGCATCGGGCCGGGGGAGGCCGTCGTGGTCGGCCACCCCATCGCGGTGATGGGCGCCCGGCGGCTCCGGTCAGGGACGGAGCACCACGCGCCGCCCGTGGAGTTCGCCCCGCTCCATGCGCCGGTGGATCTCCGCCGCGGCGCTCAGGGGGTGGTACTCGACCGAACGGGGCCGCAGTCCGCCGGAGGCCAGGAGGTCGTTGACGGCGGCCGCCGCCTCGGCCAGCTCCGCGGCCGTGGCGTTGGAGATGGCGAAGCCGTGCAGGGAGCCGTCCTTCATGTAGAGCGGGCCGACCGGCAGGGTGGGTTCGTCGCGGGCGCCGGACAGGACGACGATGCGGCCGCGGTGGGCGAGGAGGTCGACCGCGGTCCTCAGGTCGTTGCGTCCCGAGGTGTCGACGTGGACGCCGACGCCGGACGGGGCGAGCCGCGTCAGCCGCGCCGCGAGGTCGCGGGCGTGGTAGTCCACCGCCTCCACCGCGCCCAGGGACCGGACGTGCTCGTGGTCGCGCGGCGCGGCCGTGGCGAGGACCCGCGCGTACGCCCGGTACGCGAACTCCACCAGCGCGCCGCCCACGTTGCCGGCCGCGCCGCCGACCAGGACCGTCTCGCCGGGGCGCAGTCCGCCGTGTGTGAAGAGGGCGAGATACGCGGTCGCGGCGGGGTGGAACACGGCCACCGCCTCCTCCGGGCGCACGTCCGCCGGCAGCCGGTAGAGGCGGTCGGCGGGCACCACGGCCTGTTCGGCGGCCGCTCCCTGCCGGCCGTCGTGACCGAGGCTGTTGCACCACACCGTCTCGCCGACGGCGAAACCGGAGCCCGCGGACGCCACCGTTCCCACCAGGTCGCGTCCGACCACGAACGGGAACGGCAGCGGTGTGCGGAACAGCCCCGACCGGACGAAGGTGTCCACCGGGTTGACCGTGGTGGCCACCACGTCCACCAGCACCTCACCCGGCCCCGGCACGGGAGCGGGCAACTCACCGAAGCGGATGACGTCGGGTGACCCCAGCTGTTCGACATAGACAGCACGCATGATCGCCGATTCTCCCACCGGACGGGCGAGGGGCTGTCGGCGGCGGCACCTGCGGACGGGTGGCGGTCAACGTGGCTGTCGGTCCGTCACCGGTAGATCGCCCGGTCGCCGCCCGGGATCTCCGCCAGGCTCACCGGGCGGTGTTCACGGCGGGAGATCTCGCAGGCCTCGGCGATGCGCAGGGCCTGCAGGGCCTCGCGGCCGTCGCACGGGTTGGACCGCTCACCGTGCAGCACCTGCACGAACGCGGCCAGTTCGGCCGCGTAGGCGGGGCCGAAGCGCTCCAGGAAGTCGGACCACGGCTTGTCCGCGGCCGGTGGGCCGGTCGGCTCG
Source organism: Streptomyces sp. NPDC052043 (assembly GCF_044548235.1). Taxonomy (NCBI): domain Bacteria; kingdom Bacillati; phylum Actinomycetota; class Actinomycetes; order Kitasatosporales; family Streptomycetaceae; genus Streptomyces; species Streptomyces sp. NPDC052043. Next base: position 542,653 of record NZ_JBIUBT010000002.1, read on the forward strand.
GTGGACGCGATCGGCGTGCGGTCGTCGAGGCCGACCACGATCTGGTCCCGCTCTCCGGCCAGTTCCATGCGCACGTCGTAGCCCGCGCCGTTGAGGCGGGTCGCGGTGGCGGTGGCGAGCGTGCCGTCGTCGAGGGTGAGCACTGCCGCACCGGTGTCGACGTCGCCCGCCGCGCGGAACATCGCGGGGCCCGCGTCGGACCCGGCCGCGTACACGCTGACGACCTCGCGGCCCGTCACCCAGCGCAGCACGTCGAAGTCGTGGATCAGGGTGTCCCGGAACAGCCCGCCGGACAGCGGGAGCCACTCGGGCGGCGGCGGTGCCTGGTCGGAGGTGAGCGCGCGGACCGTGTGCAGACGGCCGAGCCGTCCCGACCGCACCGCCTCGCGCGCGCCCGCGTAGCCCGTGTCGAAGCGGCGCTGGAAGCCCATCTGAAGCACCGTGCCGGCGGCTTCGACCTCGGCGAGCGCCTGTAACGTGCCCGGCAGATCCAGGGCGATCGGTTTCTCGCAGAACACCGGCAGCCCCGACCGCGCCGCCCGGCCGATCAGTTCGGCGTGGGCCGAGGTCGCCGTGGTGATCACGACCGCGTCCACGCCCCAGGTGAAGATCTCGTCCACCCCCGGGGCCGCCGTCTCGCCGAGCCGCAGGGCGAGCGCCTGTGCCCGCCCCGGATCGGCGTCCGTGAGGATCAGTGAGCCGACCTCACGGTGCCGGCTGAGTGTGTTCGCGTGGATGGTGCCTATGCGGCCCGTTCCGATGACCCCGATGCGCATGGAAACAAAGTGAGGGCGGACCCCGGACCCTGTCAATCCGCATGTCCGGACAATCGGACTACACGACTTCCCGTCAACGGGCCGCGGAGCTACGCTCGGGCCGTGCCGAAACCAGAAGTGGACCCCACCGTCCCACTCGAGCTTCATGTGGACCGGAGTTCCCCGGTACCGCTGTATTTCCAGCTGTCCCAGCAGCTCGAGGCCGCGATCGAGCACGGCAGCCTCACCCCCGGCAGCCTGCTGGGCAACGAGATCGAGCTCGCCGCGCGGCTCGGCCTGTCCCGGCCCACCGTCCGCCAGGCCATCCAGTCGCTGGTCGACAAGGGCCTCCTGGTACGCCGCCGCGGTGTCGGCACGCAGGTCGTGCACAGCCGGGTCAGGCGCCCGCTGGAGCTGAGCAGCCTCTACGACGACCTGGAGGCGGCCGGGCAGCTCCCGGCGACGAAGGTCCTGGTCAACACGGTGGTCCCGGCCTCCCCCGAGGTCGCTGCGGCCCTCGGGGTGGCCGAGGGCGAGGAGGTCCACCGCGTCGAACGGCTGCGCCTGGCCCACGGCGAGCCGATGGCGTACATGACCAACTACCTGCCGCCCGGACTGCTCGACCTGGACACCGGCCAGCTGGAGGCCACCGGCCTGTACCGGCTGATGCGCGCCGCCGGCATCACCCTGCACAGCGCTCGCCAGTGCATCGGCGCCCGCGCCGCCGAACCCGCGGAGGCCGAGCGGCTCGCCGAGGCCGAGGGCGCCCCGCTGCTCACCATGCAGCGCACCACCTTCGACGACACCGGCCGCGCGGTGGAGTACGGCACGCACACCTACCGGCCCTCCCGCTACTCCTTCGAGTTCCAGCTTCTCGTACGTCCCTGACCCCTTCGTACGTCCCTGGCCTCCCCGTACGACCCTGACCGCCCCGCCCCCGGCGGTCCCGGTGCGCTCCGGTCGCCCCTCGTCATGTCCGGACAATGTGACCCGTCACCGCTCCCCGCCCGCGGAACCAAAGGTTCCGGTGTCCGATAATGGAACGTTCGGGGCTGGTGGGATCGCCATCGGCCCCTCGCGTACGTTCGGGCACAGCGAGAAGGGCACGGCCTCGTGGCACGGTTTCCAACCTGGGTAGTCATCGCGCTGGCAGGGGCACTGTCCCTGTCGCTTGCGGGATGCAGCAGCACCGGCGGCAAGCGGGCGGAGGACGCCCGCAAGGCCGCGGCGGCCCAGGGCAGGGCCGCGGTGGACACCCCCCGCTGGACCTTCGCGATGATCACGCACTCCGGGGACGGTGACACGTTCTGGGACATCGTGCAGAGCGGCGCCAAGCAGGCCGCGGTCAAGGACAACATCAACTTCCTGTACTCGCACGACGCCGAGGCCCAGCAGCAGGCGCAGCTCGTGGACGCCGCGGTGGACAAGAAGGTCGACGGCATCATCGTCACCCTCGCCAAGCCCGACGCGCTCAAGGCCGCCGTGGCCCGCGCCGAGAAGGCCGGTATCCCGGTGATCACGGTCAACTCCGGATCGGCGCAGTCCAAGGCGTACGGCGCCCTCACGCACGTCGGCCAGGACGAGACCGTCGCCGGTGAGGCCGTCGGGCAGGAGCTGAACGAGCGCGGGAAGAAGAAGGTGCTCTGCGTCCTGCACGAACAGGGCAACGTCGGGCACGAGCAGCGCTGCGCCGGGGTGGCGAAGACCTTCTCCGGCACGGTCGAGAACCTCTACGTCAACGGCACCAACATGCCCGACGTGCAGGCCACGATCGGTGCCAAGCTCCAGGCGGACCAGTCCGTCGACGCGGTCGTGACGCTCGGCGCCCCGTACGCGGACACCGCCGTCAAGGCGAGGGCCGACGCCGGCAGCAGGGCCGAGGTCGACACCTTCGACCTGAACGCCAAGGTCGCCGCGGAGCTCAGGGACGGCACGCTCGGCTTCGCCGTCGACCAGCAGCCCTACCTCCAGGGCTACCAGGCCGTCGACCTGCTCTGGCTCTACAAGTACAACGGCGACGTCCTCGGCGGCGGCCGGCCGGTGCTCACCGGCCCGCAGATCGTCACCAAGGACCAGGCGGCCGCGCTGGAGGAGTACACGAAGCGGGGCACCCGATGAGCGGGACGAGTACGGACCGGCCCGCAACCCACACCGAGACCTCCGCTGCTGAAACGATTCTGCCGACCCCGGCGCTGCGCAGGCTGCTCACCCGCCCCGAGCTCGGCTCGGTCGTCGGCGCGATCGCCGTCCTCATCTTCTTCGCCTGCGCCGCGGACGGCTTCCTGCGCGCCTCCAGCCTCAGCACCGTCCTGTACGCGTCCTCGACGATCGGCATCATGGCGGTCCCGGTCGCCCTGCTGATGATCGGCGGCGAGTTCGACCTGTCGGCGGGCGTCATGGTGACGTCCTCCGCGCTGGTCTCCTCGATGTTCAGCTACCAGATGACCGCGAACGTCTGGGTCGGGGTCGGCGTGTCGCTGCTGGTCACCCTGGCGATCGGCGCCTTCAACGGCTTCATGCTGACCCGCACCCGGCTGCCCAGCTTCATCGTCACCCTGGGCACCTTCCTGATGCTGACCGGGATGAACCTCGGTTTCACCAAGCTGATCGACGGCACCGTCTCCACCAAGACGATCGGCGACATGGAGGGCTTCTCCAGTGCCCGCGCGGTGTTCGCCTCGACGCTCACCGTCGGCGGCGTCGACATCAAGGTCACCATCCTGTGGTGGCTCGGACTGGTCGCCCTCGCCTCCTGGATCCTGCTGCGCACCCGCACCGGCAACTGGATCTTCGCGGTCGGTGGCAACAAGGACGCGGCCCGCGCGGTCGGCGTACCGGTCACCGGAACCAAGACCGGGCTCTACATGGGCGTGGGTCTCGGCGCCTGGATCTGCGGGCAGCACCTGCTCTTCTCCTTCGACGCGGTGCAGTCAGGCGAGGGCGTCGGCAACGAGCTGATCTACATCATCGCCGCCGTGATCGGCGGCTGCCTGATCACCGGCGGCTACGGCAGCGCCATCGGCTCGGCGGTCGGAGCCCTCCTGTTCGGCATGACCAGCAAGGGCATCGTCTTCGCCGAGTGGAACCCCGACTGGTTCAAGTTCTTCCTCGGAGCGATGCTGCTCCTCGCGACCCTGCTCAACACCTGGGTCCGCAGGCGGGCGGAGGTCACCAAGTGACGCGGAACGAAGCACGCACGGCACTCGTGGAGCTGTCCGGCGTCAGCAAGCGCTACAGCGGTGTCCGTGCCCTGGAGGACGTCGGCCTGGAGGTCCACGCCGGGGAGATCACCTGCGTCCTGGGCGACAACGGCGCCGGCAAGTCGACCCTGATCAAGATCATCGCGGGGCTGCACCAGCACGACGGCGGTGTCCTGCGCGTCGAGGGCGAGGAGACCCGGCTCACCTCGCCGCGCGACGCGCTGGACCGGGGCATCGCCACGGTGTACCAGGACCTGGCGGTCGTCGGCCTCATGCCGGTCTGGCGGAACTTCTTCCTCGGCTCCGAGCCCCGCAAGGGAGTGGGCCCCTTCAAGCGCCTGGACGTCGACCTCATGCGCAGGACGGCACGGGCCGAACTGCTGCGGATGGGAATCGACCTGCGCGACGTCGACCAGCCCATCGGCACCCTGTCGGGTGGCGAACGCCAGTGCGTCGCCATCGCGCGCGCGGTGTACCTCGGCGCGAGGGTGCTCGTCCTGGACGAGCCGACCGCGGCGCTCGGCGTGAAGCAGTCGGGCGTGGTGCTGAGGTATGTGGCGGCGGCTCGGGACCAGGGGCTGGGTGTGGTGCTGATCACCCACAACCCGCATCACGCGTACCTTGTAGGTGACCGATTCGTCCTGCTGAGGCGAGGCACCATGGTCGGCCACCACACACGGGACGCGATCACCCTGGACGAGCTGACCCGGCAGATGGCCGGCGGCAGCGACCTGGACGATCTACGCCATGAGCTGCAAGGGGAGTGAGGGCCCGCGGGGTTGTGGCATCATGCCGCTCCGCAACGCGGGCGCGGCGAACCCCACACGTCCGCATCCCGTACAAACCGGGCACCGGCCCCTCGGTGCCCCGTACGAAGCCCTTACCCACCGTGCGGCAGAATCGGGCCCGATGAGCACCTACCGCGACCTCACCGCCCCCATCGGCTCCCGCCGCGCCCCCGTACTGCGCACGGTCGGTACCCGGGAGCGGCGCTCCCACCTGACCGCACCCCGCGTCCCCACGGTGGGCATCGACATCGGCGGCACCAAGGTGATGGCGGGCGTCGTCGACGCCGACGGCAACATCCTGGAGCGGCTCCGCACGGAGACCCCGGACAAGTCCAAGAGCCCGCGGGTCGTCGAGGACACCATCGTCGAACTGGTCCTGGACCTGTCCGACCGGCACGACGTGCACGCGGTCGGCATCGGCGCGGCCGGCTGGGTCGACGCCGACCGCAACCGCGTGCTGTTCGCCCCTCACCTGTCCTGGCGCAACGAACCCCTGCGCGACCGCCTCTCCGAACGCCTGTCCGTGCCCGTCCTGGTCGACAACGACGCCAACGCTGCCGCCTGGGCCGAGTGGCGCTTCGGCGCGGGCCGCGACGAGGACCACCTCGTCATGATCACGCTCGGCACCGGGATCGGCGGCGCAATCCTGGAGGACGGCCAGGTCAAGCGGGGGAAGTTCGGTGTCGCCGGAGAGTTCGGGCACATGCAGGTCGTGCCCGGCGGCCACCGCTGCCCGTGCGGCAACCGCGGCTGCTGGGAGCAGTACAGCTCGGGCAACGCCCTGGTGCGCGAGGCGCGGGAGCTGGCCGCGGCCGACTCCCCGGTCGCCTACGGGATCATCGAGCACGTCAAGGGGAACATCGCCGACATCACCGGGCCGATGATCACCGAGCTGGCCCGCGAGGGCGACGCCATGTGCATCGAACTGCTCGAGGACATCGGCCAGTGGCTCGGCGTCGGCATCGCCAACCTGGCCGCCGCCCTCGACCCGTCCTGCTTCGTCATCGGCGGCGGGGTCTCCGCGGCCGACGACCTGCTGATCGGCCCCGCGCGGGACGCCTTCAAACGGCACCTCACCGGCCGTGGCTACCGACCCGAGGCCCGTATCGCCCGCGCCCAGCTGGGCCCCGAGGCCGGCATGGTCGGCGCCGCCGACCTCGCCCGGCTGGTCGCCCGCCGCTTCCGGCGCGCCAAGCGGCGCCGAGTCGAGCGGTACGAGCGCTACGAGCGGTACGCGCAGGCGCGGCGCGCGGCCCAGGAGGCGCTGTGACGATGTCGCTGCCGCGGCAGGCGGCGCCGCCGGACGGGCGCCCCCCGCGGGTCGAGGACCGCCGGCGCCGCAACCGCCGCAGGGGCCTCACGCTGCTGATCATCGTGCTGCTCATCGGCGTCCCGGCCGGCTACCTGGTGATCTCCGCCAACCAGAGCCGCGACAGCGGCAAGGACAAGGAGGCCAGGTACGCGGCGAAGGGCCTCGCGCCCGGCTACCCGTCCAAGGTCCAGCGCCGCCTCTACCAGGTGCCGATCCCGCACCCGGCCGACATGGTCTCCTCCTACGAGACGAACAACTGGAAGACCAGCCGTCTCTACGTCCAGTTCCGGACCACCGAACCGGGCCTCACCTCCTTCCTGGAGGCCATGGGCGCCAACCGGGGCGACCTGAAGGAGGGCGCCGTCTCTGTCGGTGTCCGGGACAAGAAGACCACCGGCTGGACCTTCACCAGCGCCGGCCCCTGGTGGGGTCTCACCCACAGCCAGAAGAACCCCGCCCCCACGCAGGACGTGGTCGTGAACCTGTCCAACCCGGTCCTGCCGATGGTCTACGTCGTCTCCCGCACCGTCCCCTGATGCCGACCGCGGCCCCGCCCGGGCCGCCGGAGCCGATTGTCAGACCCCGCCCGTACAGTCGAAGACGACTGGGCCGGACGACGAGCGGGAGGTGACAGGACGTATGAGCGACACGGCGGTCGAAGCGACGGACGGCGCGGCGCACACGGAGTCCGTGTCCCCGCGCCTCGCCGCCGTCTTCCTCCCCGCCCCCCTTCCCCGCGACAGCCGCATCGCCTTCTGGGACCCGAGCGGCGACGTATGGGCGGGGAGCGCCCCCGCCGCCGATCCCACGGACGGCACCGGTCGAACGACCGGCGCCTGCTCGGAGCGCGCCGGTCAGGGGATGGCGACCACGCCCGGGCCGCACCCGGGCGGCGACACGTCCCTGCGCACGGAGCTCACTGTCGTGCGGCGGCACGGGGCGGTGGTCCGGCGCAGGAGCGTGCCCGCGCTGTCGCTGCCGGTCGAGGACGCGCTGCCGCACCTCGTGCGGGCACGGCACGATCCGGCGGCGCATCCCGCCGCGGCCTGCTGGGGCGCCGCCGCCCTGCACGCGCTGCGGCTCGTCGCCCGTGGACGGCTGCTTCCCGGTCTGACCGCCACCGGGCACGACGCCTGGCGCGCGGGGCCCCTCGACCCGGACGACATCGCCCACCTGCGCGCGATCGCCGCCGCCCTGCCCCACGAGGGCCACGCGGCCCCGCTGCCCGGCCCGGGCCCGCTCCGGCTGCCCGAACCGGAGGCGCTGCTGCGCACCTTCCTCGACGCGGTCGCCGACACCCTGCCCCGCACCCCGGCCGCGCCCCACACCTGCGGCAAACCCTTCGCCGCCCGCGCACCGCAGCGCCTGCCGCACGCCCACGACTGGGCGGCCGAGGTCGCCGCCGGCATGGACGCGGGCGTACGCGTCTCACTCCGCCTGGACCTGCCGGCGCACGGCCTGTTCGACGCCGACGCCGCCGACGAAGGGGACGGCGCCGCCCGCCGTGCGGGCGCGGCGATCGTCCAGGTGCACAGCCTCGCCGACCCCACCCTCGTCGCCGACGCGGCGGCCCTGTGGGCGGGCGAGGCGGACCCGGCGTTCGGCCCACGCGCACGCGTGGACGCCGCCCTGGCCGTACGGCGCGCGGCCCGCGTCTGGCCCCCGCTGGACCGGCTGTCCGAACAGGAGGTGCCCGACGTCCTCGCCCTCTCCGAGAGCGAGGTGAGCGACCTGCTCGGCGTGGCCGCGACCCGGCTCGCCGCGGCGGGCGTCGCCGTGCACTGGCCGCGCGACCTGGCCCAGGACCTCACGGCGACCGCGGTGGTGCGCTCCGCGCCGGGCTCCGCCAAGGACGGCACGGGCTTCCTCGAGAGCGAGGACCTGCTGCGGTTCCGCTGGCAGCTGGCGCTCGGCGGCGACCCGCTCAGCGACGCCGAGATGGACGCGCTCGCCGAGGCCCACCGCCCGGTGGTGCGGCTGCGGGACCGCTGGGTGCTCGTCGACCCGGCCCTCGTCCGCAAGGCCCGCAAGCGCGACCTCGGACTGCTCGACCCGGTCGACGCGCTCTCCGTCGCCCTCACCGGCACCGCGGAAGTCGACGGCGAGACGATCGAGGCGGTGCCCGTCGGCGCGCTGGCGACCCTGCGGGACAGGCTCACGGCCGGCGTACGCCCCGCCGAACCGCCGCCGGGCCTCGACGCCACCCTGCGCGACTACCAGCTGCGCGGCCTGGCCTGGCTCGATCTCATGACCTCCCTCGGCCTCGGCGGCTGCCTCGCCGACGACATGGGCCTCGGCAAGACGGTCACCGTCATCGCCCTGCACCTGAAGCGGGCGCACCGCGAACCCACCCTGGTGGTGTGCCCGGCCTCCCTGCTGGGCAACTGGCAGCGGGAGATCACCCGGTTCGCCCCCGGCGTCCCCGTCCGCCGCTTCCACGGCCAGGACCGCACCCTGGACGGCCTCGACGGCGGCTTCGTGCTCACCACGTACGGCACGATGCGGTCCATGGCACCCCGGCTGGCCGAGCAGCCCTGGGGCATGGTCGTCGCCGACGAGGCCCAGCACGTCAAGAACCCGTACTCGGCGACCGCGAAGGCGCTGCGGGCGATCCCGTCCCCCGCGCGCGTGGCCCTCACCGGCACCCCTGTGGAGAACAACCTGTCCGAACTGTGGGCCCTGCTCGACTGGACCACCCCCGGGCTCCTCGGCCCGCTCAAGTCCTTCCGCGCCCGGCACGCCCGCGCGGTGGAGACCGGCGAGGACGAGGAGGCCGTGCGGCGCCTGGGCCGCCTGGTGCGCCCCTTCCTGCTGCGCCGCAGGAAGTCCGACCCCGGCATCGTCCCCGAGCTCCCGCCGAAGACCGAGACGGACCACCCGGTCCCGCTCACCCGCGAGCAGGCCGCGCTGTACGAGGCCGTGGTCCGCGAGTCGATGCTCGCCATCGAGACGGCGGACGGCATGGCCCGGCGCGGACTGGTCCTGAAACTGCTGACCTCGCTGAAGCAGATCTGCGACCACCCCGCGCTCTACCTCAAGGAGGAACACGCCCGCGGCGGCGACGGGCCGGCGGCGCGCTCCGGGAAGCTGGCGCTCCTCGACGAACTGCTGGACACCCTGCTCGCCGAGGACGGCTCGGCGCTGGTCTTCACCCAGTACGTCGGCATGGCCCGCCTGATCACCTCCCACCTCACCACCCGCGCGGTCCCCGTGGACCTGCTCCACGGCGGTACGCCGGTCCCGGAGCGCGAGCGCATGGTGGACCGCTTCCAGAGCGGCGCGACCCCCGTCCTCGTCCTGTCCCTGAAGGCGGCGGGCACGGGCCTGAACCTCACCCGCGCGGGCCACGTGGTCCACTTCGACCGCTGGTGGAACCCGGCGGTCGAGGAGCAGGCCACCGACCGCGCCTACCGCATCGGCCAGACCCAGCCGGTCCAGGTGCACCGCCTGATCACCGAGGGCACCGTGGAGGACCGGATCGCCGAGATGCTCGCCGCCAAGCGCGCCCTGGCCGACGCGATCCTCGGCGGGGGCGAGGCGGCGCTCACGGAACTGACCGACCGGGAGCTGTCCGACCTGGTCTCGCTGCGGAGGGAGGCCTGATGGACGAGCGCCCCGCCGACGCGGCACGCCGGGCCCTGCGCGCCGCCCGGGAACAGCAGACCCGGCGACCCGAACCCGCGGACCACCGCGAACCCGTGCCGGGGGACCAGGCCGGCGCGGTGAACCGTCCCGGCGACGCCGCACGGGACGCCCTGCGGCGCGCGCAGTCCACGGCCCGCCGCGGCAACGGAACCGCCGACGCCGGGGCCGGCGCGGAGGACCCACCCGACCCCACCTCCCAGCCTTCGGCACCCACCGGCACCGGTGCGTCCTCCGGCGACCTGGCCCCTGCCGGCCCCTCGGCGTCCTGCGGCGCTGCGGAGTCCTCCGTTGGCTTGGCATCTCCAGGCGACCTGTCCGCCGATCTGGCGTCTCCCGCCGACCTGGCGTCTCCCGGCGGCCCGGCGCCCGCCGACGCCCCGGCGCCCTCCGGCACCTCGGCATCCTCCAGCGGCCTGGCGCCCTCCGGCGCTGCGGTGTCCTCCGGTGGCTTGGCATCTCCCGGCGGCCTGTCCGCCGACCTGGCGTCTCCCGGCGGCCCGGCGTCCGCCGACGCCTCGGCGTCCGCCGACGCCTCGGCGGCCACCGACGCCCCGGCGTCCTCCAGCGGCCTGGCGCCCGCCGACCCTTCGGCGTCCTCCGGCGACCTGTCTGGCGATCTGGCGTCTTCCGGAGTCCCGGCGCCCGCCGACGCCGCGGCGCCCACCGGCCCCTCGGCGCCCACCGGTGCAGCGGCGCCCACCGGCGACCCGGCACCTCCCGGCGACCCGGCACCTCCCGGCGACCCGGCGGGTGCCGGCGCACCGGGGCGGCCCGTGGGGGCGCGTCCCTCGGATGCTGCGCGTGAGGCGTTGCGTGGCGCCCTGGCCCGGCGTGCGGCCCGGGCGGCGGCCGCGCAGGCGGGAACCAGGACGGCCCGCCGTCCGGCTCCGGCCCCGCGCCGGACAATCCGGCCGGCACCGGCCGACCCCCGGTCCCGAACCGCTGCCGAAGACGGTGGCGCAGGCACACACGACACGGCACCGGCCGCAATGGACGCGCCCACCGGCCTCTTCCGGATGCCCCCGGCCGCGTCCGGCCACGATGCGGAGTCCGGCGGCGACGGCATGGCCGATCAGGAAAGCCCCGAGCCGACCCGGACACTTCGGTCCGCGCCCTCGCCGAGAGTGCCAGGACCGGCCCTGTGGAGCCTCTCCACTGCGGACGCCCCTACCGATGCCCCGACTGCTGCCCGGGCCGCCGCGTCGCAGGCGGCCCTGCCGAGGGCCCCGGAGGACCTCGTCCAGGCGGGCGTCCTCACCCCCACCCCGGCCGTCACCTCCGGCATCCGCCTCCCCTTCGCCGGCACCCCGAACGACACCTCACAGTCCGGCGCTCCCGGGGTCTCCTCGGCGGTGACGAGGAAGGGTGTCTCGGCAGGCACCCCGGACGTCCCCGCGGCGGCGGGGGAGGACGCCTCGACGGGCACGGGCACGGGCACCCCCCACGACCCTTCGTTGGGGGACGCGCACGGGCCCGAGGACGGCGCCTCGGTGGACGGGTGGACGCAAGGGCGTCGGACGTCCGGGGCGGCCCCGGACGGGACGGGCGGCGGAAGGGCCGCTGCCCCACCGGCGGCGGCCGGCTCCGGGACGCCCCGCAGCATGGCCTCCCCCCGCCGGGACGGCGAACTGCGGCGTACCTTCCCGGCGTTCCCGGCGCACGCGGCGCACGGCGACCGGTTCGCCGAGACCTGGTGGGGCAACGCGTGGGTCGACGCACTGGAGGAGGGCGCGCTGGACACGGCGCGGCTGGCCCGTGGCCGCGGGTACGCGCAGACGGGCCACGTGGACGCCGTCACCGTCACCCCGGGGCTGGTCCTGGCGTACGTGCAGGGAAGCCGACCGCGCCCGTACCGGGTCCAGGTGCGGTTGCGGACACTGGACGAGGCCGACTGGGACCGGTTCCTGGACACCGTCGCCGAGCGGCCCGGGCACATCGCCGCGCTCCTGGACAAGGAGATGCCCCAGTCCCTCGCCGACTGCGGGGTCCCCCTGCTCCCCGGCCCCGGCGACCTGGAGCCGCACTGCAGCTGTCCCGACCGCGGCCACCCCTGCAAACACGCCGCCGCCCTCTGCTATCAGACCGCACGCCTGCTGGACGCCGACCCCTTCGTCCTGCTGCTGCTCCGCGGCCGGGGCGAGCGCGCACTGCTCGACGCCCTGTCCCGGCTGAACGCCACCCGCGCGGCCCGCGCCGCGCAGGAGCGGGACCCGGAGCCGTTCCCCGGCGTCCGCGCGGGCGACGCGCTCGCCGAGCGGCAACGCCCACCGCTGCCCCCACCGCTGCCCGCGCCCGCGCACCCGGAACAGCCCCCGGCGTACCCGGCGGCACCGGGCGGACCCGATCCGTTTGCCCTCGACCAGCTGGCCACCGACGCGGCCGCCCGCGCCCACGCCCTGCTCACCACCGGCCGCGACCCGGTCGGCGGGCTCACACTGTGGCAGGACGCGGTACGCCTCGCCGCCGCCCGCCCCGGCTCCGGACTGACCGCGGCCACCCGCTCCCTGTACGCGGCGCTCGCCTCCGCCACCGGCCGCGGCACGGCCGAACTGGCGCGGGCGGTGGCAGCCTGGCGCCAGGGCGGTTCGGCGGGACTCGCCGTCCTGGAAGAGCCCTGGGACCCGCCGGCCGGCCGCTTCGACCGGGCGCGCCCGCTGCTCCTCGCCGCCGACCTGCCCGCCTTCCGCCCCTGGCGCAACCGGCTCACCCACCCCCGCGGCCACCTCCAGCTCCGCCTGGGCCGGGACGGCCTGTGGTACGCGTACGAGTCGGAGCCGGACCACGACGACTGGTGGCCCCGCGGCACCCCCGACCTCGACCCGGTCGGCGCCCTGACCGGCCTCGGCGCACCGGGCGCCCTCTGACGCGGCTGAAGGGCTGATCCACGCGAGGCCCTAAGGCCCGGCGGTGCGTTGCAGGGCGACCACGGCGGCGTCGTCGGCCAGCCGCCCGCCCACGTGGTCCAGCAGGTCGGCGCGCAGATGGTGGACCAGTGCCATGGGGCTGTCCTGCGCCCAGGAGACGATCCGCGCGGTGAGCGGGTAGAAGACGCCCGCGGGGTCGCGTGCTTCGACCACACCGTCGGTGTACAGCAGCAGAAGCTCTCCGGGCTCCAGCAGGAAGGTGTCCACCCGGTACTCCGGTGTGCTCAGCTCGCCCAGCCCCAGCGGCGGAGCGGGAGCGCTGGCGTGCAGCGTGACGACCTGCCGGCCCCGCAGCAGCAGCGGCGGCGGATGTCCGCAGGACACCATCTGCACTTGGGGCTGCGCGTCCGGGATATCGATGATCGCGGCGGTGATGAAGCACTCGCCCTCCTGACCCGGCTCGGTGGGCTCGGCCAGGTTCCAGCACACGCTGCGCTCCAGGTAGGCCATCAGCTCGGGCAGGGCCCCCTCCCGGTGCGCGGCCTCCCGGAACGCGCCAAGGAGCAGCGAGGCGTCGCCCATGGCGGTCAGGCCCTTGCCCATCACATCGCCGATGATCAGCCGGGTGCCGACCGGGGTGCGGACGGCCGCGTACAGGTCGCCGCCGATCAGCGCCTCCTCCTGGGCCGCCAGGTACACCGACGCCACCCGCAGCGGCCCGATGCGCCGGGGCAGGGGCCTGAGCACCACCCGCTGCGCGGCCTCCGACACTCTGCGCACCTGCTGGAGCTCACGGGTGTGCCGTTCGCGCAAATAACGGAACGCCGTCACGACCACCGAGACCACGATCAGGGAGATGATCTGCGCGCCGACGCTCTCCGTGGTCAGGAGGTGGAACACCGCACCGACGCAGAGCAGGGCCGCCACGGCGACGATGCTGACCAGGGCGGTCCGGAAGGGACTGGCGAAGGACGCGGTGATCGCGGGAGCCACGATCAACAAAGGGCCCAGCGGTACGTGGGGCCCGGTCAGAACGTCGGCGACGATGATGGCGGCTATCAAACCCAGCGGCACCGCGAGCAGAGCGTCACTGGCCTGCCACGAGTGGAAACGGTGCGAGATCCGCCGCCGAAGACGCATGCTTCCTGCTTACACCCCGCGCGGGGGCACGGCAGCCCGGAAGAATCACGTCAGCGGGGCGTGCGGCGGCGGCCAGGTCGAGCGGCACAAGCGCCGCCGAAACGCCCGACGCGGTGTATCCGCAGGTGAGGGTGGCGGCGGAGGGTGATCAGGCCGCTCCCGGCACCGATCGGCACGGCGGCCGCCGCCGGTCCCGTGGCGCCGGGCGGCAGGGCGGAGGCCTCACGGCGCATCCGCGTCACCCGGATGCCGAAGCTGAACACCTGACGAACAGTCGGGGACGATCGCCGCCGGGCCCCCCGAACCGCCGGGCGGGTCCGTACCGTCGGCCCCGTGGGATGGCTCGAGATCACCTTCACGGCCGCCGGCCTGGTGCTCGGCGTCGCCTCCATGATCACACCGTTCATCGCCGACCGGCGGGCCCGGCGCAGCAGACGCATCGGCTTCCGCAAGCAGATGGATATCGCGATAGGCCACAACGGCCAGGCAGGCGGGGCGGACCCGCGCCTCGGCCTCTTCAACGACCTGCCCACGATGCGCGACGCCACCCTCGTCCTGTTACGTATCGAGAACGACGGATCGCGACACGTCGAGGAGTCCGACTACATCGACCCGTCGGCGCAGTACGGGCTCACCGCCGAGTTTCCGGGGCGGCGCATCCAGGCGCAGGACGTCACGCTGCCCGACGAGCACGTCAATCTGATGGGCTACTTCGAGAACCAGCCCGGCCTGCTCGTCGCGGGCCCGAGCACCCTGCGCATTCCGCGCGTCCCGCTCAAGCCTGGCGCGTACTACAAGATCCTGGTGCTCCTGACGGGCGGCCAAGAGGGTGCCCCGGTCGCCGTCACCGGCGACGTCAAGGACGGCACGCTCCACGCGAACCACAGCCTGACACCCGACGAGAAGCCACCGGTGTTCAGCAAGCAGGCCCGCTGGACCACCGTCGTCCTCGGCCTCGCGCTGATCGCGGCGGCCACCCTGCCGCTCCTGCTGCCGGGCCCGCTGCCCGAGGACTGCGGAACGGGCCGGCTCAGGCTCACCGGTTCGACGGCGTTCGCGCCGGTGATGAACGAGCTGGCGCAGAGGTACCGGAACCACTGCGACGGAAAGCCGGACATCACCGTCGCCACGCACGGCAGCCGGACCGGAGTGCGCGAACTGGCCCTGTCCGGGGGCCGGCGCGAGCAGGGCGCGCCGGTGATCGCCTTCTCGGACGGCCCGCGCCCGGCGAGCTACACCCGGCTCAGCGAGAGACCCGTCGCCGTCTCCCTGTTCACGCTGGTCGTGCACGACGACGTCCACCTCACGAATCTGTCCGTGGCCGCTGTGCGCAGCGTCTACCGGGGCGAGATCCGCAACTGGTCGCAGCTCGGCGGGCCCGACCTGCCCGTGGTCCTGGTCAGCCGTACCTCTGGCTCCGGCACCCGCTCCGCCCTGGTCAGCCGCGTCCTCGGGGGCGCGGACGAACCGCCCGCGTCGTCGGACGACTGCGTCAACCGCACGGTCCGCGGCACGCCGGTGCTGCGCTGCGAGCTCGACTCGACGGAGCAGGTCCTCGACACCGTGGCCCGCACCGCGGGTGCGATCGGCTACAGCGAGCTGAGTGCCGCCTCCACTCCGGAGCGGCCGAAGGGGCTGCACCGCGTCGATCTCGACGGTCACGCCCCCGACCTGGACCGCATCGAGTCGAGCGGCTACCCGTACCGCGAGATCGAGTACGCGTACACCTACGGCCGCCCCCCGGCCGGTTCGCTGGTCTCCGACTTCCTCACGTACGCCGTCGACAACGGAACCGGCAAGAGCGTGGTCGCCACCCACGGCCATCTGCCGTGCGGAACACCCGTGGGAATGCGGATCTGCGGCGCGGCCGACTGAACGCCGGGAGTCCCCTCGGGACAGGGCCCTGAGCACATGCGAAAGGGCCCGGGACACCCGGGCCCTTTCCTTTCGTAGCGGGGACAGGATTTGAACCTGCGACCTCTGGGTTATGAGCCCAGCGAGCTACCGAGCTGCTCCACCCCGCGTCGACACCGCTACTCTACACACACTTCGAGGGAGACACCGACTTTGGGGGCGGGGACGACGTCCTCCGTCCGAGACCGCACCCGGTGCCGCGTCACGTCCACGGCGACCCTCTCCCGCCCCTGACCCCCGCGCCACCCCGCTTACCCCATTCGCCGGACAGCGCCCGCCCGATGGGAGGCGAAAGCCCGCGGGCCGGACCGGCGGCGCGCGATCTTGGGTATTCCTTTACCAAGTGCCGAGGCCGGACGCTGGAGGTAACACATGTGCGGGATCACCGGCTGGATATCCTTCGACCGTGATCTGCGGTCCGAGAGCGCGACCTTGGACGCGATGACCGAGACCATGTCCTGCCGGGGGCCGGACGACCGCGGCACCTGGGCCGAGGGGCCCGCGGCCCTCGGCCACCGCAGGCTCGCGATCATCGACCTTCCCGGCGGCCGGCAGCCGATGACCGTCCGGACATCCGAGGGCACCGTGGTGCTCGTCTACTCGGGGGAGACGTACAACTTCACCGAACTGCGCCGTGAGCTGACCGGTCTGGGCCACCGCTTCACGACCGACTCGGACACCGAGGTGGTCCTGCACGCCTACCTCGAATGGGGGGAGGCGCTCGCCGGGCGGCTCAACGGCATGTTCGCCTTCGCGGTGTGGGACGGCCGCCACGACCGGCTCGTGATGGTTCGCGACCGCATGGGCATCAAGCCGTTCTACTACTACCCGACCTCCGACGGCGTGCTGTTCGGCTCCGAGCCCAAGGCCATCCTCGCCCATCCGCTGGCCCCCGCCCGGGTCCGCCTCGACGGACTGCGGGAGATGTTCGCGATGGTCAAGACGCCCGGACACGCCGTATGGGACGGCATGCGCGAACTGGAGCCCGGCACCGTCGTCACCGTCGACCGGCAGGGGATGCGCCGACGCGTCTACTGGCAGCTCCAGACCCGTCCCCACACCGACGACCGCGGCACCACCATCGCCACCGTGCGCTCACTGCTCGACGACATCGTGCGCCGGCAACTGGTCGCCGACGTTCCCCGCTGCATGCTGCTGTCGGGAGGTCTGGACTCGTCCGCGTTGACGGCCCTGGCGGCGCGTCAACTGGGCGAGCGCGGTGAGAAGGTGCGCAGCTTCGCCGTGGACTTCGTGGGACAGGCCGACAACTTCACCGCCGACGAGCTGCGTGCCACCCCCGACGCCCCGTACGTGCACGACGTCGCCGATGCCTCCCGCACCGAGCACCAGGACATCGTCCTCGACGCGCGGACCCTCGCCGACCTCGACGTACGGGCGCGGACGATCCGGGCGCGCGACCTGCCCGTGGGCATCGGCGATCTGGACTCCTCGCTCTACCTGCTCCTCCGGGCGATCCGCGATCACTCCACGGTCGCACTGTCCGGCGAGTCGGCCGACGAGGTCTTCGGGGGCTACCTCCAGTTCTTCGACGAGGAGGCCCGGAGCGCCGACACCTTCCCGTGGAAGGCCCGGGCCTCGCGCTTCGGCAGCGATTCCGGCGTCCTGAGCCCCGCTCTCACCGAAGCCCTGGACCTGAGGACCTATGTCGCCGACAGCTACCGCACCGCCGTCTCGGACATCCACCGCCTCGACGGGGAGAGCGACTTCGAGTACCGGATGCGGAAGATCTGCCATCTGCACCTGACCCGGTTCGTGCGGGTCCTGCTGGACCGCAAGGACCGCCTGAGCATGGCGGTCGGGCTGGAGGTGCGGGTGCCGTTCTGCGACCACCGGCTCGTCGAGTACGTGTACAACGCCCCCTGGTCGCTGAAGTCGTTCGACGGGAGGGAGAAGAGTCTGCTCAGGGAGGCGACCGCCGACCTGATTCCGCAGTCCGTGTACGACAGGACCAAGAGCCCCTACCCGTCCACCCAGGACCCGCAGTACGCCGTCGCCATCCAGGAACACGTCAGGGACATCCTCGCCCGCTCGTCCCACCCGGTCTTCGAGCTGCTCGACCGGGACCGGGTGCAAGAGGCCGCCCACCGGGACGCCCCGCAGGTGACACTGGCGGCACGGCGCGGTCTCGAACGCACCGTGAACCTGGCACTGTGGCTGGACCTGTACAAGCCGGAACTGACGCTCACCTGACGCCTCGCCGACTCCTGGGCGGGAGCGGCCCAGCGGGCCCGGGCCCGCTCTGCTCCCCAGGCCGCAGACCCCGTCAGCCCTTCCGGCCCCGGAGGGCCGCTCGCGCCGGGAGGGTGACGGCGAGCAGGGCGAGTCCCACCGCGGCCGCGGCGAAGGACCCGTACACGAGCGGGGGTATGTACGGGGCCTCGCCGGTCAGGCCGCGCACCATCGGGATCAGGGTGACCGCGGCGATGGCCGTGCCCAGGACGATGCCGGCCACCGCCACCAGCAGGCCCTCCCAGCGCAGCATGTCCATCGCCTGACGCCTGGTGGCGCCGACGAGGCGGAGCATGCCGAGCTCGCGGCGGCGGTCCAGGACGGTCATCACGAGCGTGTTGACGGCGGCGAAGCCGCCCAGGACCGCGGCCATCGTGTAGTTGGCCCAGGCGTTGAGCTCGCGGTCGGTGGTCTGCTCGACCGCGTAGCCGGAGGCGTCGGTGACCCTGCCCAGCGGGGCGAGGGCCGTCGCCTCTCCGCCGCGCACCAGCAGCGTGCTGTCGAAGCCCGAGGTGACGTGGGCGGCCAGGGACGCGCGGTCCATGGTCACGGCCGCGAGTCCGAGCCCGCGGCCGTACACGGCGACGACCTCGGGGCTGGTCCTGGTGCCGTCCGGAAGGTACATCGTCAGCTTGTCGCCGACCTCGGCCTTCGCCGACGTGGCGAGCGTCTGGTCGACGGCGACACGGCCCTCGCCGACACGGTCCAGGTCGCCGCTGCGCACGTCGAGGTCCTGCACCTTGGCGAGCTGCGCGCCGGAGCCGGAGATGCCCGGGGCCGCCGAGCCCTGCAGCCACCGGTCGCCGCCGGAGCCGACGGACACGAGCACCTGCGTGTCGAGCAGGCCCACGGCCGCCTCGACGCCGGGTGTACGGGCGGCCCGGTCGACGGCCTCGGCGGGCAGCCCGGCGGGGTGCGTGACGACGTGGTCCGCGGTGACGCCGGCGCGCAGCTGCTCCGCGGCGACGCGGCTCTCGCTCGTGTGCAGGAAGACGAGCGTCGAGGCGAAGGCCATGGCCAGCACGATCGGGGTGATCGCGGAGGCCAGCCGGCGGGCGTTCGTACGGGAGTTGGCGGCGGCGAGCGAGGCCGCGGCGCCCAGGCCGCGCAGCACAAGCCCGAACAGGGCCGCGCACAGCCGCGCCACCAGCGGGCCGAGCAGCGCGACGGCGAGCATGAAGAGCATGACGACACCCAGGGCGGCGTTGGCCGCGTCCTCCCCGGCCGAACCGGCGGCGAGGACGGTGAGGAAGCCGCCGCCGACGAGGGCGCCCAGGCCCAGCACGGTACGGATCACGCCCGGCCGCAGCCGCTCCACCGACGCCTCGGTGAGCGCCTGCCCCGGCTTGATCCTCGCGGGCCGGCGCCCGGCCGCCCAGCCGGCGGCGAGCGCGGTCAGCAGCCCCATGCCGACGGCGACGACGAGCGGGATCCAGGAGACGTGCAGGTGCACGAGGCCCGGGACGGCTCCGCGGTTCTTCAACTGCCCGAACCACCAGTGCGCGAGCCCGATCCCGGGCAGGCAGCCGACCAGCCCGGCGAGCGGCGCGACGAGCAGCGCCTCGGCGGCGACCGCGCGTCGGATCTGCCGTGGCGTGGCGCCGACGGCGCGCAGCAGCGCGAACTCCCGGGCGCGCTGGGCGACGGACAGCGCGACCGTGCCGGACGCCGTGAAGACGGCGACCATGGCGGCGATCCCGCCGAAGGAGCCGCCGAGCCCGGTGAGCGTTTCCCTGGCGTACCCGACTCCGCGGTCCTCGACGGCGCCGCGGCCGTCGCCGGTGTGCACCTTCGCGCCGGAGCCGGCCAGCGCCTTCCTCACGCCGGCGGCGAGGGCGTCGGTGTCCGCCCCGTGCCCCGCCAGCACGGCGATGGCGTTGGCCTTGCCCGGATGCCCGGCGAGCGCGGGGGACTGGGCGTCGGCGAACCAGCCACTGGCGCCCTCGGCCGCGTCGCCGGGTCCGGCCTTCGCCAGCCCGGAGACGCGGAACCCGGCGCGCCCGGCGGCGGTGTCGAGCGTGACGGTGTCGCCGACGGCGGCCTTCGCGGCCCGTGCGGCGGCGGCGTCGAGCACGACCTCGCCGGTACGGGGCGCGGCCCCGGAGGTGAGTGCCGCGCCGGTGAACGCGTGCGATCCCCAGCCGTGGCCCGTCAGCGCGGTGTCGCCCCGGCGCACCGGGAACGTGAAGTCCGGCACCGCCGCCTCGGCACCGGGCACGCGGGCCGCCCTGCGGGCCAGGGCGGCGTCCACGCGTGCCGTGTCCGGCAGCAGGCCGGCCGCCTCGTAGCGGCTGTCGCCGCTGCCCACGACGAGACGGGCGTACTGGTCCGCCGCCACGACGACCGGCGCCTTCGCGTACCGCTCGGCCGGCACCGACGCGCGGGCGCCCGTCTCCAGGAGGATGCCGCAGGCCGAGACGATCAGCGCCGCCATCATCAGCGCGACGAAGGTACCGGCGAACGACGCCGGTCTGAAGCGCACGGCCGCGCGGGCGAGGCCGTTGGGGGCGAGGCTCCTCACGCCGCGGCCCCCGCCATCGCGCCCGTGCGGGAGGTGAGGGCGGCCATGCGTGCCGCGATCTGCTCCGCCGAGCCGCGGTCGAGGCCGCCGGCGAAGGCACCGTCCGCGAGGAACAGCACCCGGTCGGCCCAGGCGGCCGCGGCCGGGTCGTGGGTGACCATGACGACGGTGGCGCCGAGGGCGTCCACCGCGTGCCGGAGCAGGCCGAGGACCTCGGCGGCGGTGCCGGTGTCGAGGGCGCCGGTGGGCTCGTCGGCGAAGACCACGTCCGGGCTGGTGACCAGGGCGCGGGCGATGGCCACGCGCTGCTGCTGGCCGCCGGAGAGCTCGCCGGGCCGGCGCCTCGCCTTGCCGGCGAGGCCGACCTGCGCGAGTACCGCCTGCGCCCGGCCGCGGTCCTGGCGCTGCCCGGCGAGGCGCATCGGGAGCAGCACGTTCTGCTCCACGGTGAGGGAGGGCAGCAGGTTGAACGACTGAAAGACGAAGCCGAGGCGGCTGCGGCGCAGTTCGGTGAGTTGGTTCTCGCGCATGCCGGTGATCTCCGTACCGCCGAGGCGCACGGAGCCGGCCGACGGCCGGTCGAGTCCTGCGGCGCACTGCAGGAACGTGGACTTGCCGGAGCCGGACGGGCCCATGACCGCGGTGAACGTGCCGCGCGGCAGCGCGAGATCGATGCCCGCGAGGGCGTGCACGGCGCCGGCGCCGCGGCCGTACTGCCGCCGGACGCCGCGCAGTTCGACGGCGAGACCGGGCGTGCCCTGGGCCTCCGGCCGCTCTTCCGTCTTCCGTCGTGTGCCGCCGCGCAGCCTCATGTCCGTCCTCTCACGGTCTTTTCGAGCCGGTCTCCCCGAGCCGGTCTCCTTGAGCCGACGACTCGAAGCTACGGATCGCGGACGTCGCGGACCATGGCGGCTGCCGGCGGATCCAGGGTGGGGATAACCCGAGGCCGGGCGGCTTCCGGCCGTGCCGACGCAACACCGACGACGAGAGCGCCGCCGTGCACGCGGTTCGGCGTGGGCCGGGAGAGAGTCGCTGAAGGCGTTCCGTGCGGGCCTGCAAGGGCATGGACGAAAACGGCCTTCGCAGGGTCCGTCTGTACGATGCTCGGGCGTCTTGCCTCACGTACCCAACGTGAAGACGACGAAGAGGTGGTACGTGAAGCCGGACGCGGCGGACCTGCTTCCAGCAGCGGAGGCATGGGGAGGTCTCGCAGGGGGCGTGTGACAGATCGTGACAGATGAAGGTGTGGACCCGTGACCGAAGCCAGGATCGAAACGCTGCAATACCGCTTTGACGGGCCGGAACACCTCCCCGTCCTGATCTTGGGACCGTCCCTCGGTACCACATGGCACATGTGGGACCGGCAGGTCCCGGAACTGACGAAGCAGTGGCGTGTGTTCCGGTTCGACCTGCCCGGACACGGGGGAGCGCCCGCGCACCCCGCCGACTCGGTCTCCGACCTGGTCACCCGTCTGCTGGCCACCCTGGACGGACTGGGCGTGCAGCGCTTCGGCTACGCCGGCTGCGCGCTCGGCGGCGCGATCGGCATCGAGCTGGCGCTGCGTCACCCGGAGCGCCTCGCCTCCCTCGCACTGATCGCCACCTCGCCGCGGTTCGGCACCCCCGACGAGTTCCGGCAGCGCGGGGTGATCGTCCGGACGAACGGGCTCGACCCCATCGCCCGCACCTCCCCGGAACGCTGGTTCACCAGTGGTTTCGCCGCCGCGCAGCCCGCGATCACCGACTGGGCCGTGCAGATGGTGCGGACCACCGACCCCGGCTGCTACATCGCGGCCTGCGAGGCCCTCGCCGTCTTCGACTCCCGCGCCGACCTCGGCCACGTCGGCGTGCCCACGCTGGTCCTGGTGGGCTCCGACGACCAGGTCACCGGCCCCGCCGAGGCGCGCACCCTGGTCGCCGGCATCCGCGACGCCCGCCTGGCCGTCGTGCCCGGCGCCTCCCACCTGGTGCCGGTGGAGCAGCCCGGCGCCGTGACCGACCTGCTGGTGCGGCACTTCTCCACCGCCTGGCACCCCGGCTACGACTCGACCAGCGGACAGATGGCGATCGTCGGGCCCCCGGTCAGGCCGGTGCTCGCCGCGCCCGCGCAGGCCTCGCCCATCGCCGAGATCGCCCCGGCGCCCGTACCGGCCCAAGTACCGGGCGGACCGGACCGCTACGACACCGGTCTGAAGATCCGCCGCGAGGTGCTGGGCGACGCGCACGTGGACGAGGCGCTCGCCGAGGCGGAGGACTTCTCCGCCGACTTCCAGGAGCTCCTGACCCGCTACGCCTGGGGCGAGATCTGGGACCGGCCCGGCCTCGACCGGCGCACCCGCAGCTGCGTCGCCCTCACCGCCCTCGTCGCGGGCGGCCATCTCCAGGACGTCGCCGCCCACACCCGGGCCGCCCTGCGCACCGGCCTGACCCCGGACGAGATCAAGGAGGTGCTGCTCCAGACCGCGGTGTACTGCGGTATCCCCGCGGCGGGCGCCGCCTTCCGGACCGCCCAGCAGGTCATACACGAGGAGACGACCCTCGCGGAGTGATCCCGCGGGAGTGCCACCGGGGACCACCCGGGCGCCCGGCGCCCGGGTGGTCCAGGCTGGAGGCATGAGACTCACGAAGAAGACGCACGCCTGCGTACGCCTGGAGAAGGACGGGCGGACGCTCGTCATCGACCCCGGCGGGTTCAGCGAGCAGGACGCCGCGTCCGGCGCGGACGCGATCCTGGTCACCCACGAGCACGCCGACCATTTCGACGAGGGGCGTCTGCGGGCCGCCATGGAGTCCCGCCCCGGCACCGAGATCTGGACCCTGAAGTCGGTCGCGGAGCAGCTCGCCGCCGCCTTCCCGGGCCGTGTCCACACCGTCGGCCACGGCGACACCTTCACCGCCGCGGGGTTCGACGTGCAGGTCCACGGCGAGCTGCACGCGGTGATCCACCCGGACATCCCGCGCATCACCAACGTCGGCTACCTCGTCGACGGCGGCCGCGTCTTCCACCCGGGCGACGCGCTCACCGTGCCCGGTGTCCAGGTCGGGACGCTGATGCTGCCGGTAATGGCGCCCTGGAACAAGATCTCCGAGGTGATCGACTACGTCCGCGAGGTCGGGCCGCAGCGCGCCTACGACATCCACGACGCCCTGCTGACCGACCTGGCCCGCCCGATCTACGACCGCCAGATCGGCACCCTGGGCGGCGCGGAGCACCTGCGGCTGGCGCCGGGGGCGTCGGCGGAGGTCTGAGCCGGGCCCCGGAGCCGGGCAGCGGGCGCTGTCAGTGGCGCCCGGTAGGTTGTGGGGCATGCGCATCGCGACCTGGAACGTGAACTCGATCACCGCCCGTCTGCCCAGGCTGCTGGCCTGGCTGGAGAGCAGCGGCACGGACGTGCTGTGCCTCCAGGAGGCCAAGGTCGCCGAGGACCAGTTCCCGGTCGGCCCCCTGCGCGAACTGGGCTACGAGGCGGCGGTTCACGCCACCGGGCGGTGGAACGGCGTGGCAGTGCTCTCCCGCGTCGGGCTCGAGGACGTGGTCCGCGGCCTGCCCGGCGACCCCGGCTACGAGGGTGTGCAGGAACCCCGCGCCCTCTCCGCGACCTGCGGCCCGCTCCGCGTCTGGTCGGTGTACGTGCCCAACGGCCGCGAGGTGGACCACCCCCACTACGCCTACAAGATCCAGTGGTTCGAGGCCCTCAGGGCGGCCGTCGCCGGTGACGCGGGCGGCAGCCGCCCCTTCGCCGTCCTCGGCGACTACAACGTCGCGCCGACGGACGACGACGTCTACGACCGCGCCGCCTTCGAGGGCTCCACCCACGTCACCCCGGCCGAGCGTGCCGCCCTGACCGCCCTGCGCGAGGTGGGCCTCTCGGACGTGGTCCCCCGGCCCCTGAAGTACGACCACCCGTTCACGTACTGGGACTACCGCCAGCTCTGCTTCCCCAAGAACCGCGGTATGCGCATCGACCTGGTGTACGCCAACGAGCCCTTCGCCAAGGCGGTCACCGACGCTTACGTCGACCGCGAGGAGCGCAAGGGCAAGGGCGCGTCCGACCACGCTCCGGTGGTGGTGGACCTCGACGTCTAGGGCCTGTTGCGAAAGTCCCGTCGTCCGCCCGGAGGGCGGGCCTCGCGGCGTCAGGCGCGTGCTCTCGGCGTGCCGGGCCCTGGCCCTCGTACTGGATGTACTTGGGTCAGGGCCCGGTGCGGCGAGAGTGCGTGCATGGCGTCGCGGGGCAGGCGGGACTTTCGCAACAGGCCCTAGGAGGTCCGAGTCCGGGGCCGGCCGAGGCGGGCCCCGGGGCCGGCCGAGGCGGGCCCCGGGGCCGGCCGGGCCCGCGCGCCTGTGGTGCGCCCGGGCGTGTGAATGTCACCCTGGGGGGCATGGACATCCCTTTCCTGGACAGGTGGCGCAAACGGCAGGACACGTCCTTCGGTGCCGTGGTGTTCTCCGAGGGGTCCGAGGGAGCCGAGGGCCGGGCGGGTCTCACGCAACTCCTCTCCGAGTGCGAGCTGTTGCGCTCCCAGGTGTCCGGGGCGGGACTCAGGCTCGACGACTCCGCCGCGTCCCTCGAGGCGCTGGACCAGTTGCTGCCGCGCTGGCGGGACGACGAGGAGACCCTGGCCTGGCTCGGCAACGACGCCGGGCTGTACCTGGGCACGGTCGTCGTACGGACCGTGCCCGGCGCCGGCTGGGAGATCGGGCCCGGCGGCCGTCCGGTCGTCCGGCTGGCCTCCGGACGCGAGATCGACGTGGTGAGCGCCGGCCATGACTGGGCCGGCGCCGGGGCGCCCGAACTCTCCCAGCTGTACGCGGAGATCGCGGAGGACTGACCGCCGGGACGAGCGGGGCGCACGGCCGCCGAGGGGCGTTCCGCCACACCGCCGGGCCCGGCACGCCCGACCTCGACTACGATGTTTCGCTCGTCCCTTGTGGCGGTGACGCTTTGGCCCACCGTCATCGGGACGGGGACGCTGCTGCCGGGTGAGGCACCCCCAGGGCGGCCCCTCGACCGTAGGGGGCAGCAGGTCACAGAGCCATACCCGGCCGGCGGCAGCCGGAGATCACTGCTCGCGCAGGGGGACGGACCGACATGACGGGCCGTCCGCCGGCGGGAAGAAGGTCAGCTGCGCGCCGGGCGGGTTGTGCTTGACGCGGTTCCCCGCCGAACGGCCCACAGGCTCGCGGCCGCACGTCACTTTCCGGCGTCGCTCGTTGCGGGATCGGCTTCGGGTTCCGGCAGGGGCGCCCGAGCCACGCGGGTCACATCCGCCACGAGTTCGACCACGTCCGGGCCGTAGGCCTGGGAGCTGATCACCTTCAGCAGCAGTACGAAGGACCCGTTGCCGTACTTGCGGTGCAGCCGCTCGTGGTGGCGGGCCAGATAGCGGGTCGCGGCCTGGTTGTCGATCGCGCGCTGGCCGCAGAACAGGAACACCGGCCGGGTGCCGCTGCGCTCGCCGTCGGTGAGACGGGCCAGCAGCACGTACTCCGTGACACCCGCGTCCATGCGGTAGTGCTCGGTGCCGATCCGGAAGGCACTCCGGTCCGGGCCCCGTTTCTGGTCGGTGTTCACCCGCACGCCCGGCAGCAGGGCCGCCATGTGCGCCGCCATTCGCCGGTTGGACCCGGGACCTCCGACGCAGAACTCGGTGCGCTCGCCGAAGCCCTGATGGACCGTGTCCTGGGTGACCATCTGGACGTTCGCCCCGCAGCCCTTGATCAGCGCGGCGAGTTCCAGCAGGGCGAACACGTCGAACCGGTGCACCGCGAGTTCGGCCGTCGCCGGGTCGCGGTTGACCACCAGCAGCGACTCGGCGTTCTCGGGCAGCCCGAAGAAGGCCCGCTTGCGGCGCAGCCTGCGCCGCCACAGATAGGTGCGGGCCAGCCAGCCGACCGCGGCACTGACCGCTGTCGCGGCCACTCCCAGGACGATGTTGCGCACGTCGTCGTTCATGGCCGCGCATGGTAGCCGGTCAGCGCACCTGTGTTCGACACTCGACTGGCTCAGTTGTCCTGACGGGAGCATGGCAATCAATTAGGCTGCGCCAACGGTCAGGCAACCGAACCACAACCAACGTGGAGGTGCGGATGCGGCGTCCTGTCGCACGGAAACTGGCGGTCCTGGCGGTCTCGGCCGCCGTGGTGTCGGTGGGCGCCGCGGCCCCGCCCACCGCCCAGCCGGAGGCGAAGCCGAGACCGGTCCAGAAGGTCCCCCTGGCGGTCGGCTACGGCGGCGCCGTGGCCAGCGTCGACGCGGACGCCTCCGCCGCCGGTATCGAGGTGCTGAAGCAGGGCGGCAACGCCGTCGACGCGGCCGTCGCCACCGCCGCCGCCCTCGGCGTCACCGAGCCCTACTCCGCCGGCATCGGCGGAGGCGGCTACTTCGTCTACTACGACGCCCGCTCCCGCACGGTGCACACCATCGACGGCCGCGAGACCGCCCCGCGGACCGCCGACTCGAACCTCTTCGTGGAGAACGGCAAGCCGCTCGCCTTCGCCGACGCCGTCACCAGCGGCCTGAGCGTCGGCACCCCGGGCACGCCCGCCACCTGGCAGACGGCGCTGGACCACTGGGGCACCAAACGACTGGGCGCGGTCCTGAAGCCGGCCCAGAAGCTGGCCCGCGACGGCTTCACCGTCGACGAGACCTTCCGCTCGCAGACCGCCGACAACGAGGCCCGCTTCCGCAACTTCCCCGACACCGCCAAGCTGTTCCTGCCCGGCGGGAAGGTACCGGCGGTCGGCTCGACCCTGAAGAACCCCGACCTCGCCCGCACCTATCAGGAGCTGGCCGCCAAGGGCGTCGGCGCGATCTACCAGGGCGACCTCGGCAAGGACATCGTCAAGACCGTCAACCACCCGCCCGTCGACCCGAAGTCGGGCTGGAACGCCCGCCCGGGCAAGCTGTCCACCAAGGACCTCGCGGCCTACCGCGCCAAGCTCCAGGCGCCCACGCAGACCTCGTACCGGGGCCTGCGCGTGTACTCCATCGCGCCCTCGTCCTCCGGTGGCACGACCGTCGGCGAGGCGCTCAACATCCTTCAGCGCACGGACCTTTCGACGGCGAGCGAGGTCCAGTACCTGCACCACTACATCGAGGCGAGCCGGATCGCCTTCGCCGACCGCGGGCGCTGGGTCGGCGACCCCGCCTTCGAGAACGTGCCCACCAAGCAGCTGCTGTCGCAGAAGTTCGCCGACTCCCGCGCCTGCCTGATCAAGGACGACGCGGTCCTCACCAGCCCGCTCGCGCCCGGCGACCCGCGCCACCCCGAGGCCTGCTCCCGGGGCGGCACGGCCGCGCCGACGACGTACGAGGGGGAGAACACCACGCACCTGACGGTCGCCGACCGATGGGGCAACGTCGTCGCCTACACCCTCACCATCGAGCAGACCGGCGGCAGCGGCATCACCGTGCCCGGCCGGGGCTTCCTGCTCAACAACGAGCTGACGGACTTCTCCTTCGCCCCCGCCAACCCCGCCGTGCACGACCCGAACCTGCCCGGTCCGGGCAAGCGGCCGCGCTCGTCGATCTCGCCGACGATCGTGCTGGACCGGCTCGACCGGCCGGTGGTGGCGCTCGGTTCGCCGGGTGGCGCGACCATCATCACCACCGTGCTCCAGACCCTGACCGGGTTCCTCGACCGGCACCTGTCCCTGGTCGACGCGATCGCCGCGCCGCGCGCCAGCCAGCGCAACGCCGCCCAGACGGAACTCGAACCCGCCCTCTACGACAGCGTGGTGAAGAAGCAGCTGGAGGCGATCGGCCACTCCTTCACGCTCAACCCCGAGATCGGCGCCGCCACGGGCATCCAGAGCCTGCCGGACGGGCGATGGCTGGCCGCCGCGGAGAAGGTGCGCCGGGGCGGCGGCTCGGCGATGGTGGTCAATCCCTCACCGTGAACCGCCGGGCACGGTGACACGGCGGGGCCCGCCTCCCGGAAGGGACGGCGGGCCCCGGCCGTTCACCCGGCTCACGGCTCACGGCTCACCCGGTTCACTCCGTGGACGAAGGCTCCGTCTCCTTGTTCCAGGTGTCGAAGGTGAGCCGGTCGTCCTTCGCGTCCACCATGACCCGGCCGCCCTCGCGGACCCGGCCGGCCAGGAGCAGCCGGGAGAGCTGGTTCTCGACCTCCCGCTGGATGGTGCGGCGCAGCGGACGGGCGCCGTACTCGGGCTGGTGGCCGCGCCGGGCGAGCCAGTCGACGGCCGCCTCGGTGAACTCGACTGTGACGTCCTGCGCGTGCAGCAGCCGGCGCGTCTTCTCCAGCAGCAGATCGGTGATCTGCCGCAACTGCTGGGCGGTCAGCTGGCGGAAGACGACGATCTCGTCGATCCGGTTGAGGAACTCGGGCCGGAAGTGCTCGCGCAGCGGCCGGAGGATCTGCTCGCGCCGCGCCTCCTCGTCCGCCTCCGCGTCGCCCGCGCCGAACCCGATGCCGGCGCCGCGCCGGGTGATCGCCTCCGAACCGAGGTTGCTGGTCATCACGATGACGGTGTGGGTGAAGTCCACCGTGCGGCCCTGGGAGTCGGTGAGCCGCCCGTCGTCGAGCACCTGGAGCAGGATGTTGAAGACGTCCGGGTGCGCCTTCTCCACCTCGTCGAGCAGCAGCAGCGAGTACGGATGCCGGCGCACCACCTCGGTGAGCTGTCCGGCCTCCTCGTGGCCGACGTACCCGGGCGGGGCGCCCACCAGCCGGCTGACGGTGTGCCGCTCCTGGTACTCGCTCATGTCCAGGCGGACCATGCGGTCCTCGCTGGAGAACAGGACCTCGGCCAGTGCCCGGGCCAGCTCGGTCTTGCCGACGCCGGTCGGGCCGAGGAACAGGAAGCTGCCGATCGGCCGGTCCGGGCTGGCCAGCCCGGCGCGGGAGCGCAGCACCGCCTCGGCGACCGCGCTCACGGCCTCCTCCTGGCCGACGACCCGCCGGTGCAGGTGCAGCTCCAGGCCGAGCAGGCGCTCCTTCTCCTCCTGGGTGAGGCTGCTGACGGGGATGCCGGTCTGCCGCGACACCACCTCCGCGATGGCCTCCGCGGTGACCTCCAGATGCTGCCCCTCGTCGGCCTCGCCGCCGCCGGTGGCCTGGCCGATCCGCTGCTTCAGCTCGGTGATCCGGTCCCGCAACTGCGTGGCCTGCTCGTACTGTTCGTCCGCGACCGCCTGGTCCTTGTCCAGGGTGAGCTGCTCGACCTCGCGCTCCATGGCCCGTACGTCGGTGCCCTTGGTGCGTGCCCGCAGCTTCACTCGGGCACCGGCCTGGTCGATCAGGTCGATCGCCTTGTCCGGCAGACGGCGCTCCGTCAGATAGCGGTCGGACAGCTCCACGGCGGCCACCAGTGCCTCGTCGGTGTAGCGCACCTGGTGGTGGGCCTCGTAGCGGTCGCGCAGCCCGCGCAGGATCTCCAGCGCGTCCGCGACGGACGGCTCGGGCACCAGGATCGGCTGGAACCGGCGGGCCAGCGCCGCGTCCTTCTCGATCCGCCGGAACTCCTCCAGCGTCGTCGCGCCCACGATGTGCAGCTCGCCGCGGGAGAGGGCGGGCTTGAGGATGTTGCCCGCGTCCATCGCGCCGCCCTCGCCGCCCGCGCCGGCGCCGACGACGGTGTGCAGCTCGTCGATGAAGACGATCAGCCGGTCGGAGTTGGTGCGGATCTCGCTGACGATGTTGTTCAGCCGCTCCTCGAAGTCGCCCCGGTACCGGGTGCCCGCGACGACGCCCGTCAGGTCCAGGGCCACCACCCGGCGGCCGATCAGGATGTCGGGCACGTCCCCGTCGGCGATCCGCTGCGCCAGCCCCTCCACGATGGCGGTCTTGCCGACGCCCGCGTCACCGATGAGCACCGGGTTGTTCTTGCCCCGCCGGGAGAGCACCTCGATGGTCTGCTCGATCTCCTGCTCCCGCCCGATCACCGGGTCGATGCGCCCCTGCCGGGCCAGTTCGGTCAGATCGCGCCCGTACCTGTCGAGGGTCGGCGTCGAGGTGGACCGCTGCCGCTCCGCCCCGGACGGCGCGGGGGTTTCCGGGGTCTCGGGCGGCACGCCGGACGAGGAGAAGCGGGCCGCGTTCAGGATGTGCCCGGCCGCCGAGTCGGGGTTCGCGGCGAGCGCGCTGAGCACATGCTCCGGGCCGATGTAGCCGGCGCCGCTGGCCCGCGCCATGTCGTGGGCGTCGAGGAAGGCGCGTTTGACGGCCGGGGTGAGTGACAGGGAGGTCGGCGGCGGCGCCTCGCCCGCCGGGTGCTGCACGGGGCCGGCCCGCTCGTCGATCTGCGTCGCCAGAGAGTCGGGGTCCGCACCGGAGCGGCTGAGCAGACTGCGGGTGGGCTCGGCGGAGAGCGCGGCCCGCAGCAGGTGCTCGGTGTCCAGATCCCGGCTGCCGTGCTCCGCGGCGTACTGCGCCGCGCCCCGCACCAGCTCCCGGGCGGGCTGGCTCAGCAGCCGGCCGATGTCCACGTGCCGGGGGCCGGGGTGGGGTCCGCCGAAGAAGCGGGCGAAGAGTTCACCGAAGGGGTCGCGGTCGCGGTCGCCGTCGCCCTCCGGGCCGTTGAAGCCGCTGGTCATCGCTGTCCGTTCCGTCGCTGACAGTGGCTCCCGCCGGGTAACCGGGTGGGGGTCGTTTCATGCCACGATGGCACGCTCCGTTGGTTGCGGCACGTCCAGAGCGCCGGTGGGCCCGGGGTCGGCGGTGCTCCTGCGGCCGCGGGTCAGGCGGCTGTCGCGGCCGATGCGGCCATCGCGGGCGATGCGGCCGCCGCGGATGGTGCGGCCGTCGCGGGCAGTGCCGCCGTCGCGCCCAGGCGGTGGACCCGGACGTCGGTACGGCCCCGTTCCCCTGAGGCGGGCGGCCTACCGGTGCGTGAGCACGCGCGGGCCCGTTTCCATGATCGCCACCGTGTGCTCGACGTGGGCCGCGCGGGAGCCGTCGTCGGTACGCAGGGTCCAGCCGTCCGGAGCCGCGTGGTAGCCGTCCGTGCCGCCGGCGATCAGCATGGGCTCGATGGCGAGGACCATGCCGTGACGCAGGGGCAGGCCCCGGCCCGGCCGGCCCTCGTTCGGGACGCCGGGGTCCTCGTGCATGTGGCGGCCGATGCCGTGGCCGCCGAACCCGTCCGGGATGCCATAGCCCGCCGCGCGGCACACCGAGCCGATGGCGTGGGCGATGTCGCCGATGCGGTTGCCGACCACGGCCGCCTCGATGCCCGCGGCCAGCGCCCGCTCGGCGGTCTCGATCAGCCGCAGGTCCGCGGGGCGCGGCCGGCCCACGACGAAGCTGATCGCCGAGTCGCCGGCCCAGCCGCCGAGCGTCGCGCCGAAGTCCAGGGAGACGAGGTCGCCGTCGCGCAGCCGGTAGCGGGTGGGGATCCCGTGCACGATCGCGTCGTTCACCGAGGTGCAGAGCACGGCGGGGAAGGGGGTCGGAGCGAAGGAGGGCCGATAGCCGAGGAACGGCGAGCCCGCGCCCGCCTCCCGCAGGACGTCGTGGGCCACCTCGTCCAGTTCCAGCAGGGACACTCCCACGCCGGCGGCCTTGCGCGCGGTGGTCAGGGCCCGCGCCACGACCTGGCCGGCCTCGTACATCTCGTCGATCGACGTGTTCGTCTTCAGTTCCACCATGCCAATTACTATACCGGTATTTGAATCGCGGTAGGATGCCCGTATGGTCCGCACCCCCCTGACTCCCGAGGAACGCGAGCGCGGCGAGCGGCTCGGCCGCCTGCTGCGCGCGGCGCGCGGCGACCGCAGCATGGCGCAGATCGCGGCGAGCGCGGGCATCTCGGCCGAGACGCTGCGCAAGATCGAGACCGGCCGGGCCCCGACCCCGGCCTTCTTCACGATCGCCGCGCTGGCCCGGGTGCTCGGCCTGTCCATGGAGGAACTGGCCGAACGGAGCGCACTGGCCGGGGTATGAGAGCGCCCGCGCCGTCCGCGTCGGCCGGGGTAGGGGCGTCGGTGCCGTGACATCGGCCGGGACGCCGCGCGCGTGACCGTGGTCTGTCCGTGCCGCCCGCGGTGGTCGTCGGCGTGGGTGGAGCACCGCGGGCGGTACGGGGCTCAGTGGGTGGACGGCTTGTCGGACCGGGAGGGGCCGCCCGGGGGCGGAACCGACGGGCGGCCCGGTGTCGTGCAAGAGCCAAGCCGAGTTCGTCTGCGTGCCCTGTGGCTTCACCTGCAACGCCGATACCAATGCAGCAACCAACGTCGCGGCAGGACAGGGCGGGATCCCTCGCCCCGCCGGCCCTGGTCGCGCGGCACGAGTCGGTGGCCGAGCCCGCCCTGGACAGGCTGGTGCGGCTGACCTTCTCGGTCGCCCGGGCGTTCCGTGACGACGGGCTCCAGGCCGACCCCGCGCCCCGCGAGCTGCTGACCAGGGTGAGGGCCCAGGTCCCGGCCTCGCCGTCACGTCCCTCCCACCCGTAGCCGCGCTCACCCACCGGAGTGCGAAACACGATCGACTTCGCGGGTTGACGACAATGGTCTTGGCAAGCCAGGAGAAGAGGCTTACGTTCGTGCCTCTAGGCCTGTTCTACGGGCGTAGAGGCTCTGACGTACGTCGAAGGAGCAGCTCATGGCCAACGTCGTCCGTGCGGCCCTGGTCCAGGCCACCTGGACCGGCGACACCGAGTC
This sequence comes from Streptomyces sp. NPDC052043, assembly GCF_044548235.1. Taxonomy (NCBI): domain Bacteria; kingdom Bacillati; phylum Actinomycetota; class Actinomycetes; order Kitasatosporales; family Streptomycetaceae; genus Streptomyces; species Streptomyces sp. NPDC052043. Next base: position 575,668 of record NZ_JBIUBT010000002.1, read on the forward strand.
CATGGTCGCCAAACACGAGGAGCACGCCCGCGAGGCGGCCCGTCAGGGGGCCCGGATCATCGGGTTCCAGGAAGTCTTCAACGCACCGTACTTCTGCCAGGTCCAGGAGCCGGAGCACTACCGCTGGGCCGAGCCGGTGCCGGACGGGCCCACCGTGCGGCGCATGCGGGAACTCGCCCGCGAGAGCGGCATGGTGATCGTCGTCCCGGTGTTCGAGGTCGAGCAGTCCGGCTTCTACTACAACACCGCCGCCGTGATCGACGCCGACGGCAGCTACCTCGGCAAGTACCGCAAGCACCACATCCCGCAGGTCAAGGGCTTCTGGGAGAAGTACTACTTCAAACCCGGCAACCTCGGCTGGCCCGTCTTCGACACCGCCGTCGGCAAGGTCGGCGTCTACATCTGCTACGACCGCCACTTCCCGGAGGGCTGGCGACAGCTCGGTCTGAACGGCGCCCAGCTCGTCTACAACCCGTCCGCCACCCACCGCGGCCTGTCCGCCCACCTGTGGCAGCTGGAACAGCCGGCCGCCGCCGTCGCCAACGAGTACTTCGTCGCCGCGATCAACCGCGTCGGCCGGGAGGAGTACGGCGACAACGACTTCTACGGAACGAGCTACTTCGTCGACCCGCGCGGACAGTTCGTCGGAGACGTCGCCGGCGACTCGAAGGAGGAACTCCTCGTCCGCGACCTCGACTTCGACCTCATCGAAGAGGTGCGGCAGCAGTGGGCCTTCTACCGCGACCGCCGCCCCGACGCCTACGAAGGGCTGGTGCAGCCGTGAGCGACCTGTACGACCGTCACCGGGCCGTCACACCCGACTGGCTGGCGCTCTACTACGAGGACCCGATCGAGATCACCCACGGCGAGGGCCGCCACGTCTGGGACGCCGACGGCCGGCGCTACCTCGACTTCTTCGGCGGAATCCTCACCACCATGACCGCCCACGCGCTGCCCGAGGTCACCAAGGCGGTGGGCGAGCAGGCCGGGCGGATCATCCACTCCTCCACGCTCTACCTCAACCGACCGATGGTCGAACTCGCCGAACGCGTCGCCCAGTTGAGCGGAATCCCGGACGCCCGGGTGTTCTTCACCACCTCCGGCACCGAGGCCAACGACACCGCCCTGCTGCTGGCGACGACGTACCGGCGCGCCAACACCGTCCTCGCCATGCGCAACAGCTACCACGGCCGCTCCTTCAGCGCCGTCGGCATCACCGGCAACCGCGGCTGGTCCCCGACCTCCCTGTCCCCGCTCCAGACGCTGTACGTCCACGGCGGCGTACGTACCCGCGGGCCCTTCGCCCACCTGAACGACGCCGAGTTCATCGCCGCCTGCGTCGAGGACCTCAAGGACCTCCTCGGCCACACCCGCCCGCCCGCCGCGCTGATCGCCGAACCCGTCCAGGGCGTCGGCGGCTTCACCTCCCCGCCCGACGGCCTGTACGCCGCCTTCCGGGACGTGCTCCAGGAGCACGGCATCCTGTGGATCTCCGACGAGGTGCAGACCGGCTGGGGCCGCACCGGCGACCACTTCTGGGGCTGGCAGGCGCACGGAAGCAGCGGACCGCCCGACATCGTCACCTTCGCCAAGGGCATCGGCAACGGCTCGTCCATCGGCGGGGTCGTCGCCCGCGCCGAGATCATGAACTGCCTGGACGCCAACAGCATCTCCACCTTCGGCGGCACCCAGCTGACCATGGCCGCGGGCCTGGCCAACCTCAACTACCTCCTGGAACACGACCTCCAGGGCAACGCGCGGCGCGTCGGCGGACTGCTCATCGAGCGGCTGCGGGCCGCCGCCGCCCAGCTGCCCGGCGTCCGCGAGGTCCGCGGCCGCGGGCTGATGATCGGCGTCGAACTGACCCGGCCGGGGACGGACGAGGCCGATCCGCGGGCGGCCACCGCGGTGCTGGAGGCGGCCCGGCAGGGCGGCCTGCTCATCGGCAAGGGCGGCGGGCACAACACCAGCGCCCTGCGCATCGCCCCACCACTGTCCCTGACCGTCGCGGAGGCCGAGGAGGGCGCCGCGATCCTGGAGGGCGCACTGCGCGCCGCCTACTAGCGCCGCGGCACCAGCACCAGGCGCCACCTACCAGCGCCGCGGCGCTGACGCCCTGGAGGTGAACCGAACCGCACGCAGAGGGGAACGTCGCCATGACCACCGCCTCGGACACACCCCCGACCTCCTGGAATGCGCCGGAACCCGCTCTGTCGGTGCGCCAGGTCCTCACCCTGGAGCGGGTGCTCGCGGGGGAGCCCGAGGTGGTGGCCGGCGCCGGCCACCTCGACCGGCCCGTGCGCTGGGTGCACGTCGCCGAGGCCGCCGACGTCGGCGTGATGCTCAGCGGCGGCGAGATGGTCCTCACCACCGGCGTGCTGCTCGCCGGCGACGAGGCGAAACAGGCCGAGTACATCCGCTCCCTGCACCGCGCGGAGGCCGCGGCCGTCGTCCTGGGCCTGGGCCGGGCCTTCCCCACGCCGCCGGAGGTGATGCGCCGGGCCGCCGAGCGGTGCCAGCTGCCCCTGGTCGTCCTGCACCGCCCGTTCCCCTTCGCCGAGCTGACCGAGGAGGTCCAGTCCCGGCTGGTGCGGCGCAAGTTCGCCTCCGTCAGCCTGTCGGAGGCCGTACGCACCGCCCTCACCGCGCTGATCACGGCGGGCGCCCCGCTCCAGGCGCTGCTCGACGAGATCGCCCAGCACAGCGCCTGCCCCGTCGTCGTCACCAACCTCGCCCACCGCGTCCTGGCCACGGCGGGGGAGCGGTCGGCGGTCGACGACGTGCTGCGGGACTGGGAACGCATCTCCCGGCAGGCCGGCGCCGCCCAGGCCGACGGCTGGATCCGGGCCGAACTGGGCGGGCGCGGGGAGCGGTGGGGACGGATCGTGCTGTGCGGCCACCGCGGCGACGGCGCCACCGGACGGCTGCTGGCCGACCGCGCCGCCGAGGCCCTCGTCCTGCACCGCATGCTCGGCGGCAGCGCCGGATGCTCCTGGGAGGAGCAGTCCGCGCAGGGCCTGCTCACCGACCTCGTCGGCGGAGCCGTACCCGCCCGGCAGCTGCTGCCCCGGGCGCGGGCCGCCGGGCTGCCGGTCAACCGGCGCACCTTCGTCCCGCTGGTCGTACCGGACGGCGAGGTGGCCGCACTCGACCGGCTGCTGCGCCTGCTCGGCCTTCCGGGCCTGGTCGCCGAGCTCACCGAGGGCGCCACCGCCGTGCTGCTCAGCCTCGCCCGCGACCAGGACGCCGACGCCCTCACCGAGCACTTCGCGACCCGACTGCGCGACGGGTCCGGCGCGGACCGCGCGGTCGTCGCCGCCGCGGACGCCCGCACCGTCTGGGACGACGTGCCCGCCGGGCTGCGCGAGGCCCGGCACGTCGCCCGGGCCGTGGCCGACTCCGCCGCCGCCCTCGACCTCCCGGCCGTCGTACGCCTGAGGGACGTGCACCTGCGCGGCCTCGTCCGGCTGCTGCGCGACGACCCGCACGTGCAGTCCTTCGCCGAGCGGGAACTGGACGGCCTGCTGCGGCGGGGCGACGACGACCTGCTGCCCGTACTGCGCACCTACCTCGCCACCGGCCGCAACAAGTCCCGCACCGCCCAGCTCCACCACGTCTCCCGGCCCGCGCTCTACCGCCGCCTGGAGTCCATACAGGCGTGCCTCGGGGTGGACCTCGACGACTTCGAACAGGCCGTCTCGGTCCACATCGCGCTCCTCGCGCACGACGCGCAGCGGGAGTGAGCCGGAAGAACAGCCGGGAGAACGGCGGTGAGACATGGGACGGACCCGGAGTGACACGGTGGCACGCCCCGCCCCCGCAGACGTGACACGGTGCACCTCGAAGCGGAGCCGCCGGCTTTCTACGCTCCCCGCACCATCCAGCGAGTGGAGGTCCCGATGAGCAAGGTGATCCGTGCCGCCCTCTTCCAGACCGCGTGGACCGGCGACAAGGAATCCATGATCCAGGTCCACGAGCAGGCGGCCCGCGACGCGGCCGCGCAGGGCGCCCAGGTGCTGTGCTTCCAGGAACTGTTCTACGGACCGTACTTCTGCCAGGTCCAGGACCCCGCGTTCTACGCGTACGCCGAGCAGATCCCCGAGGGCCCGATCGTCCGGCGCTTCCAGGCGCTGGCGAAGGAACTCGGCATCGTCCTGGTACTGCCGATGTACGAGGAGGAGCAGCCCGGCGTCCTCTACAACACCGCCGCCGTGATCGACGCGGACGGTTCCTACCTCGGCAAGTACCGCAAGACCCACATCCCGCAGGTCAACGGCTTCTGGGAGAAGTTCTACTTCCGGCCCGGCAACGGCGGCTGGCCGATCTTCGACACCAAGGCGGGCAGGATCGGCGTCTACATCTGCTACGACCGGCACTTCCCGGAGGGCTGGCGGGCCCTCGGACTGGCCGGCGCCGAGATCGTCTTCAACCCGTCGGCCACCTCGCGCGGCCTGTCCGGCTACCTGTGGCAGCTGGAGCAGCCCGCGGCGGCCGTCGCCAACGAGTACTTCGTCGGCGCGATCAACCGGGTGGGCGTCGAGGAGTACGGCGACAACGACTTCTACGGCACCTCGTACTTCGTGGACCCGGAGGCGCAGTTCGTCGGCGAACCGGCGAGCGACAAGGACACCGAACTCGTCGTGCGCGATCTGGACCTGGCCAAGCTGCGCGAGGTCCGCGACCGCTGGCAGTTCTACCGCGACCGCGCCCCGGGCACGTACACGCCGCTGACCGCGCCCTGACCGGGGAACCGCGCCCCCGTGCACACCCGACCGGAAGGAGAGGGAGCATGAGCCGCACCGTCATCCGCGGCGGCCTCGTCATCACCGCCGCCGACGAGATCCACGCCGACGTCCTGATCGAGGACGGCCGCATCGCCGCCCTCGCCGCCTCCGGCACCCCGGCCGCCGAGGCGTTCACCGCCGAGCGGACGATCGACGCCACCGGCAAGTACGTCATCCCGGGCGGGGTCGACGGCCACACCCACATGGAGATGCCGTTCGGCGGCACCTACGCCTCGGACACCTTCGAGACCGGCACCCGGGCCGCCGCCTGGGGCGGCACGACCACGATCGTGGACTTCGCCATCCAGAGCGTCGGCGGAGCCCTGCGCGAGGGCCTGGACGCCTGGCACGCCAAGGCCGAGGGCAACTGCGCCATCGACTACGGCTTCCACATGATCGTCTCCGACGTGAACCAGGAGACGCTGAAGGAGATGGACCTGCTGGTCGAGGAGGGGGTCACCTCCTTCAAGCAGTTCATGGCCTACCCGGGGGTCTTCTACAGCGACGACGGGCAGATCCTGCGCGCCATGCAGCGGGCCGCCGACAACGGCGGGCTGATCATGATGCACGCCGAGAACGGCATCGCCATCGACGTCCTGGTCGAACAGGCGCTGGCCCGCGGGGAGACCGACCCGCGCTACCACGGGGAGGTCCGCAAGGCCCTGCTGGAGGCCGAGGCCACCCACCGCGCCATCCGGCTCGCCCAGGTCGCGGGCGCGCCGCTGTACATCGTGCACGTCTCGGCGCAGGAGGCGGTCGCCGAACTGGCCAGGGCACGCGACGACGGGCTCAGCGTGTTCGGCGAGACCTGTCCGCAGTACCTGTTCCTGTCCACCGACAACCTCGCCGAGCCCGACTTCGAGGGCGCCAAGTACGTGTGCTCCACGCCCCTTCGCCCCAGGGAGCACCAGGCGGCCCTGTGGAAGGGCCTGCGCACCAATGACCTCCAGGTGGTCTCCACCGACCACTGCCCCTTCTGCTTCACCGGCCAGAAGGAACTCGGCCGCGGCGACTTCTCGAAGATCCCCAACGGAATGCCGGGCGTGGAGAACCGGATGGACCTGCTCCACCAGGCCGTCGTCGACGGGCACATCTCGCGCCGCCGCTGGATCGAGATCGCCTGCGCCACCCCGGCCCGCATGTTCGGCATGTACCCGAAGAAGGGCACCATCGCGCCGGGCGCCGACGCGGACGTCGTCGTCTACGACCCGCACGCCGAGCAGGTCCTGTCCGCCGAGACCCACCACATGAACGTGGACTACTCGGCGTACGAGGGCAGGCGGATCACCGGCCGGGTGGAGACCGTGCTCTCCCGCGGCGAGCCCGTCATCACCGAGCGGGAGTACACCGGACGTGCCGGGCACGGCGTCTACACCCCGCGCTCCACCTGCCAGTACCTCGACTAGGAGTGCCGCCCATGGACTTCGGACTCGTCCTCCAGACCGACCCGCCGGCCTCGCGCGTGGTCAGCCTGATGAAGCGCGCCGAGCGCAACGGCTTCCGCTACGGCTGGACCTTCGACTCCGCCGTGCTCTGGCAGGAGCCGTTCGTGATCTACAGTCAGATCCTCGCGAACACCGAGAAGCTGACCGTCGGCCCCATGGTCACCAACCCCGGCACCCGCACCTGGGAGGTCACCGCCTCCACCTTCGCCACCCTCAACGACATGTTCGGCAACCGCACGGTCTGCGGGATCGGCCGCGGCGACTCCGCGATGCGGGTGGCCGGCCGCAAGCCCAACACCCTGGCCCGGATCAGCGAGGCGATGAAGGTCATCCGGGCGCTGGGCAGGGGGGAGGAGGCCGACCTCGGCGGCACGGTGATCCGGTTCCCGTGGGTCAGGCCCGGAGCCGAACTGCCCGTGTGGATGGCCGCGTACGGGCCCAAGGCGCTGAAGATGACCGGTGAGGAGGCCGACGGGTTCATCCTCCAGCTCGCCGACCTCTACCTGACCGAGTACATGGTGAAGGCGGTGAAGGACGCGGCGGCCGCCGCCGGGCGCGACCCCTCCGAGGTGAGGATCTGCGTCGCCGCCCCCGCCTACGTCACCGCCGACGACTCGCCCGAGGCACTCGCCCACGCCCGCGACCAGTGCCGGTGGTTCGGCGGCATGGTCGGCAACCACGTCGCCGACCTGGTCGCCCGCTACGGCGAGCACTCCGCCGCCGTACCCGACGAACTCACCGACTACATCAAGGCCCGCCAGGGCTACGACTACGCCCACCACGGGCGCAGCGGCAACCCGGACACGCAGTTCGTGCCCGACGAGATCGTCGACCGGTTCTGCGTGGTCGGACCGGTCGAGAAGCACATCGAGAAGCTGAACGCGCTGCGCGAGCTGGGCGTGGACCAGTTCGCCGTGTACGACATGCACGACGCGCAGGAAGCCGTGATCGACGCGTACGGGCAGCAGATCATCCCGGCCGTCAACTCCTGAGTCCCCGAGCGCTGTTCCCATCCCCCCTCTGTCCCCCCTCCCCACCTCCCCGGGGAGGGGCCGGGCGCCCGCACCGCCCCGTTTCGACCCGTCTCCTCGATTGGGCTGCCCATGACCGACACCGCTCCTCCGGCGATACCGCCGTCCGCGCAGGTCACCCTCCCCGACGGGCGCGTGGAGATCGCCCCCGGCACCCCGCCGCCCAGCGGCCCCTACGCCAACGCCGACCTGCTGCCCGTCCCGGTCGCCCAGCGCACCTGGACCACGTACAACTTCTCCGCCCTGTGGGTCGGCATGGCCCACAACACGGCCTCCTGGACCCTGGCCTCCGGTCTGATCGCCGTCGGCATGGACTGGAAGCAGGCGGTGTTCACCATCGCCCTGGCCAACCTGATCGTGCTCGTCCCCATGCTGCTCACCGGGCACGCGGGACCCAAGTACGGCATCCCCTTCCCGGTCTTCGCCCGCGCTTCCTTCGGGGTGCGCGGCGCCAACCTGCCCGCCGTCGTACGGGCGTTGGTGGCGTGCGGCTGGTTCGGCATCCAGACCTGGATCGGCGGCGAGGCGATCTACTTCCTCGCCGGGAAGCTGATCGGGACTGGCTGGACGGACGCCGCGAAGGTGGGCGGCCACGCCTGGACGATGTGGCTGTCGTTCGCCATCTTCTGGGTGATCCAGGTCGCCGTCATCTACCGGGGCATGGAGACCATCCGCCGGTTCGAGAACTGGGCGGCGCCGTTCGTGCTCGTCGGCGCCTTCGTGATGCTGTGGTGGATGAGCAGCAAGGCCGGCGGATTCGGCCCGCTCTTCGACCAGCCGTCGAAGCTGGGCTGGGGATCGGGCTTCTGGAAGCTGTTCGCGCCCTCCCTGATGGGCATGATCGGCTTCTGGTCCACCCTGTCGCTGAACATCCCGGACTTCACCCGGTACGGCAGGAGCCAGAAGGCGCAGACCCGGGGCCAGGCGCTCGGACTGCCCACGACCATGACCCTGTTCGCGTTCCTGTCCGTGCTGGTCACCTCGGGCTCCCAGGCCGTGTACGGCGAGCCGGTCTGGGACCCGGTGCAGTTGGCGGCCAAGACCGACAACGTGGTGGGCCTGGTGTACGCGCTGGTGACCGTGCTGGTGGCGACCCTGTCGGTCAACATCGCGGCCAACATGGTCTCCCCGGCCTTCGACTTCTCCAACATCGCGCCGCGCAAGGTCAGTTTCCGGACCGGCGCGCTCATCACCGCCGTACTCGCCGTGGTGATGTGCCCGTGGAAGCTGTACGCGGACCCGCAGGGCTACATCTTCACCTGGCTCGGCCTGGTCGGCGGCCTGCTCGGCACGGTGGCCGGCATCCTCATCGCCGACTACTGGGTCCTCAGGCGCTCCCGGCTGGACCTGGCCGACCTGTACCGCCCGGGCGGCGGACGGTACTGGTACGAGGGCGGCTGGAACTGGCGGGCGGTCGTGGCCTTCGCGGTGGGCGGCGTGCTGGCCATCGGCGGCGCGGACTTCCACCCGCTGATCGACGGCCGGCCCATCCCGGCGCTGAGGTCCCTCGCCGACTACGGCTGGGCGGTGGGCCTGGGCACCTCGCTGGTCCTGTACCTGCTGCTGATGGCGGCGCGCACCCGGCAGCGGTCCACGGCCTGACGCGCTCGCCGTCCGACGCGCGTCACCGTCTGACGCGCGTCACCGTCCGAGGCACGTCACCGCGCTGGAGAACGGTCAGCCCGTGCGACCGTTCTCCAGGGCGGCCATCGCCTCCTTGGCCGCCTTGATGGCGCCCTTGTTGATCTCGTCCGTGCTCGGCGCCTTCTTCGTCTCGAAGTCGCTGCCGTTGTACGTGACGGCCACGATCGCGTTGGCGGAGCGGGCCAGCACCACGCCCTCGCGGGTGTCCTGGTTGCTCTCGGTGGTGAGGTTCACCACCGAGTAGGCGCTGTCCCCGAGGCCGGGCACCGCTCCGCCGCCGCTCTTGTCGGTGGTCCGCTGCTCGTACGACTTCTGCGCCGCCTCGTCCGTCGCCATGATCTCGAAGGACACGTCGAGCCAGCGGTAGTCGTAGCCCTTGAGCGCGTTCCACGAACAGGTCCGGCGCACCCTGGTGTCCGTCGACGGGATCTCCTTGCCCGCCGTCTTGGCACCCGGCACCAGGGACGTGATCGTCTTCTCGGCGATGCTGGTGCACGGCACCGGGGCGGACGCGTACGTCTTGGTCGCCGCGGTCGACGACGGCGAGGACGGCTCGGAGGACGCCCCTTCGCCGGTGCCGCGGTCCTCCTGCTGCGCGGTCTCGGGACCGGCGGCGGCCGGGGAGGCGGCGAACGGACCGGACGTCAACGCCCAGCCCGCGCAGGCGAGCACGACGACCGGACTCAGACGCGCGGTGAGCGCGAGGGGAAGAGGAAGTTCACGCACGGCGCACTTCTCGTGTGGGGACGGACGCGGGTGCGGAGCGACTCCACACTGCGGACGGGACCTCAGTGTCACACGACTCCCCGTGTGGCGGAAGCCGCACTCCGCTCCGTGCCCGCGTGGTCACGGACGCGCCCTGCTGACGTACTGTTTGCCGCTTATGCCGCCTGCGGCGGCCGGGGGGACCGGGGACGCCCCTTGCAGCCCGCACCGGGCAACTCGTCGCTCTTGCCCGGGAGTCGGGGCCCGCTGACGGTGTACGTGGACGCCGGGCGCTACGGCACGCGTGCCGTCCACCGGGCCGAACCGAACTTCGTCCGCGCCAGCTCCCGAGCGCGGGCCAGTTCCTCGTCGCTCGCCTTGCCGGCCGTCAGCCCGTACCGGGCGCGGAAGGACTCCACCATCCGCGCGATGACGGCCTCGCGCCCAAGCCCGGTCTGCCGGCGCAGCGGGTCCACCCGCTTCTTCGCGCTCCCGATGCCTTTGTCGGACAGCTTCTCCCGCCCGATTCGCAGCACCTCGAGCATCTTGTCGGCGTCGATGTCGTACGACATGGTCACGTGGTGCAGCACCGCTCCGGGCCCTCCGCCCGGTCCCACCATCCGCTTCTGCGCGGCGCCCGCGATCTTGCCCTGGTCGGTGGCGATGTCGTTCAGCGGCTGGTACCAGGCCCGGATGCCCATGTCGCCGAGGGCGCCGAGCACCCAGTCGTCCAGGTAGGCGTAGCTGTCCTGGAACGACAGCCCCTGCACCAGCGCCTCCGGCACGGACAGCGAGTACGTGATCGTGTTGCCCGGCTCGACGAACATCGCGCCGCCGCCGGAGATCCGGCGCACCACCTCGACGCCGTGCCGTGCCGCCCCCTCGAGGTCCACCTCGTTGCGCAGCGACTGGAAACTGCCGATGATCACCGAAGGGGAGGCCCACTCCCACACGCGCAGCGTCGGCGGACGCCGGCCCGCCGCGACCTCCGCCGTCAGCACCTCGTCCAGCGCCATGTGCAGCGCGGGGGACTGCGGGCCCTCGTGGACGAGCTGCCAGTCGTAGTCCGTCCAGTCCGTGGCGTGCGCCAGCGCGCGGCGCACCGCGATCCCGACGCCTTCGGACGTCAGCCCGTACATCACGGTGCCCTCGGGCAGCGCCGCGTCGATCCGGGCGGCCAGGCCTGCCGCGTCGGTGTCCGAGGGGGCACCCTCCAGCGCCCGGTTCACGGCGTCCAGCGCCTCGTCCGGTTCCAGGAAGAAGTCGCCCGCCACGCGCACGTGCCGCAGCACGCCGCCCTCCGCCTCCACGTCCACGACGACGAGCTTGCCGCCGGGGACCTTGTATTCACCGTGCACCGTCCGACCTCCGATCCTGCCGCAGCACACCAACACCACGGACCCCTGAGGTGTTCCCGCGGGCGCCGGGTGACAGCGGCAGGGTCACACGGGTGCCGGGGCGGAGCGGTCTTGTCGCCTCATGCCTGCTTCGGCTGCGTGGTGGGCAGGGGAAGGTCCAGCAGGCGGCGTATCTCGAGGATGTACGCGTCTCCGTTGTGCCGGTCCACCGACCGCAGATGCCCGAGGAAGGTGTCCGCGTCGGACGCCTTCGCCGCCTGCTGCCAGAACGGCAGCCCCGCCTCGAACTCCGCCACGAGTTGCTCCGTCGGCCGCTGCGCCCCGGGCAGATCGGCGTCCTTGAGCAGCCGGATGGTCTCCTTCTGTGCCTCGGCCATCCGGCCGGCCCAGGCCCTGGCCCCGTCGAGGTCCTCCCGGGGACCTCGCGCCGGACGGAGCACGCCCGCGGCGTTCAGTGGTTTCACCGCGGAGAGGAAGGCCAGCTGGCCGTCGTCCACGTCGGACGCGTCGCGCCTGACCGTGGTGTCGAGTTCAGCGTCGTTCTGCGGGGTCACCCAGCACCGCACGGTGCGGTTCCCGGTGGTCCAGCCGCGTTCGTCCGGATAGAAGTAGTAGCTCTGCAACGGCCCGAAGGCCAGCGGGTCGATCGAGTAGTCGAGGAAGAGTTTCGAGCACCGCGGCCCTGCGATCGCGGCGATCGTGTCGGGGCCCGGGAACTCCTGCCCGGAGAGCGTGAAGGAGGCGTACGCCTCCGCGTGGTGCGACGTGTCGCACGGCGTCAGCTCCACACTGATGTCACCCAGCGACGAACCCTTCTCCTTGGGCAACTCGGTGCCCGGGTTGAAGCAGTCACCGTCCCTGAGCGAGTAGATCGTGGTCCACCCGCGGCCCGTGACCTCACCGCTGTCGTCCCTGCCGGGAATCGTCCACACCCTGAAGTCGACCGTCGCCACGATGAAGGCGGTCAGCAGCAGCACAGCGCCGGAGACGGACAGCCCGGCGATCGCGAGCCCCTTGCCCCGCTGCCCCCTCCTGGATATCTGCACCAGCGCGACGATGCCGAATATCAACCCGAGGGGAGCGAGGCACACCAGCGAGGTCACCAGCGCCGCGACCGCGAAGCCGTTCAGCCCCGGCGGAACCGGCTGACCCGCCGGGCTCCACTGCGGTCCCCAGGGCTGTCCCGGGCCGGGATCGGACACGGGCGGCTGAGGAGGATACGACGGCGGGGGAAACGACATGGAGTGTGAGCCTTTCTCGATATCTTGACCGGTCTCATGCGGGTGTCGACCACGACCTGCCGGCGCCTACGAGGTCCGTGGGGCTGGGCCTTAACGAGGGCTAAATCATCGATGGCGTCGCCACTGTGCGGCGCCTCGGTGTCCAGGATCAGCAGAGGGTGCCGGACGATGTGCCGGACCATCCCGGTGAACGATGCGCCGAACTGCCTTGATCTCCCTGGCTTCATGCCCGGGACTGTAGCGCCGCTTCCCCTCGCGGGTCTTTGGCGGAGTTTGCCGGCGGGAGGCGCCCACGCGCCGCTCCGCACTTCGGCGCACGCTCCCGCACCACCGCGTACGTCCGGGGGCTTCCCGGCCCGCCTTGACACCCTCCCGCCGTGAAGACCATGATTCCATTAATTGACTAGTGGAATTGAGAGGATGTGCATGACGGACACATTCGCTCCGGGCGGCTCGCTCGGCGCCTGGGCCATGGAAGCCCGCGGTCTGGGGAAGCGCTATCGCCGCGGCTGGGCGCTGCGCGACTGCTCGTTCAGGCTGCCGGCCGGGCGCATCTGCGGGCTCGTCGGCCCCAACGGGGCGGGGAAGAGTACGCTGCTGGGGCTCGCCACCCAGCAGATACAGCCGACGGAGGGCGAGTTGCGCCTCTTCGGCGTCCCGGCGGGCGATAAGGCGATGAGGCCGAGGACCGCGTTCCTCGGTCAGGACAAACCGCTGTTCAAGGGGTTCACCGTGGCGGAGACGCTGCGCATGGGCGCCGAGCTCAACCCCGCCTGGGACATGGCCTCGGCCGAGCGGATCGTCCAGTCGGGCCGGGTGCCGATGGATGCCCGGATCGGCACGCTCTCGGGCGGCCAGCACACCCGTGTCGCGTTCGCGGTCGCCTTCGGCAAGCGGCCCGATCTGCTGATGCTGGACGAGCCGATGGCCGATCTGGACCCGCTGGCCCGCCACGACCTGAGTTCCCTGCTGATGGCGGAGGCCGTCGAGCGCGGCATCACCGTCGTGATGTCTTCGCACCTGCTGTCCGAACTGGAGGACATGTGCGACTACCTGTTGGTCCTCGCCGGCGGCCAGGTCCGGCTGGTGGGTGACGCGGACGCGCTCGTCCCGGCCCACGCACTGGTGACGGGGCTCGTCACCGACGAGAACCCGCTCGCCTCGCTGGCCCCGCACACCGTCGTCGAACTCCGCTCCCAAGGACGGCAGTTCCAGGCGCTGATACGGCCGAACGGCCCGTTGCGCCCCGAATGGGACGTCAGCGAGCCCAGCCTGGAGGAAGTGCTGCTGGCACATCTGCGCTCGCCGGACGCGTCTCCCCTGTGCACACCCGGCGCCCGTCACGAGGCCGAAGGGACCCCCACCGCATGAGCACCACCCTGACCGACACGTCCCGGACGGCCGCCCGGGAGCCCGGACGCCGACTGCTGGGCGGGCTGAACTGGCTCGTCGTGCGCCAGCACCGGGCAGCGCTGCTCACCGTGGCCGCCGCGGTCGTGCTCGGCTCGGCGTGGATCGTCTACCAGCGCAATCGTCTGGCCGGAGTTCTCGAAGCGATCGGCTGGCCGGACAAGGAACCGCCGATGCCGGTACCCGGCTCCCAGAGCATCAGCCTCACCATCACCGCCCTGGGCATGCTGCCGGTCCTCCTCGGCGTCTTCCTCGGCGCCCCGCTGATCGCGGGCGACCAGGAGCGCGGCACCCTGCAACTGGTCACCACCCAGTCGGTGTCCCGCCGCCGATGGCTCACGGCCAAGCTCGCCTGGTGCTACGCGGCGGCGCTGCTGGCCGGTGCGGTGCTCTCGGTGTTCTTCACCTGGTGGTGGAAGCCCTACCGCGCGGTGTTCTCGAGCCCGTGGTACGAGGGGAGCATCTTCGACCACACGGGCCCGGTGCTCCCCGCCATGTGCCTTTTCCTCACCGCCGCCGGGATCACCATCGGCATGCTGGTGCGCCGGGTCCTCCCGGCGATGGCGGTCACGTTCGTCTTCTCCATGGCCGTCCAGATCGCCTGGGGACAGTTGCGCGCGTACCTCGCCCCGTCACGGATGTTCAGCTACCCGTACGGCGGCGGCATCCTCCAGCAGCTGGACGATCCGTACGAACTGGACAGCTGGATCGGGTCCGCCGACGGCCGCCTCTACGGCTGGGGAACGTGCGCCAAGCCGACGGATGCGGCGACGGACGCCTGCATGAAGAAGTACGGGATCGTCAACGACGTCATCAAGTACCTCGACTTCAGCCAGATGTCGGCGATGCAGTGGACCGGGGCCGGCATCCTGCTCGCGGCCACCGCGGCACTCACCGTGTTCACGGTGTGGCGGGTGTCCAGGAAGCCGTTGTAGGGCACGGAACCGTGCGTGACATGCGTATGGTTTCGGCAGTACGAAACAGGAGGTGAGAAGAATGGTCGTGTTCCGCATCAACAAGCGCAGCGGAGTGGCGACATACCTCCAGATCGTGCGACAGGTGGAACAGGCGCTGCGGATGGGCGCCCTGGAAGCGGGGGACCGGTTGCCGACGGCCGCTCAGGTCGCTGCGGACACCAAGGTCAACCCGAACACGACCCTCAAGGCGTACCGCGAGCTGGAGCGCGCGGGGCTCGCCGAGGTGAGGCAGGGGGCAGGCACCTTCATCACCCGCTCCCTGGCACCGGCGCAGGAGGGCCCCGTCTCCCCGCTGCGGACCTCGCTGGCCGCGTGGATGGACGAGGCGCGGTCCCAGGGGCTCAGCGGTGAGGAGGTCACCACCCTCTTCCGGGCGGCGCACGCGGCGGTGTTCCCCTCCGAGACGGACCGTTGACGGCCGGAGCGGGGCATGCACCGTCGTCCTCCACGGTGACCGTCAGGGCCGCCGTTTTCCCGGCGGCGGCTGCGGATTCGTCTGGTGGCCGGACGCCGTGGCGGGTGCGGGGCGGTCGGTGACCCGGTGGCGGGGCATGCCCGCGTCGCGGGACAGGGCACGGGCGGCGCCGTGCGCGGTGCGGTAGGCGCCGATCCCCCGGGCGGTGCCGGCGGGGACGGCGATCCAGCGAGCCGTGCGGCCGTCGCGGTGCCGCCGGACCCGGCCCAGCAGCCGTCCGTCGCAGGTGACGACCCGGATCACCGGGTGCCCGGGGAACAGCGGGGTGCAGGCCAGGCCGCGCACGTGGGCCAACCGCTCGACCGCCTGTTCTTCGCAGAGGTGCCAGGTGGCGTTGATGACGGTGAGCTGGGCGGCGCGGAGGGCCGCCACCGCCTCCTGATCGAGGTGCGTCATGGCGAAGGCTCCTGTCGGGCCGGTCAACCACGGACCAGACGGCGGTGGGTGACCTGGTGCGGGCGGGCCGCCTCCGGCCCCAGCCGTTCGACCTTGTTGGCCTCGTAGTCGGCGAAGTTGCCCTCGAACCAGAACCAGTTCGCGCCGCCCTCCCAGGCCAGGATGTGGGTGGCGATGCGGTCCAGGAACCACCGGTCGTGCGCGGTGATCACGGCGCACCCCGGAAAGCCGAGCAGCGCGTTCTCGAGGGAGGCGAGCGTCTCGACGTCGAGGTCGTTGGTCGGCTCGTCCAGCAGGAGGAGGTTGCCGCCCTGCTTCAGCGTCAACGCCAGATTGAGGCGGTTGCGTTCGCCGCCGGACATGATGCCGACGGGTTTCTGCTGGTCGGCGCCTTTGAAGCCGAAGGTGGCGACGTAGGCGCGCGAGGGCATCTCCACATCGCCGACGCGCAGGTGGTCCAGTCCTCCGGACACGGCCTCCCAGACGGACCTGGTGGGGTCCAGACCGGCGCGGTTCTGGTCGACGTAGGAGATCTCGACGGTCTCACCGAGACGAAGCAGGCCCGCGTCGGGCTGCTCCTGGCCGACGATCATCCGGAAGAGGGTGGTCTTGCCGACGCCGTTCGGGCCGATGACGCCGACGAGGCCGCCGCGCGGCAGGGAGAAGGAGAGGTCCTCCATCAGCACCCGGTCGCCGTAGCCCTTGGTGAGGTGGTCCGCCTCCAGGACCAGGCTCCCCAGGCGCGGTCCTGGCGGGATCTGGATCTCCTCGAAGTCCAGTTTCCTGGTCTTCGCCGCCTCGGCCGCCAGCTCCTCGTACCGCTGCACCCGCGCCTTGGACTTCGCCTGCCGCCCCTTCGCGCCAGAGCGCACCCACGCCAGCTCCTCGGCGAGCCGCTTCTGCCGCTTGGCGTCCTTGCGGCCCTCCACCTGGAGGCGGGCCGCCTTGGCTTCCAGATACGTGGAGTAGTTCCCCTCGTACGGATAGGCGTGGCCCCGGTCGATCTCCAGGATCCACTGCGCCACGTTGTCCAGGAAGTACCGGTCGTGGGTGACCGCGACGACCGTGCCCGGGTAGTCGGCCAGATGCTGCTCCAGCCAGGCCACGGACTCGGCGTCCAGGTGGTTGGTCGGCTCGTCCAGCAACAGCAGGTCCGGCTGCGACAGCAGGAGCCGGCACAGTGCGACCCGGCGTCGCTCACCGCCGGAGAGTTCCCGCACGGGGGTGTCGGGCGGCGGGCAGCGCAAGGCGTCCATCGCCTGCTCCAGACGGGAGTCGAGGTCCCAGGCGCCGGCGTGGTCCAGGGCCTCCTGGAGGCCGCCGAGCTCGTCGAGCAGCCGCCCCATCTCGTCGCCCTCGGTGTCACCGAGGCGGCCGGTGACTTCCTCGTAGCGGTGCAGCATGCCCCGGATCTGCGCCACGCCCTGCTCGACGTTGCCCTGGACGGTGGTGGTGTCGTCCAGCGTCGGCTCCTGTTCCAGGATGCCGACGCTGATGCCGGGCGCGGGGAACGCGTCGCCGTTGGTCGGCCGCTCCAGCCCGGCCATGATCCGCAGAACGGTCGACTTCCCCATGCCGTTCGGCCCGACCACGCCGATCTTGGCGCCGGGCAGGAAGGCGAGGGTCACGCCGTCGAGGATGACCTTGTCGCCGTGGGCCATGCGGGCCTTGCGCATCGTGTACACGTACATCCGCGATGCCTCCATACCGGGCCACCGCACGGCGGCCGCTGCTCGCAGAGGCCATCAGCACGCAAGGTGCGGTCAGGGGCGAGCCTCATCGCCCATGTCCCCTCACCCCATGGTGCGCCCGCCGCGGGCGGTCCTGCCAGTCCGGCCCCCGCGGGCCGGCGCGTGGCCCGCCCGCTGCGCTCGGCGACGATCACCGCAGGCCAAGAGCGAGCCTCTGACTCCCCGCACCCGCCGCTCACGACCGTGTGGCAGTCCCGCACCCCGCATCGCCGGCCTCCCGCATGCGCGTTTCCATCGAGGCGCTCCGGTCGTACGGGTCGACCTCGGGGCCGTCTCCCGGACGCGAGGCGGCGCGCTCCGCGTCGAACTCTGGGGTGAGGTAGCCGGTGAAGGTGCCGCAGCCACCGTTGGTGGTGTCCACCTTGTAGGAGACGAGGGAGAACGTACCCGGTTCGATGACGACCTTCGCCGGGTCGTCCCAGCTCATCACGACTTCGCGGCGCACGATGGTGCGCGCGACCTCGTCGCTTCCCGCTGCGGCGCGTACGACGGGATACACGTACGTGACATCGGTGGTCACCTCGACCGCACCGCGCTCGCCCTCTCGGTACGTGATCCGCCCTCGTGTCCTGACCACATCCCCGACAAGCCGGACCTTCGTCCTGTCGAACCGGCTGAACAGCAGCAGAGGATCGTTCTCCCGGCCGGGCGTGCGGAACGAGGTCGCCAGGTAGTCCTGGACGTCCTGCTGATGAGGATTGATCAACGCGATCGCCTTCCCCGGCCGCTCCCCGCGCAGCACATGGGGATCCAGACTGGACGCGGCGAGGAAGTCCTGGGTCTTCTCGAGCGCCTGCGTGACCTGTCCCTTGCTCATCCAGCCGGTCGCTCGTGCCTCGGGCAGGCCGATCCCAGCGGTCCCGTCACCCCACTGTGCCGCGGGCGACCCCCTGAACGGCTGCTCCATGGTGGGACGTTGGGCTGCGGCTTCCGTCGGCGGCGGTTGATCCGGACGTGCCGACTCCGCGGCGAGGGGAGCACTCTCGCCGCCTCCACCTCCGAACCATCCAGCCACCCGCCCCGGATCCAGCGCCACGACCAGCAGGGCGGCGGCCACCAGCAGACCGAACGCGTACCAGGCCTTGCTTCCTTGCCGCCGGGCCGGTTGCCGACTCCGCCACGGCTCCGGCCGGTCGGTCTCCTCCCGCAGCCGCCGCGTCACCATCCGCGCCCGCGCCGACGGCTCCTCGGGCGCGTCCTTGGCCCCCGCCTCGGCGTCACGAAGGAAGCGATCCCACTCCTCGTCCGGTATGGACTCCCCGCCCTTGCCCACGATGGGGCCCCACCCTTCTTATGCACCCGGCCCCACCCCAGGGCCGATCACTTTCTCGCGCATCATCACACGGCTCAACTTGGCACCATGACCGCTGCGGGGGGGGGGGATCCCCGGGGGCTTCGCGCCGTTGCGCCGAGCTGAACTTGCGTTCTGCTTGTTCCTCCGCCGGCGTCAGTGGACATGGTGCGACCGCCATAGAAAATGCCTTCGTCGCGAAGCCCTGTCCGGGCATGATGACCACCGTGCGTGAGGACAGGGACCATCGCGGGCATGGGCGGTACACGCTGAGGGAGACAGAGCACGGCCACGTCTGGGGTGTGTGCGCAGTAGTGGACGGATTCTTCGGGGAGCCCCAGCGCGGGACGTATGAACTGTTCGGCTGGGTACCGGAAGGCGCCGAGGTGCGGGGCTGGGTCGGCAGTCGGGTATGGCTGGTGCCGGACGACGACGCACTCGAGCCCTGGCTGCTGGAGGACGCGGAGAGCCCAGGGCCGCTCTTGAGGACCGGCAGTCTCGTGCTCACCGGTCTGGACGAC
Source organism: Streptomyces sp. NPDC052043 (assembly GCF_044548235.1). Classification (NCBI taxonomy): domain Bacteria; kingdom Bacillati; phylum Actinomycetota; class Actinomycetes; order Kitasatosporales; family Streptomycetaceae; genus Streptomyces; species Streptomyces sp. NPDC052043. The sequence continues at coordinate 594,697 of NZ_JBIUBT010000002.1, forward strand.
TACGAAGGGCCGCCCGAGGGACACAGGGGTCCTGTCCGAGTGCACGACGGGCACCGATGGCTGGGCTCCTGCCGGGAATTCGCCCGCGTCCTGCCGCCCGAACAGGTGGCGCCCCCGCTCGTCCTGCGGGGGCTCGCCCAGGGTGATCAGCTGCGGGCTGCATTGCTGAAGGGCACCCGGCGGGCACTGGACCTGGAGGGGGCTGCCCTGGAGATACAAGACGACCAGGGCGAGCCGCTCACCGATCGGGTGCTGTGGACCAAGGTCAGCGCCTGGCGCCCATCCTCCTACGGGATGGATCTGATCGACGTGGAGCTCGACGGAAAGTTCTTCACACCGGTTCCCGAATACGCCCGGCCCATCTGGGAGCGGTGGCTCGCCGGGCCGCCGGACACGCTGGGTGCCTGGGCGAGCCTCGACACCCGGCGCCGCGAGGCCTGGCTCGACCTCGTCCGCGAGCGGGCCTGCCGACGTGCCCACCGCGACCGACCAGCTGGTCACGCCTACGAACTCGACGGTCGGCACATCACCGACGAACCGGGCCTCTACCTGGCGCTTGGGGAGGCGGTGAACGGGCCGGGTGGCTACTTCGGCGGCTGTCTGGCCGCGCTCGACGACTGCCTGCGCGGCACCTTCGGTTACACCGCCCCCGCAACCCTGCTGTGGCGGAACGCCGCGACCGCACGCGCGTACCTGTCCCCAACCCTGACACCGGACGGCCGGCCCTACGACCTGTTCGCCGAGACCCTCGATGCCCTGGCCGAGGGCGGCATGCACGTCACCCTGGCGTGAACCGCCGTCCGAGCAACTACCCAGTCTTGATGGCGTCCCCGGCACGATTCGAAACAGCGACAGATGCTTTGGGAAGAACTCAGAGCGCGTCGAGCGCTGCCTGGAACGCGTCCGCCGTGGGTTCTATGACGACCGCCTTCTCCTGGAACTGTGCAGGAAGATGACGGCGGTCGTCCAAATGGAAGATCAGCGCACCACCGTCCTGGGGGACTATCGAGGCCCCAAGGGCTGCGGCCAGTCGGGTGAGCATGCCGCTCATCGCGCCGCGGGCGAAGTGCGTCGCCATCACGGACGACAACCCCTCGTCGGCCTGGGACGCGTGGTACAGGTCCGCCTCACCCCCATCCTCTGCGCGGAGTTGGGAGAAGCCTTCCTCAGAGCTGCGCGCCACCACGTAAGGCTCGATCATTCGCCGGAATTGTTCGGCGTCCAGCGCGACGACCTCGCCGTCCACGAAACGGAGCAGGTAGATGCTGTAACTCACGTGCACACTCTGTCAGCATCATGATCCGTCGGACAGGCCGGCGGTTGATCGGGATCTCGTAGACGATCTCGCAGTGCGCGGCGGGCACCACGATGTCCGCCGTCTCCAAAGGCTGCCCCTGGTCGCTGTAGTACGTCCGCCGGATGTGTATGACGAGTGCGGCCTTCTGGATACCGAGGAGCGATGCCTCCTCGGTGGCCGCCTGCCTGGGCTCCGCTGCTCCACGGGGTGGCTGACTGTTACACCAATCGAGGCCATCCGGTTCACGACGCCCGTTCCGGCGTGCGGCCCTCCCTAGGGCCAGCAATTGCTGGCCGGAGGTGTCTTCGACGGCCGGGAGGTGGTGGGCGTACTCGGCGCGGAAGACGCTCCGCAGGCGTTCGGCCTCGGTGTCGAAGCACCGGATGCGCCCGCTGCGTTTGAGGGCAGCCCGGATCTGGGCGAGGGTGAGCCGGGCCGCCTTCGTCGGGGTCGGGGCCAGGGTGAGGATTACCCGAGCGTCTGCCCTGGTCAGGCCGCCTTCCTTGCTCTGGAAGGCGTGCAGGGCGGCGGGATAGTACTCGCGGAGCAGGGAGGGGATCTGGTTGTCGACCTGTTGGCGGCTCAAGACGGCGTAATCGGCGACGACCGGACCCGCTTCGCCGACGCCAGAGCACTCAAGTCCTACGCGGGTTCCGCCCCGATCACCCGCGCCTCCGGCAAGAAACGCTTCGTCGGCCGCCGCTTCGTCAAGAACAACCGGCTCATGCACACCGGCTTCCTCTGGGCCTTCTCAGCCCTCCGGGCCTCGCCCGGCGTGAACGCCCACTACCGGCGACGGCGCGAGCACGGAGACTGGCACAACGCCGCCCAGCGTCCCTGCTCAACCGCTTCCTCGGTCAGTTCCACCACTGCCTCCAGACCCGGCAGCCGTTCGACGAACAACGCGCCTTCGCGCCGCTCCCTCCAGCGCCTGCATGACCCGCGAACCCGCCCGGCTTCGTCAAAGAGAACAACGGCGCTTCGACAGATCCGAGCTGTCGAGCGCGGGCTCAATCGGAGGGCGCGACCGGGGACCGCTGGCCGAGCCACTGATCGGCGTCCCAGGCCCGGAACCGCTCTACTTCGGTGAACCCCAGCTTTGCCGCGAGGCGCATCGAGCTGACGTTAGCGGTCTGGGTGGCGAGCACCACCGGCTCACCAGGAAGAACGCTTTCGAACCAGTCAAGTGCCGCCGCGCACGATTCGGCGGCATACCCGAATCCCCACGCCCGTGGCAGGAGCAGGTAGCCGAGATCGGCCTTCCCCGCGGCAGCCGGGCGATGGTGATCCGGCGCTCTCCTGAGCAGGATCTGGCCGATCATTGCCCCATCGAGATCCACGACGAAGCTTCCGGGCCATCGCTCGGGCACCTCGGGCAACTGGCGCTCAAGCTCGTCACGCGGGCGGGGTCCACCGAGGTAGGTGTGCACATCTGGCGACGCCAACAGCTCGATGAACGCCGCACGGTCCCGGGCCTCGGGCTCACGGAGCACTAGCCTCTCGGTCCTGATCGGTGCAGGCGGCCAGGCAACGGGTCCGAGATCAGTCATGTCGGCCAGCCAATCAGCGAGCTCAGCAGTGATCAAGACTCGCGACCCTCTTGGCTTCTTAGCCCCCTGAGACGTCTCGGGGAGGACGACGAGACTGCCGGCGGTGAGGTCGTACGGCTCCCAGTTCGTCGACAGCTGAGCCGGCCTGCCGTCCGCCAGGAACTCGTACGCCGTCCGGACGCACATCTCATCCTCGGCGATGCCCAGCCGCGCCGCGATCTCTGCCGGCGCCGGCACCTTGGCGTCGGTCCGGCTCTCCCAGTCTCCTTGCCTACCCACGGTCTTCATGTCCGCCCGGAACGGCGACCCGTCGGGGGTCACGTCCGCGGGAGTGGCCGTCGATACACCACTCCAGCGGACATGACCTGCAGCTCGCTTCGTCGCCGAGGTCTGGGCATGAGTCTCACGCCGCTTTCATCTTTGTGTACAACCTTTCACGTGCGCCCCAGGTCTGGTCTGTCGGGTCAGCAGACCCACGGACCAGACTTGGGGAACAAATGCGTATTCGTGCCACTGTTGCCGCTGTCTCCGGCGCCCTGGCCCTGTCTGCCCTCACCGCGCCGGTCGCTCAGGCAAGCAGCCCTTCGTTCGCGCTGACGCGGGCGGACGCCGCCCCGGTGATCAGCAAGGTCGTTGTGAACAGTGGAAAGCCGATCGTGCTCGGTACCACCGCCACCAAGAAGGTGACGGTCTCCGTCACTGCGTCCCACTCCTCGGGCATCGAGGACGCTCTCTCCTACCTCTGGAGGGGCCGCGACAGCAACCCGAACCTGTACGGCTTCGGGTTCCACCCGGACGCAGAAAGGGCCAAGTGCAAGGCCGCGAACGCCACAACCTCGACCTGCACCCTCACCATCACGGTCGATCCCGGATACCTGTGGAACACCAACGCCACGACCTGGCGGGTCTACGCCGGCGCATGGGGCAAGGACGGGCTCTTCACCGAGAATGCCAAGTTCTCCTCGGTCAGGTTCCAGCGGCTGTCGCGGCTGACGGCCAAAGCCTCCCCGAAGCCCGTGAAGAAGGGCAGCACCATCACGGTCACGGGCAAGCTGGACCGGGCCAACTGGGACACCGGTAAGTACGCGGGCTACACGTCCCAATCGGTCAAACTCCAGTTCCGGAAGAAGAACAGCAGCACATACACCACCGTCAAAACGGTGAAGAGCTCCAAAACCGGCACGCTGAAGACCACGGTCAAGGCGGTGAAGGACGGCTACTGGCGCTGGAGCTTCGCCGGTACGACCTCGACTCCCGCAGTCAACGCCACTGGTGACTTCGTCCACGTGAAGTAGTCCCGCAGCGCGCGGTAGCGAGAGAACCGAAGGGCCCGGCAGGTCGGGCCCTTCGTCGTTTCCGCGAGGGGGCGTTTCCGCCGAAAGAAGCGTCGCGCGCTCGGGATCCTGGAGCACCAGTTGGGAAGACGTGTGCTGTGGAGTACGGACCCCGCACTTTTCCGCCGATGCCGTTGTGCGGGAGGGGCGAGCAGGGGACGCGGGTGGGGTTGGCTGGGCATCGCCGTGGGTGTGGGCGCGGTGCTGGCGCTGCTGGCGTTACCCAACGGCGGTGGGGGCAACGCGTACGGAGGCGCCATATCCGAGTCGTTGATCGGGGGTCCGGAGGATGATCAGCCCATCGCCCACCCCTTGGGCGGGGTCGACGCGGCGGACAACAAGGAGGCCGTCCGCACCGGCCTGCGTAGGTGAACGGCCCCTGACCAGGTCATATGGTCCGGGGCCGTCGCGCTGCACGCTGCCCGCTCGTCACCGTGTCTCCCCGCAGTTTCCCGCTCGATCGGGCACGGAAGGGGCACGCGCGGGGCATGGGCCGAGCACGGCATCCCTCCCGCGAGGGAGGGCGGAGACTGGCTCCCCGGCAGGACTCGAACCTGCGGCCAAGCGCTTGGAAGGCGCCTGCCGGTAAGGGCGCGGGAGTGTGAGCGCAGCCGATGGGTAGCCTGCTGACTGGTCAACGCCGAGCGGAGTCACGGTACGCGCGAACACCGAGGTGAGAGATGCGGTTCACCACCCGGCCCACGCTCCAGGGCACCTTCGGCATGGTGTCCTCCACGCACTGGCTGGCCTCGCAGTCGGCGATGGCCGTGCTGGAGGACGGCGGCAACGCCTACGACGCGGCCGTGGCCGGGGCCTTCGTGCTGCACGTCGTGGAGCCGCACCTGAACGGGCCCGCCGGCGAGGTGCCGATCCTGCTCGCACCGGCCGGCGGCGAGGTGCGGGTGCTGTGCGGGCAGGGTGTCGCCCCGGCCGGGGCGACGGTCGCGCACTACCGGGCGCTGGGCTTGGACCTCGTACCCGGCACGGGGCCGCTGGCCGCCGCCGTGCCGGGCGCGTTCGACGCGTGGATGGTGCTGCTGCGCGACCACGGCACGAAGCCCCTCGCCGATGTCCTGAAGTACGCCGTCGGATACGCCGAGCACGGACACGCGCCCGTGGAACGCGTCGGCGAGACCGTCGAGACCGTGCGGAGGCTGTTCGAGACCGAGTGGACCTCGTCCGCCGAGGTGTACCTGCCCGGCGGACGCCCGCCGCGGCCCGGCGCGCTGCTGCGCAACCCCGCGCTCGCCGCCACCTGGCAGCGGCTGCTCGCCGAGACCGCGGGCGCAGGCGACCGGGAGGCGCGGATCGAGGCCGCGCGGGAGGTGTGGCGCGCCGGTTTCATCGCCGAGGCCCTGGTCCGGCAGGCCGGGCGGCCGACGCTGGACACCAGCGGCGAACGGCACACCGGCACCCTGACGGCGGCCGACCTCGCCGCCTGGTCCGCGACCTACGAGACTCCGGCGTCCTACGACTCGAACGGCTGGACCGTGTGCAAGGCCGGCCCCTGGAGCCAGGGCCCGGTGCTCCTCCAGCAACTCGCTCTGCTCCCGGCCGAGTTGCCCCCGTACGGCTCCGCCGACTACGTCCATCTGCTGATCGAGGGCTGCAAGCTCGCCATGGCCGACCGGGAGGCCTGGTACGGGGACGCCGCCGAGGTGCCGCTGGCGGAGCTGCTGTCGGCGCCGTACAACACCGAGCGGCGGAAGCTGGTCGGCGCCGCCGCCTCGTACGAGCTGCGGCCCGGCAGCCCCGGCGGGCGCGTGCCGCGGCTGAGCGCGCACGCGCACGCGGTGGCCGCCGAGGTGGGCGGGTTCGACGCGATGGGCGTCGGCGAGCCGACGTTCGCCAAGAGCCCCACCTCCCCCGTGCCGGGCGAGCCCGACGTGGCCGCCGACGGCGGCACGCGCGGTGACACCTGCCACATCGACGTCGTCGACCGCTGGGGCAACATGGTCGCCGCCACGCCCAGCGGCGGCTGGCTCCAGTCCAACCCCGTCGTGCCCGAACTGGGTTTCCCGCTCGGCACCCGGCTCCAGATGGCCTGGCTGGAGGAGGGCCTGCCCAACTCGCTGACGCCGGGGCGCCGTCCACGCACCACCCTCACCCCCTCGATCGCGCTGCGCGACGGGGTGCCCGTCATGGCGTTCGGCACGCCCGGCGGGGACCAGCAGGACCAGTGGCAGCTGCACTTCCTCCTCGCGGTCGCGCTGCGCGCCCCCGTCCGCGGCGGGCTCGACCTCCAGGGCGCCGTCGACGCGCCGAATTGGCACAACGACAGCTTCCCCGGCTCCTTCTACCCGCGCGGGACGCGCCCCGGCAGCGTCACCGTCGAGTCCCGCATGGACGCGGAGGTCGTCACGGAACTGCGGCGCCGCGGCCATGACGTGACCGTGGGCGGGCCGTGGTCCGAGGGGCGCCTGTGCGCCGTCGCCCGCTGCCCCGCGACCGGCATCCTGTCCGCGGCCGCCAACCCGCGGGGGATGCAGGGGTACGCGGTCGGCCGGTGAGGCCGGTCGGTGTCCGTCCCGTGCCGGTCGGCGTCCGCCCCCTGCCGGCCGCCGGTCTCCACCGGACCGTGCCGGGATGTCCGATGACGGGTGTTCACGCCGATTCCATCCGGAGTGCACCGGCCCGGCGGGGAATGTCAGTGGGGCATGGTCTCATAGAGGCATGATCGAAGAGACGGAAACCATCGAAGAGTTTCTCGCACGACACTCGGCCGACGTGGAGGAGGCGGTCCGCAAGGCGGCCGCTGCCGAGATCATGCCCCGCTTCCGCCGACTGGCGGAGCACGAGGTGGACCAGAAGTCCGGACCGCACGACCTGGTGACGGACGCCGACCGGCTGGCCGAGCGGTACCTCACGGACGCGCTCGGCGCCCTGCTGCCCGGCTCCGTCGTGGTCGGCGAGGAGGCGGTGCACGCCGACCCGGCGGTGTACGAGGCGGTGCGGGGCGACGCCCCCGTCTGGATCGTCGACCCGGTCGACGGCACACGCCAGTTCGTGCACGGCGACCCCGGCTTCTGCACCCTGGTCGCCCTCGCCCGGCACGGAGTGCTGCTCGCGTCCTGGACGTACGCGCCGGCGCGCGACGAACTCGCCACGGCCGTACGCGGTCAGGGCGCCTTCCTCGACGGCGTGCCCCTGCGCTGCGGTGCGCCCGAGCCGGGGCGGCCCCTCGAAGTGGCCACGTCCCACCCGGACTACACGACGGAGGAACAGAAGCGGGCCCTGAGCGGCCTGTGGACGGACGGTGTCGCACCGCGCCCCTGCGGATCAGCGGGGCTGGAGTATCTCGCCATCGCCCGCGGCGAGTTGGACGCCACCGCCTTCTGCTGGGAGGCGGCGTGGGATCACGCGGCGGGTCTCCTGCTGGTCGAGGAGGCCGGCGGCACCCACCTGACCCTGGCCGGCACCCCCTTCCGCGTCACGGGCGGCAACACGCTGCCGTTCGCAGCGGCCCGGGACACGGCGACGGCCCGACACGTCACCGGCCTCCTCGCCGTCCCGGACGCCCCCACCCTCGTACCTGGCGCGGAGGGCCCGACCCCGGCGTCCTGATCCCGGCGAGCACCACCCCCGGGCCGCCCCGCCCGGCCGACGCCGGCCGGCGGCACCCGGGCAACCCCCTGCGACGCCTCCCGTCCCCGAGCCGTCGCCCCGCCCCCGGGGTGTCGGGGGTGCGGCATATCCTGGGGCCGAATGGCCATCGGCTGACGAGGGGGTCCGAAGGTGCCGTCGATGCTCGATGCGGTCGTGGTGGGTGCGGGGCCGAACGGACTGACCGCTGCCGTGGAACTCGCCCGCCGCGGCTTCGACGTGGCGGTGTTCGAGGCGCGGGACACCATAGGCGGCGGTGCCCGCACCGAGGAACTGACCCTGCCCGGCTTCCGGCACGACCCCTGCTCCGCCGCACACCCCCTGGGCATCAACTCACCCGCGTTCCGCGCCCTGCCCCTGGAGCGCTACGGCCTCGAGTGGCTGCACGCCGAGCTGCCCATGGCGCACCCCTTCCCGGACGGCACCGCGGCCGTGCTGTCCCGTTCCGTCGCCGAGACCGCGGCCTCCTTCGGACCGCGCGACGCGGGCGCGTACCGCAGATTGGTCCAGCCGTTCCTGCCCAGGTGGGACACCCTCGCCCGCGACTTCATGTCGCTGCCCCTGACCGCGCTCCCGCGCGACCCGGTCACCCTGGCCCGCTTCGGCCTGGTCGGACTGCCCCCGTCCACGTGGCTGATGCGCCGCTTCCGGGACGAGCGGGCCAGGGCGCTCTTCGCCGGCCTTGTCGCCCACGTCATGGCCCCCCTCGGCGGCTTCGCCACCGGCGCCGTCGGCCTGGTCTTCGCCCTCGCCGCGCACGCCCGCGGCTGGCCGGTGGCCCGCGGCGGCTCTCAGGCGATCTCCGACGCCCTCGCCGCGTACCTGAAGGACCTCGGCGGCGCCCTGCACACCGACTACGAGGTCAAGCGCCTCGACGACCTGCCGCCCGCGCGGGCGTACGTCTTCGACACCTCGCCCACCGCGCTGGCCCGTATCGCGGGCCTCGGCCGCTACTACGACGGCTACCGCTACGGCCCCGGCGTCTTCAAGATCGACTACGCCCTGGACGGCCCGGTGCCATGGACCGCGCGGGAACCGCGGGGCGCCGGCACCGTCCAGATCGGCGCCGACAGCGCCGAGATCGGCACCGCGCTGCGCGCCGCGTCCCGCGAGGGCCGCGCACCCGACCGGCCCTTCCTGATCACGGTCCAGCCCAGCGTCGCCGACCCCAGCCGCGCCCCCGCGGGCAAGCAGGTCTTCTGGGCGTACGGCCATGTCCCCAACGGCTGGACCGGCGACCTCACCGACGCGGTGGAACGCCAGCTGGAACGCTTCGCCCCGGGCTTCCGCGACCGCGTCCTCGCCCGCGCCACCGCGGGACCGCCCGAGGTCGCCGCCCGCAACGCCAACTACGTCGGCGGCGACATCGCCTCCGGCGCGGTCTCCGGGCTCCAGCTCCTGCTGCGCCCGAAACCGTCGCTGTTCCCGTACAGCACCCCGCACCCCGCCGTCTTCATCTGCTCGTCGGCCACCCCGCCGGGCCCCGGCGTGCACGGCATGTCGGGGCACAACGCCGCGAAGGCCGTCTGGAGGAGGTTGCGCCAGACATGACCACCGCCATCACGCTCGTCCAGGGCGACATCACCAGGCAGCGCGCCGACGCGATCGTCAACGCCGCCAACTCCTCCCTGCTCGGCGGCGGGGGCGTCGACGGTGCCATCCACCGCCGCGGCGGCCCCGCGATCCTCCAGGAGTGCCGCGCCCTGCGCGCCTCCAGGTACGGCAGGGGCCTGCCCACCGGCGAGGCGGTCGCCACCACGGCCGGCGAACTGGACGCCCTCTGGGTGATCCACACCGTCGGTCCCGTGCACAGCCGCACCGAGGACCGCTCGCACCTGCTGGCCTCCTGCTACCGTGCCTCCCTCCGCGTCGCCGACGACCTGGGCGCCCGCACCGTGGCGTTCCCGGCGATCTCCACCGGCGTCTACCGCTGGCCGATGGACGACGCGGCCCGGATCGCGGTGGAGACGGTGAGGGAGACCGGCACCCGCGTCGAGGAAGTCCGCTTCGTCCTCTTCGACGAGGGGGCCTACGAGGCGTTCGCCGCGCGGGCCGGCTGACCCCGTACGGGGTGACGTCGCCGTGATCTGGGAAATGCTGGGCCTGGGCTTCGTCCTCAGCCTGGACAACTTCCGGGTGGCGACAGCGCTCGGCACCGTCCCCTTCGGACTGAAGCGCGCGGTGCAGGTCGCGCTCACCTTCGGGCTGTGGGACGCCGTCATGCCCCTGGTGGGGCTGCTGATCGGACGCGAGGTCGGGGAGGCCGTCGGGGGTGTCGCCGACCTGGTGGGCGCCGCCGCGCTCGGCGGGTACGGTCTTTACCTCGTCGTCTCGGCTCTCCGCAAGCCCGAGCCGGAGGGATTGGACCAGCCGCTGGCGCTGTTCGGCATCCCGTTGACGCTGAGCCTGGACAACCTGGTCGCCGGGGCGAGCCTGGGCATCCTCGGGCTCTCGCCGTGGATCTCGGCCCCCGTCTTCGGCCTCGTCACGGCGGTGATGTCGCTGATCGGGCTGCGACTCGGGCGGGCCGCGGCACGCCTCGTCCGGATCCGCGCGGACCTGGTGAGCGGGGTCAGCCTGATCATCGCCGCCGCGGTGCTGCCGCTGGTGTTCGGCGGCTGATCCGCTCACCCGTTCCCGGGAGCGGACCGGCCCGCTCCACCCGGACGGCCGACCGGCCGGCGAGCCCGGTGCGAGCGGGGGACCGGCGCGAGAGCCGCGGCCCGCGATCCGGCGTTGGCGGCCTCGACCGCTTGGGCGACCAGGTCGTGGTCGGGCGACAGATGGCAGACGGGGTCGGTGCGGGCGGCGTCGCCCGTGAGCAGGAACGCCTGGCAGCGGCACCCGCCGAAGTCCACCTCCCGCCGGGGGCAGCTCCGGCAGGGTTCCGGCATCCAGTCGGTCCCCCGGAACGCGGTCATCACCGGGGACTCGGCCCAGATCCGCTCCAGCGAGTCCTCCCGGACGCCGGCCCGCGGCAACGGCAGCGACTGCGCGGCCGGACACGGCAGGACGTCACCGTTCGGCGTCACGGTCAGCTGCCGGGAGGCCCAGCCGCTCATGCACGGCTTCGGGTAGTGGCTGTAGTAGTCGGGGAGGACGTAGATGACGTCCATGCGGTCCCGCAGCCGCTCGCGGGCGGCCCGCACGACGGCCTCCGCCGCCTCGAGCTGGGCCCGGCTCGGCAGCAGCGCGGCACGGTTGCGCCAGGCCCAGCCGTAGTACTGGGTGTTGGCCAGCTCCAGCCGGTCCGCGCCCGCCTCCTCGGCCAGAGCGAGCACCTCGGCGACGCGGTCGATGTTGTACCGGTGCAGCACCACGTTCATCGTGAGCGGCCAGCCCAGCTCCTTGACCAGGCCCATCGCCTCGATCTTGCGCCGGAAGGACGGGAGCCCCGCGATCCGGTCGGACACGGCCGGCTCGTCGGCCTGGATGCTGATCTGCACATGGTCGAGGCCGGCGGCCCGCAGCCGCTCGGCCCTCGGACGGGAGAACCCGACGGCGCTGGTGATGAGGTTGGTGTAGAGGCCCAGGTCGTGGGCGTCCGCCACGATCTCCACCAGGTCGCGCCGCAGCAGCGGTTCCCCGCCGGACAGATGGCACTGCAGCACCCCCAGCTCGACGGCCTCGGCCAGCACCCGCCGCCACTCGTCGGTCGCCAGCTCGTCCCCGTAGTCGCCCAGGTTCAGCGGGTTGGAGCAGTACGGGCAGGCCAGCGGGCAGCGGTAGGTGAGCTCGGCGAGCAGCCCGAACGGACTATCCATCGGCCAGCTCCACCCAGCGCCGGGCCACGAGCCGGGACAGGAACCGCCGCACCTCGTCGTCGGGAACGCTCCGGTAGCGCGCGCCCAGCTCGGCCACGATCTCGGCCACCGTGCGCCGTCCGTCGCACAGCCCGAGGATGTCCGCGCCGCTGCCGTTCAGCACCACCACCGTCTCGGGGTGCAGCAGGACCTGACGCTGCCTGGCCCGGGAGTAGGCCAGCCGGACATGGCGCGCCAGGCGGGGCCGGTCCGCGCCGGACACCTCGACGCCGGGGCGGGTCCTGGGCGGGGTCCGGGTCGTTCCGGGACGGGGCGGGTCCATGGTGGTCACTCCGGGTAGGCCTGGGCGATGGCGTCCATCAGGCTCCACAGGACGTCGCACTTGAACGACAGCGCGTCGACGGCGCGCGCCCGGGACTCGGCGGAGAGGCAGTGCGTCGTGACCACCTCGAGGGCGTGTTCGCAGTCGCGCGGCGCCTGCTCCAGGCGGGCCCGGAAGTAGGCGAGGCCTTCGGGGTCGATCCACGGGTACCACCGCTCGAACGCGGCCAGCCGCGCCGCCATCAGGTCGGGCGCGAACAGTTCGGTGAGCGAGGACGCCACCGCCTCCACCCACGGGCGGGTCCGGGCGAAGGTCACGTAGGCGTCGACGGCGAACCGCACCCCGGGCACCAGATGCCGGTGGTCGCGGACCTCCTCGACGGTCAGTCCGACGGCCTCGCCGAGGCGCAGCCACGCCTCGATGCCGCCCTCGCCGGCGGACGTGCCGTCGTGGTCGGTGATCCGGCGGATCCAGCGGCGGCGGACCTCCAGTTCCGGGCAGTTGGACAGGATCGCGGCGTCCTTGCGGGGGATGTTCTCCTGGTAGTAGAAGCGGTTGGCCACCCAGCCCCTGACCTGCCCGCGGCTCAGCCGTCCGGCGTTCATCCGGACGTGGAACGGGTGCTGGTCGTGGTAGCGCCGCGCGTGGGCCCGCAACGCCTCGACGAAGTCGTCGGCGCCGGTTCGCGCGGTTGTCGTCGTCGTTGTCGTCACGGCTCTACACCTGGACTTCCAGGCCGTCCACGGCCACTTCCATGCCGCTCTCCTCCACGGTACGCCGCTCGGGCGTGTCCTCCAGAAGGACCGGATTGGTGTTGTTGACGTGCACGAAGACCGTCCGCCCCACGCCCAGCGACGGGAGCTGCGCCAGGCTGCCGCCCGGGCCGTCGATGGGCAGGTGGCCCATCTCCCGGGACGTCTTGGCGGCCAGGCCGAGCCGTACGAGTTCGTCGTCGCGCCAGCAGGTCCCGTCGATCAGCAGGCATGCGCAGCGCTCGATCTCCCCGCGCAGTTGTGGCGTGAGCGACTGCACCCCCGGCAGGTACACCAGCGTCCCCCCGCTGCGTTCGTCGGTCAGCCGGTAGCCCACGACGCGGCCTTGGTCCACCCCCGCTCCGAACCGGTCGCGCTTGCTGGTGGGCACGTCGAACGCACGGCACGACAGCCCGTCCGCCAGGGCCAGGCCGGCGCCGGGGGTCACCGCCCGCCACTCGACCGGGCAGTAGCGTTCGAGCGTGCGCAGAATCCCCGAGCCGGCGCCCAGGGTCTCGCGCACCGCCGGTGTGGCGTACAGCCGCAGGGCGCGGGCCTCGCGCAGCAGGAGCAGGCCCAGCGTGTGGTCCAGCTCGGCGTCGGTGAGCAGCACCGCCTCCAGCGGCGTCGTCCGGTCCTCGTGCGGGTGCAGGCCGGGGAAGGCCTCGAACTGGGTACGGACGTCGGGTGAGGCGTTGATGAGGAACCACCGGCGGCCGTCGGCGCTGACCGCCACCGACGACTGGGTGCGCGCGGGACCGGCCCCGGAGCGGACCGCGGCGCACACCGGGCAGCCGCAGTTCCACTGGGGGGAGCCGCCCCCCGCCGCCGAGCCCAGCACGCGCAGCAACACGCAGGCACTCCGTTCGTCGCAGGTCCGGGCCCGTGGCCGCACGGCCGTCCGTGGCCCGTCCGTGGCCGTCCCGAGCCGCCGGAGGGCGCCGGAGCAGGTCCGGTGCCCTCCCACGTCCGCTGGTCCGCTACTCCTCCAGCCGGGCGACGTACATGGTCACCTCGGCCGCGACCGCGATCTCCTCGAACTCGGGTGTCTCCCACACTTCGAGCGCTTCCAGCACTTCGAGCGCTTCGAGCTGAGACTCCATGGATCCACCTCCTCTCTGCCCGGACGGGACAGGCTCCGGTCACGCCGCTACGACGTCTACGACGCCTCCGGGAGGGCGAAGACCATCAGGGCGCTTCCGTGCCCCGCGCCGAGCATGCCGGGCAGGAACCCCTCGGCCCATCCGCCCCAGCCGACCGGCACGGCGATGTACTGCCTGCCGTCGACCATGTAGGTGGTCGGGCTGCTGTGGTGGCCGCTCCCGCACTGGAACTGCCACAGCAGCTCCCCGGTGCGGGCGTCGAGCGCGTTGAACTCCCCGGAGGCCTCACCGGCGAACACCAGGTCACCGCCGGTGGCCAGCACCGAGGCGCACATCGGGAGCTCGTTGCGCCAGCGCCACTTCTCCTCGCCGTTCGCGTCGAACGCGCTGATGGACCCCGCCATGTCCTCGATGTCCACCTGAACGCCCGCGCCCCAGTACGGAATGCTCTCCTTGAACTCCCGGCGCCGCCGGGTGGCCGTGGCCCCGGTGTCCTGGACCGGCACGTAGAAGAGCCCGGTCTTCGGGCTGTAGGCCGCGTGGGTCCATTCCTTGGCACCGGCCGGACCCGGGTAGAAGTGGACCGGTACTCCCTCCTTGTCCGGGTAGGCCTTGGCCGTCACCTGGCCGTCCCTTGTGATCGCCCCCCAGGTGATGCGGTCCACGAAGGGGGTGATCCGGACCCGCTCGCCGCTCGTGCGGTCGAGGACGAAGAAGTAGCCGTTCTTGTCGAAGTGCCCGAGCAGTTTGCGCCCGTCCTGCTCGAACAGGATGCACTCGGCGATGCTGTCGTAGTCCCACACGTCGTGCGGGGTGCACTGGTAGTGCCAGCGGATCTGACCGCTGTCCACGTCGACGGCGATGACGCTGTCCGTGAAGAGGTTGTCGCCCTCCCGGACGGCTCCGTCGAAGTCGGGTGCCGGATTGCCGGTGCCGACGTACAGCAGGTTCGTCTCCGGGTCGAAGGTGCCGGTGACCCAGCAGTTCGCCCCGCCCCGTGCCCAGGCCTCGCCGTCGGAGGGCCAGGTATCCGAGCCGGGTTCCCCGGGCTTCGGCACGGTGTAGCAGCGCCACTGGTGCTCGCCGGTCTCCAGGTCGAACGCGTCGAGGTGGCCCCGCACACCGAACTCGCCGCCGGAACTCCCGACGATGACCAGGTTCTTCACGACCAGCGGGGCGAGCGTGGCGCTCTCGCCGGCCCGGACGTCACCGTAGGTCCGGTCCCAGACCCGCTTGCCGGTGGTGGCGTCGAGCGCCAGCACACGGGCGTTCGCCGTGACGAAGAAGACCTTCCCCTGCGCGACCGCTACCCCGCGGTTGACGTTCCCGCAGCACAGGGACACGTCGAAGGGGACCGCGTGCTTGTACCGCCAGATCTCCACACCCGTCTTCGCGTCGAGGGCCCAGACCCAGCCGTCCCAGCCGGAGACGAACATGACCCCGTCCACGACGATCGGGGCGGCCTCGAACGAGTAGGTCGACGCGCCCGCGATCAGACCGGTCGTGCCGGCCTGGAAGACCCACGAGGGGACCATCCGCTTGACGTTCTCCGTGTTGATCTGGTCCAGCGGGCTGTACCGCTGTCCGTCGTAGGCGCCGTAGTAGGTGAGCCAGTTCTGGGGTTCCTCGCGGGCACGGAGCAGACGCTCGTAGTCGATGCCGGCCACCACGGGCGGCGCGATGTCCCCGCCCGCCGTCTTGCCGCTGAGGCTTCCCTGGTCGACGGCCCAACCCGCGTCCACGTAATCGACGGTCATGCCGCCCCACCTCCTTCTTCCTACGGCCGCGGCTGCTCGGGACGGTCGAGGCGGGCCTCCGGTGGAGCGTCCCCCATGACGACGATGGCCCCGGTCAGCCCCCTGCCCTCGTCGTTGCCCGTGGGCGAGCCGAACCAGTAGTAGCCCGGTCCGTCGAGGTTGAGACTCGCCCGCCCCCGCGAATGGTTGACCAGCCAGATGAACTTCCGGTCGCCGTTGCTCGGCAGGAGCGCACAGTGGGTGTTCTGGTCGTCGTTGACGAGCTCGAGCTCGATATCGCCTCCGTGCGGCATGACGAGAATAGAGGGATCCCAGGCCAGCTCATCCGGGTTGATGCGAATGGTGGCCTGCATGCGGCCGTCCGACCTCTCGGTGGCCTGCCCAATGGTTCCGGTTCCCAGCACCTGACCCAGCGCTGCCTTGTTCTGTGCGGCCAACCCGATCTTGTTCAGCAGGTCGGATCGTTCCTGCGCGGTCGTCATCGGGGCTTCACTCCCCTCACCCGACTCCGAATTGACCTCGGAATTCACGCCGAAAAGGGTAAAGAATTCGTCAGTAACGAGCACGCTACGCCGGAGGAATCGCACCGGGTGGCTCCTGCCGTTCGTCCGCGACCGGCTACCGCTCGCCCCCGATGTGCCGCCGCTGGGAGGCACGGCGCAGGGGTCACCCGAGGTCGTACCGATCGAGATTCATGACCTTGTCCCACGCGGCGACGAAGTCGCCTACGAACTTCTCCCGTGCGTCGTCGCTCGCGTAGAACTCCGCGAGGGCACGCAGTTCGGAGTGCGCGCCGAAGACGAGATCGACGCGGCCGGCGGTCCACCTGACCTCTCCGGTGGCGCGGTCGCGGCCCTCGAAGGTCTCCGCGGCCGCGGACGCCGGCTGCCATTCCGTGCCCATGTCGAGCAGATTCACGAAGAAGTCACTGGTCAGCGATCCGGGCGTCGAGGTGAGGACGCCCAGCGGCGACTGCCGATGGTTGGCGCCCAGCACCCGCAGGCCGCCCACGAGGACCGTCATCTCGGGCGCGCTCAGGTCGAGCAGGGCCGCGCGGTCGACCAGCAGGTGCTCCGACGGCAGTCGGCTCCCCTTGCTGCGGTAGTTGCGGAACCCGTCCGCGGTCGGCTCCAGCGCGGCGAAGGACTCCGTGTCGGTCCACTCCTGCGTGGCGTCCGTGCGTCCCGGAGCGAAGGGGACCCGGACGTCGTGGCCGGCGGTCCTGGCGGCCTGCTCGACGGCCGCGGCGCCGCCGAGCACGATGAGGTCGGCCAGCGAGATCCTCCTGTCCCCGGCCTGGGAGCCGTTGAAGGACTCCTGGATCCCCTCCAGGGTGCGCAGCACCCGGGCCAGCGTGTCGGGTTCGTTGACCTCCCAGCTCCGCTGCGGCTCCAGGCGGATGCGTGCGCCGTTCGCCCCGCCCCGCTTGTCGCTGATGCGGAACGTCGAGGCCGACGCCCACGCCGTCGACACGAGCTGGGAGACCGAAAGCCCGGAGACGAGGACGCGGCGCTTGAGCGCGGCGATGTCCGCGGCGTCGACGAGCTCGTGGTCCACCGCGGGGACCGGGTCCTGCCAGCGCAGTGTCTCCCGGGGGACCAGCGGCCCCAGGTAGCGCCGGACCGGGCCCATGTCGAGGTGCGTCAGCTTGAACCAGGCCCGGGCGAACGCGTCCGCGAGCCGGTCCGGGTGCTCCAGGAAACGCCGCGCGATCGGCTCGTACACCGGGTCCGAGCGCAGCGCGAGGTCCGTCGTCAGGATCGTCGGCGCGTGGGTCCTCGACGGGTCGTGCGCGGCCGGCACGGTGCCGGCCCCGCCGCCGTCCCTCGGGATCCACTGCCACAGACCGCCGGGGCTCAGCTCCAGCTCCCACTCGTAGCGGAACAGGGTCTCGAGGAAGCCGTTGTCCCACCTCGTCGGGGTGGGCGTCCACGTACCCTCGAGCCCGCTGGAGATGGCGTCCGCGCCCTTGCCGGTGCGGTAGCCGCTCCTCCAGCCCAGGCCCTGCTCCTCCAGGGGGGCGCCCTCGGGTTCGGGGCCGAGGTGGGCGTCCGGGTCGGCCGCGCCATGGGTCTTGCCGAACGTGTGGCCGCCCGCGATCAGCGCGACGGTCTCCTCGTCGTTCATCCCCATGCGGCGGAACGTCTCGCGGATGTCCCGGGCGGAGGTGAGCGGGTCCGGGACGGTGTTCGGTCCCTCCGGGTTGACGTAGATGAGGCCCATCTGGTCGGCGGCCAGCGGGTTCTCCAACTGCCGGACGCCGCCGTGGCGTTCGTCGCCGAGCCAGGCGTGTTCGGGGCCCCAGCGGCTGTCGTCGGGCTCCCAGACGTCCGTCCGGCCGCCGGCGAAGCCGAAGGTCGTGAACCCCATCGTCTCCAGGGCGCGGTTGCCCGCGAAGACCATCAGGTCGGCCCAGGAGATCCTGCGCCCGTACTTCTTCTTCACCGGCCAGAGCAGCCGGCGCGCCTTGTCGAGGTTGCGGTTGTCCGGCCAGCTGTTCAGCGGCGCGAAACGCTGCATGCCGGCGCCCGCGCCACCGCGGCCGTCGGCGACCCGGTACGTCCCGGCGCAATGCCACACCATGCGGATCACGAGGGGCCCGTAGTGTCCGAAGTCGGCCGGCCACCACTCCTGCGACGTCGTCAGCACCTCGTCGACGTCCCGTGCCAGGGCGTCGAGGTCGAGCGACCGGAACTCCGCGGCGTAGTCGAAGTCCCCGCCCATGGGGTCGCCCGTGGCGGGGTGTTTCCGCAGGACCGCCAGGTCGAGCCGGTCCGGCCACCAGTCGCGGTTGCCCGTGCCCCAGGGGTTCGTCCCGCCGGGGGCGGCGTCCGGAGGACTGCCAGTCACGGGAACCTCCTTTCGGAACAGAGGCCGTGCCGGGGGACTCAGATGTCCAGCGCGCGCCGCAGGGCCGGCGCGTTCCGCCGGGAGACCGGCACCATGTCGTGGGCTCCGTCGTCCATGACCAGGGACAGCTCGCCCTTGAGCCCGCGCTCGACCTCCCGGATGCGGCCGAGGTTGACCACATAGCGGCGGTGCACCCGCAGGAAGCCGGCGTCCGCCAGTTCGCCCTCGAGCTTGTCCAGGCTCACCGAGGCGGCCCGCAACCGCCCCTGATCGGTGGAGAGCCACACGTCGTTCCCCCGCGACTCGGCGAAGGAGACCTCCGGCAGCCGCAGCAGCACCAGCCGGTTGTCGCGCGTCGCGATCAGCCGGCGCGGCCGCGTCCGAGGCGGCGCGGACGTCTCCGCCCGGGGCAGCCGCGCCCCCTCGGAGTCACCGAACGCGACCAGGTGCCCGATCAGACGCCCGGACGAGAAGACGGGCCGGATACTGATCGACGTCGGCTCGTCGGCGAGGTGGGCGAAGATCTGCGTCGAGCCGACCCAGTCGGGCTGGTGGGCCGCCTGCGCGGTGGCGTACCGGGCGGCCGCGATCAGCTCCGGCAGCCCGGGGTTCCAGCGCAGTGTGGGATCGACCGCCGGGGTGTGGGCGGGGACGCCCAGGAGCACGCTCGCCATGTCGTCGGCGATCACCACCTTGCCCGCGGTGTCCACCGCGGCCAGCGCCGCACCGGAACGTGCCCTGGCCTGGGCGCAGGCCGCGACCAGCTCGGCGCCGCTGTCCCGGGCGCGCCTCCTCAGCGGGTACTGGGTCATGGTGACCGCGTTCGCCAGCCAGCCGCTCGCGGACGCGGGAAGCGGGCTGCGCCAGCAGCAGATGCCCAGGACCGCGATCGGTTCCTTGGTCACCACGTCGCGCACCGCGATGCCCGCGCAGACCCAGTCGTGGAACGCCTGGCACCAGTGCTCCGCGCCCCTGATCGGTACCGGGCCGTGCGCCTCCAGCGCCGTGCCCATGCCGTTCGTGCCGGCCGCGCACTCGGACCAGCAGAACCAGGGCGCCAGATGGGACTCGCCGGCTCTGGCGAGCGTGGCCTGGTCACCCCACTCGGACAGGATCCGGCCCGTGGCGTCGGTGACGGTGACGACGCCGCCGAGGCTGCCCACCTCGTGCGCCACGGAGGCGGCACGGAATCCCAGCTCGGCGAACACGACGTCGTACTCGGGGGTGCGGTCGGGCTCCGCGACGGCCAGCGGGGCCTTGGTGAGGTGCGGATCGACCCGGTACTGCTCCCGGCAGCGATGCCAGGAGATCGCCACCAGGGGCCGGACATCCGGGACGTGATCCTCGCCCTGCACGAACCGCTCCCACGCCGCGAGCACGGTGCCGCTGCCCAGGTTCGCCGGGACGGGCTCGAGTCGATGTACATCACTCATGGTTCAGAACCGTCCTTGGTCCCTCCCCTCCCCACCCCACCACCACAGAACCGCACTCCCCACCCTAGGTACCGTTGCCGGGCCGCGCACGTCCCTCCTCGGGCCGGTCCGACGACTGCCGACCGTCGTAGACGAGCAGTCCGTCCTCGCGCAGCCGCACTCCCTCGCTGAGCCGATGGGGGACGAGCCGCCCGTCGTGCATCAGATGGACGACGGGCCGTCCGCGGGCGAGCACCACGAAGTCGGCGATGACCCGGCGGTGGCAGCGCCACCACACCGTCTCCGCGCACATGACGGCCGTCCGCCGGTGCGCGGCCTCGTCGAGGAGTTCGGTGACCGCGTCGAGGAACTCGCCCGTGCGGGTGTGGGCGGCGTAACCGCGGAAGGCGTCGTTGCGCCAGACCGTGTCGGGCGAGTCCGCGGGCACCTTGCGGAATCCGCCCAGGCGCCCCTCCCAGCGGTAGTCGATCCCGGCCTCGGGCAGCCACCGCAGCAGTCTCTCCCGGCCCACGTCCGGGTTGTGGCGGCTTCCGGGCGCGGTCCTGACGTCGACCACGGAGGCGATCCGTGCCGCGCGGATCAGGTCCGTGAGGTGTTCGCGGTCCGCCGTACCGTGTCCGAAGGTGAGGAGCGGCTGCTGCTTCATACGTCCAGGATCGTCCTTCCAGGATCGTCGAAGGCCCCGTCCTGTCCGAGGGCGATGCGATCGTCGCGGTCCCAGGACACGCGAGGGCGATGTCGGATTACCGCCAGCGATGGTCTGCCCGGTGCCGGATGCTGGACGCATGCAGAAAGGGATGCACACTCATCGCGAGCGCTGTGTGCGCGCCGTCCAGTCCAAGGACGCGCGGTTCGACGGCTGGTTCTTCACCGCCGTCCTGACCACGCGCATCTACTGCCGGCCCAGCTGCCCGGTGGTGCCGCCCAAGCCGGAGAACATGACCTTCTACCCGAGCGCGGCCGCCTGCCAGCAGGCCGGCTTCCGGGCCTGCAAGCGCTGCCGCCCCGACACCAGCCCCGGCTCACCGGAGTGGAACCAGCGCGCCGACGCCGTCGCCCGCGCCATGCGGCTGATCGCCGACGGAGTCGTCGACCGCGAGGGCGTGCCCGGACTGGCCGCCCGCCTCGGCTACAGCACCCGCCAGATCGAACGCCAGCTCCGCGCCGAACTGGGCGCCGGACCGCTCGCGCTCGCCCGCGCGCAGCGCGCCCAGACCGCCCGGCTGCTGATCGAGACCACCGCCCTGCCCATGGCGGAGATCGCCTTCGCCGCCGGCTTCTCCTCGATCCGCACCTTCAACGACACCGTGCGCGAGGTGTTCGCCCTGTCACCCAGCGGCCTGCGCAACCGTGCCCCCGGGCGCCGCGGCGCCACCAAACCTGGCACACTCAGGGCGGTCCCGGGCACCCTCGGCGTTCCCGGCACCCCCGCCGTCCCTGGCACTGCCGGCGTCCCGGGCACTCCCGGTGCCCTGTCCCTGCGCCTGCCGTTTCGTGCTCCGCTCAACCCGGACAACCTCTTCGGCCACCTCGCCGCCACCGCCGTACCCGGTGTCGAGGAGTGGCGCGACGGCGCCTACCGCAGGACCCTGCGCCTGCCCTACGGCCACGGGATCGTCGCGCTGACCCCGAAGCCGGACCACATCGCCTGCCGCCTCACCCTCGGCGACCTGCGGGACCTGCCGGTCGCCATCAGCCGCTGCCGGCGCATGCTCGACCTGGACGCCGATCCGGTCGCCATCGACGACCAGCTGCGCACCGACCCGTTCCTCGCGCCCCTGGTCGACAAGGCCCCCGGCCGGCGCGTACCGCGCACCGTGGACGAGGGCGAGTTCGCGCTGCGGGCCGTGCTCGGCCAACAGGTCTCCACGGCCGCCGCCCGCACCCACGCCGGCCGTCTGGCCGCCGCGCACGGCGAGCCCGTCGACGACCCCGAAGGCGGCCTCACCCACCTCTTCCCCGCGCCCGGCGCGCTGGCCGCCCTCGACCCCGAGTCGCTGGCGATGCCCCGCACCCGGCGTACGACCCTGCTCACCCTGGCCGGTCAACTCGCCGACGGAACACTGCACCTGGGCGTGGAGAGCGACTGGGAGGAGACACGCTCCCGCCTCCTGGCACTCCCCGGCTTCGGCCCCTGGACCGCCGACGTCATCGCCATGCGTGCCCTCGGCGACCCCGACGCCTTCCTCCCCACCGACCTCGGCATCCGGCGCGCCGCACAGGAGCTCGGCCTGCCGTCCACCCCGGCCGCGCTCACCGCCCGCGCGGCGGCCTGGCGGCCCTGGCGGGCGTACGCCGTGCAGTACCTGTGGGCGACCGACAGCCACCCGATCAACTTCCTTCCCGTCTGAGGACGTTCCGCCATGAAGCAGCACACCGTGATCGACAGCCCCTACGACCTGCTCACCCTCGTCGCCGACGACGGCGTCCTGTGCGGCCTGTACATGACCGACCAGCGCCACCGCCCGCCCGAGGAGTCCTTCGGCGAGCGCGACGACCGCCCCTTCGGCGAGGCCGTCGACCAGCTGGAGGCCTACTTCACGGGCGAGCTGAAGGAGTTCACGCTCCCGCTGCGCCTGCACGGCACCCCGTTCCAGCGCGGCGTCTGGGACCAGCTGAGGAAGATCCCCTACGGCGAGACCCGCTCCTACGGCGCACTCGCCACCGCCCTCGGCAACCCGGGCGCCTCCCGCGCGGTCGGCCTCGCCAACGGCAAGAACCCGATCGGCATCATCGTCCCCTGCCACCGCGTGATCGGCACGGGCGGCAGCCTCACCGGCTACGGCGGCGGCCTGCCCAGAAAGCGGCGCCTGCTGGACTTCGAACGGGGGACGGCCCTCTTCTAGCCGCTGTGCGAGCCGTTCTGGCCGCCGCGCGAGCCGGCGCGCAGCCCGGTGCCGTGGCCGACGCCTGCCGGGCTGAGTGGCCGTCAGTACGGATGGTGGTTCGGCTTGTCCCGCCATGTCTGGTAGGCCTGGGCGCCCAGCTCGGGGTACATCTGCTGGAGACTGATGCTCCGCTGGTCCGGAGGCCGCTGGAAGTCCTCGTACTGGAAGTCGTCGCTGAACCCGATGTCCTGGGTGGCCTTCCAGTCACAGCTGTAGTAGACGGCTTCGATGCGCGCCCAGTAGATGGCGCTCATGCACATGGGGCAGGGCGCGCCGCTGGTGTAGATCGAGCATCCCTGGAGCATGCGGGCACGCTCCGGCAAGATGTCCGGAGACCCGTCGGGACGGGGCACCAACTCCAGCGTGTACTCGTTCTGGTGGTCTTCCGAGACCGTGGGAGCATCCGGGTTCAGGTACTGAATGGCCTTGCGTATGGCTTCTACCTCGCCATGCGCGGTTGGGTCCGCCGTGAGCAGCACACGGTTCTGGCCGCGAGCGATCACCTCGTCATCATGGGTGATCACCGCGCCGAAAGGGCCTCCCCAGCCGTTCTCGACCGATTCGGTGGCCAACTGCGCCGCTTCGGCCAGGTACTCCCTGTGTCCCATCTCGGCGCCTCCGATCACATGTTACTTTTGCGGCATATGAGGCCTCTGTCTACTCTAGGAGGCGTGAGTCCTCGTGCAACTCCTGGCTCCCAGGGCGACAGCGCGACGGTCGTGATCTCACAGAAGGTCCGTCCGGGTTGTGAAGACGACTACCTGCGCTGGCAGGATCGAACCAACGAGGTCGTAGGTGAATTCGACGGGTTCGAGGGAACGGAGCAATACCCTCCGCCCTCCGTCGAAGGAAACGAGTGGGTCGTTGTCTTCCGCTTCTCCCATCTGGACCAGCTGACCGCATGGATGGGCTCCGATACGCGCCGCGAACTCCTCGAACAGGGGCGCGAACTGTTCGAGGAAGCCCCCACGCAGGAAGTCCTCGCGGGTGGCACGCCGGTCCATGACGCCGTCACCGCGGTGATCTCGCATGACGTGCGACCTGACCAGGAGCGGGTGTTTGTGAGCTGGCAGGAAAAGATCCTGTCGGCGCAACGGAAGTTCCCGGGCTTCATGGGATCGGAGTTGTTCCGGCCCGTGAAGGGGGTCCAGGACAAGTGGGTGGCCGTCTTCCGCTTCGACACCCGTCAACATCTGGACATGTGGCTTCAATCCACCACTCGTCGAAAGCTCCTCGACGAAGGGCGAGGCGCCTTCGTGTCCTACGACGTGCGCAAGGTCGGATCCGCGTTCGGCAGCTGGTTCCGCTTCGAGCAGGGTACGGAAGAGGGTGCTCCGCCCAACTGGAAGCAGGCCATGTCCGTGGTGCTGGCCCTCTATCCCACCGTCGAGATCCTCAACCTTGTGGTGGGTCCCCGACTTGCTGCTCTTGGCCTGCCCGGAAATGTCGCCTTGTTCATCTCGAACGTGTTGAGCGTGTCCATCCTGACATGGCTGCTGATGCCGTTGGTGAACAGAGCCCTCGCCTTCTGGCTGATGCCCAGGCAGGCGCGCTCCCTCCGCATTGACGTGGCGGGTGCCGCAGTGGTGGCGATCTGCTGGCTGGCGTTCGTCGTGATCTTCGGCCGGACCACCGGCTGACAACCGGTCCCGGCAGATGCTCACGACGAGGAGGTCGTCATGAGCGAACAAGACGGGCGCTCACGGATCGAAGGCGCGCTCCTGCGCAGGGGCGACGCGGACTACGAGACCGCCCGTGCGCGCGCACTGTGGAACGAACTCAAGCCGGACCGGTACCCCGATCTGATCGTCCGAGCTGCCTGCGAGAGGGACGTTCAGGAAGTCCTGAAGCTAGTGCCGCGGCGGGCAACGTTTGCCCGTCAAGGAGCGGCGTCCGGTGCGTGCTCTCGGTGTGCCGGCCGGAAGTCCTCGTACTGGATGTACTCGGGCTTCCGGCCGGTGCGGCGAGAGGGCGTGCCGGGCGTCGCGACGGGGCAAACGTTGCCTGTCGCGGCACTAGCCGTCTCCAGCGGCCTGCAACTCGACCGTGCAGCCAGGTGCCATCGGCAGCAGGTTCGCTATGGAGCTCGCCCGGCGCGATCTCGCCTTCCCGGCAGGGCACTGTCCCTCGGTCGCGCTGGGCGGTTACCTCCTCAGCGGCGGCCTCGGCTGGAACTCCGGCCTGTGGGGAGTGGGCTGCGCGAGCGTACTGGAGATCACCGTTGTGACAGCCGACGGTGCAGTGCTCAGGTGCACCGAAGAAGAACATCCCGGCCTGTTCTGGGCAGCACGGGGAGCCGGACCCGGCTTCTTCGCCGTGGTCACCGGCTTCCGCCTCCGTCTGCAGCGGCGCCCGACCGCACTCGCCACCACCTCCTATGTCTTTCCCCTTGCGGCAGTTGGCCCCGTAGCCGACTGGGCCACCGAGACGGCGCGTGAACTGCCAAGGGCGGTTCTTGCTAGGAACACGGCCAGTTGGCAGTTGCCGATCTTGCCATGGTTCGACCAGGACAGCCCCGGGTCTCCTATGAATCTGTCCAGCGAATCGGGTGACCGGATGGATCTGTGGTGAGCCAGGATCCGTCTCCGAGGGGCTGGATGTCGTAGGGATTCTCTCCGTGCGCGTCGAACGCAGCTTGGACCTGGCCGGAGCGCACATTGACGCGGTAGTGGCGGAACCACTCCTGCTCGTCCTCGGTTTCGCCGGTGAGGGTGACGATGGCGGAGTCCGGGCTCAGGTAGCCGCCGCTCCATTCCACGTAGATCTCGTCCGGGTCATGCCCGAAGGCATCGACGGAGAGGGCGAACGTCACCTCGCCGTCCGGGTATGTGTGGATGGCCATGTCGGCTTGGTCGTGGTCGACAGTCATGAAGTGGCGTCCATCGGGCGACAGGTCGATGAGGCACCTGTCGCTCCAGGGATAGCGGAAGAGATCCATCCGACCCTCGGCCAGCGACGCGCGGTAGATGACCGAGCCGTCCTGTCCCTCGCCCACATCGAGGAGGACCTGATCGCTCGCCTGGTGCAGGAGGTGCTGGCCGCCGTGCCCGACGGTCTGCAGATCCGCCTGCGCGACGACCGCTCCGGTCCCGGCATCCAGGGCGACCCACTGGTCGGGACGGTTACGGCCGGCCATGGCGTCGGGCCGGTATACCCAGACCACCAGTCCGTCCCACGACAGCACACAGCTGGGACGGTGTCCGAACTGCTGGTTTGACTGCGGCTTGAACTCCGACCGCCAGACCTCGGCCCCGTCTGCTGTCACGCACACGACCGTGTTCAAGGTCGTGTAGTAGACACGCTGAAGATCAGCGGAAACGGCGTGGTCGACGACAACGTCCTCGGTAGACGGCCGACAGACCATGACGGGCGACAGCACGCCCCGGACATCGGCAGCCAGGTCATAGGCGCAGACGCTTCCGTCGACGAGCCGCGTGATGACCCGGAGGGGTCGAGTGGGTTGAGCCATGGGCAGGAGGTTAGTACTCCGTCCGTAGATCGCGATCTTCGTAGTGCCCGGTCCGCCGGGGGCCGCAGCGGCCGGCGTGGGCTTGGTGGCTGCCGCAGGCCGGCGCGTAGGGTGCCGGGGTGATCGCGATGCCAGAGGAGTTCGCACAGAGCACCGTCGACCGCGAGGGGGAGGCCGGGGCGGCGTGGCTCGCCGAGCTGCCGGGAATCGTGGAGGAGCTGCTGGGGCGCTGGGAGTGTGTGCCGGATGGCGAGATCATGCACGGGGGCGTCGGCGTCATCGTTCCGGTACGGCGGCGGGCTGAGGAGAGCGCCGTGCTGAAGGTGTCGTTTCCGCATCCCGGCAACGTCCATGAGCCGGACGCGTTCGTTGCGTGGGGCGGATGCGGCGCCGTCCTGCTGCACGAACGCGACGACGAGCGGTTCGCGATGCTGCTGGAGCGGGTGCAGCCGTCGACCCTTGCGGAGGTCGAGGACGGCGACGAGGTGGTGACGGTCGCCGGGCGGCTCAATCGCCGCCTGGCCGTCCCCGCACCGCCCGGCCTGCCCCGGTTGTGTGAGCAGACGGATGCCTGGGAGGAGCAGTTGTGCAAGGACGCCGAGGAGCTGCCGCATGCGCTGTCGCGGGAGGTGCTGGATGCCGCCGTGGCGACCGTTCGGGAACTGGGCCGGGCCCAGCCGGACACCCTCGTCCATGGTGACCTCCATGCACGGAACATCCTGCGTGCCGGCCGAGAGCCGTGGTTGGCTGTCGACCCCAAGGGGTACGTGGGAGATCCTGCCTACGACGGCGGCACGCTGCTGAAGTCCCGCGCGCTGACGCTCCTCGAAGCGGATGACCTGCGCAAGGCTGTCCACCGCGTCCTGGACGTCTTTGCCGAGGCCGCGGAACTCGATCGTGAACATGTCCAGCGGTGGGCCCAGTTCCACGCCGTCCAGGCTGCGTTCTGGGGCCGCCGCCACGGTTTTCGTATCGCCCGCAGCGGGCCTCAGCTGGACTGGCTCACTGAATTCGCCGACCGCCTGGCGGAGTTGCTCACCGAACGCTCGTAGTGCGTGATGGTGCCGACCGGGTCCGGTGCAACGCATCGGTGGACGTAACACAACAGAGTGGGGTCTCTGCAGCCGACGTCGACCGCTGGTCCCCATATCGATGGTGGCGCGCTGTCGGCGAGCTCGGCGAACCCGCATCCGCCAATACCGCCGGACGATGAAGCGGCGGCTCGCTCGGATGGCTTGAGCTCGATCTGTCCGCTCCGTCGGTGGAGGCGATTGCCGGTCAGCTGTCGGGGTCGTACTGAAACGCGCGCACCTCCTGCGCGCATCGGCAGGCGACCGCGATCTTCGCCGCCCACTCCAACGCCGCCTCGCGGGAGGGCAGCTCCAGCACTGCGTAGCCGCCTTCGATCTGCTTCGTCTGATGGTAGGTGCCCTCGGTCACAGTCCCATCGCCGGCGACCATGACAGGCGGCACGCTCTCGTCGATGCCGCCACCGAACACCCACACGCCGGCGTCCTTCGCCTCCTTCACGACCGCGTGCGCAGCATCCGAGACAGACTGCAGATCCTCGTCGGGAAAGACCATGGCGGCACTGGGGAACGAGATGAGGTACTTCGTCATCGCCTCGACTCCTTCTTCACGTTTCGGAGATCGGACCCATCCTGACTGACGCCGTCGCGCTGAAGAGTCGGCAATGATGCCAACCGCACAGTGCGGCCCGCCGGAGCCAGAAACCTAAAGGGATTATTTACTCTCCGGGCTCAGCCGACGCAGAAGTTGGGGCAGGGCTGTGCCGATTGGTTCGCGGATCACCTCGTCGGCGTGATCGTCGTACGGGGTCGGCTCGGCGTTGACGATGATCAGCCGTGCCCCGTGGTCGGCGGCCACGCCGGCGAGCCCGGCGGCGGGCTGCACCTGGAGGCTGGTGCCGACGGCGATGAAGACCTGGCATGCCTTGGTGATCGCGACGGCTTCGCCGAGCACCTGCGGGTCGAGCCGCTCGCCGAACATCACGGTCGCCGACTTCAGGATGCCGCCGCATTCCCGGCAGGGCGGGTCCTCTTCTCCGGCTTCGACCCGGGCGAGGGCGTCCTCCATGGGTCCGCGTGCGTGACACTGCGTGCACACCACACTGAGTGCGCTGCCGTGCAGTTCCAGCACCTTGCGGGCGGGCATCCCGGCGAGCTGATGCAGTCCGTCCACGTTCTGAGTGATCACCCTGACCGGCACCCCGGCCCGCTCCAGCTCGGCCACGGCCCGGTGTGCGGCGTTCGGCTCGGCCGTGAGCGCGCGGTTCTTCCGCCGCATCCGCCAGGACCGCCGCCGGATCTCCGGATCGCCCATGTAGTACTCGTAGGTCACGAGCTTCTCGGCCTCGGGATCCTTCCGCCACAGCCCGTTCGGTCCGCGATAATCGGGGATTCCGGAATCAGTGGAGATGCCTGCGCCACTGAGGATTGCGACGAGCGGCCTGTTCATGTGCCGAGAGTAGGACGCTTGCCCGCTCGAGGCGAACGGATACCTGGCACGCCGTCTGGCGACACCGTGACAAGCCCCTCGCGGAGGAATCATGGCTTCTGCCCAGGGAGAGTTGTACCACCAGCAGTACCTTGGCGCTGGCGACTCTCTGGCCCGTCTTCGGGCCAAGAGCTAGCGTCCTGCGGATGGACATCGCAGAACTGACGCCTGTGGAACGTCGCATCTGTCGTGCGTTCTCTCGTGGTGCAGCGTTCGACGTTCGCCGAGACGGGGATGGAGACACCGCACATGCCGAGGGCGGGGAAGGAACCGTACGGGCAGAGGTCCTTCGTGCCCTCATCCTCAGTGGTTCGTCCGAACCCGGCGAGACGCCCGCCCTCCACGTGACCGGCGCGAGGATCACCGGTGTCCTCGATCTTCGGCACGCTGAAGTGCGCCATCCGATCCGCCTGACCGCCTGCAACTTCCAGCACGCCTTGGAACTCGACGGGGCACGGACCCGCCTACTCGACCTCAACGGGTCCTACCTCCCTGCCCTGGCGGCGACAGCCATCCGCGTTGATGGCGCACTCCGACTCACGGACTGCCGCATATCGGGAAGCGTCCGGCTCAGCAACGCTGAGATATCCGGCGGAATCTTCCTCGACCGTTCCCACGTCGGGACCGACGGCGGATGGGCGCTTCACCTCGACCATGTCTCAGTGGGCACCGACGTGTGGGCGCCCGGGCTCGTAGCGCGGGGTGGGATCCGACTCGGTGCGGCGAATGTAGCGGGAGCCGTCAATCTGGAAGACGCCCAGGTCAAGAACCCTGGTGGCGATGCCCTGGACGCAGCCCGCCTCAACGTTGGCACCGTCCTCAACGCGGGCGGCCTCACCACCGAGGGGCGGGTCCGGCTCACCGGATCGAAGGTTGCCGGGTGGTTTTCCTTCATCGAGGCCAGGCTGAGTAACCCGGGCGGCGTCGCACTGGGCATCAGCAGTTGCCAAGCCACACAGCTGACGCTGCGGGACGCCCACCCGATCAACGGCGACGTCAAGATGCACTACGCCAGTTTCAAGGTCATCGAAGCCGAGCCCCGGGTCTGGCCAGCCCGAGTAAGACTGGATGGGCTGACGTACGAGACACTCACCCCACGGCTGCCGGCCGCAGACAGACTCGCGCTGCTACAGCGCGACGCGGACGGCTTCGTGCCCCACAGTTACGAGCAACTCGCCGCCTCGTACCGTCGCGGCGGCGATGACGCAGACACCCGCACGGTTCAACTCGCCGAACAGCGACGGCGGCGGGCCACTCTGCCCTGGTACGCGAAACTATGGGGCCACGTCCAAGACGCGACCGTGGGTTACGGCTTTCGTCCCACGCGCGCCGGAAGTTGGCTCCTGGCGCTGCTCATTCTGGGCTCGATCACGTATGGACTGCACCATCCTGCGCCGGTCGAGCAAGGCAAAGGTCCGGCGTTCAATCCTCCCGTCTACGTCCTGGACCTCCTGCTGCCCGTCATCGACTTCGGCCAGCGCAACGCCTTTGCACCCGCTGGGCCGTACCAATGGCTGTCCTACGTCCTCATCGCCTCGGGCTGGGTTCTCACAACGGCCGTCGCTACCGCGATCACCCGTGCTCTCAACCGCCAGTGACATCCGTGGGCTATGCAGCATGACAATCGACTGCTCGCACCAGCGGTACCGCTCGGGCACCGAAAGCCCGGACAGGTACTGCGGGTTGGGTGGGACTGGGGGCGCCCTGCCCAGTCGGTGCAGCACCCGCCGATGGCTGACCCCCTACCCCGCTACGGCGTTCACAGCCCCAAGCCGAGTGGGTGCCGCCTGAGGGAGCAGCAAGATCGCGCGCTACGGCTGGAGTACCGGCCAGGAGCGGGTCCGGCACAGTTCCTGGTCGCAAGATCCATGGAAGCGAGTTCCGCCCAGCTGACCCAATGGCGCTGTGCAGGTCGCCTGCTGCAACCCAGGGTCGAGAGGGAGACCGCGTTCCGGTGCAAGGGGCTGAAAGCCCGCGTAGTTGTTCAATCCGAAGAGAAAGCCGAAGGCCGCGTCATCGGTCTCGTCGCACAGCGGCCAAAGATCCATGGCGGCCACCCACGGCTCGCCGTCGTAGTAGTCGGCACCGACATCAGGATGACGAAACTCGATGCCTCCATGGATGTCCGTGCTCAGGTGCCGCACCCTAACGGTCCTGGCCTGGGCAGGCACGCGCCTTTATTGGCAGGTCAGCAGTGGAGGCGGGCCGTCTCCCCAGCCCGGCGCCGTGGGCACTACGGCCTTCCGGCGAACGGATTGCCTGGGCCAGGAAACTGTCCGCTCGGCGGCACATACCGCAGCCGTCCGTTCTGGTCGGTCACCGGTATGAATCCGCGGCCTGCAGGAGGGCGGTGCACTTGGCTTTGCGACGTCGATTGATGGCGAGGCCGAGCGGTATGGCGACCATCAGCACGGCGCAGAATGCGCCGGCGAGGAGAACGGAAGTGGTGCCCCTTTGGAGCCCGAGGGCGAGAGGAATGACGCAAATCCCGATGCTCCGTACCACCTGATTGCCGTACAGGGCGGACATGTCGAACGTGATGCGGGCCTTGAGCAACTCGATCGCCCCGGGCAGGAGGGGCGGCAGCGCGCCCCCGTCACTCGCATTCGGGTACTGCGCCCAGTTCTGCGCGGCTCGCGCGCGGGCCTGCGGGCTGAAGTCGGGCACGAACAACATCACGTACCCCCATCCCTGCCGAACGCCTGCGTACTCGTACCCGAACTGCTGGGCGATGGAGGCGAGTCGGGCAAACTCCTTCGTTGTCGCCATGCCCGGGGCGACCTCAACGGGCTGCCCACTCGTCATCTGCCGCAGCATCTTCAACATGTGCCGCTCACTCACCGGTGCCCCCCTCGCTTCCACGGCTCTGACAGTCGTCGACAGTGCCGTCATCTCTCATGAAGATCCATGAGCCTGTCGGTCACCAACTGCCAGTACAACCAGAACAAACGCTGTTGCTGAACGCGCACAAAACCACGCGGTCAGCTCCCGGTGGGCACCATAGGCCACGGCATGGGGCCCGACCATGCCAGGCTCAGGCACTCTCGCGGCTCATTGGCTGCCGACAACGCACCCATGGACCGGCGTCTCTTGCCCTATCGGCATCGCTCCTGCTTGGAGGAGCCGTGGATGGAGGCAACGAAGACAGGAGAAATGGTTTATGAGCACGGCTTGACGTGGATCATCAAGCCGCGTTGACAGACTCCTGTCGGTCGCCTGCGTTCGGGGTCATGGACGCTGTTCGGAGGCGGGAGAACGCCGGAGCCCTACGGGTGGGGGCACGTTCGATGTCAGTGGCCCCTTCTAGGCTGCCAGCCATGAGCAGATGGATGGGGAACACCCAGGTCCTGGCAGAACAGGCCGCTCAATACCGGGCCCTCGCGGAGCGCGGCGATCTGCCTGAGCTGTCTCGCGCCGTCATGCGGGCCGCCTGCAACAACGGCTCCATGACGGGGGTGGGGTTCGAGAACATGGAGCTTCTACGCGCCCTGCCCGACAAGGACCGGCTGGAGCTCGCCGGCATATGGGCCCGTTGGTACGCCCACGTGGAAGACGACTGGTCGGCCGAGGAGTTCAGGTGGGATCCGGGATACCTCCGCACCGAACTACTCATGGTCGCTTCCGGAGTCGTCCGTGGCCTCGACGGGGACCTGTTGGCTGCCGAACGCCAGGAACAGCTCTCCCGGTTGAGGGACCAATACCTCATCTGGTCGACCCACCGGATCTGGGAACTGGCCGACGCGGAACTCGCAGCCGGGCGTACTCCCGACGCGGCCGTCCTTGCCGCCTTCCGGCGCACAAGTGCGGCGGCGAACCTGCCGGGCTCCCGTCGCACCCAGGCGGCCGCGAACGGCGCGGAGCCCGGAATGCGGAACCTACTGGCTCATTTTCCTGGTCCGGTGCTCAATCCCGGTGAGCCGTGGGCCGACGCGGCTCTCAAGGAAGCAACGGCCGGAGGAGAGCCGTGGAAGCGGCTGCTGGAGCATGCGGCCCCCGCGACGGCCGGCGCACCATCGGCGAAGTGGAGACGGACCGGATCGGCCCGGCTGGACGCCGTTGGCCCGGAGGAGGCGCGACGGGCAGTACTCAGGTGGTTGGAGCTGGCTCATCTGGATCGAACCTTCCCGCTTCTCGGTCATCCGCACCTCCCGTTCGATGTGAACGCGTGTTTCGACCCCTACAACTCCCACGTGCTACGTGGACTCGCTTGGATGCTTTCCCTCCTTCCGCCTCGGCCGGACACGGTCCATGCCCTCGTCGGCCTCGTCGAGACCTCCCTGGATCATCGGTCCGGAGACGCCCCTCGCTCGCCTCAAGTGGCTGAGGCGGGCATCGTCGCGCTGGCTCTGCTCGGGAATCGGGCAGCACGGGCGGAACTGGAGACCCTGAGTAGATGGGTCACGCACAAGGGCACGTCGCGGCGCATAGACAAAGCACTCGCGGTGCTCTGATCAGGCCGCGGCCGTTCTTGCCCATACCTGGCTCACGCAGGCGTCTCCAGACCCGAGGATGACCACGGCTCTGCCGAGGAAGCGGTTATGAACAGGGCTTGCCGGCGCGGTGGCCGTTCTCCAGTTCCGCCGTACCCGTGCCGTCGTTCAGGACGTCGAGGGCCGTCAGGACACGGCGACCGAGGGAGCCCGGCAGGTGGGCGGCGAGTTCGTCGCGGGCGACCAGGCGCCAGGACAGCAGCTCCTCCTCCTGGAGACGGATCGCCTTGAGGTCGTCGTCGGAGAGCAGCCCGCCGTCGTAGACGTACGCCACCAGCGGCGGCCGCCCGGTGCCGGGCACCCAGTCCACGACGAGCAGCCGCCCCGGCTCGCGGTCGAGTCCGATCTCCTCCAGCGTCTCGCGGCGCGCGCCCTGGCGCGGGGTCTCCCCGTCGTCGGACTCGACGGTGCCGCCGGGCAGCGTCCATCCGTCCCGGTAGTTGGGCT
Organism: Streptomyces sp. NPDC052043; assembly: GCF_044548235.1. Taxonomy (NCBI): domain Bacteria; kingdom Bacillati; phylum Actinomycetota; class Actinomycetes; order Kitasatosporales; family Streptomycetaceae; genus Streptomyces; species Streptomyces sp. NPDC052043. The sequence goes on from NZ_JBIUBT010000002.1 coordinate 628,273, forward strand.
CGACGAGAAGCACCTGGCCCTGCGCGTCACGGAAGACGCAGGCGGCACCGGCGAGGACCCGGGGGAGGCCGGCGATGTACGTGGCGTAGTCCGCGGTGGTCACCCCAGAAGGGTAGCGAGTCGCCGAGGCCGGTCAGGGCGCTCTCCTGGTTTCCGCCGACCGTCAGGGCTGGTGGGGCCGGTTCCTGTCAGGCGTCGAGCAGGCGCAGGGTGCGCTCCGCCAGCTCGCTGACGCGGACGCCGTCGAAGCCGAAGACCGCGCTGCGGACCGTGTCCTGAAGGGGGTCCTTCCACTGGGCGGGGACGGCCGCCGCACCCGTCATGACGCCGGCGACCGAGCCGGCCGTCGCGCCGTTCGAGTCGGTGTCCAGGCCGGCGCGGACGGTCAGCGCGATGGTGCGGGTGAAGTCGCCCCCGCCGTAGAGCAGGCCGGCCGTGATGACGGCGGCGTTCGGGACCGTGTGGATCCAGCCGAGGCCAGAGGTCTCGTCCGCGAGCGTGTCGAGCGCGTCTTCCCAGGGCAGGCCGGCCTCGTACAGGGAGACCGCCCGGCGTACGGTGCGGGCCAGGCGGCTGCCGGCCGGGATCACGGTCAGCGCGGTGCCGACGGCGGCGCGGACGGTCGGCGCGGTGAAGGCCGCCGCGATCAGTGCCGCCGCCCACATGGCGCCGTAGACACCGTTGCCGGTGTGCGACAGCACCGCGTCGCGGCGGGCCAGCGAGGCGGCGCGGCGCGGGTCGCCGGGGCTGGTCCAGCCGTGGATGTCGGCGCGGATCAGGGCGCCGATCCACTCCTGGTACGGGTTGTCGTACGTGGCCGTCAGGGGCGGCTTGAGCCCGTTCGCGAGATTGCGGTACGCGGCCCGCTCCGCGGTGAACGTCTGGAGGTACGGCAGGCGTCGCAGCCACAGCTCGCCGACCTGCTCGGTGGTGAAGCCGAAGCCGTGTGTCTCCAGGAGGTCCAGGCCCAGGATCGCGTAGTCGACGTCGTCGTCGCGGCAGCTGCCGTGGATGCGGCCGCGGACGCAGCCGCGCCACTCGGGGCGCAACGGCGGGTGGTCGTCGTCGGCCGGTTCGGGCAGGTAGTCGGTGAGCGGGAGCGCGTCGGCCGCGCGCAGGTAGCGGTCGATGCGGTCACGCGTCCACACCTCGCCCTGCTCCACCGGCTTGCCGAGCATGTTGCCGGCGATCCGGCCGAGCCAGCCGCCGAGGACGCGGTCGGCGAGTTCGGGCGTGGCGCCCACAGTGGTCATGGGAACCGGTCTACCGGATTCCGGGGGCGGCCGCGCGGGGTCCAGGCGCACGGCCAGGGGCACGTCAGCGGCTTCTCGGGGGCCGGGCGGGGCATGACGGCGGGGGCGGTCGCCGGTTAAGGTCGCAGCGGCGCGACTGGCCCTGATGTGCGGGGCCCGGAGAGCAAGGGGATGTCAAGGTGGCGGACGCTGCAGTGCACGGCACCCGGAGGGTGCTGGTTGCCGCGGACAAGTTCAAGGGCTCGCTGACGGCCGTGCAGGTCGCCGAGCGCGTGACGGCCGGGCTGCGCCGGGTCGTGCCGGACGTGGAGGTGGAGGCGCTGCCCGTCGCCGACGGTGGCGACGGGACCGTGGACGCGGCGGTCGCGGCCGGGTTCGAGCGCCGGGAGGTACGGGTCGCGGGTCCCCTCGGGGACGAGGTGACGGCCGCGTTCGCGCTGCGCGGTGACACGGCGGTCGTGGAGATGGCCGAGGCCAGCGGGTTGCAGCGGCTGCCGGCCGGGGTGTTCGCGCCGCTCACGGCGTCCACGTACGGCTCCGGGGAGCTGCTGCGGGCGGCGCTGGACGCGGGGGCACGCACGATCGTGTTCGGCGTCGGCGGGAGCGCGACGACGGACGGGGGCGCGGGGATGCTGTCCGCGCTCGGGGCGCGGTTCCTGGACGCGGACGGGGAGCCGATCCCGCCCGGCGGTGGGGGACTGGCGTCACTCGCCCGGGCGGACCTGTCCGGGCTCGACCCGCGGCTCGCCTCCGTGGAACTGGTGCTCGCCAGTGACGTCGACAATCCGCTGACCGGGCCGAAGGGCGCGCCCGCGGTCTACGGGCCGCAGAAGGGCGCCTCGGCGCAGGACGTGTCCACGCTGGACGCGGCGCTCGCGCACTTCGCGAAGGTGCTGGAGGGCGCGGGCGGCGTGGCCGGGGGCCGGGCCGCCGAGTACGCGGCGTCGCCGGGGGCGGGCGCGGCGGGTGGTATCGGGTTCGGGGCGATGCTGCTCGGGGCGCGGTTCCGGGCCGGGATCTCGGTCATGCTCGACGTGCTGGGCTTCGCTCCCGCGCTGGAGCGGGCCTCGCTGGTGATCACCGGTGAGGGGTCGCTGGACGAGCAGACGCTGCACGGGAAGGCGCCGGCCGGGGTCGCGGCGGCGGCTCGGGCGGCGGGCAAGGAGGTGGTCGCGGTGTGCGGGCGCCTGGCGCTGGAGCCGGAGGTCCTGGACCGTGCGGGGATCCGGCGCGCGTATGCGCTGACCGAGGTGGAGCCGGATGTGGCCCAGTGCATCGCGGATGCGGGACGGATCCTTGAGCAGGTGGCTGAGCGGATCGGCCGCGACTGCCTGATCTGACGACCGGTCCTCAGGGACGGCGTCCCGCCGTTTTTGGGTCTCCGCCGGGCTTCGCCCACCCGCCCACCCGACTCGGTGGGGGCGAAGTGGCCGTCCCCTGGGGCTCCGCCCCAGACCCTGGCGGGGCTGCGCCCCAGACCCCAGACCCCGGCGGGGCTGCGCCCCAGACCCCAGACCCCGGCGGGGCTGCGCCCCAGACCCCAGACCCCGGCGGGGCTGCGCCCCGGGCTCTGCCCCTGCACCTCGTCGGGGCTTCGCCCCGGGCTTTGCCTACCGGCCCGCGCGGCTTGGTGGGCGTGGGGTGGGGTGGGGTGGCTGTTCTCTGGGGCTTCGCCCCAGACCCAGCGGGGCTCTGCCCCTGCACCCCAGCGGGGCTCTGTCCCTGCACCCCAGCGGGGCTCTGTCCCTGCACCCCAGCGGGGCTCTGTCCCTGCACCCCAGCGGGGCTCTGTCCCTGCACCCCGGTGGGGCTTCGCCCCTCACCCCCCGGTGGGGCTTCGCCCCTCACCCCCCGGGCTGCGCCCCCTCGCCGCTACCTGCCCCGACTGGGCTGCGGCCCTGCGGCCCAGGCTCGGATGTGGCCTTGCTGTGCCCACTGGGCTGCGGCCCCCCGCACCTGCACCCGCCAGGGGGTCTCGGCACCTCCCGGTGCCCTCGGGCCCCGCTCCCCTCTCGGGGGCCCGGGCCCGGGAGGCCCAGTTGGGTCCCAGGGCACGGGAAGGGCCCCGAACCTCACGGTTCGGGGCCCTTCCCATCCTGCGGTCGCAGCGGAGCGTTACGGCTGGGCCGCCCGTGCCTCGCGGCGGTTGTCGCGGAAGTTGTTCACTCGGCGGGCCGTGGCGAACAGGGGGATCACCGCGGCCATGACCAGTTGCAGGGCGCAGCCGGTCTGGAGGAGGAGCTGGCCGCTCGGGGCGTCGAAGGCCCAGGCCGCCAGGAGGCCCATCGACAGGACGATCCAGGACAGCATGGCCACCGCGAGGCGGCCCCGCGGCTTCGGGTACTCCACGCGGCTCACCATCAGCCACGCGGTGCCGAGGATCGCCAGCAGCGTGGCCACGAAGGGCAGCTCCAGCAAAACGATGGAGACCACCGTCAGCGCGCCGAAGGGCGAGGGCATGCCCTGGAACATGCCGTCCTTCAGCGTCACGCAGGAGAATCTCGCGAGCCGGAGGACCACCGCCAGCAGCACCACGATCGCGCCGAGCGCCGCCATCCTCTGGTGGGCGTCGTCCGCGACCATGCCGTAGACGAGGACGAAGTACGCCGGAGCCAGGCCGAAGCTGATCAGGTCGGAGAGGTTGTCGAGCTCCGCGCCCATGGGGGAGGAGCGCAGCTTCCTCGCGACCAGGCCGTCGAACAGGTCGAAGACCGCCGCGCACAGCATCAGGATGACCGCCGTGGCGGCGCTGTGCCTGGCCATGCCCGCCGACTCGTCGTTGCCGGTCAGGTGCGGGATCAGGATGCCGGTGGTGGTGAAGTACACCGCCATGAAGCCGCAGGTCGCGTTGCCCAGGGTGAGGGTGTCCGCTATCGACAGGCGCAGCGAGAGGGGCATCTCCTCCTCTTCGTCCACCTCGTCCGCCTCCGGCACCCAGCCGGCCTGCGTCTCGGGATCAATGACGGTCAATGCGAGTCACCCCAGCCACGGTCTTCTGGCCGACCTCGACCGCGACGTCCACACCCTCGGGCAGGTAGAGGTCGACACGCGAACCGAAACGGATCAGACCGATCCGCTCGCCCTGCTCGACCTTGGTGCCGGACGGGATGTAGGGGACGATGCGGCGGGCCACCGCGCCGGCGATCTGAACCATCTCGATGTCGCCGAGCTCGGTGTCGAAGTGCCAGACGACCCGCTCGTTGTTCTCGCTCTCCTTGTTGAAAGCCGGAACGAACCCGCCGGGGACGTGCTCGACCGAGGTGACCGTGCCGGAGAGCGGGGCGCGGTTGACATGGACGTTCAGCGGGCTCATGAAGATCGCGACGCGGGTGCGGCCGTCCTTCCACGGCATGATGCTCTGCACCACACCGTCGGCGGGCGAGATGACCCGGCCCTGGGCGATCTCGCGCTCGGGGTCACGGAAGAACCACAGCATCCCCGCCGCCAGCGCGGTGGCGGGAACGGCTACGGCCTTGGCGGCACCCGAGCGGCGGGCGCGGAGGAGGCTGACAGCCGCGGTGGCGACGGTCGGGAGAAGCCACGGCGATGCTCCGCGCGCAAGGCGTACGCCGGCCAGGCTGTCACGATGTGCAGAGGTTTGGCTGTGGGGCATGGATGACCTTCGTAGCGGATGATGCCGCGCTTTCGACGGGGGACGGCGGCTTTCCGCGATCGTAGCGGTTAAGGACCACAACTGGGTAAGCCGAGCTGCCGAGTCGGCAGCCGAACACCGCTGACGGGGTGTGATCTTCTTCTCGAAGAAAACACCCCGTAGCCGGACAATCAGCCGTGGAACCGATACTCTTCGAGCAGTCTGCGGCCGATGATCATTTTCTGGATCTCGGCGGTGCCCTCACCGATGAGCAGCATGGGGGCCTCGCGGTACAGACGCTCGATCTCGTACTCCTTGGAGAAGCCGTAGCCGCCGTGGATGCGGAAGGCGTCCTCCACGACCTCCTTGCAGTACTCGGAGGCGAGGTATTTTGCCATGCCGGCCTCGAGGTCGTTGCGCTGGCCCGAGTCCTTCTTGCGCGCGGCGTTGACCATCATGGCGTGGGCGGCCTCGACCTTGGTGGCCATTTCGGCGAGTTTGAACTGGATCGCCTGGTGCTGGGCGATCGGCTTGCCGAAGGTGTGGCGCTGCTGGGCGTAGGCGATGCCCAGCTCGAAGGCGCGCTGGGCGACCCCGCAGCCGCGGGCCGCCACGTTCACCCGGCCGACCTCGACGCCGTCCATCATCTGGTAGAAGCCGCGGCCGGTCGTGCCGCCCAGCACCCGGTCGGCCGGGACGCGCAGCCCGTCCATGATCAGCTCGGTCGTGTCGACGCCCTTGTAGCCCATCTTGTCGATCTTGCCGGGGATGGTGAGGCCGGGCCGGACCTCGCCGAAGCCGGGCTCCTTCTCCACCAGGAAGGTCGTCATGGACTTGTGGGGCGCGGCGTCCTCGGGGTGGCCCTCGTCACTTCTGACCAGGACCGCCACGAGTGATGACGTGCCGCCGTTCGTCAGCCACATCTTCTGGCCGGTCAGGACGTACTCGTCGCCGTCCTTCACCGCCTTCGACGTGATCGCCGACACGTCCGAGCCCAGGCCCGGCTCCGACATCGAGAAGGCGCCGCGGACGTCGCCGGCCGCCATCCGGGGCAGGAAGTGGTCCCTCTGCTCCCGTGTGCCGTGCTGCTTGAGCATGTACGCGACGATGAAGTGGGTGTTGATGATGCCGGACACCGACATCCAGCCGCGGGCGATCTCCTCCACGCACAGCGCGTACGTCAGCAGCGACTCGCCCAGGCCCCCGTACTCCTCGGGGATCATCAGACCGAACAGGCCGAGTTCCTTCAGGCCGTCCACGATCGCTTGCGGATACTCGTCGCGATGCTCCAGCTCGGTCGCGACCGGAATGATCTCCTTGTCGACAAAGTCCCGGACGGTGGAGACGATCTCCTGCTGCACGTCCGTCAGACCGGCGGTCTGGGCGAGTCGGGCCATTACTTCTCCTGCTGCTTCGGCTCCGGGCGGCCTGGCTGCTCCCCGCCGCGCTCCTTGGTGTAGGTCTCGGTCGGCACCATCACCTTGCGGCGGAAGGTGCACACCAGCGTGCCGTCCTGCTTGTACCCCCTGGTCTCCACGTGGACGATGCCGCGGTCGCTCTTCGACTTCGACGGCCACTTGTCCAGCACGGTCGTCTCGCCGTAGACCGTGTCGCCGTGGAAGGTCGGCGCCACGTGCCGGAGCGACTCGATCTCCAGGTTGGCGATGGCCTTGCCGGAGACGTCCGGGACGGACATGCCGAGCAGGAGGGAGTAGATGTAGTTGCCCACGACAACGTTCCTGCCGAAGTCGGTCGTCTTCTCGGCGTAGTTGGCGTCCATGTGGAGCGGGTGGTGGTTCATGGTCAGGAGGCAGAACAGGTGGTCGTCGTACTCCGTGACCGTCTTGCCCGGCCAGTGCTTGTAGACCGCCCCGACCTCGAACTCCTCGAAGGTCCGTCCGAACTGCATGCCGCTCAGGCCTTTCTAGTCGGTGGGCATCTCGAACTTCGACGTGCGCCGCATGCCCGCCGCGCGGCCCTTGCCGGCGATGACCAGCGCCATCTTGCGGCTGGCCTCGTCGATCATCTCGTCGCCGAGCATCGCCGAGCCCTTCTTGCCGCCCGCCTCGGACGTGCAGTACTCGTACGCGTCCAGAATCAGCTCCGCGTGGTCGTAGTCCTCCTGGGAGGGCGAGAACACCTCGTTGGCGGCCTCCACCTGACCGGGGTGCAGCACCCACTTGCCGTCGAAGCCGAGCGCGGCGGCCCGTCCGGCCACCTCGCGGAAGCCGTCGACGTCGCGGATCTGAAGGTAGGGGCCGTCGATCGCCTGGAGGTCGTTGGCGCGCGCGGCCATCAGGATCTTCATCAGGATGTAGTGGTAGGCGTCCGCCGGGTAGCCGGGCGGCTGCTCGCCCACGACGAGCGACTTCATGTTGATCGACGCCATGAAGTCGGCCGGGCCGAAGACGATCGTCTCGACGCGGGCGGAGGCCTGGGCGATCTCGTTGACGTTGTTCAGGCCCCGGGCGTTCTCGATCTGCGCCTCGATGCCGATGCGGCCCACCTCGAAGCCCATGGTCTTCTCGATCTGCGTCAGCAGCAGGTCGAGCGCCGCGATCTGCTGGGCGTCCTGCACCTTCGGCAGCATGACGCAGTCCAGGTTCTGGCCCGCGCCCTCGACCACCGTCACGACGTCCCGGTACGTCCACTCGGTCGTCCAGTCGTTCACCCGGACCACCCTGGTCTTGCCCGTCCAGTCGCCCTCGTTGAGGAACTTGACGATGGTGTGCCGCGCCTCCGGCTTGGCCAGTGGCGCGCAGGCGTCCTCCAGGTCGAGGAACACCTGGTCGGCGGGCAGGCCCTGTGCCTTCTCCAGGAAACGGGGGTTCGAGCCCGGTACGGCCAGGCAGGAGCGCCGGGGGCGGAGACGGTTGACAGAGGGAAGGGGCGCGGCGGAGCCGCTCGTCAGAGGGGCGGCGGGCGACGGGTGGGCCGTCATGCGGGGACCTCCAGGGGTTCGAGCTTGTTCGCTTTGCGGATCTCGTCGACGATACGGCCGATGATCCCGGTGATGTCGAAGTCCTTCGGGGTGAAGACCGCGGCCACTCCGGCGGCCCTGAGCTGCGCGGCGTCGCCGTTCGGGATGATCCCGCCGGCGATCACCGGGATGTCGGCGGCGCCGGCCCGGCGCAGCCGCTCCAACACGTCCGGGACGAGCTGGGCGTGCGAGCCGGACAGGATGGACAGGCCGACCGCGTGCACGTCCTCGGCCAGGGCCGCGTCCACGATCTGCTCCGGGGTGAGCCGGATGCCCTGGTAGACCACCTCGAACCCGGCGTCGCGGGCCCGTACGGCGATCTGCTCGGCGCCGTTGGAGTGCCCGTCGAGGCCCGGCTTGCCGACGAGGAAGCGCAGCTTGCCGACGCCGAGGTCGCGGGCCGTCAGTTCCACCCGGCGGCGCACCGCGGCCAGCGCCGAGCCCTCCTCGGCGGTGACGGCCACCGGAGCCGAGGACACGCCCGTGGGCGCCCGGAACTCGCCGAACACCTCGCGCAGGGCCCCGGCCCACTCGCCGGTCGTGACACCCGAGCGGGCGCACTCCAGCGTGGCCTCCATGAGGTTGCCGGTGCCCTTGGCCGCCTCCTTCAGCCGCTCCAGCGCCTTGCACGGGCGCGGGTGGTTGAACGGGGGCTGGTAGCGGGTGTCGCGCCAGTGGCTCAGCGAGGCGGTCACCCGGGCCTCGACCGCCGGGTCGACCGTCTGGATCGCGGTGTCCAGGTCGGCGGTGAGCGGGTTCGGCTCGGTGCCCTCGAACATGTTGACGCCGACGATCTTCTCCTGGCCCGACTCGATCCGGGCCCGGCGCTCGGCGTGCGAGGCGACCAGCTGGGACTTCAGGTAACCGGACTCCACGGCGGCCATCGCGCCGCCCAGCTCCTGGATGTGCTCGATCTCGGCGAGCACCGCCTCGACCAGCTCCGCCACCTTCGCCTCGATCACCTTCGAGCCCTCGAAGATGTCCTCGTACTCCAGCAGGTCGGACTCGTAGGCCAGCACCTGCTGGATGCGCAGCGACCACTGTTGGTCCCAGGGCCGGGGCAGGCCGAGGGCCTCGTTCCAGGCCGGCAGCTGCACGGCACGCGCGCGTGCGTCCTTGGAGAGGGTGACGGCCAGCATCTCCAGGACGATCCGCTGGACGTTGTTCTCCGGCTGCGCCTCGGTCAGGCCGAGGGAGTTGACCTGGACGCCGTAGCGGAAGCGGCGGTGCCTGGGATCCTCGATGCCGTACCGCTCGCGGGTGATCCGGTCCCAGACGCGGCCGAACGCCCGCATCTTGCACATCTCCTCGACGAAGCGGACGCCCGCGTTCACGAAGAAGGAGATGCGGCCGACGACGTCGCCCATGCGCTCCTGCGGCACCTGGCCGCCGTCGCGCACCGCGTCCAGGACGGCGATCGCGGTGGACATCGCGTACGCGATCTCCTGCACCGGCGTGGCGCCCGCCTCCTGGAGGTGGTAGCTGCAGATGTTGATCGGGTTCCACCTGGGCATGTGGAAGACCGTGTACGCGATCATGTCCGTGGTCAGCCGCAGGCTCGGGCCCGGCGGGAAGACATGGGTGCCCCGGGACAGGTACTCCTTGACGATGTCGTTCTGGGTCGTGCCCTGGAGCCTGGTGATGTCCGCGCCCTGCTCCTCCGCGACGACCTGGTAGAGCGCCAGCAGCCACATGGCCGTGGCGTTGATCGTCATCGAGGTGTTCGTCTGCTCCAGGGGGATGTCCTGGAACAGCCGGCGCATGTCTCCGAGGTGCGAGACCGGCACGCCGACCCGGCCGACCTCGCCGCGGGCGAGGACGTGGTCGGGGTCGTAGCCGGTCTGTGTCGGCAGGTCGAACGCCACCGACAGACCGGTCTGGCCCTTGGCGAGGTTGCGCCGGTACAGCTCGTTGGAGGCCTCGGCCGTGGAGTGGCCGGCGTAGGTGCGCATGAGCCACGGCCGGTCCCTGTCCCCGTGCGCCCGCGGTGTCTGACGCTCACTCATGTGCGCCTCTCAGTTGTTCCGGAAGCGGTTGATGGCGTCGACGTGCCGGGCGCGCAGGGCCTCGTCGCGCACGCCCAGGCCCTCCTCGGGCGCCAGGCACAGCACGCCGACCTTGCCCTGGTGCAGGTTGCGGTGCACGTCGTACGCGGCCTGCCCGGTGTCCTCCAGGGAGTAGACCCGGGACAGCGTCGGGTGGATCTTTCCCTTGGCGATGAGGCGGTTGGCCTCCCAGGCCTCGCGGTAGTTGGCGAAGTGGGAGCCGATGATGCGCTTCAGGGACATCCACAGGTAGCGGTTGTCGTACTCGTGCGTGTAGCCCGAGGTGGAGGCGCAGGTGACGACGGTGCCGCCCTTGCGGGTGACGTACACACTCGCGCCGAAGGTCTCGCGGCCGGGGTGCTCGAAGACGATGTCGACGTCCTCGCCGCCGGTGAGTTCGCGGATGCGCTTGCCCAGGCGCTTCCATTCCTTGGGGTCCTGGGTGTGCTCGTCCTTCCAGAACCGGTAGCCCTCGGCGGCGCGGTCGATGATCGCCTCGGCGCCCATGGCGCGGCAGAGGTCCGCCTTCTGCTCGCTGGAGACGACGCAGACGGGGGTCGCGCCGCCGGCGAGGGCGAACTGCGTGGCGTAGCTGCCGAGTCCGCCGCTCGCGCCCCAGATGAGCACGTTGTCGCCCTGTTTCATGCCGGCGCCGTTGCGGGACACCAGCTGGCGGTAGGCGGTGGAGTTGACCAGGCCGGGGGCGGCGGCCTCCTCCCAGCTCAGATGGCCGGGCTTGGGCATCAGCTGGTTGGACTTGACCAGCGCGATCTCGGCGAGCCCGCCGAAGTTGGTCTCGAAGCCCCAGATGCGCTGCTCCGGGTCGAGCATCGTGTCGTTGTGACCGTCGCTGGACTCCAGCTCGACGGACAGGCAGTGCGCGACGACCTCGTCGCCGGGGTGCCAGGCGTTGACGCCGGGGCCGGTGCGCAGGACGACGCCCGCCAGGTCGGATCCGATGACGTGGTACGGCAGGTCGTGGCGCCTGGCCAGCTCGCTGGTGCGGCCGTAGCGCTCCAGGAAGCCGAACGTTGACAGCGGCTCGAAGATCGAGGTCCACACCGAGTTGTAGTTGACCGAGGAGGCCATGACGGCCACCAGGGCCTCGCCCGGGCCCAGTTCGGGCAGCGGCACCTCGTCCAGGTGCAGGGACTTGCGCGGGTCCTTGTCGCGGGTGGGGAGCCCGGCGAACATCTCCGTCTCGTCCTTGTGCACGGTGATCGCGCGGTACGACTCGGGCAGGGGCAGGGCGGCGAAGTCGGCGGACGTGGTGTCCGGCGACTGGATCGCCTCCAGGATGTCCTTCACGGTCACGGTGTTGCCTCCGGCGTCGAGCGCCCCGGGGGAGGGGCGCTGAGGGTTACGTCGGTGCTGCTGAGGGGCGAGAGAGGGGGCCGTCGGTCCGGCCTGGTGCCGTCGGTTCGGCGGGTGGGGCTTCGGCGGCGCTTTGTGGCGCGGGAGGTTGCCTGTGACGCAGGCGTCCGGGCGGGCGGGCCGCCGTCGGCTCGCTGGGACAGCCGGCGTGCGTGCGGTTCTCCGCGCGCCGGCCACCCGGACACCTTCAACGTATGACACGGCGTGTCACTCCGCAAGGCACTGAGTGCCAGAATGCTCGCTCAAACGAAATCTTTACGCAACAAATGAGCGATGATCGATCGAACGGCACGGTCGAGCCGGGCGAAAAGGGGCTCTGACATGCCAAAACGGCCACCCCGTGGGGTGGCCGTCATCACCTGGAACCTGGGGCGTGAGGCCCCTCAGCGCTCCTTCAGCGCCGCCTCGATCGTCCGCATGACCTCTTCCAGCGGGGCGTCGGTGCGGGCGACCGTCACCAGCACCTCGCCCCGGGACACCGCCGCGGACGGCCCGGAGGCGGGCGCGGTGGCCCGGCCGGCCCCGATCCCGGTGCCGAACGTCCTGCGCACGATCGCGAAGGCGTGGTCGAGCTGTGTCTCGACGTCTCCCTGGCCGTCGGCCCGCAGCCAGCGCCGCAGCACGTGGTTGTGCGCGGTGACCACGGCCGAGGCGGCGACCTCGGCGAGCAGCGGGTCGTCGTTGGCGTCGTCGGCGTGCACGCGCTCGTCGAAGTGGCCCAGCAGATAACGCGTGAACAGGCGCTCGTAGCGGGCCACGGAGGCGATCTCCGCCTCGCGCAGCGTGGGTACCTCGCGGGTCAGCTTGTAGCGGGCGACCGAGATCTCCGGCTGCGCCGCGTACATCTTCATGACTTCCTTGATGCCCCGGCACACCGTGTCGAGCGGGTGCTCGTGCGCGGGGGCGGCGTTGAGGACCGCCTCGGCGCGGATCAGGGTGTCGTCGTGGTCGGGGAAGATCGCCTCTTCCTTGGAGCGGAAGTGGCGGAAGAAGGTGCGGCGGGCGACCCCGGCCGCCGCGGCGATCTCGTCGACCGTGGTCGACTCGTATCCCTTGGTCGCGAACAGTTCCATCGCGGCGGCCGCCAGCTCCCGGCGCATCCTGAGCCGTTGGGCTGCCGCGCGGGAGCCTGCGGCGCTCTCCGGCGCGTCGGGCGTGGCGGGTGTTCGTGTGGACCTGGCGGGCTGGGGCATGACCCGAACGTACTGCATGCGCGCGGCCCGGTGCGCACGTCCCCGCCTTCCTCCGTGCTCGGTGGACGGGGGAGCGGCCGCCGGCTCCAGCAGGCCGCCCCACTCGCACCCGTCCGCGCACCGGTCGCCCGGCCCGTCAGCGCCGGGCATATTCGCGGAAGCCGCGGCCCGTCTTGCGGCCGAGGCAGCCCGCGGCCACCAGGTGCTCCAGGAGCGGTGCCGGGGCCAGGCCCGGGTCGCGGAACTCGCGGTGGAGGACCCTCTCGATGGCCAGGGAGACGTCCAGGCCGACCACGTCGAGCAGTTCGAACGGGCCCATGGGGTAGCCGCCGCCGAGTTTCATCGCCGCGTCGATGTCGTCCAGGGACGCGTAGTGCTCCTGCACCATCTTGACCGCGTTGTTCAGGTACGGGAACAGCAGGGCGTTGACGATGAAACCCGCGCGGTCCCCGCAGTCGACGGCATGCTTCCCGATCCTGGCGCAGACCTCGCGGACCGTCGCGTGGACGTCGTCCGCCGTCAGCACCGTGCGCACGACCTCGACCAGCTTCATCGCCGGGGCCGGGTTGAAGAAGTGCATGCCGATCACCTCGTGCGGGCGCGAGGTGGCGCGGGCGCAGGCGACCACGGGGAGCGAGGAGGTGGTGGTGGCCAGCACCGCGCCCGGCTTGCAGACCTTGTCCAGCGCCGCGAACAACTGCTGCTTGACCACCAGGTCCTCGGCGACGGCCTCGACGGCCAGATCCACGTCGGCGAAGTCGTCGAGGGTGCCGGTCGCCGTGACCCGGTCCAGGGTCCGCGCGGCGGCCTCGGCACTCAGCCGTCCCTTGTCGACAGAGCGGGAAAGCGACTTGCCGATACGGGCCTTGGCGGCTTGGGCCTTCTCCGCGCTGCGGGCGGCGAGCACGACCTCGTACCCGGCCCTCGCGAACACCTCCGCGATGCCGGAGGCCATGGTGCCCGAGCCGGCGACGCCGACGGAGCGGACGGTGCGGCCGGGGGCGAGGACGTCACCGGACGGCGGGGTCAGCGCGTCCCGCACGACGACGCCGCTGCCAGGAGCCTCGTAGGTGTAGAAGCCGCGGCCCGCCTTGCGGCCCGTCAGGCCGGCCTCGCTGAGCTGCTTCAGGATCGGCGCGGGGGCGTGCAGACGGTCGCGCGACTCGGCGTACATGGCCTCCAGGACCGTGCGCGCGGTGTCGACGCCGATCAGGTCGAGCAGCGCCAGCGGGCCCATCGGCAGACCGCAGCCGAGCCGCATCGCGGCGTCGATGTCCTCGCGGGAGGCGTACCTCCCCTCGTACATCGCCGCGGCCTGGTTGAGGTAGCCGAACAGCAGCCCGTCGGCGACGAATCCGGGCCGGTCGCCGACCGCGACGGGCTCCTTGCCCAGTTCCAGGGCGAGGTCGGTGACCGCCTGGACGGCCTGCGGTGCGGTCAGCACCGAGGAGACGATCTCGACGAGCCGCATGGCCTGCGCGGGGTTGAAGAAGTGCAGGCCGAGCATCCGCTCCGGGTGGGCCGAGTCGGCGGCCAGGCGGGTCACCGACAGGGCGTTGGTGCCGGTGGCGAGGATCGCCTCCGGCCGCACGATGTGGTCCAGCTCGCGGAAGATCTGCTGCTTGGTCTCGTACGACTCCGGCGCCACCTCGATGACCAGGTCGGCGTCGGCCGCCGCGGTCAGGTCGGTCCGGGTGCGCACGCGGGCGAGCGCGTCCGCGCGCTCCCGCTCGGTCAGGCGCCCGCGTTCCACGGCGCGGGCGGTGGAGCTCTCCAGGGCGGCCACGCACCGGGCGGCCGCCGCCTCGCTGATGTCGATGCCGACGACCTCGCGGCCCGCCCGGGCCAGGACCTCGGTGATGCCGGTGCCCATGGTGCCCAGGCCGACGACGGCGATCGTCTTCAGCGGGGACGGGGAGATGTCGAAAAGGGGAGTGGCCATCGCGGGACTCCAGGAATGAGGGTGACGACTGGGAACGCGTCCCGGGTGTGCCGACGGGCGCACCGGGTGCGGAAGGAAGGGGTGCGGTGTTGCCGGGCCGGGAGCGCACGCACGCGCCCGGTGCCGGTCGCCGCGGGCGCCTGCGCGCCCGGCGGCCGGCGAAGGCCGACCGGCTCTGTCCCGAAGCCGGGTCGTACTGCGGTACTCGGGGTACCGAACCGACAACACTCGCGGTGGCTGCGTCACCAGGCCACTGCGAGAGGCGGCGAGAGGGTGTCTCGCTCGTCTGAGCTTAACCCGCGGGTAACGAGCGCGCCACCCATTTGGGTGTGTGAGGTATGTCCCGCGCGTTCGTGATGTACGCCCCGCGCGGCGGACCGCGCGCCTAGGCTGGCCGTCGTGGACGAAGAGTTGCGGTCGCTCACGGAGCGCTTACGGCAGGAGTCGGGCGGCTCGGCGGCGTACGGGCATCTGGTGGCCACCCGGGATCCGGACGAGCTGGCCGAGGTGCTCACAGCGCCGGGGCAGCCGCTGTGGGCCAGGGAACTGGCCGCGTTCCGCCTCGGCCTCGCGGGGGACCGGCGGGCCTTCGAGTCCCTGGTCCTGCTGCTGAACCACCGCGACCCGCAGCGCTGCGTCTGCGCCGCGTACGCGCTGGCCCGGCTCGGTGACCCTCGTACCGCCCGCGCCGCGGCGGCCCTGGCCACCAACGAGCTGCGCGTCGCCTACGCGCTGCATCCGGTACGGCTGCTGGTGGAGCTGCGGGCGCCCGAGTCGGTGCCCGCCCTGATCACCACGCTGGAGCGCCGGCTCCACCCGCACGACCCCTACCGCCGGGTGGCCCTGGCGTGCGTGGAGGGCCTGGGCGCGCTCGGCGACGTCCGGGCCCGCCCGGTCCTCACCGAGGCCCTCGCCCACCCGGCCCTGGCGAAGGCGGCGGTCGACGCGCTCGCCCGCATGCCGCGATCCGCGTGAGCCGCCGGGACCGCAGGGATCCGGCGGCCACGCGGACGGATCCGGCGGCCACGCGGACGGATCCGGCGGCCACGCGGACGGATCCGGCGGCCACGCGGACGGATCCGGCGGCCACGCGGACGGATCCGGCGGC
>NZ_JBIUBT010000002.1:643857-753554 GCF_044548235.1 Streptomyces sp. NPDC052043
GCCACGCGGGAGATCACCTCACCCGGGCGGTGCCGGGAACACCTCACTCGGGCCGCACGGCGTACGCCTCGACCTCCCTCAGGAACTCGGGGCGGACCCGAACCATGGTCCGCTCACCGCCCCCGACGGGCCGTCAGACCGCTTGCGACGGCCCGGCGGAGGCGGTTTCGCGACTCAGCCGCGGAAGCGGACGAGGTCGTGCAGCGCCGCCCCGCGCGCGCCGCCCGTCGGGGCGGCGGACGCGGCGGACGCCGACGCGCTCGGCTTCGGGTCGGGCAGCCGCCGGCACACCGCGTCGGCGACACCGTGCCCGCGCGGCACCTTGCCGTTGGTCAGGTACGTGGCCAGGTGCTTGTCCAGGCAGGCGTTCCCGCTCAGCGTGATGCCGTGGTTGCCGCCGCCCTGCTCGACGACCAGGCTGGAGCCGCGCAGCAGGCGGTGCACCGTGACACCGCCCTCGTACGGGGTGGCCGCGTCGTCGGTCGCCTGGAACAGCAGCACCGGCGGCAGCTTGCCGTTGGCGACGTTCACCGGTCGCTTGGCGGAGACCGGCCAGTAGGCGCAGGGCGCGTTGTACCAGGCGTTGTTCCAGGTCATGAACGGTGCCTTGGTGTACGCGGCCAGGTTGTCCTTGCGCCACTGCCGCCAGTCGCGCGGCCACGGGGTGTCGCGGCACTGCACGGCGGCGTAGACGCTGTAGCCGTTGTCGCCGGAGGCGTCCACGGCGGCGAGGCTCTTGTACGCCTCGACCAGCGGGGCGGTCTTCTTCTCGTTCGCGTACGCAGCGAACGCCTGGGCGAGGTAGGGCCAGTAGCCGTTGTAGTAGCCGCCCGGGATGAAGGTGTCCTCCAGCTCGGAGGCGCCGACCTTGCCGCCCGCGGGCTTCTTGGCGAGCGCCGCCCGCATCGCGTACCACCTGGCCTCGACCCCGGCCGGGTCCGTGCCCAGCTTGTAGGTCGAGTCGTGCTGCGCGATCCATGCCAGGAAGGCCTGCTGGCGGGCCTCGAAGGCGTAGTCCTGCCGGATGTTGTCCTCGTACCAGACGCCGGTCGGGTCCACGATCGAGTCCAGGACCAGCCGGCGCACCCGGTCGGGGAAGAGCTTGGCGTACACCGCGCCGAGATAGGTGCCGTAGGAGTAACCGAAGTAGTTGATCTTCTTCGCGCCGAGCGCCCGGCGGATCGAGTCCATGTCGGTCGCCGCGTTGACCGTGTTGATGTGCGGCAGCACGCTCGCGTACTTCTTGCCGCAGGCGGCGGCGAAGGACTTCGCGCGGGCGAGGTTGGCCTTCTCGATCGCGGGCGCGCTCGGCACCGAGTCCGGGCGCACCGGCTTGAAGGAGCCCGGCTTGCAGTCGAGCGTCGGGGAACTCCTGCCCACGCCGCGCGGGTCGAAGCCGATGACGTCGTACTGGGCCGCGACCTTCTTGGGCAGGGAGGAGGCGACGAACCCGGCGAGTGAGAGACCGCTGCCTCCGGGACCGCCGGGGTTGACCAGCAGGGGGCCCTGAGAGGTCTTGGCGGTGTGCGGGACGCGGGACAGCGCCAGCGTGATCTTCCTCCCGGACGGATGCGCGTAGTCGAGCGGCACCTTCACGGACCCGCACTGGAGGGTCGGATGACCGGCGGTGCCGCACTTCTTCCAGGTGACCTTGGTGGCGGACGCGGCGACTGCGGTGCGCGGTGTGCTCGCGTCGGCGGGGACGGCCGTGAGGGATCCGGCCATGACGACGGCGGCACCGCACAGCACGGCAGCGCTCCTTCTCATGAGTCCTCCCAGGACGGAGAGGCTGCGGACCGCGGTGTCGCGATCCTCGCCGCATCGTCCCGGAAAGAACTAGCGGAAGAACGTGTTCTGACGATTCTTGACCCAATTGGGCCGGGGGATGCGCTCGAATGATCTCAGAGGAGCGTGAGTTGAGTGGGCTCGGACGTCGTGGGCGGCGTCGGCTCGGCCGGTCGGATACGCCGGGCCGCTCCCGAGCGCGCCGGCCCGATCCCGTACTCCCTTGCCAGGTCGTGCACCTGACGGGTGATCCGGCGCTGGTACCACGTGGGGGCGTAGGCGCCCTCGGCGTACAGCCGCTCGTAGTGGCGTACGAGGTGGGGGTGGTGCTGTTCGAGCCAGGCCATGAACCACTCGCGGGCGCCGGGCCGCAGATGCAGGACCAGCGGGGTGACGGAGGTGGCTCCGGCCGCCGCGATCTCCCTTACGGCCTCGCGCAGTTGGGCCGGACGGTCACTCAGGAACGGGATCACCGGCGCCATCAGCACACCGCAGCCGATGCCGTGCTCCCCGAGGGTCCGCACGACGTCCAGGCGCCGCTCGGGCGCCGGGGTGCCCGGCTCGACGGTGCGCCACAGCTCGGCGTCGGTGAAGCCCACCGAGACGCAGACGCCCACGTCGGTGACCTCGGCGGCCTGGGTGAGCAGGTCGAGGTCGCGCAGGATCAGCGTGCCCTTGGTCAGGATCGAGAACGGGTTCGCGTGGTCGCGCAGCGCGGCCAGGATGCCCGGCATCAGCCGGTAGCGTCCCTCGGCCCGCTGGTAGCAGTCCACGTTCGTGCCCATGGCGATGTGCTCGCCGTGCCAGCGGCGCGAGGCCAGCTGGCGGCGCAGCAGCTCCGGGGCGTTCACCTTGACCACGATCTGGGTGTCGAAGCCGATGCCCGTGTCGAGGTCCAGGTAGCTGTGCGTCTTCCTGGCGAAGCAGTACACGCACGCGTGCGTGCAGCCGCGGTACGGGTTGACCGTCCACTCGAAGGGCATGCGCGAGGCGCCCGGCACCCGGTTGATGATCGAGCGGGCCCGGATCTCGTGGAAGGTGATCCCGCGGAACTCGGGGGTGTCGAAGGTACGTGTGGTGACCGCGTCCGCCCCGAAGAGCGCGGCGTCGGCGGCCCGGCCGTGACCGGGGTCCCCGGAGTTGTCCGGGTCCACGGTGAGGTTGTCCCAGCGCATGGCGCCTCCTCGGTAGTACTGCCCCCAGAATAGAACACTTGTTCCCTTGATCGTGCGGCCGACCGTACGGACGCCGTTCCCGACCGCTCGCTGCGCCGGGTTCGATCACTCGCGGGCCCCGATTTGGGTGGTCGGGCGGAGGGGTGGTTGGCTTGCCCCAAGCCTGAGAACGGATGTCCTGGAGGAAGCCATGGCGCAGGTCGAGGCCACTACGGAGCGGGTCGTCGCCGCCGACGCGGAGACGGTGTTCGACGCGGTCGCCGACTACAGCGGCACCCGCCCGAAGGTGCTGCCCGAGCACTTCAGCGAGTACGAGGTGCGGGAGGGCGGCGACGGCGAGGGCACCCTCGTCCACTGGAAGCTCCAAGCCACCAGCAAGCGGGTCCGCGACTGCCTGATGGAGGTGTCCGAGCCCACCGACGGCGAGCTGGTCGAGAAGGACCGCAACTCCTCCATGGTCACCGTCTGGCGCGTCACCCCGGCCGGCGAGGGCAGGTCCCGAGTCGTGATCACCACCACCTGGAAGGGTGCCGGCGGCATCGGCGGCTTCTTCGAGAGGACGTTCGCCCCCAAGGGCCTCGCCCGGATCTACGACGCGATGCTCGCCAAGCTCGCCACCGAGGTCGAGAAGTAACCTTTTCGGAGCAACTCCTCAGCCGACGTGCGTCGTTGGCTGCTCACCGGTTCGAGTGGATCTCCGCGTGGACCGGACGCCCGCCGTAACTCGTCGCCCTGCCCGCAGTTGTCGCTTTGCGCGGCAATCGTGCGGCAGGTGCGACGAGGGAGCGGTACGTGGGCGGGATCACTCTGGTGCAGGACGAGCCGGTCGCGGCGCCCCCCAGGATCCCCACCCCGCCGCCCGCCCCCACCTCGGGGCTCGGTGCCCGCCGGGTGCGGCTGGTCTTCGTCGGGCTGATGCTCGCGCTGCTGCTGGCCGCGCTCGACCAGATGATCGTCGCCACCGCGCTGCCGAAGGTCGTCGGCGAGCTGCACGGCCTGGACCGGATGTCCTGGGCGATCACCGCCTACCTGCTCACCGCCACCATCGGCCTGCCCGTCTACGGCAAGCTCGGCGACCTGATCGGCCGCAAGGGCGTCTTCCAGTTCGCCATCGCCGTCTTCGTCGCCGGCTCCGCGCTCGCCGGACGGGCGCAGACCATGGACCAGCTCATCGCCTTCCGCGCCGTGCAGGGCGTCGGCGCCGGCGGACTGATGATCGGCGTGCAGGCGATCATCGCGGACATCGTGCCGCCCCGGCAGCGCGGCCGGTTCATGGGACTCATCGGCGCGGCCTTCGGCCTCGCGTCCGTCGCCGGGCCGCTGCTCGGCGGCTACTTCACCGACCACCTGTCCTGGCGCTGGTGCTTCTACATCAACGTGCCCTTCGGCCTGGTCACCCTGGCCGTGATCACCGTCGTGCTGAAGCTGCCCAGGCCCCGGAGCAAGGCCCGCTTCGACGTCGTGGGCGCCGTGCTGCTGGCCGTCGCCTCCACCTGCCTGGTGCTGCTGACCAGTTGGGGCGGCACCGAGTACGCCTGGGGCTCGGGGACCATCCTCGGGCTCGGCGCGGGCGCCGTCGCGGCCACCGCGCTCTTCCTCGTCGCCGAGCACTTCGCCGTCGAACCCGTCATCCCGCTGCGGCTGTTCAGGGACTCCGTCTTCAACGTCAGCGGCCTGGTCGGGCTCGTCATCGGCGTCGCGCTGTTCGGCGCGGCCAGCTACCTGCCCACCTTCCTCCAGATGGTCGACGGCGCCTCGGCCACCGAGTCCGGACTGCTGATGCTGCCCATGATGGGCGGCATCGTGGCGGCGTCCGTCGTCTCCGGGCAGCTCATCAGCCACACCGGCCGCTACCGGATCTACCCCCTCCTCGGCAGCGCCCTGTCCGCCGTCGGCATGTGGCTGCTGTCCCGGCTCGAAGTCGACACGTCCCGGCTCCAGTACAGCGTCTGGATGGCCGTCCTCGGCGCCGGGATCGGCCTGGTGATGCCGGTTCTGGTGCTCGCCGTGCAGAACTCGGTGCGCCCCGCCGACCTCGGCACGGCGACCAGCGCCAACAACTACTTCCGGCAGATCGGCGGCAGCGTGGGCGCCGCCGTCTTCGGCACCCTGTTCGCCGGCCGGCTCACCGACGCCCTGCGCGACCGTGTCCCCGCGCGCGCGGGCGCCGCCCTCCCCGACCCCGAGTCGATCACCCCGCAGGCCGTGCGGGCGCTGCCGCCCGCCCTGCGCGACGCCTATGTGCGGGCGTACGCGGACGCCATGCCGCGGATCTTCCTCTACCTGGTGCCGGTGCTCGTCCTCGGCCTGCTCATCGCCTTCTTCCTCAAGGAGAAACCGCTGGTGTCCCACAACACCCACGCGACCGGCACGGAGACCGCGCCGCCGAACGCCACCGAACAGCTGAACGTCACCGTGCCGCAGGCCCGTTCGCCCTACCCCGCCGGTGTGCCCGTCTGCGGCACCGTGCAGCACCCGGACGGCACCGTCGTGCCCCGCGCGGCGCTCACCCTGATCGACGTCGGGGGACAGCAGATCGGCCGGGGCGCGAGCGGCGACGACGGGCGGTACGCGCTGTCCACGCCGGGCACCGGGTCGTACGTGCTGATCGCCGCGGCCGGCGGGCACCAGCCGCAGGCCGTCTCCGTGACCGTCGGCGAGCGGCCCGTCGAACTCGACGTCGTCCTCGGCGGCGCCGGACGCCTCACCGGCACCGTGTGCACCGCCGACGGCACCCCCGTGCGCGACGCCACCGTCACCCTGACCAATGTGCACGGCGAGGTCGTCGCCAGCACCCGCAGCGGGCGCGAGGGCGGCTACGCCATCACCGAACTGGTCGCCGGGGAGTACACCCTCGCCGCCAGCGCCCCCGCCTTCCGCCCGGCCGCGCTGCCGGTCAGCGTGCAGGCCGCGCGGGAGACCCGCCAGGACGTCGAGCTCGCGGGCGGCGCCGTGCTGCGCGGGACCGTCCGGGCCGGCGGCGGGCGGCCCGTCGAGGACGCGCGCGTCACCCTCCTCGACGCCGCGGGCAACGTCGTCGACACGCTCACCACCGGACCCGACGGAACGTTCCGGTTCGTCGACCTGTCCTCCGGCGAGTACACCGTGATCGCGGCCGGCTACCCGCCCGTCGCCACGGTGCTCCAAGTGGCGGGCGGGGGACGCACGGAACGGGATCTCCAACTCGGACACGAGGACTGAGCGGTTCGTCAGAGGCAGGCTCGTCGGGGGGGAGCGCACCGTACGCCGGTGCGCTCCCCCCGAGTCCGAACCGAACCGCCACCCCAGCGCCTTGTGGCAGGCCGCACCCCCTGACCGGTTCGGGTCGCCGGTCGTACTCTGCGTGTCAGTAGGGTGGCGTATTGTCGCATTGGCGTAGTTTGGAGGGGTGGGAGTCGGGGCTTTCCCTACGCGTTGTAGGGTTGAGCCATCCCCCCACAGACCACATGGAACAGGGACGAGAGGTGGCCGTGTCGATCGTCGCGCCGGAGCCGGACGTCAGTGTCGTCGTCATCGTCTACAACGACGAAGAGAGGCTTGCGACAGCCGTTGGTTCCGTCCTTGAGCAAACACTGCGCAATGTCGAGGTGATCATCGCCGACGACTGCTCGACGGACGGCTCCCACGAGGTTGCGCAGGCGCTCGCCGCGGCCCACCCCGACCGGGTGCGGGCGATCCGGCTCCAGGAGAACAGCGGCGGCTGCGGAGAGCCCCGCAACCAGGGCGTCAAGGCGGCCCGCGGCCGGTACGTGATGTTCCTGGACAGCGACGACACGCTGGAACGAAACGCGTGCCGGAACATGATCGAGGCCGCCGACCGCACCGGCGCCGACCTCGTCTCCGGCCTGTGTGTCCGGGTTCACACCGACAGTCGGCACGGCAAACGCGTCCTCTGGTATCCCTGGCTGTACCGCAGCACCCGCACGCTGGACTCCGTCGCCGAGCTGCCGGACCTGTTCGTCTTCGACACCCTGTCGACCAACAAGTGCTACCGGCGCCGGTTCCTGATCGACAACGACCTCGTCTTCCCTCGGGGCATCCACTACGAGGACCTGCTCTTCTCCGCGCAGGCCTACCTGGCCGCGGAGCGGATCACCCTCATCCCCCACACGGTCTACCACTGGAACGTCGCCCAGAAGTCCGCCGTCAAGTCGATCAGCAACCGGCGCGGCGAGATCAGCAACTTCGCCGACCGGGTCGAGATCCACCGCCGTATCGACGCCATCCTGGACCGCCGGGGCCAGGACGAGCTGAAGCTGCGCAAGGACGTCAAGTTCCTCAAGCACGACCTGGTGCTGTACCTGCGGGAACTCCCCTTCCTCGACGACGAGTACCGCCACCGCTTCGCCGAACTGGCCCGCGGCTACGTCCAGGACTTCCCCGAGGCGGCGTACGCCGAACTGGACCGCGTCCACGCCATCTGCGCCCAGTTGCTGCTGCGCGAGGACTGGACCGACCTGATGCCGGCCATCGACACGCTCATCAACCGGCACAAGATCTCCGCGCCGCTGACCGAGCGGGGCGGCCGGATCTACTGGACCGACCGCTACCTCGACAACCCCGAGATGCGCGAGCTCCTGGACGTCACCACCCTCGGCTACCACGCCAGGCCGCTGAACCGGATGGCCCTGCGCAACCGGCTCACCGCCTACGCGGTGCACGGCGGCGACCTGGTGCTCGCCGGCGAGCTCGTCAACCCGCTGCGCATCATCGCCCCCGGCGCCGAACTCGGCGCCGAGCTGGAGTTCCGGGCCCGCCGCCGCAGCCTCCAGACCTTCCGCTTCCCGGTGCCCGCCCCCCGCCACGAGGGCGACACGATCGCCTGGCGGGCCGAGGTGCCGCTGGCCCGGCGGCTCAGACCACTCGGCATCGTCGACGACGTCTGGGACGTGCGGCTGCACCTCACCGCCGACGGCAAGCGCACCACCAGCCGACTCACCGTCGGCGCCGTCGACCTGGAACACGCCGGGTCCCTGCCCGTCAGGCCCCGCCTGACCCGGCTCATGGCCGACCGACTCGAGGCGCAGGTGTCCGCCAAGGGCCACCTGGCCTTCCGGCTCACCCAGCACGGCCGCCTCGCCCGCACCGGCCGCGCCGCCGTGGAGCGCAACCTGCACGGGCGCCCCGCGCGGGCCGCCAAGCGCGCCTACCGCACGCTGCGGGCCGTGCGCCGCGACCTGAACTCGGGCGCCCGCAAAATCCAGGTCTACGACCGCATGCTGCGCAGGCTGCCCGTCCGCAAGGGCACGGTCGTCTTCGAGAGCCACCTCGGCAAGCAGTACAGCGACAGCCCGCGCGCCGTCTTCGAGGAACTGCGCCGCCGCAAGACGCCGATCACCCCGATCTGGTCGTACGCCGGCGAACGCCCCACGGGCTTCCCGCAGGACGTGGAACTCGTGCGCCGCTGGTCCTGGCGCTACCTCAAGGCCCTCGCCCAGGCGGAGTTCTGGATCGACAACCAGGGCTACCCGCTGCGGCTGGCCAAACGCCCGGAGACGACGTACATCCAGACCTGGCACGGCTCGGCGCTGAAGCGGATGGGCTTCGACGAGCCCACCCACCGGATGATGTCCGAGCCGGACCAGCGCTCCTACCAGCAGGCGCTGGACCGCTTCGACCACTTCGTGGTCCGCGGCGAGCACGACGTGCGCACCCTCGCCCGCGCCTACCGCATCCCCGAGGAGAAGCTGCTGCGCACCGGCTACCCGCGCAACGACGCCCTGGTGCGGGTCCGCGAGGGGGCGCCGCTGCCCGCCGACGTACAGCGGCTGGCCGACCGGCTCGGCCTCGCCCCGGACCGGCGCGTGCTGCTGTACGCGCCGACGTTCCGCGCCCATCCCGACGGCCGCGTACGGGACTTCGCGTTCCCCTTCGACGTCGAGGACTTCGCCGCCCGCTTCGGCGACGACCACACCCTCCTCGTGCGCGCGCACTACCTGAACCGGGTCACCCTGCCGCCGTCGGTCGCGGGACGTGTGATCGACGTCAGCGCCGAACCGGACATCACCCCGCTGCTGCTGCTCGCCGACTGCCTGATCACCGACTACTCGTCGGTGATGTTCGACTACGCCCTGCTTCGGCGCCCCCTCGTGTTCTACGCCCACGACTGGGAGGAGTACGCCCAGGACAGCCGCGGCACGTACTTCGACCTGCTCACCGAGGCACCGGGCCCCGTTCCTCGCACCGAGGACGAACTGTTCGCCGTGATCCGCGACTTGGGCACCGTCCAGTCGAAGTACGAGGCACGACTGAAGGAGTTCGTGGACAAGTACGGCGAGTACGACCGCGGGGACGCCGCGGCGCAGATCGTGGACCGCTTCTTCGGTGCCGCAGGAGAGACCCGATGACCGAGCGCGACATCTTCTTCGTGGGCAACGAGGTCAACGAACTCGGCGGTGTGGGCCGCTGGCAGATCCAGCTGGCCGGGCTGCTGGCCGAGCGCGGCCACCGGGTCACCGTCGTCGGCATCGCCCCGCCCCACCACCCGATGGCTCTCGCCGACCGGCCGCCGTTCCGGACCGTGACGCTCTACGCCCGCCGCCCGCCCGGCCGGCCCAGGCCGCGTCGCCTGCTCGGCCGCCTCGACCCGGCCGTGCGCCGCCACGACACCCACATGCGGTCCGCCGCGAGCCGGCTCTCCGCGCTGTTCCAGGCCGCCCGGCCCGGCGCGATGATCGTCGTCCCCCAGGTGTGGGCGATGGAGTGGGTGGCCCTCGCGGACACCGCCGGGCACCGCGTCGTCGGCATGACCCACGAGTCCTTCGAGACGGCCCGCAAGTCGTCGCGGTTCGGGCGGGTGAAGCGGTACTACAAGGACGTCGACCGGCTGCTGGCGCTCACCCAGGAGGACGCCGACCGCTGGGGGGTCGAGGGCATGAACAACGTCGGCTTCATGCCCAACCCGCTGCCCATCGCGCCCGGCACACTGTCGCCGCGTACCGAGAAGGTGGTGGTGAGTGTCGGCCGGCTGTCCCACGAGAAGGGCGTCGACATGCTCCTGGACGCCTGGGCCGAGGCCGCGCCGAAGCAGCCCGGCTGGACCCTGCGCGTCTACGGCAGCGGAGAGGCCGAGGCACAGCTCCGGCGGCAGTGCGCGGAACTCGGCCTGGAGGACTCCGTCGACTTCGCCGGGCAGACCGACGACGTGCCCGGCGCGCTCCGCGCCTCCTCCGTCTTCGTCCAGTCCTCCCGCGGCGAGGGCTTCCCGCTGGTCCTGCTGGAGGCCATGGCGACCGGCGTGCCCTGCGTGGCGTTCGACTGCGCGCCCGGCGTCCGCGAGATCGTCGCCCACGAGGAGAACGGCCTGCTCGCCCGCCCCGGCAACACCTCCGAACTCGCCCGCCACCTCGTCCGGTTGATGTCCGACGAGCAGCTGCGCGACACGATGGGCGACCAGGCCCTGCGCAGTGTGCGGCGCTTCGACCCGGACGTCATCACCGGACGCTGGGAGGACCTGTTCGACTTCCTGGAACGCTGAGGACCGGACCTGCCGACTTTCACCGCTTCTCCGTAGCCGGGTCGCTGATCGGCGCGTAACGTGACGCTCCATGAAGATCCTCATCAGTGCCGACATGGAGGGTGCCACCGGTGTGACCTGGCCTGCCGACGTGCTGCCGGGGACGCCGCAGTGGGAGCGGTGCCGGGCGATGTTCACCTCGGACGTCGACGCGGCCGTGCGCGGCTTCTTCGACGGGGGAGCCGACGAGGTCCTCGTCAACGAGGCGCACTGGACCATGCGCAACCTGCTCCTCGAGCAGATGGACGAGCGGGTGCGGATGATCACCGGGCGGCACAAGTCGCTGTCCATGGTGGAGGGCGTGCAGCACGGTGACGTGGACGGGATCGCCTTCGTCGGCTACCACGCGGGCGCCGGCATGGAGGGCGTCCTCGCCCACACCTTCCTCGCCAACTCCATCACGGGGGTCTGGCTGAACGACGTACGGGCCAGCGAGGGGCTGCTCAACGCCCATGTGGTCGCCGAGTACGGGGTGCCGGTCGTGCTGGTCACCGGGGACGACGTGGCCTGCGAGGACGCCCTCGGGTACGCGCCCGGGGCGCTGAAGGTCGCCGTGAAGGACCACGTGTCCCGATATGCGGCCGTGTGCCGTACGCCGGCCCGCACCGCCGCCGACATCCGCGCGGCCGCGAAGCAGGCGGCCGAGCTGGCGGTCCGTCACGAACCGGTCCAGGGTGGCCCGTTCACCGTCGCGGTCGAGTTCGACGCCGAACACCTCGCCATGGCCTGCACCGTCGTGCCCGGAGTGAGCCGGATCGGGGAGCGCAAGGTCGTCTACACCGGCGCTTCCATGTACGAGGCAATCCGCACCTTCAAGGCGGTCACCACGATCGCCTCGGCCGCGATCGAGGAGCAGTATGGCTGACGCGCAGGCGCTGGACGAAGTCGTCGGGTTCACCTCCGACCTGATCCGCATCGACACCACCAACCGGGGCGGCGGCGACTGCCGGGAGCGCCCGGCGTCCGAGTACGCCGCCGAACGGCTCGCCGGGGCGGGCCTGGAGCCGGTGCTCCTGGAGCGCACCCCGGGCCGGACCAACGTCGTGGCCCGGATCGAGGGCACCGACCCGTCGGCGGACGCGCTGCTGGTGCACGGTCACCTGGACGTGGTGCCGGCGCGCGCCGAGGACTGGAGCGTGCACCCGTTCTCCGGCGAGATCCGCGACGGGGTCGTGTGGGGCCGCGGCGCGGTCGACATGAAGAACATGGACGCGATGATCCTCGCCGTGGTCCGCGCCTGGGCCCGGCAGGGGCTGCGGCCCCGGCGGGACGTGGTGATCGCCTTCACCGCCGACGAGGAGGCGAGCGCCGAGGACGGCTCCGGCTTCCTCGCCGACCGGCACGCGGACCTGTTCGAGGGCTGCACCGAGGGCGTCAGCGAGTCGGGGGCGTACACCTTCCACGACGGCGCCGGACGGCAGATCTACCCGATCGCCGCCGGTGAGCGCGGCACCGCCTGGCTGCGGCTCACCGCCCGCGGGCGGGCGGGCCACGGCTCCCGGGTCAACCGGGACAACGCGGTGACCCGGCTCGCCGCGGCCATCGCCCGGATCGGCGCCCACGAATGGCCCCTGCGGCTCACCCCGACCGTGCGGGCCGCCCTCACCGAACTCGCCGCCCTGTACGGCATCGAGGGGGACCTGCGGGACGTGGACGCGCTGGTGGACAAGCTGGGCCCGGCGGCCCGGCTGGTCGAGGCCACGCTGCGCAACAGCGCCAACCCCACCATGCTGGAGGCCGGTTACAAGATCAACGTGATCCCGGGGGAGGCCGTCGCCCACGTCGACGGGCGGTATCTGCCCGGCGGCGAGGAGGAGTTCCGCGCCACCCTCGACGAACTGACCGGACCGGACGTGGACTGGGAGTTCCAGCACCGCGAGGTGGCGCTCCAGTCACCGGTCGACTCACCGTCCTTCGCGGCCATGCGGGCCGCCGTCGAGGAGTTCGCGCCGGAAGGCCATGTCGTGCCGTTCTGCATGCCCGGCGGCACCGACGCCAAGCAGTTCTCCCGGCTGGGCATCACCGGGTACGGCTTCTCGCCGCTGAAGCTGCCCGAGGGCTTCGACTACAACGCCCTGTTCCACGGAGTCGACGAGCGCGTCCCCGTCGAGGCGTTGCACTTCGGTGTCCGCGTCCTGGACCGCTTCCTGCGGACCGCCTGAACCCATGGGGGAAAACGTGCGCATCCTGCCCTGCGGCTCCTGGCCCTCGCCCGTCGACGCGGCCCTCGCCGCCGCACACGACGGCAGGCCGGAGTTCCCGGAATTCGTCGGCGACGAGGTGTGGTGGACCGAGCCGCGGCCCGCCGAGGGCGGACGCCGGGCGCTGGTACGGCGGCTCGCCGACGGCTCGCGTTCCACGGTGCTGCCCGCACCGTGGAACGTGCGCAGCCGCGTCATCGAGTACGGCGGCCGGCCCTGGGCCGGAGCCGTCGTGGACGGCGTGCCGCTGCTGGTGTTCGTGAACTTCGCCGACCAGCGCCTGTACCGGTACGAGCCCGGCGGCGAGCCGCGCCCGCTCAGCCCGCTCTCGGCGGTGGGCGGCGGACTGCGCTGGGCCGAACCCCAACTGCGCCTGGAACACGGCGAGGTGTGGTGCGTGCTGGAGGAGTTCACCGGGGAGGCCCCCACCGACGTGCGGCGTGTTCTCGCCGCCGTGCCGCTGGACGGCTCGGCCGCCGACGACCGGGCCGCGGTACGCGAACTCACCGACGACCGGCACCGGTTCGTGACCGGCCCCCGGCTCTCGCCCGACGGGCGGCAAGCGGCCTGGCTGGCCTGGGACCATCCGCGGATGCCCTGGGACGGCACGGAACTGCTGGTGGCCCAGGTGCGCGCCGACGGCTCGCTCGGCACGCCCCGGACGGTGGCCGGCGGCCCCGAGGAGTCCATCGCCCAGGCGGACTGGGCCGCCGACGGCTCGCTGCTGTACGCGAGCGACCGCAGTGGCTGGTGGAACCTCTACCGCGACGGTAAGCCGCTGTGCGTCCGCGAGGAGGAGTTCGGCGGCCCGCTGTGGAAGCTGGGCCAGCGCTGGTTCGCGCCGCTGGACTGCGGTCTGGTCGCGGTCGTGCACGGGCGTGGCGCCACCGCCCTCGGCGTGCTCGACCCGGAGACGGGCGAGGTCGTCGACGCGGCGGGCCCCTGGACCGAGTTCGACGCGTCGCCGGCGGTGCACGGCGACCGGGTCGTCGCGGTGGCCGCCGGCCCCCGCAGCGCGTACGAGGTCGTCGAGCTGGACACCCGGACGGGCCGGACACGGGTGATCGGCGCCGCGCACGAGGACCCGGTCGACCCCGCGTACTACCCCGAGCCCCGGACCCGCACCTTCACGGGGCCGGACGGCCGGGAGATCCACGCCCACATCTATCCGCCGCACCACCCCGAATGCGCGGCGCCCGACGGCGAACTGCCGCCGTACGTCGTGTGGGCGCACGGCGGACCCACCAGCCGTGCGCCCCTCGTGCTCGACCTGGAGATCGCCTACTTCACCTCGCGGGGCATCGGCGTCGCCGAGGTCAACTACGGCGGATCCACCGGGTACGGCCGCGCGTACCGCGACCGGCTGCGCGAGCAGTGGGGCGTCGTCGACGTCGAGGACTGCGCGGCGGTCGCGCTCGCCCTCGCCGACGAGGGCACCGCCGACCGCTCGCGGCTGGCGATCCGGGGCGGCAGCGCGGGCGGCTGGACCACTGCGGCCTCCCTGGCCACGACCGACGTCTACGCCTGCGGCACGATCATCTACCCGATCCTCGACCTGACCGGCTGGGGCACGGGGGAGACCCACGACTTCGAGTCGCAGTACCTGGAGTCCCTGGTCGGACCGCTCGCCGAGGTGCCCGGCCGGTACGCCGAGCGCTCGCCCGCCGAGCACGCGGACCGGATCACGGCTCCGTTCCTGCTGCTCCAGGGCCTGGACGACGTGATCTGCCCGCCGGCCCAGTGCGAGCGGTTCCTCGCCCGACTGGCCGGTCGGCGGCTGCCGCACGCGTACCTCGCCTTCGAGGGCGAGGGACACGGCTTCCGCCGGGCCGACACCATGGTGCGGGCCCTGGAGGCGGAGCTGTCGCTGTACGCTCAGGTCTTCGGCCTGGACCCGGCCGGCATCCCGACCCTGGAGCTCGGCACGTGAAGGAACTCGCCCGCCCCACCCGGCTCGCCCCCGGCGCGCGCGTGGCCGTCGTCGCGCCCAGCGGGCCCGTGCCCGAGGAGCGGTTGCAGGCCGGCCTGGACGTGCTGCGCGGCTGGGACCTGGATCCGGTGGTGGCGCCGCACGTGACGGCCCGGCACGGCACGTTCGACTACCTGGCGGGCACGGACCGCGACCGCGCCGCCGACCTTCAGGGCGCCTGGTGCGATCCGTCGGTGGACGCGGTGCTGTGCGCACGCGGCGGCTACGGCGCGCAGCGCATGGTGGACCTGCTCGACTGGGAGGCCATGCGGGCGGCCGGACCGAAGGTGTTCGTCGGCTTCAGCGACATCACCGCGCTGCACGAGGCGTTCGCCACCAGGCTGGGCCTGGTCACGCTGCACGGGCCGATGGCCGCCGGGGTCGACTTCGTCAAGAACGACCGGGCGCAGCGGCACCTGCGGGCGACCCTGTTCGCGCCCGAGACGGTCCGCGCCATCGCCTCCGGCGGCCCGGCCCTGGTCCCCGGGCGGGCCCGCGGCGTCACCCTCGGCGGCTGTCTGGCCCTGCTCGCCGCCGACCTCGGCACGCCGCACGCGCGGCCCGGCGCGGCCGGCGGGCTGCTGTGCCTGGAGGACGTGGGCGAGGAGGCCTACCGTCTGGACCGGTACCTCACCCAGCTGCTGCGCGCCGGCTGGTTCGACGGGGTGCGCGGGGTGCTGCTCGGGTCCTGGAAGGACTGCGAGACCCCCGACCGGGTGCGGGCCCTGCTCGCCGACCGGCTCGGCGGACTCGGGGTGCCCGTCGCCGAGGAGTTCGGCTTCGGGCACTGCGAGGGCGCGGTGACCGTCCCCTTCGGTGTCATGGCCGAACTCGACGCCGACGCGGGCACGCTGACGCTCGACGAACCCGCCCTGCGCTGACCGCCCCGCGCCGACCGTGGGGTGGCCGGGCGCGCGGTGGCCGGGCGCGCGCCGCGCGTAGGGTGACGGCATGCCGCACACCGCAGTCCACTACGTCGCCGAGGGGCCCCGCGTGGGCATCCGGCCCTTCACCCAGGAGGACGGCGCCGAGTTCACCGCCCGGGTCCGGGAGAGCGAGGAGCTGCACCACCCGTGGCTCTTCCCGCCGGCCACGGCCGAGGCGTACACCGCCTACGCCCGGCAGCTGATCGAGGACCCGGCGAAGGCAGGCTTCCTGGTCTGCGAGAGGGACACCGGTGCCCTCGCCGGGTTCGTCAACATCAACAACATCGTGCACGGCGCGTTCCGGTGCGGCGCGCTCGGCTACGGCGCCTTCGCACACGCCGCCGGGCGCGGCCTGATGCGGGAAGGCCTCGACCTCGTCATCGGCTACGCCTTCGGCCCGATGCGGCTGCACCGGCTGGAGATCAACGTCCAGCCGCTCAACACCGCCTCGATCGCGCTGGCCCGCGCCTGCGGCTTCCGCCTGGAGGGCTTCTCGCCGGACATGCTCTTCATCGACGGGGCCTGGCGCGACCACGAGCGGTGGGCGCTCACCGCCGAGACGCGCGCTTGAAGTTGACCTTCATGGTGTCCAGGTCCGTCACGGTCGACCGCAGGTCACGAAAGCCGTATCCGAGGCCGCGCAGGGCGCTCTCCGCGCGGTCCTCGGCGATCGCGGCCGCCATCTCCTCGCCGTCCTCCGCGTCGCACACCACGACGTAGCGCATCGAGAAGTGCTTCAGCGGGGACGGCTCGTACGACAGCGAGCCCTCCTCGGTGAACCGCATGCTGAGCATGCCGTGCTCGCCCGCCTGCGCGCGCAGCCGTTCCCGTGCCTCGTCGGTCAGTGCGTCCCAGGTGCCCCGGACGATCACCCGGTAGGTGTGCTGCTCACTCATCGGCTCTCCGTACTTCTCCGTGCTCGGCCAGGGGCCACAGGGGGTGACCGGCCGACTCTACGGCGCCCACGACGCGCCGACCACGGAATATCGCCGTGCCCGCACAGCGCCGGGCCCGCTCAGCCCCGGCGGTCCATGTACTCGTACACCGTCCCGTCCGGGTGCAGGGCGATCAGGTTGCGGCCCACCGGTGTCGGGACCGGCCCGGCGACGATGTGCGCGCCGAGCCCGGTCAGCACCCGGTGCGCCTCGTCGACGTCCTCCACGGCTATCGTCGCCGTGACCTTGCGCAGCACCTCCAGCTGCGACTCGGGGCCGCTCATCAGCAGGAAGCAGCCGACCGCGGCCACCTGGACGCCGCCCTGCTCGAAGCGGAGAGCTCTGGCACCCGCGAGACCTTCGTAGAACGGGACGGCGGTGTCCAGATCGTTGACGCAGACGCGCAGGGTGGTTCCCAGAATCTCCATGCGCACGAGCGTAGTTGGGGCCACCCGGCGTGGAGATCGTTTCACCGGATCGCCCGTAACGCCCACCCCTCCGCCACATCCTCGGACGGTGTTATGCGTGCGCCTGCGCGGGTACCCGCGCCGCATGAAGGGCTTGGATCACCTGGAGCACTTGGACAAGGAACTGGTCGACGAGCTGGCGCAGGTGGCGCGTGAGACGGTGCGCGACGAACTGCGCGAGCAGACCCGCAGGCAGCGCCGCACCGCCGCGCTGTACGCCGCGTCCGGCGCCGTCGCGCTGTACGCGGGCGCGGCCCTCGCACTCACCGTGGGGCTGGCCCTCGCGATCGGTCTGCCCGGCTGGGCCGCCGCGCTGGTCACCGCGGTCATCCTGGGCGCGGCGGCCTACGCGCTGCGCGAGGCGGCCAGGCCGTCGGCGTCGCGGCACACGCGGCACGCGCCGGAGCACGGCGCGGGCCTCGCGCCCGGACAGGGCAGGGGCGCCCCGCCGGCGGGCGGCACCGGCACGTCGTCGGGCGCCGCGGGCCGGGCGGCGGGCGCGACCGGCAGGGCGGCGGGGGCGGCGTACCCGCCCGTACCGCCGGTGCCGCCCCCGCCTCCGGCCACCGGGCCGGAACATCCCGGGGAGACCGACCCCGGAACGGACCGCCGGGCCTGACACCCCGCCGCGATCCCCGCAGCGCGGAACTCCACGTTCCGCGCTGCCGGAACTCCGTGTCCCCTGCTGCTGGAGCGTGACATGACACCGGGCGTCTGCTCGCCCTCCCGGGCGGCGGGCGCTCGTCCCTGTCCCCGTCCCCGCCCGGTGCCGTCACGGCGGGCGCGGCGGCCGACCCGGTGTCGGCGGAAGTTTGGGTGAGCAGGCCGAGGGGACGCGGGAAGTCCCGCACCACCGCACCGCCCGTACCAAGGAATACGACGTACACGACCGCGCCGGAGGCGAACCGTGAGTCGACCCCGCATCGTGATCGTCGGTGCCGGATTCGCCGGCTACCGCGCGGCCCGGACCCTGTCGAGGATGTCCCGGGGCAAGGCCGACATCACCCTGCTGAACCCGACCGACTACTTCCTGTACCTGCCTCTGCTGCCTCAGGTCGCCGTGGGCCTCCTGGAGCCGCGCCGGGCCGCCGTCTCCCTCGTCGGCGCGCTGCGCCACGTACGGCTGGTCCTCGGCGAGGCCGACGGCATCGACCTGGACGGGCGCACCGTGCGCTACACCGACCCCGAGGGCGGCGAGGGCACGCTGGCCTACGACCGGCTGGTGCTCGCCGTCGGCAGTGTCAACAAACTGCTGCCGATCCCCGGCGTCACCGAGCACGCGCACGGTTTCCGCGGCCTGCCCGAGGCCCTGTACCTGCGGGACCACGTGACCCGCCAGATCGAACTGGCCGGCGCCGAGGACGACCCCGAGACCTGCACGGACCGCTGCACGTTCGTCGTCGTGGGCGCCGGCTACACCGGCACCGAGGTCGCCGCGCACGGGAAGATGTTCACCGACTCGCTGGTGCGCCGGCACCCGCCCCGGCAGGGGATCCGGCCGCGCTGGCTCCTGCTGGACGTCGCGCCCCGTGTGCTGCCCGAGCTGGACGAACGGCTCTCGGCCATCGCCGACCGAGTGCTGCGGCGGCGGGGCGTCGAGGTGCGCATGGGCACCTCCGTGCAGGAGGCCACGCACGAAGGAGTGCTGCTGACGGACGGCGAGTTCGTCCGCAGCCGCACCCTCGTGTGGTGCGTCGGCGTACGGCCCGACCCGCTGGTGGAGAGCACCGGGCAGCCGCTGGAGCGGGGCCGGCTCGTCGTCGACCCCTTCCTCCAGGTGCCGGGGCGGCCGGAGGTGTTCGCGTGCGGGGACGCGGCCGCCGTCCCCGACCTGGACAAACCCGGCCGGTGCACCCCGATGACCGCCCAGCACGCCTGGCGGCAGGGCAAGGCGGCCGCCGTCAACGTCGCCGCCTCGCTCGGCGTCGGCGAGCGCCGCCCCTACCGCCACCGCGATCTGGGCTTCGTCGTGGACCTGGGCGGTGCGCAGGCCGCCGCCGACCCGTTCGGTATCCCACTGTCCGGGCCGGTGGCCGGCGCGGTCACCCGCGCCTACCACCTCGCGGCGATGCCCGGCAACCGCGTCCGGGTGGCCGCGGACTGGCTGCTGGACGCGGTACTGCCGCGCCAGTCCGTCCAGCTGGGCCTCGTACGGTCCTGGTCCGTGCCCCTGGACACGGCCTCCCCGGAGCTGGCCCGCGTCCCGGGCGGACCCGAGCCGCAGGCGAGGACGACGGCCGCGTCCGGACCGGCAGCGCCGACCGACACCGGGCGCGGCGGGTCCCACCCCGCCCCCGGACCGGTCAAGGCGGACGACATACCCGCGGAAGGAGACTCATGAACACCGACGAACTCGTCGAACTCGGCCAGCAGCTGCGCGTCGACAGTGTGCGCGCCGCCGCCGCGGCGGGCTCCGGGCACCCCACGTCCTCCATGTCCGCCGCCGACCTCATGGCGGTCCTGCTCGCGAACCACTTCCGCTACGACTTCGGCCGGCCCGAGCACCCCGGCAACGACCGCTTCGTCCTGTCCAAGGGACACGCCTCCCCGCTGCTGTACTCCGCCTACAAGGCGGCGGGCGCCATCGACGACGAGGAACTGCTCACCTTCCGCAAGCTGGGCAGCCGCCTGGAAGGGCACCCCACCCCGCGACGGCTGCCGTGGGTGGAGACCGCCACCGGATCCCTCGGGCAGGGCCTGCCCATCGGCGTCGGGATCGCGCTCACCGGCAAGCGGCTGGACCACGCCGACTACCGCGTGTGGGTGCTGTGCGGGGACAGCGAGCTGGCCGAGGGCTCGATCTGGGAGGCCGCCGAGCACGCCGGGTACGAGCACCTGGACAACCTCACCGTGATCCTCGACATCAACCGGCTCGGCCAGCGCGGCCCCACCCGCCACGGCCACGACCTGGACGCCTACGCCCGCCGCTTCCGCGCCTTCGACTGGCACACGATCGAGATCGACGGCCACGACGTGGACGCCGTCGACCGCGCCTACGGCGAGGCGGTCTCCACCAAGGGGCAGCCCACCGCGATCATCGCCCGCACCCTCAAGGGCAAAGGCGTCAAGGACGCCGAGAACCGTGAGGGACTGCACGGCAAGCCACTGAAGCACCCCGACGAGGCGGTCGAGGAACTCGGCGGCGTCCGCGACATCCGCGTCCACGTGCACGAGCCGCGCTCCGCCCGTTCGCTGCACGCCGTGGGCGACGGCAACCTCGAACTGCCCCGCTGGGCTCTGGGCGAAAAGGCCGCCACCCGCGACGCCTACGGCCAGGCGCTCGCCGCGCTCGGCACCGCGCGCGGCGACGTCGTGGCCCTCGACGGCGAGGTCGGCGACTCCACCCGCTCGGAGTTCTTCGCCAAGGAACACCCCGAGCGCTACTTCGAGTGCTACATCGCCGAACAGCAGATGGTCGCCGCCGCCGTCGGAATGGCCCGGCGCGGCTGGGTGCCGTACGCGTCGACGTTCGCGGCCTTTTTGACCCGCGCGCACGACTTCGTGCGGATGGCCTCCGTCAGCGGCTCCGGGATCAACCTCAACGGCTCCCACGCGGGCACGGCGATCGGACAGGACGGGCCCAGCCAGATGGGCCTGGAGGACCTGGCGATGATGCGCGGCGTCCACGGCTCGACCGTGCTCTACCCGTGCGACGCCAACCAGACCGCCCAGCTCGTCGCGCGGATGGCCGACCTGGAGGGCGTCCGCTATCTGCGCACCTCGCGCGGGGAGAGCCCGGTGCTCTACGGGCCCGGGGAGGACTTCCCCGTCGGCGGCAGCAAGGTGCTGCGCTCCTCAGCACAGGACCGGCTGACCGTCGTCGCCGCGGGCGTCACCCTGCACGAGGCGCTCGCCGCCGCCGACACCCTCGGCCGGGACGGCATCGCGGTCCGCGTGATCGACCTGTACTCCGTCAAGCCGGTCGATCGGGACACGCTCCGCAAGGCCGCCGAGGACACCGGCTGCCTGCTCACCGTGGAGGACCATCATGCCGAGGGCGGCCTCGGCGACGCCGTGCTCGACGCGTTCACCGACGGACGCCCGGTGCCGCGCCTGGTGCGGCTGGCCGTGCGGGTGATGCCGGGGTCCGCCTCACCCGCCGAGCAGTTGCACGCCGCGGGCATCGACGCCGAGTCGATCGCGGCCGCGGCGCGGCTGCTGGTGGAGGAAGCGGTCGTGCGGTGAGCGACGAGGCGCGCACGGTGCGCACCGGCGGGTTCCAGGAGGTTCGAAGCGATATGTGAGTGATGCTTGCTTATGTCCAGGTTTGGCCGTGGAGCCTGCGGCCACCCGAGGGGGAAGAGGTGGCCATGGTGAAGCAAGACAACACCGCAGAGGTGCTGCGTGAGGCGCGGGCCCAGTTCGCCGAGCTGACCGGGCTGACCGCGGAGTCCGTGACGTCCTTCGAGCAGACCGAGGACGGCTGGTCGCTGGAGGTCGAGGTCCTGGAGCTGGCCCGGGTGCCGGACACCATGAGCCTCATGGCGAGCTACCGGGTCGCGCTCGACCCGCGGGGGCAGCTGACCGGCTACCGGCGCCTGCACCGCTACGAACGCGGCCGCGCCGACGCCCGCCGCCCCGGCGGCTAGAGCGGCCACGGCCCCGGGCACGGGAGGCACCCGCAGACCCCGTGCGCGGACGCGGCCCTCAGGGCACAGACCTACGCACACCTACACAGACCTATGCGGGTGAGGAGGCGCGGTGGCATGACCGTTGTCCCGGCACAGACGTCCGGCGGCGCAGGCGGCAGCAGCCTGTACGACGTACTGGAACTCGTCCTCGACCGGGGGCTGGTGATCGACGCGTTCGTGCGGGTCTCCTTGGTCGGCATCGAGATCCTGAAGATCGACGTGCGGGTCGTCGTCGCCAGCGTCGACACCTACCTGCGCTTCGCCGAGGCCTGCAACCGGCTGGACCTGGAGGCGGGCCCGCATCGGGCGCCGGGCCTGCCCGACCTGGTCGGAGAGGTCACCGAGTCCGGCGCGCGCGGCAAGGCGAAGGGGGCGTTGTCCGGCGCCGCGCAGACCGTCTCGGACGCCTTCCAGCAGGGCCGCCAGGAGCACGCGGACGAGCGCGCGGGCGAGGCCGGGGAGCGGCCGCGGCCCCGTAGGACCGGGCCGGCCCGGCGGAAGGAGGAGCGGGAGTGAGTACGTACGTCTACGCGATCACCGAGGCCTCGCACTCGTCCCTGCCGCGGGATCTGGGCGGGGTGGGCGAGCCGGCCCGCCCGGTGCGCGTGCTGGAGGCGGGCGAACTGGCCGCGGTCGTCAGTGACGCGCCCGAGGGGCTGCGGCCCAAACGGCGGGACCTGCTCGCCCACCAGGCCGTGCTCAGCGAGGCCGGTGCGACCGGCTGCGTGCTGCCGATGCGGTTCGGCAGCGTCGCCCCGGACGACGCCGCCGTCACCGGCGTGCTCACCGAGCGTGCCGAGCACTACCGCGAGCGGCTGCGGGCGCTGGAGGGCAAGGTCGAGTACAACGTCAAGGGCCACCACGTCGAGGACGCGGTACTGCACCGCGTGATGGCCGAGAACCCCGAGATCCGGTCGCTGGCGGAGGCCAACCGGCGCTCCGGCGGCGGAGGTTACGACGCCAAACTCCGGCTCGGGGAGCTGGTCGCGGCCGCCGTGCAGGCCCGCGAGGCCGACGACGCCCGCGCGATCGTGCACGCCCTCGAACCGTACGCGGCCGCGGTCAGCGACGGCCCCCCGTCCACCGGCTGGCTGGTCAACGCCTCGTTCCTGGTGGACCGGGAAGCGGCCGAGGACTTCGTGACCGCCGCCGAACAGGCCCGCAAGGACCTGCCCCACCTCGAACTGCGCATCAACGGCCCGCTCCCGCCGTACAGCTTCGTCGAACCCGGCCCCGCCGAGCCCGCGAGCACCACGGCCGGAGCCGACACAGGAACGGGGTGACGTCATGGGACTCATCTCCGAAGTGCTGCTGCTGCCGTTCGCACCGGCGCGCGGAAGCGCCTGGGCGATCCGGCAGGTACTGCGCGAAGCCGAGCGCATCTACTACGACCCGGCCGCGATACAGGCCGAACTAGCCCGACTCGAAGAGAAGTTGGACGCGGGCGAGATCAGCGGTGAGGAGTTCGACCGCCGGGAGGACGAGCTGCTGGACCGGCTGGAGACCGGCCTGCGCTCAGCCGCCGGGACGGGCGAGGGGACGGGTGAGTGGACAGGTGAGGGGACAGGTGAGGGGACGGCACCATGAACAAAGTGGGACTGGGTCTCGCGATAGGGGCCGGCTACCTCCTGGGACGGACCAAGAAGGCGAAACTCGCCCTCACGTTGGGCAGTCTGGTGGCCGGCAAGAAGCTGAACCTCGGTCCGGCCGGGATCGCGCAGCTCGTCGACCAGCAACTGGCGAACAACCCGCAGCTCAAGGAGATCGGCGACCAGCTGCGCGAGGATCTGAAGGGTGTGGGCAAGGCGGCCTCGGGGGCCGTGGCCGAACGGCAGATGAACGCGCTCGCCGACCGGCTGCACGGGCGGACCGCGCAGATCCGCGACGAACTCGCCGGCGTCGGGCCGCAGCCGGCCACGGACGAGGAGGCCGAGGGGGAGGACGCTCACCCGGACGAGCGCGAGGACGAGCGCGAACGCGAGGACGAGTACGAGGACGACTACGAGGACCGGGAAGGCCGCGAGGCCGAGGAGGGTCAGGGGGAGGCGGCCGGGGACCGGCGCGGGCCGGCCCGGAAGGAGGCGGCGAGGAAGGCCCCCACGAGGAAGGCCCCCGGGAGGAAGGCTCCCGCGAGGAAGGCCCCCGCCAAGAAGGCTCCCGGCAAGAAGGCGGCGGCGGAGAAGGCCGCGGCCCGCGGTACGGCCGCGAAGAAGACGGCCGCCGCCGGCGACACGCACCGCGCTGCCCGCTCCCGGCGGCCGAAGGGCGGTGGTGACCGATGACCGAGGCCCTCGGGACCGCGACCTCCGCTGCCTCCGCGGCCGGCGGCGCGGCGCGCGGCGCGGCGAAGGACACCCCGCTGGGGGACCTGGCCCACAGCGAGGCCGCCGACCGGCTCAAGGCCGAGGTGCAGGACTACCTCGCCGCCCAGGCCCAGCGGCTGCTGGTCGGCTTCGGCCACAAGCTCGGCGAGACCACCGGCATGCTGAACGACATCGCCGAGGGCAACACCCCGGGCTTCGCCAGACTCGCACTCGACGCCGGTCGCAAGCTCGCCGAGGGCAAGGGCCCGGTGCGCTCGGTCCTGGAGCTGGGCGCCTCCCGCGCCAAGGACAGCGTCATGGGCGTGCTGAAGAACCTCGGTGGCGGTGGTGGGGCCAAGCGCAAGCGCGGCGGGGGCAACAAGCCCACGGTCATCATCGAGTCCGTCGACGTCGGCGTGCCGCTGCGCACCGCCTACGACCAGTGGACCCAGTTCCAGGACTTCAGCACCTTCGCCAAGGGCGTCAAGAGCGCGAGCCGCGCCGACGACACCACCTCCGACTGGCAGCTGAAGGTGCTGTGGTCCAGCCGCAGCTGGAAGGCCCACACCACCGAGCAGCTGCCCGACGACCGCATCCGGTGGACGTCGGAGGGCGCGAAGGGCACCACGAAGGGCGTCGTCTCCTTCCACCGGCTCGACGAGAACCTCACCCGGATCCTGCTGGTCATGGAGTACTACCCGAGCGGATTCTTCGAGAAGACCGGCAACATCTGGCGGGCCCAGGGCCGCCGCACCCGGCTGGACCTGAAGAACTACGTCCGCTTCATCACGCTCAAGGGAGAGGCCGAGGACAGCTGGCGCGGCGAGATCCAGGACGGCGAGGTCGTCCGCAGCCACGAGGACGCGGTGGCCGAGGAGGAGGCCGGCCACGAGGACGAGGAGGAGGGCTCGTACGCCGAGGAGGAGAACGGCGAGTACGAGGACGAGGAGGAAGAGGAAGAAGACGGGGAGGACAGGGAGGACGAGGAGGGCGAGCAGGACGAGGAGTACGAGCCCCGGGACGAGGAAGAGCCCGAGGAGGAAGAGGAAGAGGAACCCGACGACGAGTACGCCGAGGGCGGGGGCCGCCGATGACGACGCCCAGCCGGCTGCCCGAACCGTACGGCCCGAGCAGCGGGGCCAACCTCGCGGACATCCTCGAGCGCGTGCTCGACAAGGGCATCGTCATCGCGGGCGACATCCGCATCAACCTGCTCGACATCGAACTGCTCACCATCAAGCTCCGGCTCGTCGTCGCCTCGGTCGACAAGGCCAAGGAGATGGGTATCGACTGGTGGGAGAGCGACCCGGCACTCTCCTCCCGTGCCCGCCGCGACGAACTCGCCCGGGAGAACGCCGAGCTGCGCGAGCGGCTGGCGCGACTGGAGGAGCTGGAG
This sequence comes from Streptomyces sp. NPDC052043, assembly GCF_044548235.1. Taxonomy (NCBI): domain Bacteria; kingdom Bacillati; phylum Actinomycetota; class Actinomycetes; order Kitasatosporales; family Streptomycetaceae; genus Streptomyces; species Streptomyces sp. NPDC052043. The sequence goes on from NZ_JBIUBT010000002.1 coordinate 669,162, forward strand.
CTGGATCGTGGCCGCGCGGAGCCGGAACGCCTGGACCGGGGCCGTGTGGACCAGGACCGCGTGGATGAGGACCGCGTGGATGAGGACCGCGCCCGCAAGGAGGCACCATGACCGGACTGCGGTACGTCTACGCCGTCTGCCGGCCGCTCGGCGCGCCCCTCCAGGCGCAGCTGACCGGGGTGGGGGGTGCCCCGGCCAAGCAGCTCAACCACCACGGTCTGGTCGCCGTCGTCAGCGAGGTGCCCGAGCGTGACTTCGCGGAGGAGCCGCTGCGCGCCCATCTGGAGGACCTCGACTGGCTCGCCGCCACCGCCCGAGCCCACCAGGGTGTCATCGACGCGCTGACCGTCGTCACCACACCGCTGCCGCTCAGGCTGGCCACCGTCTTCCGGGACGACAGCGCCGTCCGCTCGATGATCGAGGCCCGTGAGGACCACATCCGCCGCACCCTGGACCGGCTGGAGGGGCGCGTGGAGTGGGGCGTGAAGATCTACGCCGAGACCGAGCAGCCCCAGCAGGCCGCGCAGCCCGTGCCCAGGGCCGCCTCGGGCCGGGACTACCTGCGGCAGCGGCGGCAGGAGACCCGGGCGGGCGAGGATCTGTGGCAGAAGGCGGAGACCTTCGCGACCCGGCTGCACGAGCAGCTCTCCGGCTTCGCCGAGGAGTCCCGGCTGCACGCCCCGCAGCACCCCGCCCTCGCCGCCGCGGCGGGGCGGAACGTGCTCAACGCCGCCTACCTGGTGCCGCGCGGCGACTCCGAGGAGTTCGTGGAGCTCGTCGACCGTACGAAGGACGACGTGCCGGGGCTGCGCGTGGAACTCACCGGGCCCTGGGCGGCGTACTCCTTCGCGGGGGAGGAGACATGACGGTCGTCGAACGCCGTGAGATCGCCCTGGTCGACCTGCTCGACCGGCTGCTCGCCGGCGGTGTCGTCATCACCGGGGACGTCACCCTGCGCATCGCCGACGTGGACCTCGTCCGCATCGACCTGAACGCGCTGATCAGCTCGGTGAATGCGCAAGTGCCCTCGCCCTTCGAGGAATAGCAGTGGCCCGGCGCAAGCACCTGGATCTGGAACCCGACACCGTCGAGCGGGACCTGGTGAAACTCGTGCTCACCGTGGTGGAGCTGCTGCGCCAGCTCATGGAGCGGCAGGCGCTGCGCCGCTTCGACGAGGGGGACCTGAGCGAGGAGCAGGAGGAGCGGATCGGTCTCACGCTCATGCTCCTGGAGGACCGCATGGGCGAGCTGCGCGACCGCTACGGACTGCGGCCCGAGGACCTGAACCTGGACCTCGGACCGCTGGGACCCCTGCTTCCCCGCGAGTGAGGCACGGCGGTCCGGGAGGGATCCCGGACCGGAAGCCGGGCAGCGGGGATCAGGCTTCCTTGCGGCACAGGACCTCTCCGTGCAGGACGGCGAACCATCCGTCGGGCCGCTCGCCCCACTCCCGCCATGCCGCCGACACGGCCCGCAGCCGCTCCTCGGTCGCGTGTCCGACCGCGACGGCGCGCTCGGCGTACGCCGAGGCCAGGGTGCGGTCGGCCCAGAGCCCGCTCCACCAGGCGCGCTCGTCCTCGGTGGCGTAGGTCCAGGTGCTGGAGGTGGCCGTGACGTCGGTGAAGCCGGCCGCCAGTGCCCAGGACCGCAGCCGGCGTCCGGCGTCCGGTTCGCCGCCGTTGGCGCGGGCGACCCGCCGGTAGAGGCCCAGCCAGTCGTCCAGCCCCGGCACGCGCGGGTACCAGGTCATCGCCGCGTAGTCCGCGTCGCGGACGGCGACGTACCCGCCCGGCTTCGTCACCCGCTGCATCTCGCGCAGTGCCTGCACGGGGTCGCCCACGTGCTGGAGCACCTGGTGGGCGTGGACGACGCAGAACGTGTCGTCGGGGTGGTCGAGGGCGTGGACGTCGGCCACCGCGAAGTCGACGTTGGTCAGACCCCGCCCGGCGGCCGTGGCCCGGGCCTGCTCCAGGACGCCGGGCGCCCGGTCGACACCCGTGACGTGCCCCTGGGGGACCAGCTCCGCCAGATCGGCGGTGATGGTGCCGGGCCCGCAGCCGATGTCGAGGATCCTCATGTGCGGTTGGAGGGAGCCGAGGAGGTAGGCCGCGGAGTTGGCGGCGGTGCGCCAGGTGTGCGAACGCAGCACGGACTCGTGGTGCCCGTGCGTGTAGACGGCCGTCTCCTGCTTCGGCATGGCGGTACCCCTTCTCGTCCCCTGAGCCCGCGGGCCCGCGGCCCCGGGCGGTACGGATCACGGTACGCTTTCATGCCGCATGGTGAGACCCCCGGTTTCAGAATGTGGACATCCGGGTGTGGGGCCCGTGGCCGGGGTTCATACCGGGGCCGCTACCCTGAACTCGCCGTTTCCTGTGCGCGCGGGGCGGCACCGGCCGTCGTAGGGACCCTTCGCATGCGTCTGCTCCTCATCCGCCACGCCCAGACCCCCTCCAACGTGGGCCACCTGCTGGACACGCGGATCCCGGGGCCGGGTCTGACCGGGCTCGGCGAGCGGCAGGCCGCGGCGCTGCCGCGGGCCCTGGCCGGCGAGCACATCGAAGCGCTCTACGCCTCCACGCTGGTCCGCACCCAGCTCACCGCCGGGCCCCTGGCCGCCGCCCGGGGACTCGACGTGATCGTCCGCGACGGCATCCGCGAAGTGTCCGCGGGCGACCTGGAGACGGAGCCGGGCGACTCCGAGCGCGGACAGCTCTACATGCGTACGCTGCTGGCCTGGGCCGACGGTGACACCCGCACGCGCATGCCCGGCGGCGAGAGCGGCACCGAGGTGCTGGCCCGCTACGACGCCGTCGTCGCCGAGGCCGCGGCGGACCGCGCCGGAACCGTCGCCCTGGTCAGTCACGGCGCGGCCATCCGCCTGTGGACCGCGGTCCGCGCCCGCAACCTCGACGCGGAGTTCGCCGCCACCCACCCTCTGGAGAACACCGGCGTGGTGGTCCTCCAGGGTTCGGTCGGCACCGGATGGACGGCCCTGACGTGGGCGGACGCGGTCGTCACCCCGGCGCGGGAGAGCGGCCCGGCGGGACGGCCCGTGGACTTCGGATAAGAGTTTGCCCCGCTCGTGCGGCGGCCGCCACAATGCCTGACCATGGGACATCTGGAAGCCGCGCACCTCGAGTACGACCTCCCCGACGGGAGACCGCTGCTCGGCGATGTGTCCTTCCGGGTGGGCGAGGGGGCCGCCGTGGCCCTCGTCGGACCCAACGGCACCGGCAAGACCACCCTGCTCCGCCTGGCCTCCGGCGAGCTGAAGCCGCACGGCGGCACCGTGACCGTCAGCGGCGGCCTCGGTGTGATGCGGCAGTTCGTGGGGTCGGTGCGGGACGAGACGACTGTGCGCGACCTGCTCGTGTCGGTCGCGACGCCGCGGGTGAGGCAGGCCGCGCGGGCCGTCGACACGGCCGAGCACGCCATCATGACCGTCGACGACGAGGCCGCCCAGCTGCAGTACGCGCAGGCGCTGGCCGACTGGGCGGAGGCACGCGGCTACGAGGCCGAGACGCTGTGGGACATGTGCACCATGGCCGCGCTCGGCGTGCCCTACGACAGGGCGCAGTGGCGGCAGGTGAGCACCCTGTCCGGCGGCGAGCAGAAGCGGCTGGTGCTGGAGGCGCTGCTGCGCGGCACGGACGAGGTGCTGCTGCTCGACGAACCGGACAACTATCTCGACGTGCCCGGCAAGCGCTGGCTTGAGGAGCGGCTGAAGGAGACCCGCAAGACGGTGCTGTTCGTCTCCCACGACCGTGAACTCCTCGCCCGCGCCGCCGACCGGATCGTCTCCCTCGAACCCGGTCCGGCCGGCGCCGACGCCTGGGTGCACGGCGGCGGTTTCGCCACCTACCACGAGGCCCGGCGTGAGCGCTTTGCCCGCTTCGAGGAGCTGCGCAGGCGCTGGGACGAGAAGCACGCGCAGCTGAGGAAGCTGGTGCTGAACCTGCGGCAGGCCGCCACCGTCAGCCATGAACTGGCCTCCCGCTACCAGGCCGCGCAGACCCGGCTGCGCAAGTTCGAGGAGGCCGGCCCGCCGCCGGAGCCGCCGCGCGAGCAGGACATCCGGATGCGCCTGAAGGGCGGGCGCACCGGCGTCCGGGCCGTCACCTGCCAGGGCCTGGAGCTGACCGGCCTGATGAAACCCTTCGACCTGGAGGTCTTCTACGGCGAACGCGTCGCCGTGCTCGGCTCCAACGGCTCCGGCAAGTCGCACTTCCTGCGGTTGCTGGCCGGCGAGGACGTGGCGCACACCGGCGCGTGGAAGCTCGGCGCGCGGGTGGTTCCCGGGCACTTCGCCCAGACCCACGCACACCCCGAACTGGTGGGCCGCACCCTGCTGGACATCCTGTGGAAGGAGCACTCCCAGGACCGCGGCGCGGCCATGTCCCGGCTGCGCCGCTACGAACTGACCGGGCAGGCGGAACAGGCCTTCGACCGGCTCTCCGGCGGGCAGCAGGCCCGGTTCCAGATCCTGCTGCTCGAGCTGGCGGGCGCCACCGCCCTGCTCCTGGACGAGCCGACCGACAACCTGGACCTGGACTCCGCCGAGGCCCTCCAGGAAGGCCTGGAGGCTTTCGAGGGCACGGTCCTCGCGGTCACCCACGACCGCTGGTTCGCCCGCTCCTTCGACCGCTACCTGGTCTTCGGCAGTGACGGCAGGGTCCGCGAGACCCCCGAGCCGGTGTGGGACGAACGGCGGGTGCGGCGGGCGCGGTAACGCCCGCCCGCCGCCGCGGGTCCCGCTCACTTCCAGCGCAGGACGGCGCCCAGTCCGCCCGTCGGCACGTCGTCACCGGCGGGGGCCGCCGGCACCAGGGACAGGGCCGTCGCGTCCTGGCAGACCGCCGAGCGGAGCAGGGCGTCGTCCGCCCGGGCGGGCCAGGAGTTCCCCTCGCCGAGGGTCCTCAGCTCCGTACGCCGCACGGCCAGCTGGTCGGCGTCCTCGCCGATCCACACCTCGCGGTGGGCGTCGGCGCCGTCCGGGCGGATCAGCAGTTCCTCAAGACGGTGCTCGCGGGCCGCCTCCACCAGCGCGGACACCCCCTCGGCGGCTCCGGAGCGGCCCTCGTCGTCCGGTGTCCGGGCCGCCCGGAACCGGCCCAGCCCGCTCTCGACGCGCTGGTGCACGTGCAGGGCGCGGATCCGCTCCACGTCCTCGTCCGGCAGTCTGCCGCCGGTGCCGTGGGCGGCCTGCGCCACGCGGTCGTGCAGCCGTTTCGGCAGCCGCCCGCGCACCTCGCGCCGCTCCCGTTCGTCCCCCACCAGGATCAGCAGGTCGGCATCCGTCTCCTCCTGGCAGACGCTGAGCGCGTCGGCGATCTCCACCGCGTTGTGCTCCCAGGTGTTCTCCACCTTCAGCTGGAATTGCCGCTCCGCCCAGTCCGAGCTCGCCGTCCGGTGGACGGGCCACTCCAGACCCACCACCGTCCCCGCGTCCTCCCCGCCCAGCGAGCTGCGCAGCTCGAAGTCCGCGCCCCGCCGGTCGACGTACGCGACGATCGCGATCGGATCCTCGCCCGCCAGGTCCAGCAGCGGCGCCACGCGCGGCAGCGGCGCCCACTGTGCCCGGCTGCCGTCCTGCGGCGGACGGGCCAGCAGCGGGTCGAGCACGACGGTTCCGTTCCGCGCGAACAGCACCCGCCCGTGCGGACCGGGGACGTGGCCGAACTCCTCCACGGCCTCCTCCACCGCCCGGCAGGTCGCCTCGTCCGCGCCCTGCCGCGCCAGCTCGCGCCCCAGGGCCCGGGCCGTCAGCTCCAGCCGGTGGGCCGTGTCCTCCGCGTGCCGCGAGGTGTCGACGTACACGGAGGCCCAGGGGCCGGGCTGTTCGTACAGTGGATGGAGAAAGGCGAGATCCATGGCTCCCTCCCCAGAGACCGTTCGGTGGTGCCGCACGCCGGGCGGGTACCCGGACCGCAGGTACGAACACGACGAACGGGGCACCACGATGACCGGAGTCGACCCGGGACGGCTGGACGACCAGCAGCTGATGAAGGAGCTGGAGACGATCCACCGCACGCGCCACGACACGCTGCTGTACGGCTCGAACGACGCGCTGCGCGCCCACAACGAGCGCATGGCGAAACTCGAGGGCGAGTATCTGCGCCGCAACCCGCGCCGTCCGGTCGCCGCCGGCCGCACCCGCGAGGGGGCCCGGGAACGCGGATGTGGGGCGTCGGCGACTCCCCGCACCTGAGCACTCTCACGCGAGCATCCTCAAGCGGACCTTCCGGACGCCGGAGGCTCAGTCCGCCTTCTGGGTGAGGACGTCGAGGAGCGCCGCGCAGAACGCCTTCAGATCGTCCGGCTTGCGGCTGGTGATCAGCTGGTTCGGGCCGTGGTCGCAGATCTTCACCTGCTCGTCGATCCAGATGCCGCCCGCATTGCGGATGTCCGTGCGCAGACTCGGCCACGAGGTCAGCACCCGGCCCCGTACCACGTCCGCCTCGATCAGCGTCCACGGCGCGTGGCAGATCGCGGCCACCGGACGCCCCTGCTCGAAGAACGCCCCCACGAACGCCACCGCCTTCTCGTCCAGCCGCAGGAAGTCCGGGTTGGCCACGCCGCCCGGCAGGACCAGTGCGTCGTAGGAGTCCGGGGACGACTCGCCGACGACCGCGCCCACGGGGAACGTGTCGGCCTTGTCCAGGTGGTCGAAGGCCTGGACGAGGCCGGACTTCGTCGAGACGAGCACGGGCTCGTGACCGGCACCCTTCGCCGCCTTCCACGGCTCGGTGAGCTCGACCTGTTCCACGCCCTCGGGCGCGGTCAGAAATGCAATGCGCATGATGCGTCAACGTCCTTTCGTCGCCCTTCACCGATTCGGCCGTCACGCCGGGCACCACCCCCGCCCCGGCGGGGAGCGCCGCGGCCGTACCGCGAGAGGTCGTCCGCGGCGACCCCCGGCGCGGGGCCTAGGGGCGCTCCTCCCTCACGGGCCGCTCGGGGTGCGTCAGTTCCCGGGCCAGCTCCTGCACATTGGCGTACCGCGCCTTGTGCGGCAGCCGCTGGAGCGCCTCGATCAGCGCGTCGGGCGCGTTCTTGCGCCGCAGTTCGCGGGTCAGCTCGCCCGGACCCGCGGGAAAGGCGCTGCGGCCCAGGATCCTGGCCAGCTCCAGGCGGACGGTCTCCAGGGACGCCCGGGAACCGCCCGGCGCCACCGGCCCGCCCCACACCTCAGGGTCGTCCTCGGCGGTCGGCTCCGGGTCGTGCCACTCCTCGCTCCGCGTGGGATGGCCGGACCTGAGCAGCCCCTTCAGTTCGTGCTTCATCTCGTCGTCACGGTGGACACTCAGCCGGTCACTGCCTCGCTGCATGTCTTGCTCCAGATCGTCGGGGGTGGCCACCGCGTACCCGTGCGCGGAGAGCCGACACCGGTTTTCCCGGAAGGGATGACACCTAGGGGCGGCCGGTGTGCTGCCGCGCGGCGGCGGGGTGTTCGGGAGCGCTGTTCGGGCGGGGTGTTCGAGTCGGCGGCGCCGCCCGAACGGGAGCGGTCACCCGATAGGTCGTCGGTGTGCCGCGAATGGGGCCCGGCCGCGCGCGGCCCGCGACACCGGCGGCTGTGATGGCAGCGAAGGGCACGAACCCGTGCCGTCAGCCGCCGCCGGCCCAAGGAGCCCCGCCCATGCGCCGTACCGTCCAGCGCGCCCAGCCCGTCGCCGCCCCGGCCGGATCCCTGGTGGGCGTTCCCGCGTCGGCCGCCCCGGCGAGCCCGGTCGCGCGGGCCCGTCCCCCGGCCGACGGCCCGCGGAGCGGGGAGGGCGGCGTCGTCGGCGTCGTGTGCGAGCCGGACGGCGGTGCCGCCCCGCGCGGCGCGGACGAGGCCTGCACGGCGGCGCTCGCGGCGGTCCACCGGGCGTGGCGGTGCGGGAAAGGAGACGGCTGACCGGACGGCCGGACGTCGGACACGCGGTCGTTCGCCCGCCGCTGGGCCCGGTGGCCTTGGGACGGCGCCTCCCTGGGTACACGGAGCCCCGAAGGCACGGCCCGTGCCGAGCGGACGGACCCTCACCCGGACGCCGGGCGACGGGCTCGGCGCACGCGGCCGGGACGGACCCGAGGTGGCACGACTCGGCGGCACCACACGGCATCAGGGACTTCGCGGAGGTACCCATGAGGCGGAGGTACCCATGAGGCGGACGGACCCGGAAGGCCACGGCCCCGTCCGCTACGGTCCGTCGGCCCTCCCCGACGACGGGCTGCCGGTGCTGCCGGAGGTGTCCGCCGCGCTCGCCGGGGCCGCGAGCCGGACCCGGCGCGGACCGATCGGCGGCGGCACGGACCTGCTGGACGCCGCCTGCGGGTACTGGCTGCGGCGCGGGCTGCCCACCGGGCCCGGACGGGTGGTGGCCGCACCCGGCGCGCCCGCCCTGCTGCTCGCGCTGACCGCCACGCTCGGCGGCGACGTCCTGCTGCCCCGGCCCTGCGCGGCCTGGTGGGCGCCGTACGCACGCCTGCTGGGCAGCCCCGCCTTCCCCGTGGCGACACCGGCCGAGTGCGGCGGCGTCCCCGACCCGTACGCCCTGCTGGAGACCGTCCGCAGAGTGCGCGCCGAGGGCGGCGATCCCCGGCTGCTCGTCCTGTCCGTCGCCGACGACCCCACCGCCACCGTGGCACCGCCGGAGGTGCTGCACGAGACCGTCGAGGCCGCCGCGGCCGAGGGACTGCACCTGGTCAGCGACGAGACCTGGCGCGACACCGTGCACGCGCCGCACGAGACGGTGCTGCTCGGCCCCGCCGAGATGCTGCCCGACCACGTCACCGTCGTCACCGACCTCGCCGGCGCGTTCCTCCCCACCGGCTGGCCCGCAGCGATCGCCCGCTTCCCGGCCGGTGCCACCGGCGAGGCGCTGCACGCGCGCGTGCTCGACGTCCTCACCGCACTGGACGCCCGCGTCGCCGAACCGGTCGCCGCCGCGGCCGCCTACGTCCTCGACGAACCCGAGCCGGTCACCGCGCGCCTGGCGGCCTCGGTACGCCTGCACGCGCGCGTGGCACGCGCCGTCCACGCGGCCGTGGTCGCCGCGGGAGCGCTCGCCCTGCCGCCGCAGTCCGGCCGCCACCTGTACGCCGACCTCGGCCCGCTGCGTGCCGCGCTCGACGCCCACGCGGTGGGCGACGCACAGGAGTTGGAGGACTTCCTCACCGCCCGCCTGGAGTTCCCCGCACCCGGCGGACACCGCTTCGGCGACGACCTCGGCGCGCTGCGCGTGCGGCTGTCCACCACGGAACTCCTCGGCCGCACCGACGAGGAACGCGGGGAATGCCTCCTGTCACCCGAGCCGCTGGAACTGCCACACGTGCAACGCGCGTTGATCTCCTTGAGGTCCGTACTCGACGATCTCCGCGACGACGCTCAGCGATGGGAGCCTCCTCGATGACGCAGCAGTCAGAGTCGACCACGTCCACGAGCACCACCTCTCAGGAGGCCGACGAGCGCGCGGCCTCGTCCCTCCTGACCACTCGCACGGCCACCCGTGCGACCACTCGTACGACGCCCCGTCCCGAGCCCTTCCCGCCGCTGGCCGAACCGCAGCCGCTGGGCGAGCCGCGGGTGTGGCCGCGCACCTTCCACGACCGGCTCACCACCCCGCTGCCCGGGCTGAAGGCCTTCGCCCGGTTCGCCCGCGAGGGGGCCCTGCGGCCGGACAAGGACGCCCTCGCCGACATCCCGCTGCTGCCGTACCGGCCCGCCCAGCTGCCCCGTGTGGACACCCGTACGGTCGCCGTCAGCTGGGCGGGCCACGCCAGCTGGGTCGTCCGGATCGGCGGACTGACCGTGCTGACCGACCCGGTGTGGTCCCGCCGCATCGTCGGCACCCCGGCCCGCGTCACGCCCGTCGGCGTGCCCTGGGAGGCGCTGCCCGCCGTCGACGCGGTCGTCATCAGCCACAACCACTACGACCATCTGGACGCGCCCACCCTGCGCCGACTCCCGCGCGACACCCCGGTGTTCGTGCCGGCCGGACTCGGCCGCTGGTTCCAGCGCCGCCGGTTCACCCGCGTCACCGAACTGGACTGGTGGGAGGCGGCCGAACTGTCCGGGGTCCGCCTCGACTTCGTCCCCGCCCACCACTGGTCCAAGCGCACCGTTCCTGGGCAGTGAGCGGGAGTGAGTCCGCGCACTGGCACGCCCCGAACGGTTGTGGGCGCACTGGTCGTCCCCCGCGACCGGAGGTCGCTGATGGATGCAGCCGCATCCCGGGCGGCGACACGGATCCTGTCCGTGGTCCGAGCCGGGCGGGCGGGGTCCCTTACGACCTGGCCATATGAGAGCGGCCAGAGGCGACGGGGAGGCCCTGAACCATCTCGCTGGTGGAGCAGGGGCCCCGCACTCCCCCAGAGGGGGCACCCCCAGGCACCGCACCCGGCGTCCCAGATCGCACGGCAACGCTACCCCGCCCGGCCCAGCACACCGCAAGCCTGTCAGCCGGCCATCACACGATCGAGCTAAAACGACCTCCTGCACACTCGCTGACAAGCAGTTGCGAACCCCGTTGGGAGCCCCCGCCGCCGGTCAGTGCGAGCGGTGGGCCGGGATCAGCCGGCGCAGGCGGCGCCAGAGGGAGGGGGCGGCGCCCAGCAGGACGGTCAGCGCGATCGCGGTGACCACGCCCTCCCAGGGCTCCTTGAACAGGGAGCCGCCGAGGACGCCGATCAGCTGGTACGTCACCGCCCAGGACAGGCACGCCGGGAGGTTGCCGCGGGCGAAGCGGCGCGGCGGCCACTTCGCCAGCAGACAGGCCAGCATCACCGGTATGCGGCCCGCCGGGACGAGGCGGGACAGGACCAGCACCGCGACCCCGTGCTCGGTCAGCTTCCGCTGCGCCTGCGCGAGCCGGTCCTCCGGGGCACGCGTGCGGATCGCCTCGAGCCAGCGCGAACCGTTTTTCGACCCCAGTCCGCGCCGCCCCAGCCAGTACAGTGCCGCGTCCCCGAGGAACGCGGCCAGCGACGCCGTCAGGAACACCAGGGCCAGCGAGAACGGCGCCGTCTGGTGCAGGGCGACCACCGTCGCCGAACTGACGAGCGCGCCCGTCGGCACCACCGGCACCAGCGCTCCGATCAGCACCAGCAGGAAGAGCGAGGGGTACCCCATCGCCTGCTGGGTGGACTCCGGCGGCACCACCGAGGTCACGGCGGCGGCGATCCGTATCACCGGGCGCCCTCCAGGCGCACGCTCTCCCCGTGCCCGAGCCGGTGCACCGCGACCCCCGGCGCACGCTCGGCGGCCAGGCGCGCGAACTCATCACCCGGCGCATGGAACTCATGGGGGCGCACGGCGTCCATCCCGATCGGCCAGTACGTGCCGTAGTGCACCGGCACCGCGCTCCCCGGCGTCAGCCGGGCCAGCGCCTGCGCCGCCCGTCCCGCGTCCAGGTGCCCCGCGCCGAGGTACGGTCCCCAGCCACCCACCGGCAGCAGCGCCGCGTCGACCGGACCGACCTCCTCGGCCATCGTCTCGAACAGGCCGGTGTCCCCGGCGAAGTACGTCCGTGCCTCGCCCTCGACGACGTAGCCGAGCGCGGGCGAGCGGTGCCGCCCGACCGGGAGCCGCCGCCCGTCGTGCCGGGCCGGCACCGCCCGTACGACGACACCGCCGACCTCGACCCGGTCCCCGGGTGTCACCTCGGTGATCCGCAGGTGGTCGAGCCGGCGCAGCCCCGCGACCGCCCCGAGTGCGCCCCGGGGCACCAGCAGGCGCGTGCCCGGCTCCAGCCGGGCCAGTGAGGGTACGTGCAGATGGTCGGCGTGCAGGTGGGAGACCAGGGCCACGTCCGCCTGCCGGGCGGCGGGCGGGGGCGGCGCGCCGCGGCGCCGCCGCAGGTGCGCGAGCCTGCGGGCGAACAGGGGATCGGTGAGCACGCGGACGCCCGAGTCCTCGACCGTGCAGGTGGCGTGACCCCACCAGGTGATCTCCACCGGCACTCCTTTGCCTCCTTCGCGCGACTCCCCCCGAGCCTACGGGCAGGAGTAGGGTCGGCGGCGGAAACCCGGAGGTGAGGGGGACGCCATGGGAGAAGTGCGGGATGCCCCGGGCGGGGATGCCCCGGCGGCCGTCCGCGTCACGGCGATCGCGAGCCTGACACCCCTGGAGGAGCTGAACGACGACCCCTTCCTGGTGGACTCCCGAGGCCAGCACGCGATGTGCGCCCACTGGGCGGCCGAGCACGGCTACGTGATCGCGCGGGAACTGCTCGTCCGGGGGCTGCGGGCCGATCACAGCGCCCTGTGGGAGGGAGTGCGCCCGGGCGTGGACCTGTTCGTCGCGCCCAGCCGGCGGGTCCTGGAGCGGGCGCTGTCCTCCGTCGAGGAGTTCACCGAGGAGTGCGCGCGACGCGGGGTCCGGGTCGAGACGGTGGGCCGGGCCGAGCCCTCGTACGACGCCCAGATGAAGGCCCGCGTGCACCGCCGCCTCTCCATGCCGACCGCCGGCTACGACGGCCGCTGACCCACACCCCTCCACACGCGTCCACGCGTACCGCTCTGTGGGCGTCACCCCAGGTCACGGTGGTTTGTGTGGGTGTATGACAAGCTGGGGTGCGTCCGTGCGGAGGCACGGGACGGGGCGGGAACGGAGGATGTGCCGGCATGGGTGGCGGGCGGCGGTGGCGGCGGGTCGCCAGTCAGGTCGGGCGCAGTGTCGCGGTGTGGGCCGTCTCCACGGTCACCCTCCTGGTGCTCGCCGGGATCATGCCGGACTTCCGGTTGCAGTCGCCCGACGGCGACAGCGCCACCACCGTCGCCGTGACGGCCGCGCTCGGCGCGGGCGCCTTCGGTGTGCTGTCGGCCGTGGTGTGGCCGCTGCTCGTCCGGCTGCTGCTGCTCGTGCCCGCGCTGGTCCTCGGACTGCTGGTGTTCTTCCTCAACGGCTCACTGCTCCTGCTCGCCCTGCGCATCACCCCCTCCGGCCAGGCCGAGGCGGCCCCCGAGACCGCCGTCATCGTGGCCGCGGTGATGTCCGCGGTCGCCTCGGCCACCGGCGCCGCCCTCGCCGTGCGCGACGACGACGCCTACCGGCGCAGGCTCCACCGGCTCGCCGACCGCCGCCGCAGACGGCTGCCGCCCTGCTCGTCGACCCCCGGCACCGTCGTCGTCCAGCTCGACGGCGTCGGCCACGACGTGCTGCGGGACGCGGTGGCCGAGGGCCTGATGCCGACCGTCGCCCGATGGCTCGGCGCCGGCGATCAGCGGCCCACCCACCGGGTCACCCCCTGGCGCACCGACTGGTCCAGCCAGACGGGCGCCAGCCAGCTCGGCATCCTGCACGGATCCAACCACGACGTCCCCGCCTTCCGCTGGTACGAGAAGGACACCGGCGAGGTGATGGTCTGCAACCGCCCGAGCAGCGCCGCCGAACTCCAGCGCCGCGCCGTACGGCGCACCGGCGACGGCGGACTGCTCACCGCCGACGGAGCCAGCCGCGGCAACCTCTTCGGCGGCGGCGCCGGCGAACTCGCCCTGGTCCTGTCGGTCGCGGTCCGCCGGGACCGCGCCAGCCGCTCCCGCGCGGGCTACTTCGCCTACTTCTCCGACCCCGCCAACGCCGTCCGCACCTTCCTGTCCTTCGTCGCCGAGACCGGCCGTGAGATCGGCCAGTCCCTCCGCGCCCGGCTCCGCACGGAGCGACCGCGTGTCTCCCGCGGCGGCCTGTACCCGCTGATCCGCTCCTTCGCGACGGTCGTCGAACGGGACGTCGTCGTGGCCGCGGTGATGGGCGACCTGCTCGCCGGGCGCACCGCCGTCTACGCCGACCTGGTGGCGTACGACGAGGTGGCCCACCACTCCGGGCCGCACGGCCGTGACGCGGCGCAGGTGCTGCGGCGTCTGGACCGCTCGCTGGCGCTGATCGAGAAGGTCGCCGAGCACGCCCCGCGCCCGTACCGGTTCGTCCTCCTGTCCGACCACGGCCAGAGCCCCGGCGAGACCTTCCGCTCCCGCCACGGTCTCACCCTGGGCGACCTGGTACGGGCCGGCTGCGGCCTGCCCGTGCCGCGCCGGGCGGAGCGGACCCTCTCCCAGGCTCTCGGCTCCGCCCGAGCGGGGGAGACCCCGACCGGCGCCGAGGCGCGCGCCGCCGTACGGGCCGCGCTGGGCCGCCCGGTCGAGGAGAGCGGGGAGGGCCGGCGGCCCTCCCGCCGCTCGGAGCCCGTCGTGCTGGCCTCGGGCAACCTGGGCCTGGTCTCCTTCCCGGACGTGCCGCACCGCATGAGCCAGGAGGAGATCGACGCCCGCCACCCCGCGCTGCTGTCCACGCTCGCCGACCACCCGGGCGTCGGCTTCCTGCTCGTGCGCAGCGAGGAGCACGGCGGTGTCGTGCTCGGCGCGCGCGGCGCGCGGATACCGCTGGCCGAGCTCGACACCGATCCCGGCCCGCTGGCCGTCTTCGGCCCCGGTGCCGCCGACGCCGTACGCCGCACCCACTCCTTCCCGCACACCGCCGACATCATGGTCAACTCCTCCTACGACCCGGCCGGCGGAGAGGTCCTCGCCTTCGAGGAGCAGATCGGCTCCCACGGCGGCCTCGGCGGCGCGCAGGGCCGCCCGTTCCTGCTGTCGCCGCTCGCCTGCTCCCCGCCGGTCGCGGAAGGCGGGGAACTCGTCGGTGCCGAGCACGTCCACCGCGTGCTGCGGCGCTGGCTGCACGAGGCCGCGGGGACCGGCGCCCCGCTCACCGCGGAACCGCAGGAACGGGCCGCCTGACCTTCCCCGGCTCTTCCCGTACCGGCGGTCAGTGGTGCGGCCGGAAACCCGACCGGACCCGGCCGAAGTCGCTCGCCATCGTGACCGCGGGCGTCAGGCGGCAGGCAACGGCCCGGTTCGGTGGCTGCGGACGCCGCGGATGTGATCGGATGGCGATTACGGAATCCCGGGAACGGGAACCTAGGCGAAAGGCAAGGAAACAACCGTGGCAACCACGCGCACCGCTCACACCGTCTGGGAAGGCAACCTGCTCGAGGGCAACGGCGTCGTCACCTTCGACTCCTCCGGCATCGGCGAGCAGCCGGTGTCGTGGCCGTCGCGCGCCGAGCAGGCGAACGGGAAGACCAGCCCCGAGGAGCTGATCGCCGCCGCCCACTCCAGCTGCTTCTCCATGGCGCTGTCGCACGGCCTGGCCGGCGCCGGCACCCCTCCCACCAGCCTGCGGACGAAGGCGGACGTCACCTTCCAGCCGGGCGAGGGCATCACGGGCATCCACCTCAGCGTCGAGGGGACGGTCCCCGGCATCGACGACGACGCGTTCGTCGCCGCGGCCGAGGAGGCCAAGAAGAACTGCCCGGTCAGCCAGGCCCTGACCGGTACGACGATCACCCTGGACGCCAAGCTCGCCTGACGCGAGACGCACGTCCGACGATGCCGCGCCCCCCGTTTCGGGCGCGGCATCGCTGTTCCCGGATAGAGCGGCGGGCGGCGGGTACGCGCCATTGACAACAGCGCACTCAAGTTTTGTGCTGGAGAGCAGGAGGCGCCCGGAAGGGGACGAAGATGGCACGTGCGGTCGGGATCGATCTCGGGACGACGAACTCGGTGGTGGCCCTGCTGGAAGGCGGTGAGCCCACCGTCGTCGCCAACGCCGAGGGCGCGCGCACCACGCCGTCGGTCGTGGCGTTCGCCAAGAACGGCGAGGTGCTCGTGGGCGAGGTGGCCAAGCGGCAGGCGGTGACGAACGTGGAGCGCACCGCACGCTCGGTCAAGCGGCACATGGGGGACGCGAACTGGCGCTTCCCGGACCAGGGTTCCGTCGACGGCACCCGCTACCAGGCGCAGGAGCTGTCCGCGCGCGTCCTGCAGAAGCTGAAGCGGGACGCGGAGTCCTACCTCGGCGAGGACGTCACGGACGCGGTGATCACCGTACCGGCGTACTTCGACGACGCGCAGCGGCAGGCGACGAAGGAGGCCGGGGAGATCGCGGGGCTGAAGGTCCTGCGGATCATCAACGAGCCGACGGCCGCGGCACTCGCCTACGGCCTGGACCGGGGCGAGGAGCAGACCGTGCTCGTCTTCGACCTCGGCGGCGGCACCTTCGACGTCTCCCTGCTGGAGATCGGTGACGGCGTCATCGAGGTCAAGGCCACCAACGGCGACACCCTCCTCGGCGGCGACGACTGGGACCAGCGGATCGTCGAGCACCTGGTCAAGCGGTTCAAGGGCCAGTACGGCATCGACCTCGGCAACGACAAGATGGCGGTGCAGCGACTGCGCGAGGCCGCCGAGAAGGCCAAGATCGAGCTGTCGTCGTCCTCCGAGACGACGATCAACCTGCCCTACATCACGGCCTCCGCCGAGGGCCCGCTGCACATGGACGAGAAGCTGACCCGGGCCCAGTTCCAGGAGCTGACCGCCGATCTGCTGGACCGCTGCCGCAAGCCGTTCCACCAGGCCGTCAAGGACGCGGGCATCAAGCTCTCGGCCGTCGACCACGTGATCCTCGTCGGCGGCTCCACCCGGATGCCGGCCGTGACCGACCTGGTGCGGGAGCTGACCGGCAAGGACCCGCACAAGGGCGTCAACCCCGACGAGGTGGTGGCCGTGGGCGCCGCCCTCCAGGCGGGCGTGATCCGCGGCGACGTCAAGGACGTCCTCCTGCTCGACGTCACGCCGCTGTCCCTCGGCATCGAGACCAAGGGCGGCATCATGACCAAGCTCATCGAGCGCAACACCACGATTCCCACCCGGCGTTCGGAGATCTTCACCACCGCCACCGACAACCAGCCCTCGGTCGGCATCCAGGTCTACCAGGGCGAACGTGAGATCGCCGCGTACAACAAGAAGCTCGGCGTCTTCGACCTCACCGGCCTGCCGCCCGCGCCGCGCGGGGTGCCGCAGATCGAGGTCGCCTTCGACATCGACGCCAACGGGATCATGCACGTCTCGGCCAAGGACCTGGCCACCGGGCGCGAGCAGAAGATGACCGTGACCGGCGGCTCGGCCCTGCCCAAGGACGACATCGACCGCATGATGCGGGAGGCCGAGCAGTACGCCGAGGAGGACCGCAAGCGCCGGGAGAGCGCCGAGACCCGCAACCAGGCCGAGCAGCTCGTCTACCAGACGGAGAACTTCCTCCGCGACAACGGCGACCGTGTGCCCGCCGACACCAAGTCGGAGGTCGAGGCCGCCGCCGCCGAGGTGAAGGCCCTCCTGGAGCAGCAGGCGGAGACCCCGGCGCTGCGCACGGCCATCGACAAACTGGCCTCCGTCAGCCAGCGGATGGGCCAGGCGATGTACGCCCAGGCCCAGCAGAGCGGCCCGGACGGCACCGAGCAGCACACGGCACCGCCCGACGAGGACTCGGTGGTGGACGCGGAGATCGTCGACGACGAACGCGACACCAAGGGCGGAGCCGCCTAGTGCCGCGACGGGGCAAACGTTGCCTGTCGCGGCACTAGCGTCCGTCCGTGGCGCAGGTCGTCCGCCGGGCCGGGCTCACAGGTTCTTGCGGTACTCCCGCAGCAGCTCGCGGGTCTGCTCGGCGGTGGCCGCGGCGGCCGTCATGCGGTCGAGCACCTCCAGGTGCGTGGAGATCTCCGCGCGGGAGTCCAGGCACAGGGCGCCGGTCAGGTACTCGGTGTAGACCAGGTCGGGCAGCTCCGGCTCGGCGAAGCGGAACAGCGAGAACGGCCCGTACGTGCCCGCGTGCGGCCCCCGCGCGAACTCCGCGATCTGCACCGTCACCCGGTCCCGCTCGGTGTACTGGAGCAGCTTGTCGAGCTGCTCGCGCATCACCTCGGGGCGGTCGCTCACCGGCCGTCGCAGCACCGTCTCGTCGACGATCACCCACAGGTGCGGCGGATCCGGCCGCTCCAGCAGCCGCTGCCGGGTCATCCGCAGCGACACGTGCCGCTCGACGGCGTCCGGGCTGCGCTGTCCGACCGTTCCGGCCTCCAGCACCGCCCGCGCGTAGCCCTCCGTCTGGAGCAGCCCCGGCACGAAGTGCGGCTCGTAGGAGCGGATCAGCCGGGCGGCGCCCTCCAGGCTCACATACAGGCTGAACCACTCCGGCAGCACGTCGTGGAACCGCTGCCACCAGCCCGGCGCGTTGGCCTCCTCGGCCAGCGCGACGAACGCGGCGGCCGCCTCGTCGCCCACCCCGTAGGCGGACAGCAGCAACTGCACGTACGGGATCTTCAGCGCGACCTCGGCCGTCTCCATCCGCCGTACGGTCGCGGGGGCCACCCGCAGGACGCGCGCGGCCTCCTCGCGTCCCAGTCCGGCCTTCTCCCGCAGTTCCTGAAGTCGTCTGCCGAGCACCACCTGGCCCACGGTCGGCGCGGCCCGCCGCTCACTCACGCCAGGCCTCCCGGCTCTCTCCCGCCCACGAGGAATGAAGGTACTCGACGGTGGCCTGGTCGGCGGGCAGGAACGTCTCGATCGCCAGTTCCGCGACCGTCACGTCCATGGGTGTGTTGAAGGTGGAGATGGAGGAGACGAAAGACAGCACCCGCCCGTCGTGCTCGATCCGCAGCGGCAGCGCGAAGTACGGCACCTGTCCGGGCGGCCCCGCCGTCTGAGGCGCGCTCCGCGGCACCGGGTAGGCCGCCACCTCCTCGTACAGCTCGCGCAGCGCGGCCGAGCGGTGCAGCGCGACCTGCCGCTCCATCTGGGCGAGCAGGTGCCCGCGCCACTCGCGCAGATTGCGGATGCGCGGTGCCAGACCGTCCGGGTGCAGGGTCAGCCGCATCGCGTTCAGCGGCGCGGCGAGCAGCCGCTCCGGCACGCCCTCCAGCAGCATCGTGATGCCCCGGTTCGCGCTCACCACGTCGTACGTCGCGTCGACCACCAGCGCGGGATACGGCTCGTATCCCCGGATCAGCCGCTCCAGGCCCTCGCGCAGCGGGCCGAGCGCCGGGTCGTCCAGCGGGGTCTGCCGGTACCGCGGGGCGTAACCGGCGGCCAGCAGCAGGGCGTTGCGCTCCCGCACCGGCACCTCCAGGTGCTCCGCAAGCCGCAGCACCATCTCCTCGCTCGGCCGGGACCGTCCGGTCTCGATGAAGCTGATGTGCCGGGACGAGGAGTCGGCGCGCAGCGCCAGTTCCAGCTGACTGATCCGCCGCCGCTCCCGCCAGGACCGCAGCAGCGGGCCCACGCCCCGGGCTGCGGGAGCGGTCGGGGACGTGGTGGTGCCGGACGCGACAATGGCCATACGCACGACCGTAGTCGAGGAGCGGGCGGATGACCGAGCGGTGGAGCCCGTCCTGGCCGGCGACGGCGGCCTGACGCGCCGGTGAGCGGCGGCCGACAGGGCGACGCGGCGGCCCTCCTGTGGCAGTCTGAGCAGGAACGCGAGATCCGGAAGAGGTCCGGAAGACGTCCGGAAGAGGTCCAGGAAGGGAGCCGGTCCCATGCCCGTCGCACCGCTGTCGCACAAGGAGATCGAGGAGCGGCTGGCCGAACTGCCCGGCTGGTCCGTGGACGGGGACCGCCTCACCCGCTCGTTCCGGCTCGGCTCGCATTTCGCGGCGACGGCGATGGTCGTGCACATCGCCCAGGTGCAGGAGGAGCTCAACCACCATTCCGACCTCACGCTGGGCTACAACACGGTCTCGTTCAGCGTGAACACCCACAGCGTGGGCGGCGCCCTCACCGAGAATGACTTCGAACTCGCCCACCGGGTGCAGGACCTCGCACCGGGGCACGGGGCACGCTGATCCACATCGGGACGGGAGGGGGACCGCGTGCTGGACTACGACGAGGAAGCCGAGCGCTACGACGCCTCGCGCGGCGGTGAAGCGAGGGCGGAGGCCGCGGCGGAGGCGGTCCTCGGCCTCGTACCGCGGCAGGCGCGTGAACTGCTCGACGTGGGCTGCGGCACCGGCATCGTGACCCGCCGCCTCGCCGCCGCCCGTGCAGGCCTGCGGGTGATCGGGGCCGACCGGGCGCCCGCGATGGCCCGGTACGCCGGGGCGCGCCTGCCCGGTGCCGTCGTGCTCGCCGACAGCCGCAGTCTGCCCTTCCCGGACGGGCGGTTCGACGCCGTCACCAGCGTGTGGCTGCTGCACCTGGTGCCCCGCCCCGAGGACGCGCGGGCGATCGTCGCCGAGTGCGCCCGGGTGCTCAGGACCGGCGGGGTGTACGTCACCACGGTCGACAAGGCCGCCGCGCACAACGTCGGCAGCGACATCGACGGAGTGCTCGCCTCCCGGCCCGGTTCCCCGGCCTGCGACGACGCCGGCCTCGTCTCCGAGTACGCCGCCGCGCACGGCCTGGTCCCGGCCGGGCAGGCCCTCTTCCCGGGCCGGGACCAGGGCCGCAGTCCGCGCAGCACCATCGCGGACCTGCGCCGCGGCTGGTTCGTCACGCTGCCGCCGGGCGAACCCCGCACCGAGGCCTTCGCCGAGCGGCTGGCGGCCCTGCCCGAACAGGACCGCCGCCGCCCGGACCCGGTCTTCACCCTGCGGGCGTTCCGCAAGGGGGAGTGAGGTCCCCTTCCCCCGTCAGGAGACCGTGCAGGTCTGACCGCCGAGGGTGAAGGCGGTCGGTCTGCCGTTGGTCCCCGACCAGTTCCCCGTGAAGCCGAAGTCCACCGACGAGCCCGCCGCGACGTCGCCGTTCCAGCTCGTGTTCTTCGCCGTCACGGACGCACCCGACTGGGAGTGGTCGGCGTTCCACAGCGAGGTGATCTCCTGCCCGTTCGGGAAGGACCACGCCAGCGACCAGCCGTTCCAGGCCGTGGTGCCGGTGTTGGTCAGCCGGACGTCGGCCTGGAAGCCGCCGTCCCACTGGTTGGTGACGCTGTACGCCACCGCGCAGGGACCGGCCGGCGGCGGTGTCGAACCGTCGTCGCCACCGCCGGTGTCGCCGCCCCCGTTGTCCCCGCCGCCGGTGTCTCCACCACCGCCCGTGTCGCCGCCGCCGTTCGGGTCGGAAGTGTCGCCGTAGATCACCCCGCGGCCGTTGGTCGAGACGTACACGCGGCCGTAGATCCGCGGGTCACCGGTGATCGCCGCGCCCGTCCAGCCCCACTGGTGGGCGTCGTCGTTGATCCGGGTCCAGCTCGCGCCCTTGTCGGTGGAGCGGAAGATGCCCCGCACCCCGCCGATCTTCGCGCTGGTGTACAGCGTCTGGTACGAGGCGCCGTTCGCCGCCTTGCCGAAGCCGATGGTGTCGGCCTCCGCCACGTTCGACAGCTTGGTGAAGCTCGCGCCGCCGTCGGTGGAGTGCCACAGCCCGTACGCGCCGTCGCTCGCGCCGCCCGCCAGCCAGATGTCGCCCTTCGTGCCCGGCAGGGCCTTGAAGCGCACGCTGTCGCCCGTGGGAAGACCGGCCGCCGGCGACGCCGTGAAGGTCGCGCCTCCGTCCGAACTCACGTAGAACTTGCCGGACTTGAAGCCGTAGAAGGTCTCCGGGTCCACCCGGTCCGAGGCCACGGCCGCGCCCGCCGGGATTCCGGCCGACGCCGACCACGACGAGCCGTACCCCGACGTGTACTGCACTCCCGCGCCCGCCGGGCTCCACACGAACCGGCCGCCGTCCGCGCCGGCCGCGACCGTGCCGCCACCGCTCACGCCCGAAGGCTCCGCGCCCGCGAACCAGTTGGCGCCGTTGTCGGTGGAGAACGCCACGTGCGAACCCGAGTCCACGTCGCCCACCCGTACCACCGTGTTCGGGTTGGTCTCGGCGAAGTCCAGGCTGGTGCTCGTGGTGAAGGTCGGGGAGGTGAACATCATCGACGGGACCTTCGTCAGGTCCGTGTGCCGGAAGCCGCCGATGTCCCCCAGAGCGCTCAGCAGCGGAGCTCCGGACGGCGGGGACACCAGGTCGTTCACCGCGGTCTCCTCGAGACCCTGCACCATCGGCCGCACGGCGAACTGACCGCCGCTGTCCCACTTGGTGAGGTTCTCGGTGCCGTAGATCGTCGCGCCCGTGCCGTACATCATCCGGTCGGAGTCGAACGGGTCGATCTCCAGCGCCTCCGTCATCCAGCCCAGTTTCGGGGTCTGTTCGGGCGGTGAGGGGTTCGCGCCGAAGGTGAGCCACGGCGTGGACGACACGTCCATCGTGTAGCGGTTGGAGCGGTTCGGGTACGACGTGTAGTCCCAGGCCTGCGTCCAGGTCGCGCCGCTGTCGGTGGAGCGGAAGATCTGCGTGTCCGGCCACCAGGAGCTGTAGGCCGTCGCCATCACCGTGCCCGGGTGCTGCCGGTCGAGCGTCAGACCGCTGAAGCCGAAGTAGACGTCGGCATCGGCAACCGGGCTGATGTCCGTCCAGGCGCCGGTCGCCGTCGCGTACCGCCACAACTGGCCCTTGCCGCCGTCGTAGGGTCCGCCCGTGTCGCTGTAGGCGAGATACAGGTAGCCGTTCTTCGCGTCCAGCACGCCCTTGTGGGCCAGGTACCCGGTCGGCTGCCCCGGCAGCCGCTGCCAGGTCGCGCCCGCGTCCGTCGAGCGGTACACCGCGTTGTCCTTGTCGGCGACCCCGGCGTAGATGGTCTGCGTGGCGGTGCCCGGCGTGCCGGTCGACTCGTCGAAGGTGACCCAGACGACGCCCTGGTTGTCGTTGGCGTAGCCGGACGTGTCGCCCGGGTCCTGCGCGTAGTTGCCCGGGTTGGTGAAGCTCGTGACCCGCGACCAGGTCACCCCCGAGTCCGTCGAGCGCCACAGGCCGTTGCCGCTGGGCGCGCCCAGGTACAGCACGCTGTCCTTGTTCGGGTCGATCGCCAGCCGCTCGCCCATCCCACGGCCCGGCATGTTGCCGCCCAGCTTGAACGGCAGGTCGGTCTTCTGCCAGCTCGCGCCCCGGTTGCCGGAGCGCAGCACGGCTCCCTTGCCCGGGTCCCAGTCGTTGGTGTACGTGCCGACGGCCGCGTACACCTTGTCCGGGGCGGCGGAGTCGGAGGCGATGCTGACGACGCCGGTGTGCCCCCAGTCGTCCCAGCCGACCGAGTCGAGGAGCGGCGTCCAGGTCTTCGTCGACTGCTGCCAGCGATAGGCGCCGCCGATGTCGGTGCGGGCGTAGACCAGGTTCTTCTCGCTGCGGTTGAAGACGATGCCGGGGACGAAGCCGCCCCCGTCGATGCGGGCGTTCTTCCAGGTGTACGTGTCCGCCGCGACCGCGGTCGGCGCGGCGGGCGCGGCCGCCGCGGACGGGGCGCCGGCGAGCAGTCCGGCGGCGAGTGCGAACACGGCCGTGAGGACACGGCCGGTGCGGGTGGCTCTTCGCACGGTGGGGCTCCTCTCGACGGAGGCAGGAGGGGGGAGAGTGGGGAGGAAGTGACGACCGGGCGGCTCCCCCCGTGAGGGAGCCGCCCGGTCGGGGACCCGTCGGCGGATGACGGGCCCCGGTACACGGAGCGTTCAGCGGGGACTTATTCGAGGAGCTCCGCGTACGAACCCATGGCCAGCGCGATGTCCGCCTGCGCCCAGAACCGGTGGTAGGTGAAGCTGGGGGCCGCGCCGCCCTTCAGGTAGGCCTCGATCTTCGACCAGGCCGGGTCGTTCTTGTAGAAGGAACGGATGGAGCTGAACGTCGACGAGGAGTCGATCTTGTCGCCGTTCGGCATGGTGCCGGTCCAGCCGCTGGGCACGTACACCTTGTCGCCGAAGCGGCTGTAGTCGGTGCGGGTCTCCGGCACGGCGATGCCCAGGCTGTCCTGGTTGTTGTTCCACATGCCGTCCAGCAGCGCCTTCGCCGTCGACTTCGCGTTCGCGTCACCGGACCTGGCGGCGTAGTACGTCAGGGTCTTGGCGTACGAGGCCGCCACACCGACGTCGTTGGTGTAGTCGGCGACGGTGACGTGCAGCGAGTTGTTCGCGCCGGGGGAGGAGGCGTTCCAGGTGTCCGGCTGCCCCGACCACTTGAGGGTGGAGGGGATCTGGAAGGTGCCGTTCGGGTTGACCGTGGTCTTGGACAGCGCCCACTTGACCCACTTGTCGAGCACCGTCTTGGCGGCGGCGTCACCCGTCTGCTGGTAGTACTCGGCGACCCGCTCCATCGACCAGGTCTGGAAGCCGAACCACTGGTTGGATGGCGGGTCGTGGTAGACGGGCTGCCAGTCGTAGTACATGCCGTAGAAGGTCGGCGTGCCAGCCGGCGGGGTCGCGTAACGGCCCTGCCAGCTGTTGGTCGCGCCGCCCGCGATGGCGCCCTCGGAGGACTGGAGCCACCGGTAGAACTCCAGTTGCCGCGTGAGCGACTTGCTCCAGTCGGCCGCGCCCGTCGAGGACTTGGGCTTCAGGTCGGCGTTGCTGCTCAGCGCGTACGCCGCGAGCGGGTTCTGGTAGCCGCCGTGGACATGGCTGGAGCCGATGCGCCAGGCCCAGCCCGCCGAGGTGTCGGTGGCGCCGCCCCAGGCGTAGTACCAGGAGAGCAGGTAGTGCGAGGCGTCCTTGCCGGTGCCGGCCGGGCAGGAGGAGGCCCCGACACAGTTGCCGATCTTCTTGAAGTACTTGTCGTACATCGAGTACCGCAGGTAGTCGCCCATCTTCGCCGCCTTGGCGACGGTGGCCGACACATCGGCGCTCTTGCCCTGCGCCTTGGCCCACAGGTCCGCCCAGTACGCCGCCTGGACGGCACGCGCGTCGGCGTCGGGGGCGTCGGTGAACTTCCACTGCTTGGCGTAGGAGGAGTCCCCGGTGAACAGGTCCAGGTAGCCGTTCTTGCCGCCGTACTTGAAGGCGTCGCAGGTGGGCTGCGGCACCGTCTCCCAGACCGACTCCTCGGGGCCGCGCTGGAAGGTGTTGATGTACGACGGTCCCTTGGCCGTGGGGCCGGCCTCGCACTGGCCGCCCGGCGTGTTGCCGTAGCCGTAGACGTTGTCGACGTCCTCGATCCAGTGCATGCCGTAGATGTCGTCCGTGCCGTACGCGGACTTCAGCTCACCCGCGATCGGGTCGGAGCCCACCGACACACCGGTGTCCAGCTTCGCCGGGTACTCGTTGGGCGTGTCGTACTCGGGCGCGTACGTCGCCGGCTTCGAGGCCGTGTAGAAGGAGTTGGTCGGCTGGTCGGCGTGGGTGGGGATCATGTACTTCTCCATGATTCCCCAGGCGCCGTTGAACTTCGACCAGTCGCCCGTCACCTTGCCGTACATGGCCTGCAGCCAGAGAAGGTAGCTGTACGCCTCCGACGTGGTCTCGTGACCGTGGTCGGGCGCCTCCACGATCAGCGTCTCCACCGAGTGGTAGGGGATGCCGTCGGGGGAGAAGTAGCCGTTTGCCGGGTTGGTGATCTTGCCGTACAGGTCCAGGAAGCGGGCGTCGTACGCCTTCGAGCCTGCCAGCTCCGTCACGGTGACCGTGGCCTTGGTGTAACCGGTCGCCGAGGCGGTGAAGACCGCCGAGCCGGTGCCGCTGGAGTCCGCGGTGATGGTCACCTTCTGCGCGGTGTTCCAGTTGGACGGAGTGAAGGTGAGCGAGGAGCCGCCGGTCACGGACAGGCCCGTGTTGCCGGAGGTGCGGGAGGTGCTCACCGTCACGTTGGCGCTGGGCTGGTTCGACAGCTTGACGTCGAAGGTGCCCGTCTTGCCCTGCTGGACGCCCAGCTGGGTGGGCGAGACGACCACGGCGGGGCCCGAGGCGACCGTGATGCCGACCGGCGTGGACGGCGCGGAGGCGCCGAGGCTGTCGTAGGCCTTGGCCACCAGGGAGTGACTGCCCGCGGCCAGGTTCGAGACGGAGAGCGTGTACGGCGCCGTGGTGGCGGTCCCCAGCAGCGTCGTGTCGTCGTAGAACTCGACCTTGGTGATGCTCGCGTTGTCGGCCGCCGCGGCGGTCGCCGCGAGCGGCACCGCGGCACCCTGCGTGTAGACCGCGCCCGGGGCCGGGCTGGTCAGCACCGTCACCGGGGGCTGGTGCGCGCCGGCACAGGTGGTGCCGTTGACCGCGAAGCTCGTCGGGGCCGCGTTGGTGCCGCTGTAGCTGAACTGGGCACCGGTGTTCACGGCGGCGCCGGCGGCGACCGTCCCGTTGTACGACTCGTTCTTCACGGTGACCGTCTGGCCGGACTGCGACCAAATGCCGTTCCAGCCGTTGCTGAGCTTCTGGTTGCCCGAGTAGCCGTAGGTGAGGGTCCAGCCGTTGATGGTGTCCGTGCCGCGGTTGGTGATGGTCAGGTCCGCGGTGAAGCCGGAGCCCCAGTCGTTGGTCTTGTAGTCCACGCTGCACTGCAGGGCCGCCGCGTGCGCGGTGGTCGACCCCGTAGCCAGCATGGTGAGTGGAAGCGCGAGGGCCGCCACGGTGGCGGCCCACAGCCGCCGCACACCGCGGCGTCTGCGTCGGGGATGCATGTGCTGGTTCCTCCTTGCGGCTCGGGGGAGGTGGGGGAGGAGCGTCAAGCCGTGAACCAGTGGGAGCGCTCCCATAGTGCGGAAGGGTGTACAGGGGGTCAAGGTCCTTGAAGAGTCGAAAAGATTCGATGCAGTTCAACCCCCTTGAAAGGGTGTTGAGTTGAGGAAGTTCGACAAAAGTTCGCACACCCTCTGTCCTTCGCCGTCACTTGCCGCTACCTTCACTCGAACCAGTGGGAGCGATTCCATCAGTCGACGCGGCCGTCACGGCGCGCCAGAGCTGCAAGGAGTCGCTCATGCGACACCCCCCGCGTTCAGTCCTTTTAGGCATCGCCGGTGCGGTCGCGCTCGTCGGGAGCGTGGTCGTGCCGGCGGTCACGGCGCACGGAGCCGCACCCGCGTGCACGGTGGAGTACACCGTCACCAATCAGTGGGACGCCGGCTTCCAGGGCGACGTGAAGATCACCAACAACCAGGCTCCGCTGAGCAGTTGGAGCCTGACCTTCGACTTCACCGGCGGGCAGAAGGTCACGCAGGGCTGGAACGCCAAGTGGTCCCAGTCCGGTACGAAGGTGACCGCCGCCAACGAGAGCTACAACGGCTCTCTCGGCACCGGCGCGAGCGTCAGCGCGGGCTTCCTCGGCTCCAAGTCGGGGAGCAACCCCGTGCCGACGACGTTCAAGCTCAACGGCACCACCTGCAACGTCGACTCGGGCCCGTCCACACCTCCGACGGACCCGCCGCCGACCGGCGACGGCAAGGCACCCGCCCTGCATGTCTCCGGCACCAAGCTGGTCGACGCCGCCGGGAACAACCGCCGGCTGCTGGGCGTCAACCGCTCCGGCGGCGAGTTCATGTGCGTCCAGGGCTACGGCATCTGGGACGGTCCCGTGGACGACGCCGCGATCAAGGCGATCGCCGACTGGAAGGCGAACGTCGTCCGCATCCCGCTCAACGAGGAGTGCTGGCTGGGTCTTTCCAACATCAAACCCGAGTACGCGGGTGCCAACTACATCAACGCGGTCAAGGAGCTGGTGGCCCGCGTCGAGGCGCACGGCATGACCCCGATCGTCGAACTGCACTGGACCTACGGCCAGTACACCGGCAACTCGGCGGGCTGCTCCGACGTGCACGCCACCTGTCAGAAGCCGATGCCCGACGCCCAGTACACGCCGTCGTTCTGGTCCTCGGTCGCCAGTACCTTCAAGGGTGACCAGGCCGTCGTCTTCGACCTGTTCAACGAGCCCTATCCGGACCGGGCGACCTCCAGCCTCACGGACGCCTGGAAGTGCTGGCGCGACGGCGGCACCTGCCCCGGCATCGGGTACAAGGTCGCCGGCATGCAGAGCCTGGTCGACGCGATCCGCGGTGCCGGGGCGAACAACGTCGTCCTCGCCGGCGGCCTCGCGTACTCCAACGACCTAGGCCAGTGGCTGACCTACCGGCCCACTGACCCGGCCGGCAATCTGGGCGCCTCCTTCCACGTCTACAACTTCAACACCTGCTCCAGCGCGAGCTGCTGGGACTCCACCCTCGCTCCGGTCGCGGCCCAGGTGCCGCTGGTGGCCGGGGAGATCGGCGAGAACACCTGCTCGCACGGATTCATCGACCAGGTCATGAAGTGGTTGGACGACCGTGGACTGTCCTACCTGGGCTGGACCTGGAACACCTGGGACTGCTCCTCCGGGCCGTCTCTGATCTCCGCCTACGACGGCACGCCCACGGCCTTCGGTGCGGGGCTGCGCGACCATCTGCGCGCCCTCAACCCCTGAGTCCTCCGTGGCACGCCCGAGACCGCACGTCCGAAACCGCACGCCCCAGACCGCACACCCAAGTCCGCACGTCCGGGTCCACGACTCCGGACGCCCGACTCCGAGTCCGCACGTCCCTGTCCGAAAGTTCCCTATCCGCAGATCAGGTCAGACAGAAGGAGTACTTGGCACTCATGAGCCGTACCAGAACATCGATACTCGCCGCGATGGCCCTGGTGGCCGGGGCCACGGGGACGGCGCTCACCGCCGCACCCGCCAGCGCCGCGGCCGCCTGTACCGTCGACTACAACGTCAACCAGTGGGACAGCGGCTTCACCGCCGACATCAGCGTCCACAACAATGGTGCCGCCAAGTCGAGTTGGTCGCTGAAGTGGACCTACGCCGGTAACCAGAAGGTCACCAGCTTCTGGAACGCGAAGATCAGCCAGAGCGGTGCGAACGTCACCGCGGCCAACGAGAGCTACAACGGCAGCCTCCCCACGGGCGGTTCCGTCAGCTTCGGCTTCCAGGGCACCTACAGCGGCACCAACGCGATCCCGGCCGCCTTCACCCTCGACGGCGTCACCTGCAACGTCGACAACGGCGGAGGCGACCCCGGTGGCGGCGACCCGGGCGGCGGCGACCCGGGCGGCGGCGACCCGGGCGGCGGCAACGGAAGCCGCGTCGACAACCCGTACGTCGGCGCCAAGGTGTACGTGAACCCGGAGTGGTCCAAGAAGGCCGCCGCCGAGCCCGGCGGCACCAGGGTCTCCAATCAGCCCACCGGCGTGTGGCTCGACCGCATCGCCGCGATCAACGGCGTGAACGGCGGCATGGGTCTGCGCGCCCACCTCGACGAGGCCCTGAAGCAGAAGGGCACCGGCGACGAGGTCATCCAGGTCGTCGTCTACGACCTGCCGGGACGCGACTGCGCGGCCCTCGCCTCCAACGGCGAGCTCGGCCCGACGGAGATCGACAAGTACAAGACGCAGTTCATTGACCCGATCGCGGCCATCCTCGGCGACTCCAAGTACTCCTCGCTGCGGATCGTCACCACCATCGAGATCGACTCGCTGCCGAACCTGGTCACCAACACCAGCGGCCGCGCCACCGCCACACCGCAGTGCGACACCATGAAGGCCAACGGCAACTACGTCAAGGGCGTCGGCTACGCACTGGCCAAGCTCGGCAAGATCCCGAACGTCTACAACTACATCGACGCCGGGCACCACGGCTGGATCGGCTGGGACGACAACTTCGGCCCGTCGGCCGACATCTTCAAGCAGGCGGCCACCAGTGAGGGCGCGTCTGTCAACGACGTGGCCGGCTTCATCACCAACACGGCCAACTACAGTGCCCTGAAGGAGAACAACTTCACCATCAACGACCAGGTCAACGGCGTCTCGGTGCGCCAGTCCAAGTGGGTGGACTGGAACCAGTACGTCGACGAGCTGTCGTTCGCGCAGGCCTTCCGCAACAAGCTCGTCTCGGTCGGCTTCAACTCCAACATCGGCATGCTGATCGACACCTCCAGGAACGGCTGGGGCGGATCGGCACGTCCGGCCGGTCCGGGTGCCAAGACCAACGTGGACACCTACGTCGACGGCGGGCGCTACGACCGCCGCATCCACATGGGCAACTGGTGCAACCAGGCGGGAGCCGGTCTCGGCGAGCGTCCGAAGGCGGCACCGGCCGCGGGCATCGACGCCTACGTGTGGATGAAGCCGCCGGGGGAGTCCGACGGTTCCAGCACCGCCATCGCGAACGACGAGGGTAAGGGCTTCGACCGGATGTGCGACCCGACGTACGGGGGCAACCCCCGCAACAACAACAACATGTCGGGCGCGCTGCCGAACGCTCCGGTCTCCGGGCACTGGTTCTCCGCCCAGTTCCAGGAGCTGATGAAGAACGCGTACCCGGCTCTGCCGTGAGCTGAGGCGATCCGTCGGGGCCGGCCCTGCCGCGGCCCCGGCGGGTGACGAACGGTTCCTCCCCGCGGCCGGGGGGCCTGTGCCCCCCGGCCGTTTTGCCGCCTCGGCAACAGGAGTGGCCCTCTCCCGGTGCGTCGGCGCAGGCTGGCCGCACCGGACAGGAGAGGCTGATCAGCATGGCGCAGGCACACCACGGACACCACGACCACGAGCGAACCCGCCCCGGCCACCGTCACCACGGCCACGGTCACACCGACGTCGACTGGGCCGTCATGGCTCCGATGCTGGAGGCCCAGGCGGAGTTGTTCGCGCCCCTGTACGGGAACGTCATGGCATGGCTGGGGGAGAAGGCGCCCGATCCCGGCCTGATCGTCGACGCCGGCAGCGGTCCCGGCGTGATCTCCTGCCTCTTCGCCGAGGTGTTCCCGGGCGCGCGGGTCGCCGCGGTGGACGGCTCCGAGCCGCTCCTCGAGCGGGCCCGGGACCGGGCCGCGCGCCTCGGTCTCGCCGACCGCCTCGCCACCATCACCGGCGAACTCCCCGGCGTGCTGGACGAGTTGGAGTATCCGGCAGGTCTGCTGTGGGCGGGCAACAGCCTGCACCACCTGGGCGACCAGCGGGCCGCCCTCGCCGCGTTCGCCGAACGGCTGGCGCCCGGCGGCACGCTCGCCCTGCTGGAGGGCGGCCTGCCCGCCCGGTTCCTGCCCCGTGACATCGGCATCGGCCGGCCGGGCCTCCAGGCCCGTCTCGACGTGATGCAGGAGGACTGGTTCGCGCGGATGCGGGCCGAACTGCCGGGCTCGGTCGCCGAGACCGAGGACTGGCCGGCGCTGCTGGCCGCCGCGGGCCTGAAGCACACCGGCACCCGCAGCTTCCTGCTGGACCTGCCCGCCCCGGTCTCCGACCCGGCCCGCGCCTACGTCGCGGCCGACCTGAACCGGCTCCGCGAGTTCGTGGGGAGCGACCTCGGCGACGAGGACCGTGCCACCCTCGACCGGCTCCTCGACCCCGGAGACGAGGCGAGCGTGCACCGCAGGAACGACCTCTTCGTACTCAAGGCGCACACGGTGCACACGGCGGTACGGACCGCCTGAGCGGCAGGTGCCCGGCCACCGTTCGGCGCCGGGCACCGGCTCAGTTCGCCGCGCGCGGTGCGGGTCAGGCGACCTCGAACGCCGCCGGGTCCGGGCCCAGACGCCGGTCCTCGTTCAGGGCGCTGATCGCCGCGAGGTCCTCGTCGTCCAGGCTGAAGTCGAAGACGTCGATGTTCTCCCGGATCCGGGACGGCGTCACCGACTTCGGGATCACGACGGTGCCGAGCTGGAGGTGCCAGCGCAGCACGATCTGGGCGGGCGTGCGGTTGTGCTTCTGCGCGATCGCCACGATCGCCGGAACCTCCAGCAGGCCCTTGCCCTGGCCGAGCGGCGACCAGGCCTCGGTGGCGATGCCCTGCTCCGCGTGGTACTCGCGGGCCGCGTGCTGCTGGAGGTGCGGGTGCAGCTCGATCTGGTTGACCGCCGGGATCACCGAGGTCTCGGCGATCAGGCGCTCCAGGTGCTCCGGAAGGAAGTTGGAGACGCCGATCGCCCGGACGCGCCCGTCGGCGTGCAGCTTCTCGAACGCCTTGTAGGAGTCGACGAACTTCCCCCGGGCCGGCGTCGGCCAGTGGACCAGGTACAGGTCCACGTACTCCAGGCCGAGCTTGGCCAGCGAGGCGTCGAAGGCGCGCAGCGTGGAGTCGTATCCCTGGTCACTGTTCCAGAGCTTGGTGGTGACGAAGACCTCCTCGCGGGGGATCCCGGAGGCGGCGATGGCCTTGCCGGTGCCTTCTTCGTTGCCGTAGATCGCCGCTGTGTCGACACTGCGGTACCCGGCCTCCAGCGCGGTGGCGACGGCCCGCTCCGCCTCGTCGTCCGGCACCTGCCAGACCCCGAAGCCCAGCTGGGGCATCTCGACGCCGTTGTTGAGGATGATCGGGGGGACCTTGCTGCTCACGAGCTTCTCGATCCTTCGTTTGTGGTCGTGTGTCGGTCCCATCGTCAACGATCACGAGCCGTCACGCATTCCTGAGCTGCCGATCCGACCGGATCAGACCCGGTACAGCGCCTCCACCTCGGCGGCGTAGGCGTCCTCGATGGCCCTGCGCTTGAGCTTCAGGGACGGGGTCAGTAGACCGTGCTCCTCGGTGAACGGCTGGGCGAGGATGCGGAAGGTGCGGATCGACTCGGCCTGGGAGACCAGCGTGTTGGCGGCGACCACCGCGCGGCGGACCTCGGTCTCCAGGTCGGGGTCGTGCACCAGCCGGGCCGTCGGCATCAGCGGTTTGCCGCGCATCCGGAGCCAGTGCTCGACGGCCTCGTGGTCGAGGGTGACCAGCGCGGCGACGTAGGGGCGGTCGTTGCCGACGACGATGCACTGGGAGATCAGCGGGTGGTCGCGCACCCGCTCCTCCAGCAGGCCGGGCGCCACGCTCTTGCCGCCGGAGGTCACCAGGATCTCCTTCTTGCGGCCGGTGATCGTCAGATAGCCGTCCTCGTCGAGGGAGCCGAGGTCGCCGGTGGCCAGCCAGCCGTCGTGCAGGGCCTCGTCGGTGGCCTTCTTGTTGTGGAGGTAGCCCTGGAAGACGTTGTCGCCGCGCAGCCAGATCTCGCCGTCGTCGGCGATGCGCACGGTGGTGCCAGGAACGGGCTGCCCGACCGTGCCGTAGCGGGTGCGTTCGGGCGGATTGGCGGTGGCCGCCGCGGTGGACTCGGTCAGTCCGTAGCCCTCGTAGATCTGCACGCCGGCGCCCGCGAAGAACAGTCCGAGCCGGCGGTCCATGGCCGAGCCGCCGGACATCGCGTTGCGGATCCTGCCGCCCATCGCGGCACGCACCTTGGAGTACACGAACGTGTCGAAGAACTGGTGCTGCATTCTCAGGGCCGCCGAGGGGCCGGCGCCGACGCCCCAGGCCTTGGCCTCGACGGCGTCGGCGTACCGCACGGCGACCTCGACGGCCTTCTCGAACGGCCCGTCCCTGCCCTCCTTCTCCGCCTTGCGGCGGGCCGCGCCGAACACCTTCTCGAAGATGTACGGCACCGCCAGGATGAACGTCGGCCGGAACGCCTGGAGGTCGGGCAGCAGCGCGGCGGCGCTCAGTTGCGGCTGATGGCCGAAACGGACCTTGCCGCGGATCGCGGCGACCTCCACCATCCGCCCGAAGACGTGGGCGAGCGGCAGGAACAGCAGCGTGGCCGCCTCGTCGCCCTTCCTGCTGTGGAACACCGGCTCCCAGCGCTCGATCACGGTGTCCGACTCGAACATGAAGTTGCCGTGCGACAGCACACAGCCCTTGGGGCGGCCGGTGGTGCCGGAGGTGTAGATGACGGTCGCGACCGAGTCCGGGGTGACCGCCTCCCGGTGCCGGTGCACCACGTCGTCGTCGATGTGCCCGCCCGCGTCGTACAACTGCTGCACGATGCCGGTGTCCAACTGCCACAACAGGCGCAGCCGCGGGAGCCGGTCGATGACGGTGGCGATCGTCATCGCGTGCTCCTCGTGCTCCACGACCGCCGCCGTGACCTCCGCGTCGTGCAGCGCCCAGAAGCACTGCTCGGCCGAGGCGGTGGGGTAGAGCGGCACCACCTGGGCGCCGATCGTCCACAGCGCGAAGTCGAACAGCGTCCACTCGTAGCGGGTACGGGACATGATCGCCACGCGGTCGCCGAAGCGGATGCCCTGGGCCAGCAGGCCCTTGGCGAGGGCCAGCACCTCGTCGCGGAACTCGGCGCAGGTCACATCCCGCCATCTGCCGAACTCGTCCTTGCGGCCGAGCGCGATGTGGAGCGGGTCGTCCAGCGCATGCTGGAAGACGACGTCGGCCAGTCCGCCCACCGGCGGTGGCAACGTCGACGGAGGGCTGGTGAACTCGCGCAAACCCCGCTCCCGTTCCTTGTGACGCTCCGCACAGCGCCGTGAAAGCTACCCCAGCGCGGCAGGGGCGTCTGGGCCCGCGGAGGCGGGCGGTGCCCGGGTGGACGCCGGAAAATGCGCTCACAAGGGGAAGGGTCGGACAGACTTTCCTACGGACCCGTAAGGTTCGGTGCCGTTATCTGCACCGAATCTGTACCGCCCGATTACGGCCCTCGCGACCGGCCGGAGAGGCCCTAATAGGTCGTGTCCTGGCCGACTCCGCGCCGGTGGAGGCGGTCGCCGCTGGTCAGGATGGCCGTGGCCAGGGCGTCGGCCGCGTGGTGCGGGGTGTCGTGGCGGCGGCCGTGGACGAGCACGAAGTCGACTCCGCCCAGCTCCGGCAGGCCCGCCCGGTCCGGGACGCGCACCAGGCCCGGCGGGATCAGGCCACGGGAGTGGGCCATCACGCCCAGGCCCGCGCGGGCGGCGGCGATCAGGCCGTTGAGGCTGCCGCTGGTGCAGGCGACGCGCCACGGCCGGCCCTGGCGCTCCAGCGCCGCGAGCGCCAGGGCCCGGGTGATGCCGGGCGGCGGGTACACGATGAGCGGCACCGGGCGGTCGGGGTCCAGGCGCAGCCGCTCGGCGCCGATCCACACCAGGCGGTCGCGCCAGACCGGCTCGCCCCGCGGGTCCTCGGGGCGCCGCTTGGCCAGCACCAGGTCCAGCCTGCCGGCGGCGAGCTGCTCGTGCAGCGTGCCCGACAGTTCCACTGTCAGCTCCAGGTCGACCTCGGGATGCTCGTAGCGGAAGCCCTCCAGGATCTCCGGCAGCCGGGTGAGCACGAAGTCCTCCGACGCGCCGAACCGCAGCCGGCCGCGCAGCCGGGCGCCGGTGAAGAACGCGGCCGCCTGCTCGTGCACCTGGAGGATCCGGCGCGCGAAGCCCAGCATGGCCTCGCCGTCCTCGGTCAGCTCCACCGAGTGGGTGTCGCGGGAGAACAGCAGCCTGCCGGTCGCGTCCTCCAGACGGCGCACGTGCTGGCTGACGGTCGACTGGCGCAGCCCGAGCCGCCGCGCCGCCCCCGTGAAGCTGAGGGTCTGGGCCACGGTCAGGAAGGTGCGCAGCTGGGCGGGGTCGTACACGGGACCAGGCTAGCGCGGTCATCGCGGAACACGATGACAGTCAGAGCGGTATGACGGATTCCCGATCAACGCCCGGCCGGGCACGATGGAGAGGGGACCCGTCGGACCTTTGCCGCACGGGCGTGACGGCGCCCGTACCGACCCGAAGAGCACGAGCAAGTGGAGCACCGTGAAACGCCTGCGCCGGACGAACTGGCTGCCGATCGACCCGTACATCGTCCTGTTGCTGGGGACGGTGGGCATCGCGGCACTCCTCCCGGCCCGCGGCGCGGCCGCCCATGTGGCCTCGGGCGCCTCGACCGCCGCGATCGCCCTGCTGTTCTTCCTCTACGGTGTCCGGCTGTCCACCCGTGAGGCGCTGGACGGACTGAAGCACTGGCGGCTGCACGTCACGGTCCTGGCCTGCACCTTCGTGATCTTCCCGCTGCTCGGCATCGCCGCCGGCGGACTCGTCCCGGTGCTGCTGAACCAGCCGCTCTACCAGGGCCTGCTCTTCCTCACCCTGGTCCCGTCGACCATCCAGTCGTCGATCGCTTTCACCTCCATCGCCCGCGGCAACGTGCCCGCCGCGATCTGCGCCGGCTCCTTCTCCTCCCTGGTCGGCATCGTCCTCACCCCGCTGCTCGCGGCCGCGCTGCTCGGCAACAGCGGCGGCGGCTTCTCCGGGCACTCGCTGGTCACGATCGTGGTGCAACTGCTCGTGCCGTTCGTCGCCGGGCAGCTCCTCAGGCCGTGGATCGGACGCTTCGTCGCCCGGCACAAGAAGATCCTCGGGCTGGTCGACCGCGGCTCGATCCTGCTCGTCGTCTACACCGCGTTCAGCGAGGGCATGGTGCGCGGCATCTGGCACCAGGTCAGCGCCGTACGGCTGGGCGGGCTGCTCGTCGTGGAGGCCCTGCTGCTGGCCGTGATGCTCGCCCTGACCTGGTACGGCACCCGGGCGCTGGGCTTTTCCCGCGAGGACCGCGTCGCCGTGCAGTTCGCGGGCTCGAAGAAGTCGCTGGCCTCCGGGCTGCCCATGGCGAGCGTCCTGTTCGGCGCCCATGCCTCGCTCGCCGTGCTGCCGCTGATGCTCTTCCACCAGATGCAGCTCATGGTGTGCGCGGTGATCGCCAAGCGCCGGGCGCGCGACGCCGAGGTGCGGCAGGAGACCGCCGGGCCGGCGCCGTCCGCGGCGTCACCGTCCGCGGTCGGTACGACGAACCCGCCTCGGTGACCTCTGCGCAGCGTGACGGCTGCGGCACCGGCGCGGCCGTCGGATCGGGGCCCGGATCGGGCCGGTCCGTTCCGGCCACCGGGCTGCTCAGCCGTGTGCGGCCGGCTCCGGCAGGGCGATCCGCCCCCCGCCCGCGTACACGTTCATGGAGCTGCCCCGCAGGAAGCCCACCAGCGTCAGCCCCGTCTCCGCGGCCAGGTCCACCGCCAGGGACGACGGGGCCGAGACGGCCGCCAGGACCGGGATGCCCGCCATGACGGCCTTCTGGGCCAGCTCGAAGGAGGCGCGGCCGGAGACCAGCAGGATCCTGCGGGACAGGGGCAGGTCGCCGCTCTGCAGGGCGCGGCCGATCAGCTTGTCGACCGCGTTGTGCCGGCCCACGTCCTCGCGTATGTCCAGCAGTTCGCCGTCCTCGCTGAACAGCGCCGCCGCGTGCAGCCCGCCGGTGCGGTCGAAGACGCGCTGGGCGGCCCGCAGCCGGTCGGGCAGGCTCGCCAGCAGCTCGGTTCCGATCCGCAGCGGGGGAGTGTCGGAGATCGGCCAGCGGGCCGTCGTACGGACCGCGTCCAGGCTCGCCTTGCCGCACAGGCCGCACGACGAGGTCGTGTACACGTTGCGCTCGAGGGTGATGTCGGGCAGGACGACGTCCGGCGCGGTCTTCACGTCCACCACGTTGTACGTGTTCGTCCCGTCCGCCGTCGCGCCCGCGCAGTACACGATGTTCAGCAGGTCGGACGCGGCGCCCAGGACGCCCTCGCTCACCAGGAAGCCGGCCGCCAGCGCGAAGTCGTCACCCGGGGTGCGCATGGTGATCGCCAGGGGTTTGCCGTTCAGCCGGATCTCCAGCGGCTCCTCGGCGACCAGGGTGTCGGGGCGGGACGAGACGGCTCCGTCCCGGATGCGGATCACCTTGCGTCGTTCCGTGACTCGTCCCATGCCCTGATCAGCCCCGGTTCTGTGCGCTCTTCGGCCGAAGCGGCCCCGATCATCTCATTGTCCTGCACGTACGGCAGGCATCGCGGCGGGAGAACCGCTCCCGCCGCAGAACTGGATACTGTCGACGATGCATTGTCCACTGCCGCGCGCCGCTCCGGCAAGGTGCCTCCGGCCTCTCGCGGTGAGGGGCACCCCCTCTGACCGAAGCCGACAAGAGGGGCCCGTCAATCCTGTGACTTCACCTGCCGCGTTACCCGCGAGTCACTGACCAGACTGGTGAATCCCGCTACCCACGGCCACGAGGGGAACCACCCATGAACGGCTCGCGCATCACCGCCGTCGGTCACTACCAACCCGCCAAGGTGCTCACCAATGAGGACCTGGAGGGCATCGTGGCGACCAGCGACGAGTGGATCAGGAGCCGGGTGGGCATCCGGACCCGGCACATCGCGGGGCCCGACGAGCCGGTCGACGAACTCGGCGCGCACGCCGCCGCCAAGGCGCTCGCGGCGGCGGGGCTCACGCCCGCCGACATCGACCTGGTGCTCGTCGCCACCTCCACGGCCACGGACCGCTCCCCGAACACCGCCGCCCGCGTCGCCGCCCGGCTCGGCGTCCCGGGGCCGGCCGCGATGGACGTCAACGTCGTGTGCGCGGGCTTCACCCACGCCCTGGCCACCGCCGACCACACCGTGCGCGCCGGGGCCGCGACCCGCGCCCTGGTCGTCGGCGCCGACAAGATGTCCGACGTGACCGACTGGACCGACCGCACGACCTGCGTGCTCGTCGGCGACGGGGCCGGGGCCGCCGTGGTCGAGGCCTGCCGGCCGGGCGAGGAGCCCGGGATCGGGCCGGTGCTGTGGGGCTCGGTGCCCGAGATGGGACACGCGGTGCGGATCGAGGGCACGCCCCCGCGGTTCGCGCAGGAGGGGCAGAGCGTCTACCGGTGGGCCACCACCCAGCTGCCGCCGCTGGCCCGGCAGGCCTGCGAGCGCGCCGGCTTCGCGCCCGAGGAACTCGCCGCGGTCGTCCTGCACCAGGCCAACCTGCGCATCATCGAGCCGCTCGCCGCGAAGCTGGGGGCCGTCAACGCCGTGGTCGCCCGCGACGTCAGCGAGTCCGGCAACACCTCGGCCGCGAGCATCCCGCTGGCCCTGTCCAAGCTCGTCGAACGGGGCGAGGTGACCACGGGGGACCCGGTGCTGCTGTTCGGCTTCGGCGGCAACCTGTCCTACGCCGGGCAGGTCGTGCGCTGCCCGTGAGCGGCCGCCGGCGAATCCCGCGCGGTGCGTACGCGGGCGTCGCGCGCGTGTGCGTGTGACGCGCCCGACATCCACTGATCGCGGCGACTGTGCATCGTAGACTGTAGACGAACGGCGATCGACGCTCCGTCCGAGTGTCAAGGACCCGGCCGTCCGCCTGCTGCGCACGCGCCCGGCCGAGGAGGGGACCGCGATGTTGTCGACAGGACTGCCGCAGGGGGCGGTGCCCAGGCTCGAGCGCCCCGGCCCGCTGCGCGAGCGCGTCTACGAAGCCCTGCTGGAACTCATCACCACCCGCGCCCTCCAGCCGGGCCAGCACCTCGTCGAGAGCGAGCTCGCCGGGCACCTCGGCGTCTCCCGGCAGCCGGTGCGCGAGGCGCTCCAGCGTCTGAACACCGAGGGGTGGGTCGATCTGCGGCCCGCCCAGGGCGCCTTCGTGCACGAGCCGACGGAGGAGGAGGCCGACCAACTCCTCAGCGTGCGCATGCTCCTGGAGGCCGAGGCGGCCCGCCTCGCCGCAGCGAACGCGGACCGCGACGGCGTCGCCGCCCTGGAGGAGCTGGTGGCGCGGGGGTTCGAGGCCGTCGCCGCCGACGACGTGGAGACGGCCGTGGCCCTGAACGCCCGCTTCCACGCCAAGGTCGTGGAGCTGGCCGGCAACGCGGTGCTCGCCGAACTCGCCGCCCAGGTCGACCGGCGGGTGCGCTGGTACTACACCCCGGTGGCCCGGCAGCGCGGCCGCCAGTCCTGGATCGAGCACCGCGCGCTCATCGAGGCGATCGGCGAGCGCGACGAGCAGCGCGCCACCCGCCTGATGCGTGAGCACACGGAGCACACCCGCAGGTCGTACCACGGCCAGGCCAAGCCCTGACCGCGCGTCAAGCCCTGACCGCACGCCAAGCCCTGACCGCAGGCCAAGTGCTGATCCGCGCCAAGCCCTGACCGCACGCCAAGTGCTGACCCGTGCCAAGTGCTGACCCCACGAAGTCCGGCCCTCTGGCTTTCGCTCGGCGCCTCCAACTTTGTCCTGTCGGTGGGGAAAGTTGGAGGCAATCCCTGCGCAACTTCTTCCCAGTTCCGGCAGTCGCTGCTACGTTCCTCTCTCAAGCAAGCAGTCAAGTGGTCGAAATCCCGTGTGCGTAGGCCGAATTGAGGCGGGGAGGGGCACGTGAGACGTATGACGGCACGACCCGCCAACCCCCATCAGGCCCGGCTGCTGAAGCTGCTGCGCGACGGGGGACCCAGCTCCCGGGCACAGCTCGGCGACCGCGTCGAGCTGTCCCGGTCGAAGCTGGCCGTGGAGGTCGACCGGCTCCTGGAGACGGGACTGGTCGTGGCCGACGGACTCGCCGCCTCACGCGGCGGCCGCCGCTCCCACAACGTCCGGCTCGCCCCCGAACTCCGCTTCCTGGGCGTCGACATCGGCGCGACCTCGGTCGACGTCGCCGTCACCAACGCCGAACTGGAGGTGCTGG
The DNA here is from genome assembly GCF_044548235.1 of Streptomyces sp. NPDC052043. Classification (NCBI taxonomy): domain Bacteria; kingdom Bacillati; phylum Actinomycetota; class Actinomycetes; order Kitasatosporales; family Streptomycetaceae; genus Streptomyces; species Streptomyces sp. NPDC052043. The sequence goes on from NZ_JBIUBT010000002.1 coordinate 709,002, forward strand.
GACACCTCAACCAGCCGCTGGACGTACGCGAGGGGCCCGTCGCGGTCTTCGAGCAAGTCCTCGCCATGGCCGCGAAGTTGCGGGTGTCGGGGCTCGCGGAGGGATACGACGGCGCCGGCATCGGCGTCCCCGGCCCCGTCCGCTTCCCCCAGGGCGTCCCCGTGGCGCCCCCGATCATGCCCGGCTGGGACGGCTTCCCCGTGCGGGAGGCGCTCAGCCAGGAACTCGGCTGCCCGGTCATGGTCGACAACGACGTGAACCTCATGGCGATGGGGGAGCAGCACGCGGGCGTCGCCCGCTCCGTGGACGACTTCCTCTGCGTCAAGATCGGCACTGGCATCGGCTGCGGCATCGTCGTCGACGGCGAGGTCCACCGCGGTACGACCGGCAGCGCGGGCGACATCGGGCACATCCAGGCCGTGCCGGACGGACGCCCCTGCGTCTGCGGCAACCGGGGCTGTCTGGAGGCCCACTTCAGCGGCGCCGCCCTGGCCCGTGACGCGCTGGAGGCGGCCCAGCAGGGCCGGTCGGCCGAGCTCGCGACCCGGCTTGAGGCGAACGGCGCCCTCACCGCCGTCGACGTGGCCGCCGCGGCCGCCGCGGGCGACGCCACCTCGCTCGGCCTGATCCGGCAGGGCGGTACCCGCACCGGCCAGGTCATCGCCGGACTCGTCTCCTTCTTCAACCCCGGCCTGGTGGTGATCGGCGGCGGGGTCACCGGCCTCGGCCACACCCTGCTCGCCGCGATCCGCACCCAGGTCTACCGCCAGTCGTTGCCCCTGGCGACCGGCAACCTGCCCATCGTCCTGGGCGAGTTGGGGCCCGCCGCCGGAGTCATCGGCGCGGCCCGGCTCATCAGCGACCACCTGTTCTCGCCGGCCTGACCGGCGCGCACCACCCCGCACCGCCCCGCACCACCGGTACGCCCCGCACCACCAGCACGCAGCACGGCACCACCACCGGCCCGCCCCGCGTACATCAGACCCGTGTACACCAGCCCCGCGTACGTCAGCCCTGCCCTGAGACCGGCCGTATCCGCCGAGGGGAACCACCATGGCTCCAGAACCACCCCTGCTCAGCATGTCCGGCATCACCAAGTCGTTCCCCGGAGTCCGTGCCCTGGACGGAGTCGACCTGGAGGTACAGGCCGGAGAGGTGCACTGCCTGCTCGGCCAGAACGGCGCAGGGAAGTCCACCCTCATCAAGGTACTCGCCGGGGCCCACCAGCCCGACGACGGGAAGATCACCTGGCGGGGCGAGCCGACCGTCCTGAAGTCTCCGATCGCCGCCATGAACCTCGGTATCGCCACCATCTACCAGGAACTCGACCTGGTGGGACATCTGTCGGTCGCCGAGAACGTCTTCCTCGGCCACGAACCCACCGCCGCCGGCTTCGTCGTCCGCCGTCGCGAGGCCCGTTCCGCCACCGCCGCCCTCCTGGGGCGGCTCGGCCACCCCGAGATCGACCCGGCCCGGCTCGTCGGCGAACTCTCCGCCGCCCAGCAGCAGGTCGTCTCCATGGCACGGGCCCTCTCCCACGACGTCCGGCTCATCGTGATGGACGAACCGTCCGCCGCCCTCGACCCGGACGAGGTCGACAACCTCTTCCGCATCGTCGGCGACCTCACCGCCGACGGTGTCGCCGTCGTCTACATCTCCCACCGCCTGGAGGAGATCCGCCGCATCGGCGACCGGGTCACCGTCCTCAAGGACGGCCGCGCCGTCGCCGGGGGCCTGCCCGCCGAGTCCACCCCGACCCGCGAGATCGTCTCCCTGATGACGGGCCGCAACGTCGAGTACGTCTTCCCGCCGCGCCCGCCGGCCGGTCCCGCGCACCTCCCGCCCGTCCTCACGGTCGAAGGACTCGCCCGCGACGGGGAGTTCGCCCCCCTCGACCTCGAACTGCGGCCCGGCGAGATCGTCGGCCTCGCCGGACTCGTCGGCTCCGGCCGCTCCGAGATCCTGGAGACCGTCTACGGCGCACGCAAACCCAGCGCGGGCCGCGTCCTCGTCGACGGCACACCGCTGCGCCCCGGCAGCGTGCGCTCCGCCGTGCGCGCCGGACTCGGGCTCGCCCCCGAGGAACGCAAGGCCCAGGCCCTGCTGATGCTGGAGTCCGTCACCCGCAACGTCAGCGTCTCCACGCTGCCGCGCTTCGCCCGCGGCGGCTGGCTGGACCGGCGCGCCGAACGGAACGCCGCCCGGCAGGCCACCCGCGAACTCTCCCTGCGCCCCGACAACCCCGACGTCCCGGTGCGCACCCTCTCCGGCGGCAACCAGCAGAAGGCGGTCCTCGCCCGCTGGCTGCTGCGCGGCTGCCGTGTCCTGCTCCTCGACGAACCCACCCGCGGCGTCGACGTCGGCGCCCGCGCCGAGCTGTACGCGGTGGTGCGCCGCCTCGCCGACGAGGGCCTGGCCGTCCTCCTGGTCTCCAGCGAGGTGCCCGAGGTGCTCGGCCTCGCCGACCGCGTCCTGGTGCTCCGCGAAGGGCTCGTCGTCCACACGGCACCCGCCCGGGAACTGGACGAACACCGCGTACTCGACCTGGTCATGGAAGGAAGCCCCGTGTCCACGCAGTCCGTAACCGAGGAAGGGAGCGCGACGTCATGACGCACCCCGCCACCCCGGCCCAGCAGGGCGGACCCGACGCCGGGCCGTCCCCCGCCGACCGCGCGGACGCCCCGGCCGGCGGCGCCGGCCCGCTGCGCGTCGTGTGGGCGCGCGCCGACCTGCGCACCCTGTCGCTGCTCGGCGTGCTCGCCGCCCTCGTCCTCATCGGCGGCCTCACCAAACCCGACGCGTTCCTGGACACCCGCAACCTGCAACTGGTGCTCACCCTGTCGTCCGTCATCGGTGTCGTGACCGTCGGGATGACCTTCGTCATCATGAGCGGCGGCATCGACCTGTCCGTCGGCGCGATCGTCGCCCTCTCCTCCGTGTGGGCCACCACCGTCGCCACCCAGGAGTACGGCTTCGTGGGCGTGCTGTTCACGGCGGTGCTCGTCGGTGTCGGCTGCGGACTCGTCAACGGCGTCCTCATCGCGTACGGCGGCATGGTCCCGTTCATCGCGACGCTCGCCATGCTCGCCTCCGCGCGCGGACTCGCCCTGCACATCACCGGCGGCAAGACGCAGATCGTCACCATCGACGGCATCCTGAAGCTCGGCGATCGCGACTCCTACATCCTCGGCGTGCCGCCGCTGGTCCTGGTCTTCGCCGCCGTCACCGTCATCGGCTGGCTCGTGCTGAACCGCACCACGTTCGGGCGGCGCACCGTCGCCGTCGGCGGCAACGCGGAGGCGGCCCGCCTCGCGGGCATCGACGTCCGCCGCCAGCGCCTCTACCTCTACCTGCTGTCCGGGCTGTGCTGCGGCATCGCGGCCTTCCTGCTGATCGTCCTGTCCGGGTCCGGCCAGAACACCAACGGCAACCTGTACGAACTCGACGCCATCGCCGCCGCGATCATCGGCGGGACCCTGCTGAGCGGTGGCCGGGGCACCATCGTCGGCTCCGTCCTCGGTGTCCTGATCTTCACCACGATCTCCAACATCTTCGCCCTGAACAACCTCCAGAGCGACGTCCAGCAGATCGCCAAGGGCGCCATCATCGTCGCCGCCGTCCTCGTCCAGCGGCGCACCGCCTCCACCCCCTAGGGCCTGTTCCGAGTTCTCCGCGCGGACGACGGTGAACTCGGAACAGGCCCCAGCCCAGCCGAGCCGCCCGCTCCGTACGGCCCTCAACGGAAAGGCCATCGCCATGCCCCAGACACCGAGCCGCAGAGGTCTGCTCTTCGGTGGCGCCGCCGTCGGCGCCACCGCCTTCCTCGCCGCCTGCACCAGCAACGAGACCAAGGACGACAAGCCCTCGGCGAACGACAAGCCCGCCGCCGACAACACGCCCGGCAAGGCGGTCACCATCGGCTTCGCCGGCCCCCAGGCCGACCACGGCTGGCTCAACGCGATCAACGAGAACGCCAAGAGCCGCGCCAAGACGTACTCCGACGTCACCCTGGAGATCACCGAGGGCTCCAACGACACCGCCGCGCAGATCGGGCAGATCGAGACCCTGATCAACAAGAAGGTCGACGTCCTGGTGATCCTGCCCGCCGACGGCAAGGCACTCACCCAGGTCGGCCTGAAGGCGATGCGCGCGGGCATCCCCGTCGTCAACCTCGACCGGGTCTTCAACTCCCCGCAGGCCTACCGCTGCTGGATCGGCGGCGACAACTACGGCATGGGCTTCAACGCCGGGCAGTACATCGGCGAGCAGCTCAAGGGCAAGCCGAACGCGAAGGTCGTCGAACTCGCCGGCCTGGACAACCTGGAGCTGACCAAGCAGCGCAGCCAGGGCTTCGACGACGCGCTGAAGAACTACTCCAACATCACCAAGGTGGCCCGCCAGGCGGCCGAGTTCACCGTCGAGTCCGGCCAGTCGAAGATGGCCCAGCTCCTCCAGGCACAGAAGCACATCGACGCGCTGTGGAACCACGACGACGACCAGGGCGTCGGCGCGCTGCGCGCCATCGAGCAGGCCGGGCGCGACGAGTTCCTGATGGTCGGCGGCGCCGGCGCGCTCTCCGCGTTCGAACAGATCAAGCAGGACAAGGGCGTCCTGAAGGCCACCGTGCTGTACCCGCCGACGATGGCCGCGTCCGCGATCGACCTGGCCCGCGCACTGGGCCAGGGCAAGGGCGTGTCCGGCATGGCGGAGTTCGAGATCCCCGCGTCCATCACGTTGTTCTCGGCCGTGGTCGACAAGACCAACGTGGACCAGTACATGCCCACCGGCTTCAAGTAATGGGCGCTGCCAACCCCCCACATCACGGTCACGGCGTCGGGAACGCCGCTGCGAACGTTCACGAGAAGGAGTTATCGGTATGGGCCTGAAGGGACAGTCGGAGCAGGCCGAGAGCGAGCCCGCGGCCGGGAAGCCTCCGCTGCGTGTCGGCATGGTCGGATACGCCTTCATGGGCGCCGCCCACTCCCAGGGATGGCGCACCGTGGGCCGCGTCTTCGACCTGCCGCACCGGCCCGTACTGGCCGCCGTCGCCGGACGTGACGGGGCGGCCGTGCGGGGCGCGGCCGCCCGGCTCGGCTGGGCCGACGCGGAGACCGACTGGCGCGATCTGATCGCCCGCGACGACGTCGACCTCGTCGACATCTGCACCCCGGGCGACAGCCACGCGGAGATCGCCGTGGCCGCCCTGGAGGCCGGCAAGCACGTGCTGTGCGAGAAGCCCCTCGCCAACTCGGTCGAGGAGGCGCGGGCGATGACCGAGGCGGCCGAGCGGGCCCGGGCCCGCGGCCAGGTCGCCATGGTCGGCTTCAACTACCGGCGGCTGCCCGCGACCGCGCTGGCCCGCCGCATGGTCGCCGAGGGCCGCCTCGGCACCCTGCGGCACGTACGGGTCAGTTACCTCCAGGACTGGCTCGTCGACCCGGAGTTCCCGCTGACCTGGCGGCTGCGCAAGGACGCGGCGGGCTCCGGCGCGCTCGGCGACCTGGGCGCCCACATCGTCGACCTCGCCCAGTACCTCGCGGGCGAGCCGATCACCGGGGTGTCCGCGGTCACCGAGACCTTCGTCCGGGAGCGCCCGCTGCCGGCCGGGGCGGCCGCCGGGCTCAGCGGCGTCGGCGGCAGTGGCCTGGGAGAGGTCACCGTCGACGACGCGGCCCTGTTCACCGCCCGGTTCGGCTCGGGCGCGCTCGCCTCCTTCGAGGCGACCCGGTTCGCCTCCGGCCGCAAGAACGCGCTGCACATCGAGCTCAACGGATCGCACGGCTCGCTCGCCTTCGACCTGGAACGACTCAACGAGCTCTCGTACCACGACCACACCGAACCCGCGGTCAGCGCCGGTTTCCGCCGGATCCTCGTCACCGAACCCGACCACCCCTACCTCGCGGCCTGGTGGCCGCCGGGCCACGGCCTCGGCTACGAGCACAGCTTCGTCCACCAGGCCCGCGACCTGGTGCTCGCGATCGCCGCGGGCACCGCGCCCGAACCGTCCTTCGCCGACGGGCTCCAGGTCCAGCGCGTCCTGGCCGCCGTCGAGGAGAGCGCGGCGAAGAATTCCCTCTACACGCCCGTCCCGGTCTAGGGAGGCCCGGTCATGTCACGCTCGTTCACCCTGTTCACCGGCCAGTGGGCCGACCTCCCCCTGGAGGAAGTCTGCCGACTGGCCCGCGACTTCGGCTACGACGGACTCGAACTTGCCTGCTGGGGAGACCACTTCGAAGTCGACAAGGCACTGGCCGACCCCGCCTACCTCGACGGGCGGCGCGCGCTGCTCGACAAGTACGGCCTCAAGTGCTGGGCCATCTCCAACCACCTGGTAGGTCAGGGGGTCTGCGACCACCCGATCGACGAGCGCCACCAGGGCATCCTGCCGGCCAGGATCTGGGGCGACGGGGAGCCCGAGGGCGTACGGCGGCGGGCCGCCGCCGAGCTCAAGGACACGGCGCGGGCGGCGGCCGCCTTCGGCGTCGACACCGTCATCGGCTTCACCGGATCCTCGATCTGGCACCTCGTCGCCATGTTCCCGCCGGTGCCGCCGGGCATGATCGAACGCGGCTACGAGGACTTCGCCGAGCGCTGGAACCCGATCCTCGACGTGTTCGACGCCGAGGGCGTCCGCTTCGCGCACGAGGTGCACCCCGGCGAGATCGCGTACGACTACTGGACCACCCGGCGGGCCCTGGACGCGGTCGACAACCGGCCCGCGTTCGGGCTGAACTTCGACCCGAGCCACTTCGTGTGGCAGGACCTCGACCCGGTCGGCTTCCTGTACGACTTCCGCGACCGGATCTACCACGTGGACTGCAAGGAGGCCCGCAAACGCCTCGACGGGCGCAACGGCCGCCTCGGCTCCCACCTGCCGTGGGGCGACCCCCGGCGCGGCTGGGACTTCGTCTCCGCCGGACACGGTGACGTCCCGTGGGAGGACGTCTTCCGCATGCTGCGGTCCATCGACTACACCGGCCCCGTCTCGGTGGAGTGGGAGGACGCCGGCATGGACCGGCTCCAGGGCGCCCCCGAAGCGCTGCGCCGGCTCAAGGAGTTCGACTTCGACCCGCCGAGCGCGTCGTTCGACGCCGCCTTCGGCCAGTAGCTCCGCCGGTTGGCTCCGCCGGTTCGGCGGGGGGCGCGGAGCGCCACCCGTCGGTTCGGCCTGCCCGAAAACCGCTTTGTCCTGACGCTGGAAAAAGGCCAACTTCTCTTCTGTACAAGGACTACCCGACTCCGACAAAGCCAGCTACGGTCCCGGAGTTGTACAGGTCACGCACATCTCCGGAGTGACGGCGCACCCCGGCACACAGCATCTGCCCCGTACGACCCCCACCCTCCCGGAGGGATCTTCGTGCACAGGAAACGTCCCAGATTCCGCAAGGCACTCGCACTCCTCACCGGTTCGCTCCTCGCGGGTACCTCACTCGCGCTCGCCGCGCCGCCGGCGAGCGCGAGTGACCCCGACGCCACCAGACCGGCCGCCGCGGCCGCCGAGGACTTCCAGCAGGTCACCCTCGCCAAGGGCGTCGCCGAGGTCGGCGAACCGATGTCGCTGGCCGTCCTTCCGGACCGCAGCGTCCTGCACACCTCCCGCGACGGCACCCTGCGCCTGACCGACGCGCAGGGCAACACGTCCGTCGCGGGCAAGTTGGCCGTCTACGACCACGACGAGGAGGGGCTCCAGGGCATCGGGATCGACCCCGACTTCGCCGAGAACCGCTTCGTCTACCTCTACTACGCGCCGCCCCTGAACACCCCGCCCGGCGACGCCCCCGAGAACGGCACCGCCGCCGACTTCGCGCCCTTCGACGGCGTCAACCGGCTCTCCCGGTTCGTCCTGGACGAAAACGGCACCCTGGACCTGGCCAGCGAGAAGAACGTCCTCGAGGTCAAGACCTCCCGCGGCATGTGCTGTCACGTCGGCGGCGACATCGACTTCGACAAGGACGGCAACCTCTACCTGTCGACCGGTGACGACTCCAACCCGTTCTCCTCCGACGGCTACGCGCCCATCGACGAGCGGCCCGACCGCAACCCGGCCTTCGACGCCCAGCGCAGCGCGGGCAACACCAACGACCTGCGCGGCAAGATCCTGCGGATCAAGGTCAATCCGGACGGCTCCTACGACATCCCCGAGGGCAACCTCTTCGCCCCGGGCACCCCGAAGACCCGTCCCGAGATCTACGCGATGGGCCTGCGCAACCCGTTCCGGTTCAGCATCGACAAGCCCACCGGCACCATCTACATCGGCGAGTACGGGCCGGACGCCGGCGCCGCCAACCCGAACCGCGGCCCCTCCGGCATGGTCGAGTTCAACCGCGTGACCAAGCCCGGCAACTTCGGCTGGCCCTACTGCGTCGGCCAGAACCAGGCGTACGTCAAGTACGACTTCGCCACCCAGAAGTCCGGTGACGCCTTCGACTGCGCGGCGCCGAAGAACACCTCCCCGAACAACACCGGCCTGGTCGACCTCCCGCCGGCCCAGCCGGCCTGGATCGACTACGACGGCGCCTCCATCCCCGAGTTCGGCGACGGCTCCGAGTCCCCGATGGGCGGCCCGGTCTACCGCTACGACGCCGACCTGAACTCCCCCGCCAAGTTCCCCGAGTCCTACGACGGGGACTTCTTCGCCGGTGAGTTCGGCCGCCAGTGGATCAAGCGGATCGAGCAGGACGACGACGGCACCGTCCAGTCCATCAACCCCTTCCCCTGGTCCGGCACCCAGGTGATGGACATGGCCTTCGGCCCGGACGGCGCCCTGTACGTCCTGGACTACGGCCTGTCCTGGTTCGGCGGCGACGAGAACTCCGCGCTGTACCGCATCGAGAACGTCACCAACGGCCACGCGCCGACCGTGACCGCCACGTCGGACCGGACGTCGGGCAAGGCGCCCCTGAAGGTGTCCTTCTCCGCGACCGGCAAGGACGCCGACGGCGACGCGCTCACCTACGCCTGGGACTTCGGTGACGGCACCACCGGCACCGGCGAGTCGCCCCAGCACACCTACCGCACCAACGGCACGTACACGGCCACCGTCACCGTGACGGACCCGACGGGCTACACCGCCACCGCCAACGTCCACGTGGTCGTCGGCAACACCGCGCCCACCGTCACCTTCCAGACCCCGGCCGACGGCACGCTGTTCGAGTTCGGTGACACCGTCCCGTTCAAGGTGAAGGTCACCGACGCCGAGGACAAGAAGATCGACTGCTCCAAGGTCACCGTCCGCTACATCCTCGGCCACGACAACCACGGCCACCCGATCACCTCGGCCAAGGGCTGCGAGGGCACCATCACCGCGCCCGCCGACACCGAGCACGACCCCAACGCCAACATCTTCGGCGTCCTCGACGCCGAGTACACCGACAACGGCGGCGGCGGTCAGGAAGCGCTGACCACGCACGACCAGATCGTGCTCCAGCCCCGCCACCGGCAGGCCGAGCACTTCAGTGCCCAGAGCGGCATCCGCACCTACGACAAGGCCGAGGCCAACGGCGGGAAGACCGTCGGCGACATCGACAACGGTGACTGGATCTCGTTCAAGCCCTACAACCTCAGCGGCGCCCAGACGCTCACCGCCCGGGTCTCCTCCGGCGGCGCCGGCGGGTACCTGGAGGTCCGCACCGGGGGCCCGAACGGCACCCTGCACGGGTCCGGGGTCGTCCCGGTGACCGGCAGCTGGGAGACCTTCCAGGACATCGACATCCCGCTCAGCAAGCTGCCGAAGAAGACCACCGAGCTGTACCTGGTCTTCAAGGGCGGCGACGGAGCGCTCTTCGACCTCGACGACTTCGTGATCTCCGACAAGAAGCCCGCGAAGAACGACAAGCGCGTCCTCGTCTTCTCCAAGACGGCCGGCTTCCGGCACGACTCCATCGAGACCGGGGTCCAGACCCTGAAGGACCTCGGCAAGCAGAGCGGCATCGCCGTCGACGCCACCGAGGAGTCCCAGCAGTTCACCACCGCCAACCTCGCCCGCTACGACGCCGTCGTCTTCCTCTCCACCACCGGCGACGTCCTCAACGCCGACCAGCAGCAGGCGTTCGAGAAGTACATCGCCGGCGGCGGCGGTTACATGGGCATCCACGCGGCCGCCGACACCGAGTACGACTGGCCGTTCTACGGCGGCCTGGTCGGCGCGTACTTCGACTCGCACCCGCAGATCCAGCAGGCCACCGTCCAGGTCCCCGAGCACGACCACCCGGCGACCAAGGGCCTCGACGACGCGTGGGACCGCACGGACGAGTGGTACAACTACCGCTCCAACCCGCGTGACCACGCCCGTGTCCTGGCCACCCTGGACGAGAGCAGCTACGAGGGCGGCACGATGAACGGCGACCACCCGATCGCCTGGTGCCAGTCCTACCAGGGCGGACGCTCCTTCTACACCGGCCTCGGCCACACCAAGGAGTCCTACGCCGAGGACGGCTTCCGCAGTCACCTGCTCGGTGGGCTGAAGTACACCACCGGCCAGGAGAAGGCGGACTGCAAGCCGCGCACCGACTGAACCAAGGAACAGCCGCCCGTCACGGGCGCCTGAAACGGCGGCGGGCGGGAGACGCCGGACTCCCGCCCGCCGTCCCCGCCCCACCCGCCCACCCCGCCGACCGGGGCTGGAACGGGCCCGACCCCCTGACTCCGGTACCGGGCCCGGCTCCAGGTCTCGGATCTGGGTTCCGGTTCCGGTCCGGGTCCGGTTCCGGATCTCGGTCCGGTCCGGTCCGCATTCCGGTTCTGGGCCCAGGCCCAGGCCCAGGTCCGGATCCGGGTTCCGGTCCGGGACCGGGTCCCGATCTCGGTCTCGGATGGGTCCAGGTTCCGGTCCGGGTCCGGGTCTTGGGTTCGGCTTCGGTTTCGGCTCTGGCCGAGGCCTTGCCCGGCCGGAAAGCCGGCGCCGGTACCCGCACGGTCCCGGACCGGGTACCCGTCCCGGACCCGGCCCCGGTGCCGGTGCCGGTGCCGGTGCCGGTGCCGGTGCCGGACCACAGTCCCGGATCTCGGTTCGGCGCTCGGTTCGGATCCCGGTTCAGGGTCCCGGCGTTGGCTCCGGTCCCGAGCCCGGTCCCGGTCCCGGTCCGGTCCCGGTCCCGGTCCGGTCCCGAGCCCGAGCCCGAGCCAGGTCCCCGCTCGGGGCGAGACGTCGCCCGGCCGGGAAGCCGGCTCCGGGCCCGACCTCGGCGCCGGCGGCACCCCGGAGGCCGTCCGGCGTCCGAGCACCCGTCCGGCTTTCGGTTCGCGTACGACAAGGAGGCTGCCCATGTCCGCCGAACCTTCCGCTTCCCCCTCCCGCACCGGCGTCTGGCTGATCGGCGCGCGAGGCTCCGTCGCCACCACCGCCATCACCGGATGCGCCGCCGTGGCCGCCGGACTGCATCCCACCGCCGGCCTCGTCACCGAGACAGAGCCCTTCGCCGCGAGCGGCCTGCCGGCTCTGTCCTCCCTCGTCTTCGGCGGGCACGACACCGTCGACTGCCCGCTGCCCAAACGCGCCGAGACCCTCGCCGCCGGCGGCGTCCTGCCGCACGGCCTGCCCTCCGCCGTCCGCAGTGAACTGGCCGCCGCCGACGAGGAGATCAGACCCGGCGGTCCGCTGCCCGGCGACACCCGGAGCGAGGACACCCTCATCGACGCCCTCGCCGACGACATCCGCGACTTCACCCACCGCCACGGACTCGCCCGCACCGTCGTCGTCAACGTCGCCTCCACCGAACCCGCCCCCGAGGGCACCGCCCTGCCCGCCAGCTCGCTCTACGCGGCAGCGGCCCTGCGCGCGGGCTGTCCGTACGTCAACTTCACCCCGTCGACCGGGCTGCACCACCCCGCGCTCGCCGCCGAGGCGGAGGCCGCCGCCCTGCCCTACGCGGGCCGCGACGGCAAGACCGGGCAGACCCTGCTGCGGTCCGTGCTCGGCCCGATGTTCACGCAGCGGGCGCTGCGCGTGCTGGCCTGGTCCGGAACGAACCTCCTCGGCGGCGGGGACGGCGCCGCCCTCGCCGACCCCGCCGCCGCCGCGGCGAAGAACTCAGGCAAGGAACGGGTCCTCGCGGACACCCTGGGCACGGTCCCCCAAGGAGAGGTGCACATCGACGACGTGCCCGCGCTCGGCGACTGGAAGACCGCCTGGGACCACATCGCCTTCGACGGCTTCCTCGGCTCCCGGATGACCCTCCAGACGACCTGGCAGGGCTGTGACTCGGCGCTCGCCGCGCCCCTGGTCCTCGACCTGGCCCGGCTGCTGGCCCGCGCCCACGCACGCGGACTGACCGGGCCGCGCCCCGAACTCGGCTTCTACTTCAAGGACCCCGACCCGGGCGCCCCCGCCGCGCTGGGGGAGCAGTACGCGGCGCTCCTGGACTTCGGCCGACGGCTGGGGGACCGGCGGTGACCCGCCACGGTCTGGTGGCCGTCGCCCTGGCGGTGACCGTCGCCGCCGTCGTCGGAGCGCGCGGGGCCTCGGGCCGCGGCCGCCGCCCACGCCACGACGTCCGAGCTCCGGACCCGGCCGGCCCGGCGGGGGAGAGCGCCACAGCCACCCCCACGGCCTCCGCCGAACGAACGGTGCCGGCCACCGACCCCGCCGGACGACGACCGGAGGCGTCCGGCGCGGCGCAGCGGGCTTCCCGCCCGGCGCCGGTGGACGGCGATCCCGTCGCACCCTCCCTGGGCGTCGGCACCCCCGCCGACTGGGTCGAACTGCTGCGACTGCCCGCCCTGTTCACCGTCCCCGGTGACGCCCTCGCCGGGGCCGCGGCGGCCGGGCGGGGCGGCCCCGGGGCCCGCACGCTCCTTGCCATCGGCTCGTCCCTGTGCCTCTACCAGGCGGGCATGGCGCTCAACGACTGGGCGGACCGCGCCGAGGACGCCGTGGAGCGCCCGCACCGGCCGCTCCCGTCCGGGCGGATCGCCCCCGGCGCCGCGCTCGCCGCGGCCGGCGCGCTCACCGCCCTGGGCCTCGCGCTCGCCGCCCGCGCCGGCCGCCCCGCGCTCACCGTCGCCGTTCCGCTCGCCGCCACCGTCTGGGCGTACGACCTCGGGCTGAAGCGGACCTGGGCGGGACCGCCGGCGATGGCGGCGGCCCGGAGCCTCGACCTCGTGCTCGGCGCCGCCGCGAGCGGCGGCCGGGTCCGCGCGGCCGTACCGTCCGCCGCCGCCCTGGGCGCCCACACCCTGGCCGTCACCGCCGTCTCCCGCCGCGAGACCCAGGGCGGCTCCACCGCCGTACCGCTCGCGGCCCTCGCCGCCACCGCCTGCGTCGCGTACGCGCTGACCCCGCCCGCCGTGGCCCTCCGGCTCCCGGCGGACCGAGGCGGAGCAGCCCCCCTCGGTCCGCCGGGCCTCCCCCCGGCACCGGGCGGCGCGCTCCGCGCGGCCCTCGCCCTCGGCTACGCCGCCACCGCCGCCCGTCCCCTCGCCCACGCCGTCCTCAACCCCTCACCGCCGCTCACCCAGCGGGCCGTCGGCGGTGGCATCCGCGCCATGATCCCGCTCCAGGCCGCGCTGTCCGCCCGCGCGGGCGCACCGGTCACCGCCCTGTGCACGGCCGCTCTGGCCCCCCTGGCCCGAAGGTTCGCGAGGAAGGTGAGCGTGACATGAGCCCCGATCCCGCCGCGGCCCCGCGCTTCGGCTACGGCACCAACGGCCTCGCGGACCTGCGCCTCGACGACGCCCTCGGCCTGCTCGCCGACCTCGGCTACGACGGCGTCGGACTGACCCTCGACCACATGCACCTCGACCCGCTCGCCCCCGACCTGGCCGCCCGCACCCGCCGGGTCGCGCACCGGCTTGACGCGCTCGGCCTGGGGGTGACGGTGGAGACGGGCGCCCGCTATGTGCTCGACCCGCGCCGCAAGCACGGCCCCTCCCTCCTGGACGCCGACCCGGAGGACCGTGCCCGGCGCGTGGACCTGCTGCTGCGCGCCGTACGGGTGGCCGCCGACCTCGGCGCCCACGCCGTGCACTGCTTCAGCGGCATCACCCCGCCCGGCACCGACCGGGACACGGCGTGGAAGCGGCTCGCCGAGTCCCTGGGCCCCGTGCTGGAGGCCGCCACCGCCGCCGGCGTACCCCTCGCCGTGGAACCCGAACCCGGTCACCTCCTCGCCACCCTCGCCGACTTCCACCAGCTGCGCCGCACCCTCGGCGACCCGGAGAACCTGGGCCTCACCCTCGACATCGGCCACTGCCAGTGCCTCGAACCCCTCCCTCCGGCCGAGTGCGTCCGCGCCGCCGCGCCCTGGCTGCGGCACGTCCAGATCGAGGACATGCGCCGCGGCGTGCACGAACACCTCCCCTTCGGGGACGGCGACATCGACTTCCCGCCCGTCCTCGCGGCCCTGGCCGCCACCGGCTACGAGGGCCTGACCGTCGTGGAACTGCCCCGGCACTCCCACGCCGGCCCGCACCACGCCGAGCTCTCCCTGCCCTTCCTCCGCCAAGCGGCCACCACCGCCACGCCCACGGACGAGCCCCCGGCCCCCGTCCCTCCGGCCGCCGTCCCCTCCGCCTCCGCGCCCGCAACCCCCGTTCCCGCGGTCCCCGTCCCCTCCGCCTCCGGGCTGGACGCCCCCGAGCATCCGGTCACCCCAGAAGGGAGCACCCGATGACCCACCCGCACGGCACCGGCACCGCGGGCACCCCCACGGCCGGCACCGCCCCCGCACCCACGGACGAGCTGCGCGCCCGGACGGAGACCGGCCTCACCCCGGCCGCACGGGCCTGGCTCGACCAGGCGCTCGACGAGGCCGCCGCCCGCCCCGGAACCCACGGGCCGATCTCCGGGTGGGAACTGCGTCTGGCCGAGGCCGGCCGCCGCTGCGGGCCCGCCCACGCCGACGCCGCCCGCGTCCTCATCCTGCACGCCGCCCAGGCCGACCTCGGCGCCCTCACCCGGGCCTACCGCCAGGGCACCGCCGACGAACGCCGCGCCGTCCTGCACGCCCTGCCCCACCTCGTGCCGGGACCCGACGCCCTCCCACTGGTCGACGACGCGCTGCGCACCAACGACACCCGGCTGCTCGCTGCCGCCGTGGGCCCGTACGCCGCCCGACACCTGGCACCCCACGCATGGCGGCACGCCGTGCTGAAGTGCCTGTTCACGGGTGTGCCCGTGGACAGCGTCGCGGACCTGGGCCGCCGCGCCCGAGGCGACGCCGAACTCGCCCGCATGCTCGGCGACTACGCCGCCGAACGCACCGCCGCCGGCCGGCAGGTCCCCGAGGACCTGCACCGCGTCCTGGCCCTGACCGAGCCCGACACCGCGCCGCACAGCCCGGTCGACCCCCACGGCAAGGAGTCCTGATGCGCATCTTCGATCCCCACATCCACATGACGTCCAGGACCACCGACGACTACGAGGCCATGCACGCCGCCGGCGTCCGCGCCGTCGTGGAACCGGCCTTCTGGCTCGGCCAGCCCCGCACCTCGGCCGCCTCCTTCCTCGACTACTTCGACTCCCTGATCGGCTGGGAACCCTTCCGCGCCGCCCAGTACGGCATCGCCCACCACTGCACCATCGCCCTCAACCCCAAGGAGGCCAACGACCCGCGCTGCCTGCCCGTCCTCGACGAACTGCCCCGCTACCTCGTCAAGGACCAGGTCGTCGCCGTCGGCGAGATCGGCTACGACTCGATGACACCGGAGGAGGACACCGCACTCTCCGCCCAGTTGCAGCTCGCCGCCGACCACGGGCTGCCCGCCCTCGTCCACACCCCGCACCGCGACAAGCTCGCCGGGCTGCGCCGCACCCTCGACGTCGTGGCGGAGTCGGCGCTGCCCCTGGATCGCGTCCTGGTCGACCACCTCAACGAGACCACCGTCAAGGAGGCCAAGGACAGCGGCTGCTGGCTCGGCTTCTCCGTCTACCCCGACACCAAGATGGACGAGGAGCGGATGGTCGCGATCCTGCGCGCCCACGGCCCCGAACGGGTCCTCGTCAACTCCGCCGCAGACTGGGGCAGAAGCGACCCCCTCAAGACCCGCAAGGTGGGCGACCTCATGCTCGCCGAGGGCTTCACCGAGGACGAGGTGGACCGCGTGCTGTGGCGCAACCCGGTCGAGTTCTACGGCCTCAGCGGCCGGCTGGGCCTCGACGTCGCCGCGACCGGCGCCACCCACGAGGGCAACAGCATCCTGCGCGGCGGGGAGTGATCGATGCGCTTCCGGCACCCCGACGGCTCCACCGTCCACCTCGCCTACTGCACCAACGTCCACCCCGCCGAGACCCTCGACGGCGTCGTGGCCCAACTGCGCGACCACTGCGAGCCCGTCCGTCGCCGCCTGGGCCGCGACCGCCTCGGCATCGGCCTGTGGCTCGCCCGGGACGCCGCCCGCACCCTTGACACCGACCCGTCCGCGCTGCGCGCCCTGCGCGCCGAACTCGACCGGCACGGCCTCGAGGTGGTCACCCTCAACGGATTCCCCTACCAGGGCTTCGGCGCCCAGGAGGTCAAGTACCGCGTCTACAAGCCCGACTGGGCCGACGCGGAACGCCTCGAGCACACCACCGCGCTCGCCCGCATCCTCGCCGGCCTCCTCCCGGACGACGTCCGCGAGGGCAGCGTCTCCACCCTGCCCCTGGCCTGGCGCACCGCCTACGACGACACCCGCGCAGAGCAGGCCCGCGCCGCCCTGCGCACCCTCGCCGAACGCCTCGACGCCCTCCAGGAGCTGACCGGCCGTTCCATCCGGGTGGGCCTGGAACCCGAACCCGGCTGCGTCGTCGAGACCACGCACGACGCCATCGCCCCGCTCACCGCGATCGCCCACGACCGCATCGGCATCTGCGTCGACACCTGCCACCTCGCCACCTCCTTCGAGGACCCGCACACCGCCCTGGACGCCCTCACCGCCGCCGGCGTCCCCCTCGTCAAGTCCCAGCTGTCCGCCGCCCTGCACGCCGAACAGCCCCACCTGCCCGACGTCCGCGAAGCCCTCGCCGCCTTCGACGAACCCCGCTTCCTGCACCAGACCCGCACGCTCACCGCCGCGGGCCTGCGCGGCACCGACGACCTCGGGGCGGCGCTCGGCGGCGACACCCTGCCCGACGCCGCACCCTGGCGCGCCCACTTCCACGTCCCGCTGCACGCCGCCCCCGCCGCACCCCTCACCTCCACCCTCCCGGTCCTCAAGACCGCCCTGACCCGGCTCGTCGGCGGCCCGCGGCCGCTCACCCGCCACCTGGAGGTCGAGACCTACACCTGGCAGGCACTCCCGCCCGAGCTGCGCCCCCGCGACCGCGGCCGGCTCGCCGACGGCATCGCCGCCGAACTCGCCCTCACCCGCGACCTGCTGACCGACCTCGGCCTGAAGGAACTGCCATGACGCCGCCCCAGGGACGACCGACCCCCCTGCTCGTCCTGGACGTCGTCGGTCTCACCCCGCGCGTCCTCGACCACATGCCCCACCTCAAGGCCCTCGCCCAGTCGGGCTCCCGCGCCGCGCTCGGCACCGTCCTGCCCGCCGTCACCTGCGCCGCCCAGTCCACCTTCCTCACCGGCACCATGCCCTCCGAACACGGCATCGTCGGCAACGGCTGGTACTTCCGCGAACTCGGCGACGTCCTGCTGTGGCGGCAGCACAACGGCCTCGTCGCCGGCGACAAACTGTGGGACGCCGCCCGCCGCGCCCACCCCGGCTACACGGTCGCCAACATCTGCTGGTGGTACGCCATGGGCGCCGACACCGACATCACCGTCACCCCACGGCCCGTCTACTACGCCGACGGCCGCAAGGAACCCGACTGCTACACCCGCCCCCCAGCCCTGCACGACGAACTCACCGAGAAACTCGGCACGTTCCCCCTCTTCCACTTCTGGGGCCCTGGCGCCGACCTCGTCTCCAGCCAGTGGATCATCGACGCCACCCGGCACATCCTGCGCACCCGCCGGCCCGACCTGACGCTCTGCTACCTGCCCCACCTCGACTACGACCTGCAGCGCTACGGCCCCGACGACCCGCGCTCCCTGCAGGCGGCGGCCGACCTCGACGCCGCCATGGCCCCGCTCCTGGACGACGCCCGCGCCGAGGGCCGTACCGTCGTCGTGCTGTCCGAGTACGGCATCACCCGCGCCGACCGGCCCGTCGACATCAACCGCGCCCTGCGCAGGGCCGGCCTGCTCGAAGTGCACACCCAGGACGGCATGGAGTACCTCGACCCGATGGCCTCGCGCGCCTTCGCCGTCGCCGACCACCAGATCGCCCACGTCTACGTGCGTCGCCCCGAGGACATGGACGCGACCAGGGCCGCCCTCGACGGACTGCCCGGCATCGAGAGACTCCTCGACGACGAGGGCAAGAAGGCCCACCACCTCGACCACCCGCGCTCCGGCGAACTCGTCGCCGTCGCCGAGCCGGACGCCTGGTTCACGTACTACTACTGGCTCGACGACGAGCGCGCGCCCGACTTCGCGCAGCTCGTCGAGATCCACCGCAAACCCGGTTACGACCCGGTCGAGCTCTTCATGGACCCGCACGACCCCTATGTGAAGGTCAGGGCGGCGACCGCGGTGGCCCGCAAGAAACTCGGCCTGCGCTACCGCATGGCGGTCGTACCCCTCGACGCCTCACCCATCCGCGGCAGCCACGGCCGCCTGCCCGCGAGCGACGACGACGGTCCGCTCCTCCTGTGCTCCACCCCCCGCGCCGTCGGCGACCGCATCGCGGCCACCGACGTGAAGTCCCTCCTGCTCCACCTCGCCGGTCTCGGCCACGCAGACCCCAAGTCCGAAGAGAGGCACCCGTGAACGACATCCAAGCCACCGACCACGGCACCGACGAACAGCTGCGCCGCAGCCTGGGCATCGGCCGCCGCAGCTTCCTCAGCACCTGCACCGCCGTCGCGGCCGGGGCGATCGCCGCTCCCGTCCTCGGCGCGGCCCCCGTGCTGGCGGCCCCCGCCGAGTCGAACGGCAAGGCCAAGGGCCACCTGCTCGTCCCCGAGGACAAGCGCGGCATCATCCTCTACACGGTGCGCGACGCCACCGGCCGCGACCCGCTCTCGACCAGTCTGCCCTCCGGCTTCCGGGCCGTGTTCGAGCAACTGGCCCGCTTCGGCTACCGGCAGGTCGAGTTCGCGGGCTACGGCCAGCACCCCAACGCACCCGGCGGCGCCGACCTGGAGACCGTCGAGGGCGCCCGGCTGCTGCGCCGCTGGCTGGACGAGTACGGGCTGCGGGCGCAGGGCAACCACGGCTTCATCCCGGGCTCCTGGCCGCTGACCACCGGCGACCTGGACACCTTCAAGAAGCACCTGGAGATCGCCAACATCCTCGGCATGCAGCACATGGGGACCGGCAACGACCCCACCGGCAGCGACTACAAGGCCGACTGGGACGTCGCCGCCGACAAGTGGCACGTCCTTGGCGAGATCGCCCGCCGCGCCGGGATCAAGCTCTACACCCACAACCACGACGCGGCCTACGGCTTCCTGCTCGACGGCGGTCCGCTCGACGCCCAGGGCCGCCCGACCCGCAGCTCCGGGATCCGCAAACTGGAGTACTTCCTGTCCATCACCGACCCCAAGCTGATCTGGCTGGAGATGGACATCTACTGGGCGCACGTGGCCCAGTACAAGTTCCGCACCTACACCGACCAGGGCGGCGCCACCCGGCAGAACATCTTCGACCCGGCCGGCCTGGTCACCCGCCACAACAAGCGCTACCCGCTGTTCCACGCCAAGGACGGAGTCGTCAACACCACCAACGGACAGGGCTACGACATGGTCCCGTTCGGCACCGGCGTCATCGACTACACGACGTTCTTCTCCCGCGTCGGCCATCCCAACTACCACCACCCGATGGTCGAGCAGGACAACGCCCCGAGCTCCACCGACCTGGCCCAGTCGATGGAACACGCGCGGATCGGCTACCAGAACCTGGCCGCGCTGCGCCGCAAGTGACCAACGGGAAGGGGCCCTCCCCGCGACCGCGGGAAGGGCCCCTTCGCCCGTCGTGCGCGGTGTCAGCCCGCCGCCGTGTCGGCGGCGGGTGCGGCGTCCCGGCCGCTGCGCCCCGGCTGCCGCAGCAGCAGCGCCAGGGCGGCGGCCACCATCGACACGCCACCGGCCAGCGCGTAGGCGCCGTAGTAGCCCCAGGCGGCGACCACCATCGCGCCGAGCCCGCCACCGAACAGACCGCTGACCAGCTTCCCGCTGTAGACCAGCCCGTAGTTGGTGGCGTTGTAGTTCTCGCCGAAGTAGTCCGGGGTCAGCGCGGCGAACATCGGGTAGAAGGCGCCGCCGCCGAAACCGGAGAGGAAGGCGAAGAACAGGAACAGCCACTCGTTCTTCATGTGACCGGCCCAGATGACACCGAACTGGGCCAGTCCGAGGACCACGATGACGAACACCAGCGCGGACTTGCGGCCCCACAGGTCGGACAGCCAGCCCACCACGGCCCGGCCGACGCCGTTGATGACGGCCATGACCCCCATCGAGGACGCGGCGACCAACGGCCCGAAGCCGACCTCCTTGGCGAAGGCGACCTGGAAGGAGATACCGAAGATCGACACGCCGGCGGTCATCACGACCGTCACCCACATCAGCGGCAGCATGCCGGTTCTGATGGCCTCCATGGGGGTGTACTGCCGGGCCGCCGGCGGGTTCTTGGCCAGGCTCGCGGTGTTCTTGTTCTTCGCGGAGTGCGACAGCGGGTCGATGCCGGCGGGCCACCAGTTCTTCGGCGGGTCCTTGAAGAAGAACGCGCAGACCGCGACCGCGATCAGTACGTAGACGCCGATCAGGTCGAGCACCTCGTGGTAGTTCCCGGTGTCGAAGGCGTAGTTGAAGATGAATATGAACGGCAGCGAGCCGTACGCGAAGCCGCCGTTGACGAACCCGGTCTTCGCGCCGCGCCGTTCCGGGAACCACTTGCCGACCATGTTGATGCAGGTGGCGTAGACCAGCCCGGAGCCGACGCCGCCCACGACGCCGAAGCCGAGCAGGGCGAGCATCACGTTGTGCAGGTGGGAGAGGGCCAGGAAACCGACGAGGCACATGGCGGCACCCAGGTACATGGCGCGGCGCGCCGTGAGGATGCCCCGCTCGCGCAGCCACCCGGCAGGGAAGGCGATGCCGGCCTGGAAGAACACCCAGATGCTGAGGATCCAGAACGTGTTGCTCTGGGTCCAGCCGTGCGCCTTCGACAGGGTGTCCTCGGCAGAGCCGTAGGCGTACTCGGAGACGCTGATGGCCATCATGCAGACCCATGGCAGGTACACCATGATTTTGCGTGAATGGCCGAGTATGTCCCGGTCGGTCTCACCGACGCGGTACACCCGCCCCCGGGCGTCGGTCACTTCGCGATACGCGCCGTGCGCCGTGCGGGCCTCGCCCGGCGCACTTCTGGTCGATAGGGGATCCGCGGTCATGTCGGGCCATCTCCTCGCCGTGTCGGTGGGGATCGGGGACAATGCGCCGGGCGTTTGCTCGGCCCGGTGTCTTGCGGAACTTCGCCGGAACAGCGCCGGTACGGCGCGGGGCGGCTCCGGCGCGGCCTTGTGCGGTCGTGCGTACGCTCCCGGGGCGGCCCGCGCCCACCACCGGCCGCTCCCGGACTCGACCTGCTCGCCGACCGTCCCTCATTGCATACAGTCGACGAATACTGTATGAAGTTTGTTATCCCGCATCCCGCCAATGGTGTCCAGGGGTTGCGCAGCACTTTTCAGCCAGGAGCCGTCGCGCACGGGAGCCGGAATGGACCTCTACGAACACCAGGCAAGGCAACTCTTCGAGGAGTACGGCATCGTGGTGCCGCGCGCCGAGGTCACGGACTCCTCCAAGAAGGCCCGTGAGATCGCCCGCAGGCTCGGCGGCCGGGTCGTCGTCAAGGCGCAGGTGAAGACGGGTGGACGGGGCAGGGCGGGCGGGGTGAAACTCGCCGCCGACCCCGCGGCCACCGAACTGACGGCCCGCCACATCCTCGGCATGGACATCAAGGGCCACCGCGTCCGCACGGTGATGGTGGCCGAACCGATCGACACCGTCGAGGAGTTCTACGTCGCCTACGCCCTCGACCGGGCGAGGGGCGGGTTCCTCGCCGTCGCCTCGGCTCAGGGCGGCGCGGAGATCGAGGAGGTGGCCGCGCGCCGGCCCGAGGCGGTGGCGCGCGTTCCCGTCGACCCGGCCGAGGGGGTCACCTCGTCGAAGGCCGCCGAGATCGCCACGGCGGCGGGCCTGCCTCCGCAGACCGTGGACACCCTGGTCCGGCTCTGGCAGGTCCTGGTCCGCGAGGACGCCCTGCTGGTGGAGGTCAACCCGCTGGTACGCACGAGGCAGGGCCGGATCGTCGCACTCGACGGCAGGATCACCCTCGACGGCAACGCCCGCTTCCGCCAGGCCCGCTGGGGAACGGAGCACACCGAGCACGACGACCCGCTGGAGGCGGCGGCCGCGGCCCGCGGCCTCACCTACGTCAAGCTGGACGGAGAGGTCGGCGTCATCGGCAACGGTGCCGGCCTGGTCATGTCCACGCTGGACGTGGTCGCCGGCCATGGCGCCCGCCCGGCCACCTTCCTCGACATCGGAGCGGACATCGGAGGCGGAGCCTGCGCGCGCCTCATGGCCGACGGACTGTCCGTCGTCCTCTCCGACCCGTCCGTGAGATCGGTCCTCGTCAACGTCTTCGGCGGGATCACCGCGTGCGACACCGTCGCCGAGGGCATCGTCCGGGTCCTGGACGCCGTCCGGCTCACCAAGCCGCTGGTCGTACGCCTCGACGGCAACAACGCGGCCCGCGGCCGCGCCATCCTCGACGAGCGCGCGCACCCCCTGCTCGAGCAGGCCCCCACCATGGACACCGCCGCGAGCCGCGCCGCGGAACTCGCCCGGCAGGGATGACCCTCGTCACGCCCCGATCACGATCCGTGTCCACCGCCTCCGTCCCCTCCCAGCGCGGATACGCAGGTGAAACGCACCGCGAAACCTTGGTATCGTTGTCCATGTCGCCGCGGGGAACACCCCCGGTCAGGCGGCAGACACCTAGTCCGGGTGGCGGAATGGCAGACGCGCTAGCTTGAGGTGCTAGTGCCCTTTATCGGGCGTGGGGGTTCAAGTCCCCCCTCGGACACTCACAGTAACGACACAGTAGCGAGGGCTTCGACCTGACGGTCGGGGTCCTTGTTGCGTTGTCGTAGGTGAGGGTGATCTCCAGGGCTCCGTAAAGGGGACCCTTCCACGGCGAAGCCCCCACGACTCAGACAACACCGAACTCGCCGACCGGACACGGCCACCAGGACCGATCCACTGTCTGACCTGGGGGTTTCTCTGGGCGGCTGGAGCGTAGCGGGCCGCGGAGTGGTCAGGGGTGACCTTCGGCAGGCCGCCCATCGATCGTGCGACAGCGCCGCAGGTAGTGACAGCGTCCCTACCAGGGCGAGGTCCCCCCACCGGATGCGGTGGGCGCTGGCCCGACGCAGCATCAGCAAACCCACCTCGCGCGCTGTTGGGGACGCGTACCTTCCGCGGCGCCGGGCAGGTCTCCCTCAGCCGTTCCTGCGACCAGCGGCGGAAGTAGGAGGTGAACACGGCGAAGTGGTCGGCGCCGGCCGGTGTGACGGTTCCGGGTGCGACGGCGGTGACCACGGCGTCGTGCACACGCAACAGCGCCACTCCACGTCCGCGGAGCTCCTCGCGCAGCCGCTCTTCCCGGTGCTGGGCGTATCTGGTGACGCCCGCGGCCATGTGTACCTCAGCGGACCGGCACTCGGCGGCTACACCACCTCGTCAGCCGTTGCCATTGCTGTGCGCAGTGGTGGATGGTCGTGCAGACGTCGATCCGAGGTGAAGAGGACGACCGCGGCGATCATGGCGTCACTCCTGGTGCGGTGATGCGGGATGGTCTGCGCTAATGCCGGACTTTCCGTTTGCGGCGGGGGTGCCGGACGCGGTGGGCGTGCGACGCGCTCCCGCGCGCGCTCATGCCCTTGGCAGCGGCCTGGGTGATGTTGCGGGCCATGCCGCCGAAGACGACGGCGTGGAACGGGGAGACGGACCACCAGTAGGCGTGGCCCAGCAGACCGCGCGGGTGGAACAGGGCGCGCTGCCGGTAACGAGTGCGGCCCTCGGTGTCCGTCTCGACGTACATCTCCAGCCAGGCCAGGCCCGGTAGCCGCATCTCCGCCCGCAGCCGCAGCAGCCGCCCGGGCTCGATCTCCTCGACCCGCCAGAAGTCCAGCGAGTCGCCGACCCGCAGGCGCTCGGCGTCGCGTCGTCCACGGCGCAGGCCGACGCCACCGACGAACCGGTCCAGCCAGCCGCGGACCGCCCAGGCCAGTGGGAAGGAGTACCAGCCGTTGTCGCCGCCGATCCCCTCGATCACCTTCCACAGCGCATCCCTGGACGCATCGAGTGGCAGGTGGCGCTCGTCCTGGTAGAGGCTGCCACCGGCCCAGTCCGGGTCGGTGGGCAACGGATCGCTGGGCGCCCCAGGTACGGCGGCGGACGACCAGCGCGTGGCGACCTGCGCCTCCCGCACCCTCCGCAGAGCCAGGGTCAACGCCTCGCCGAACGGCAGCGGCCGGCCCGGGAGGTCGGGCACGTACCGGGCGATGTCGTGTTCGCGGCAGACGACCTCGTGCCGCAGCGACTCGGTCAGCGGCCGGGCAATGGAGGCGGGCACAGGAGTGACGAGGCCGACCCAGTGGCTGGACAGCCGTGGGGTGAGGACCGGTACCGGCACGATGAGCCGCCGCCGCAGTCCGGAGACGGCGGCATAGCGGCGCATCATCTCGTGGTAGGTCAGGACGTCCGGCCCGCCAATGTCGAACGCCCGGTCGACGCAGTCCGGCATGGTGGCCGAGCCGACGAGGTAGCGCAGCACGTCACGGACCCCGATGGGTTGCGTACGGGTGTGCACCCAACGGGGGGTGACCATGACCGGCAGCCGTTCGGTGAGGTAGCGCAGCATCTCGAATGATGCCGATCCCGAGCCGATGACGACGGCAGCCCGCAGCACGGTGGCGGGCACCGGGGCGTCGAGGAAGATGCGCCCGACCTCGGCCCTGGAGCGAAGGTGGGGGGACAGGGAGTGCTCGGGTACGCCCCGCGGGGTGAGCCCACCGAGGTAGACGATCCGCCGCACGCCGGCGGCGTACGCCTGCTCGGCGAAGATCCGTGCCGCACGACGGTCGGTGTCCTCGAACCCAGAGCCGGATCCGAGGGCATGCACCAGGTAGTACGCGACATCGATGCCTCGCATGGTCGCGGCGACCGACTCGGCGTCCGTCACGTCCCCGCGGACCGTCTCGGCATTGCCCGCCCAGGGATGGTCACGCAGTTTGCCCGGGGACCGCACCAGACAACGGACGCGATGACCGGCCTCCAGCAGCTCCGGCACCAAGCGCCCGCCGATGTACCCGGACGCTCCGGTGACCAGGCAGTGCAGCCGCTCCACGTTCCGCTGTCCCTCCGTGCCCACGGCCATCCCTCCACGCGCTCCATACGTTACTGGTCCCTTGCCCTCCCGTTCGATCATGGCTGCAAGAGCGGGACCGTGCCTGTCGCAGCGACGCGGCCAGCGGCCACGAGGGCAAGGGAACCGCCAGGCTCCGCCGCGACATCAGCCAGAGAGCCCCACGCGGCGGCACGGGCTCACGCATGTCCACACGCAGCCTGGTCACGGCCGCGGCTGTCATCCCGGAGTTCAGCAAAGTCGCCTGCTGCCCGGCTTCCCAGCACTGCCGGCGCGGACAGCCAAGGCCGGCCGGGGAGCAGCACCGGATGAACGGGATCGCGCTGGACGATCATCTACCGCCCTGCGGCACCCGCGCCAGAATAACGTCGGGACCGACGGCAGCGCCTACTGCGGCGGCCGAAGGGACCAGAAGTTCGGCGGAGCGACCGCGTCCGCGCAGGAGGTCCCGCGTACGCCGGACGGGCGAACCCGTGTGATGCACGACGCGAACGGCGTACCCGGGCCGCTTGACAGGACGATCACGGCCCGCACGCAACACTCGCCGCGTAAACCCGACTGTCACCCGAGCATGCGGCAGTCCCCACGAGCAACGTGTCCTCGGACGCTTCGTCGTGACCCATCACCTGATCCCTTCCAGGTTGGCTGCATAGATGCGCTCGCCCACGAGGTCGCCATGGAGACGACACTCCGCGAGCGCCCGTTCGGTGAAACGCTGGGCCTCCGGAAGGACACCGAGCCGGAAGTGGTTCAGACCGAGCAAGCCATAGATCTTGCCCAGGTAGCGCTTGCCGACATCCTCGTCAGCCCCCGCCCTGTCGGAATCTTCGAGCAGCTCACACAACACGTCGTTGCTTGCCACGTACCGTCTGGTGTCACTGAGGTCCTGTGCGTACGAGATGCGCTCCCGGTATCGCATCAGCTGCCGACCGAGGGGAGTGCCGAGCCGGATCTCCTGGGCCGCGTACACGGTTTCAAGGTTCTCAGCGTAGATCCACTGGCCCTCTAGGTCGCCGATCTCGGTGCAGCATTGGAGGGCCCGCTCGGTGTACCGAACGGCTTCCGGAATTGCATCAAGACGCACCGAGTTGGCGCCGAGCGTGCCGTAGGCCTTGGCCCGCAGGTCGTCCACAGACGGGCCCTGCCAGCCGTCCATCTCGGCCAGCAGCTCATGCAGTACCTCTGAGCTGGCGGCGAACTCACCGTCCTCGTGTTTCTGCTGCGCCCTGTGCATCAGGTGGCTCAGCTTACGGAGGGGATTGGCCGTTCCCCGTGGTGCGAGCCTCTCCATCGGCTGCGGATATCCGAGAGCCTGCATAACCTCGGCGACCGTGACCAGGACCTGGCCCCAGTGGGCAACCAGCCGCTGGTCCGTTCGATACTCCTCCGGTACCTTGGCCCACTCGTCGAACTGCTCGATGATGGAACCGGCGTAGTTTCGGCACAGCTCGACGAGCAGCCGCTCCTCACCACGGAAGACGGCAGCGAACACGTTGTCGCGGAGGGCCATCCGGTCGCCGTTCACCGGCGTGCTCCGGTGGCCGCCCGGCGCAGCTCTTCCAGCAGTTGGTACCGGAAGAGTCCTCCCCGCCACGCAGTGGACTGGGCCTGCCGTGCCGCCACCCGGACCACCGCATCGGCGTCATCGTTCATTCCGCCGTCCGTCGGAGCGAAGCGCATGACGTTGTCTTCCGGTACGTCGATCGTCAGCGTCACGAGCGGCATCCGCGCCGCGCGGAGCGCCGTGAGCAGACTGCTTACCACAGAGCACCGCAGAAAGCGGACGTCACTGGCGACCAGCACCCACAACGGCGCGTCCACGTGGGTGGTGCGCAGCGTTCCCTCCGCGAAGTGTCCGACCGGCGCCACATCGGTGGCCAGCCAGGTCAGTGATCCGATAGGCACCCCCACAGCGTGCTCCAGCTCGTCCTTGCGGGACACGATCCAGTTGGCGAGGAGCACCGCTTCGCCCTCGCACGCTCCGACGACCGCAACGTGGCAGGAACTGCGCCACCGTCCCCGCTCCAGGACGACATGAGACTCGATCGAGAGTGGCTCCGCGGCAGGAATCCAATCCACCGACGTCGCGCCTGTCCAGTCCAGCGTCGTGGTCCGCGTCGGCTGCGGCTCGTTCACCAACCGCGCGGTGGTGGTGGGCAGGACGATCGTGCGCCCGCGCTGGACGACGGGAAGGGGAAACGTGCCGGTGACCACCTCGCTGTCGTCGATGTGGATCTTCCGCGGGGCGCCCAACCGACAGAGCCCCTGATAGATCGTCGGCAGGTCGGCCGTGTCGGTCGCCGCCAGCTCGAGCCTTCGCATGCAGTCTGCCAGTGTCTGGACCCGGAACACCTCAGTGTCCAGCACAGCACGCCACACGACATGCGGCCGGTCCTGCAGCAGCATGCTCAGGTGATGTTCCGTCCGTCCCTTCACCACGGTCGGGCGGTCGGCCCCCACCAACACGTCGAAGTTCTCCAGAGCGTCGGCCGTCAGCACTTCGAGCGTGCACCATGCCCTGCTTAGGTAGTCGTCAGCGTCATCGAGCAGAATGGCGCTCCTGCCCAGTGCCTGGAGCAGACCGAAGTGCCCCATTGCGAAAGCGAACTCCTCCTGTTCCTCAGCGGTGCGCGGAGGCTGGGGGACGCAGCTGTAGTCGTACCAGACGTGGAAACGAGCAAGCAGGCCTTCGAGCAGAGGGCGATCGCCGATCAACTCGCGCAGGTGGCCCAGGCCGATGTCCGAACGAGCCATCCGGGTGCCGTTGTCCGCGGTGACCTCCTGAAGCGGCAGTACCTCTTCGTACACGCCAGCCAGGGCGGAGGGAGTCAGTGCCTTGCGCAGCACATTGACGAGGAGGGACTCGGCGAGGTCGGATCCTGCAGCTCCGACTGCGCCGTTGGCGATCTGGCTGTACTTCCGGGGTGTGTGCAGGCCGCGTTCTCTCGCCACATAGACCGCTTCGCACATGGCCGAGACCAGCTGCCAGGCCACCAATTGGGCCTGGAGGCCGTCGGGGTCCGGCGCGGTCGGCGTGAGCCAGCGGTGAGAGAGGAAGAGGTAGTAATGGCCGGGCAGGGTTTCCGAGACCAGTGACGTCCGCCACTGCTGGCATCGCACGAAACGGCCGGCGCCGATCAGGGCGGGCAGTGGTAACCAGTTCGGCCGCCGACCGTCGGTCAGGTCGTACCGTGCGTACTGGCTCAGCAGCTGGGGCAGATCACGGTCCTGTGCGCCGTCTAGGAACACGCTCGGCGGTGAACTCAACGGGAACGACCACACGATGCCGTCCTCGGGCTCGCCGTGTTCGGCCTTCTGTACCATGTTGAACAGGTTCCCGCTGGTCTCGTGGGCCCACCGCCCGTCAGGCACGCTGAACGGTCGGTGTCTCAGTTTCGGCTGCTGCTCGAACAGCGTCTCGAGCAGCTCGGCTGCGCGCCACCGCTGCTGCCGCTGGGCGTCCGCCCGCGCCTGGGTGAAACTCTTGAACGGTACCTGTCCCTGGAACGGCGTCACGCTCAGGGAACGGAAGCCGATCTCGTCGTAGGACAGGGAACCCCCGCTCCTGGCGTATTTTAGGGCCCTCGCCGCGGCCTCATGAGGGGCGTCCTCCAGGTACCTCGCGATCAGTTCCGGCCGGCCCGCGAACTGCTCGGCCGGGACGTCCTGCCAGGCTGCGATGTCGATGTCGTGCAGCTGGTCGTGCACCAAGGCTTCGATGTGTCTCAAGCCCGCCTCCCCGTAGGTGGTCAGGTCACAGACCTCTCAACTTCTCCGGAAGGACGTCGCCTGGAGTGAAGAGATGCCTACCCAACTTCCACCGGTTATAGGGTAGTTGGAAAGCGGTGCCACGGTCTCCACAGCGGACCAGGCTGGGTGTCGGGAATCCACGCTGGAGGTGGCCACCGAGCGCAAGCGCCTGACGGACCGCCGGGCTGAGCCAGGATCAGGGTGCGGCGGCGCTGAAAACCCGCCGTGAGCCGGTGAGAAAGGGGAGGCCGGCTGCACGAGCCCCTTCGCCCCAAGGCGCCGTATCTAGCGATCTTTGAAGACGGACCCTAGTTCTGCGGCCTGCGGGCAGGCAGGTCCAGGTCCGCCCAGGAGGCGGACGGCGACTGCAACCGGCGGGACTGTTCCTGCCTGCCAGCACCCGGTCGGGGATCTGGTGCGGTCGTTTTGGCGCCGGGAGTACAGGGTGGACCGCCAGCCCTCCCGTGCTCCCGGATCAGCCTGTCGTGCGGTCCGACCGACGGGCTGCCACGCGAATGGCCTCTGCGTACGGGGCGTCGAAGGCGCGTGTCTTCGGATCAAGATCCTTGAACGGAACCAGCGCCTCATGAGTACAGTCCACAGACTGTATCCAGGCTGACCAGGCGTTGTGGACGTCTTCGTCGGTGACCTGCTCCCCCTTGGCCTGCAGAAGTACGGCGTAGATGCGGAACAGACCGTCTGAGTTGGCAGGCGGCCTGGCGTCAGGGGGCAGGCAGGACCGGATCAGGTCGGCAATGGGGTCGAGGTAGGTCACTCGGACAGTGTGCCCACAAAGAGGACCAGGTGTGCCACGGCGAACACCAGGGGGACGACGCGTTCCGAGGTGCCCAGTTCTGCGTAGCGCTTGCGCCAGCTGGGGATCGGATCGGTCGTGAGGGCCTCCCACTCATCAGCGAAGATCTTGACGGGGAGGTGCTCCTCCAACTTGTTGATGACCTTGAACTTTGCCATGTTGAGGTCCCGGTAGCTGCGAAGCTGCATCCACCAGGCAGCCGAGAGGGTGATACCGGCAAGAGTTACGGCGAACGACACCCACCAGGGAGAGTCGGAGAGCTTGGGGAAGCCGAAGCCGACCAGAGCAACGAAAGCGCTCTGTACAGAGAGGAAGAAGGCATTGGCCGTTCCTCGGCGCGCGGAGACGCGGTCGGCCATCTCCACGGCGAGCTTGTAGAACTCGAGTATCTCCGGTCGCTGGTTCGGCCCAGGAGGCGTTGTCATCGGTTCCCTCCGACGAGCAGCTTGAGGTTCTCCCACGTCCACTTGTGGATCTTGTCCGTGGCCTTGGCCGTTGTCGGCTTCTTGGCGTTCTTGCCGCTGTTCCCGTTCAGCAGGAAGTAGTCGATCTCCTCGGCCTGGGCGATCTTGAGCTCGATGGCCACGCCGGCGGCCGTGTCGGTGTGCTCGCCGCAGATGACGATGACGATGTCCGAAGCCCGGATTCTGGTACGGGCCTTGTCCTTCCAGTCGGGGGACGCTTCCTTGATCGACCAGTCGTGGATCTCGAAGGGCGAGCCGGGGTTCTTGGCCTGCCCGATCAGGAAGTCCTTCAAGGGTTTGTCGTAGTCGTAGTCGAAACTGACGAAGACGCGCTTTGGCATGGTGGCTCCTACTCCAGATAGCTTTGTCTGGGCATACCGTAGACGAAGGTACTGACACCGGTGTCGGCCTAACCGGCCGTGGCTC
The DNA here is from genome assembly GCF_044548235.1 of Streptomyces sp. NPDC052043. Taxonomy (NCBI): domain Bacteria; kingdom Bacillati; phylum Actinomycetota; class Actinomycetes; order Kitasatosporales; family Streptomycetaceae; genus Streptomyces; species Streptomyces sp. NPDC052043. The sequence continues at coordinate 739,865 of NZ_JBIUBT010000002.1, forward strand.
AGGGCCAGTTGCGGCCATACGCGGCCACAAGGTCCGAGGCGTCTTCCAGAGCCTCCGCTGCGATGCGCAGCTCGTCTTTGTTCAACTCTTAGTCAAGGCGCCCTTCGTCCCACAACACACCCCTCTGATCAGGCATGTTGCTTCGACTGGTTGAACCCGGGCAGTTCCGGTGGCAACGAGTTCTGCGTCGCCGCCACCTCGGCCGGAGATTGACGCCCGTCAGATCCTGCGGTACCGCTTCTCCGCGCCGACCTTGTCCAGGTCGAGATGGCCGAACTCGTCCCCACCCCTACGACACGTCGGCCGTCGAGACCACAGCTCGGTCTTGACGGCCGACGTCACGCGGGGCCCCGGCGCTGCCGCGGCGGCGTCAGGCGCAGTGGAACTTCGCGTCCGCCCAGTCGCCGTGGTCGCCCGACTTCGTGCCGTCGGTGTCGGTGACGACGAGATGGACGTGACGGGCACCGTCCAGTGTGACGTTCACCGGCACGGGATCGGACTTGCCGCTGACGGTGGGGGAGGACCACAGCGTCCTTCCGTCGGCGACGACGGAGAAGGACACGCCGCCGTAGCCGTCGATCTCGTCGTCGATGCCAACGACGGCGGTGAACGAGGAGCACTGGCCGCCGAGCCAGAACTCGATGTCGGAGTCGGCGTGCGCGCCGATGCCCTTGGCGTAGGTGGTGCCGTTCAAGGTGAGCGGGTGGCCGTCATCGGCCGCCGACTCCCCGTTGCTGCGGTCGCGTTCGGGCGGTCCCCAGCCGTTGGTGGCGTTCAGCCAGGGCAGATCACTGGCCCAGGCGTCACCCTTGGGCGGGGCGGGCATGGTGCGTACCCCCGCCCGCTGCGTGGCGACCGCGTCCTGACCCGCCGCCTGGTAGCGGGCGGTGCCGGTGAGCACCGCCTCGCCCACACCGGCGTCGGCCGGCGCGGTCACGGTGAACTCCGCGCTCGCCCGTTCCCCCGGCTTCAGACGGCCGAGCGTCCGCGCCGGTGAGACGGTCCAGCCGTCGGGTGCGCTCAGGGACAGCTCGGTGGCCCCGGCACCCGTGCGACCCGCGGTGAACCCGACCGAGACCTTCTCCGACACTCCGGCGCCGATCTCCTCGGGCGGCGCGACCGAGACCGTGCCCGTCGCCCCGGGGACCTTGCCACCCACCGCGCTCGCGCCGTCCACGTCGACCCGGAAAGCCCGGCCGGTGCTGATGCTGAGGGTCTTGATCTGGACGACCCCGCCCCGGTCGGAGACGTCGTACCACCAGCCCTGGCCGGCGGCGTCGAAGGCGGCCTTGGAAGTGAACCGGGGCAGCGCACCGCCGTCCAGCGCCACGTGGTGCGGGGCGGAGCCGGTGTGCACGGTGAACCGGTACGGGCGGCTCTTCTGCTTGCCGTCGAAGTCACCGGCGTTGGCGCCGACCGCGATGCGCACCGCTCCCGCTCCACTGTCCGGGGCGGTCACCGTCACCCGCTGCTCGGCGTACTTGCCCTGCCGGTGCTGCCGGGTGACACCGTCGTCCTCGTACAGGGTGAAGGAGGTACGGCCCTGCGGGTAGACGTCCCAGGCGAGCGGGGAGTCCGCGGTGCGGTCCTGGTAGGAGTTGATGCCGGGCCACATCGGAATCGACGCACCCGCCTTGACGAACAGCGGCAGGGTGTCCAGGGGAGCCTGGTAGCCGTCGACCGTGGTCGGGCCGTGGTAGGTGCGCCCGGACCAGTAGTCGATCCAGTCGCCCTTGGGCAGGTAGATGCCGTCCCGGACGGTGGTGTCGCTGTAGACGGGCGCCACCAGGAAGTCCTCACCGGTGAGGAACTCGTACTTGGCGGCGTCACTCGCCGCCTTCGGGTCACCGGGGTACTCCAGCGCCAGCGGCCGGACCGCGCCGACACCGGTGCGGTTGGCCTGCGCCGCGTAGGTGTACATGTACGGCAGCAGGGATTCCTTCAGCTTGAGGTACTTGCGGTTGATGGTGGTGTACGGCTCCCCGTACTGGTAGGGCTGCTTGTCCTTGGCGGCCCAGCCGTCCATCGTCATCACGGCCGGCAGGAACGACTTCCACTGCAGGTCGCGGGTGTAGGTCTTGGCGCTGCCACCGAAGATGCCGTCGACGTCTCCGCTGGTGTACGCGAGACCCGACATGGTGGCGCCGGCGTACGTGGGTATCTGCCAGCGAATGTAGTCCCAGGTGCCGGACTGGTCACCGCTCCACTGCACACCGCAGCGCTGGGCGCCGGCCCAGCTCTCCGGGGCCCAGGTGAAGCCGCGCGCGTCGCTGTTGTCCTCGATGCCGCGGTAGGCGGCCTTGCATCCGTCCAGGGCGAACTTGTAGCCGGAGCCCACCCAGGCAACGTCCAGCTTGGCCACCCGCTGGCCCGCCTTGACCTGGTCGGCCAGCTTGTCCAGGCCGTCCTGGGTCCACAGGCCCATCTGCATCTTGCGGTCGTTGAGGCCCTTGGCCGTCTCGGCGAGGTTCTCGTAGCCGCAACCGTAGCCGTCGTTGACGAGCATCCAGCCCAGCGGCATGTCGTTCTTGACGTAGTCGTCGGCGACCTTGAGGGCGTCCAGGGTGCGCCGCTCGCCGCGGTTGGCGTTGTGCAGATAGCAGTCGGAGTCGCCGACCTCCAGGCCGTAGATCGGGGGAAGCATGGGGCGCCCGGTGAGCTTGGTGTACTGGCCGATGACGTCCTTGGAGGAATCGCCGGCGAAGTAGTAGGCGTCGAAGCGGTTCTCCTGCTCGGTGGCGGTGACCGGGTCGGCGAAAGCGTAGGTGCCGGGGGCGTAGGTGTTGCGGTAGACGCCGTAGCCCGCCGAGGAGAGGTAGAACGGCACCGAGTTGGGGTGGCCGCCCTCGTCCCAGTTGTAGTCGACGCCCACCTTGAGCGTCTTGCCGCGATGCGAGGTGTTGCCGCTGCCGTTCTGCTCGCCCGTGCCGTAGAACTGCTCGTCGGCGCCGCGTGTGAGCGTCTGGGTGGTGGCGGTGCCGTCCCAGCTGATGCCGCGGGTCTCCTCCCACAGGCGGGTGCCGTCGGCGCGGTACAGGGCGAACCGCAGTGGCGACTTGTACACCCGCAGGGTCACCTTGTTCGTGGACAGCTCGTAGCGGTCACCGCGGTCGGTCCAGTGGGTGGCCGGTGGATCGCCCTGCGGCAGCACGACATCGCCGCCGACGGGGTCGGTGAACGTGCCGTCGGGGGCCACCTCGATGCGGAAGGTGTCGGCCGAGACGAAACTGACCCTGGCCTTCGCCGCGCCCGCCGTGAAGGTGTAGGCGGCGCCGGACCGGGAGAACCCGGTGACCGCCCCGATGACGGTTGGGGTCCCGGCGGCGGTGGCGGTCGCGGCTTCGGCCGGCACGCCCGGTCCGACCTCGGCCGCCAGGACGGCGAACAGAGCTGTGGCGGCCAGGACCGCCCCTCTGGAACGGAAAGCCTTGCGTCTGCGGGATGGAGCGCTCATGTCGATCCCTTCGCACACGTCGATCGGTGTGGGGCACTTGCTTGAACGTGCTTGATACGCCGATGAATCAAGCACAATTAATCACGCGCAGAAGGTATAGCGCACAGGGAACGCCTGTGACCAGAGTGCGTACCGGGTGAGGTGAGCGCGGGTGCCGAGCGGCTCGGCGGCACGGCGCCGGCGGCTGGATGGCACGCGTGCGGCTCCGCGTACCCTGGTCATCGCCGCGACCCGCTCAGCTACGAGATCTCATCCGGTGGGATCGCTGCGGCACAGGTGCGGTCGGTTCGGTCCGCGTCCTTGACTTCGGGGATTGGTCTGTTCGCCGAAGAGGCGGGTCTCCGGACGCCCGCGGAAGGCCACCGCGACCGCTTCACCCGCACTGGCTGTTCAATTGTCGGCCAGGACGGCGACCGGTGGGTGCTCCTGGCGACGGGCTGGCTGCCGCCCCAGCCGGCCGACTCGCCGTCTACGTAGGGGGCATCGTTCTTGATCGCCCCGACGGACTTCTCGCCGTCGGCATCCACGAACATGCCGACTTTGCCGTCGCCCAGGATTCTGCTGCGCAATTCGCCGCGGGGAGTGGCATGTTGACGAGGTGATCGTTCCCGTGGTCGCTTTCCTGCTGTGCGGCCGCAGGGGAGATGGTGCGGATGTCGTTGCAGCCGAAGGGGCTGCCGGAGGTCCCTGAGCAGACCGCGGCGGTGGCCCGGGCGGCTTTCCCCAAGGGGAGCCTGCCTGATTCGGGTGCGGGACCGTCTGGCGGAGGCCTTCGCCGACGAGCCGTTCACCGGCGCCTTGGGGGTCCGTGGCGCCCCGGGGATGGCACCGGCGGTGCTGTCTCTGGTCACGGTTTTGCAGTTCGCCGAGCCCTTCCGGCAGGTCCCAGTTCGGGTACTCCACAGCCGGTGTGGGGGACACCGTGCAAGGACGCGGCAGCGTCCGGGGACTTCGTTCCCGCGTTGGAGCAGTTCCTCGGCGGCTGGGGGAGGCCTGCGGGCGGACCTTGCAGCCGGAGCTGTCCTTGCGCGACCACGACCGTCTCGTTAGTGGTCGAATCCCCCCTCGGACACAGAGCCCCTACGGCGCCCTGTTCTTGGGCAGGGGGCATCGGCGCCCGCTTCCGGCTCCCGGCCGGGGCGGGTTTTTGTCGTTGGGGTGTCTTCGGTTCGGCTTCTCCCGGACGCCGACCTGGATGGTTCCAGGCGGCTGGTGAGGCGGAGGTGCAGGCCTGCAGGTGCGGCAGAACCTGGTCTTCGCGCACGTACGCGTTGGGAGCCCGACCGGGGCCGGGCTGGGTGGCTTCGCGGTGGCCTAGGGTGGTGTTGGGGGAGTCGAACAGGTCGTGGTCGGTGCGCTGGCGGTTCCAGACCTGTCGGCCGGTGTAGCGGGGGTTGGTGAGGATGGCCCGCACCGTGTTCAGTACCCAGCGCTGACCGTTGTGTGGCGGATTGCGGGCCCGGTCGGTGGCGGACGGAGAGGGGATGCGGGCGTCGTTGAGGGCGCGGGTGATACGGGCGATGCTGTGCCCGGCCAGGCGCTGGGCGAAGATCCAGGACACGATCGGCCCGCACTCGGGGTCGGTGTCCAGGAGCTGTATGCGTACGCCGCGGCGGGCGAGGGCCCGGTTGGGGTGCGGTCCGGCATTGATGAGGCGGTAGCCGTAGGGCGGGCGGCCGCCGAGGTAGTGCCCCTGGTCGCGAATCGGCTCCGGCGTCGAGGGCGGCCGTGGTAGCGGGCGAGCCGCCGCTCGCATTCGGGCATCCCCGAGGACGCCTGGACGCCGATCAAGTACGCCAGTGCCGTCTGGGACTCCGAGGAGGAACGCTGGATCTCCGACGCCGAGATCGCCGAAGTCCCGTTCACCAGCAAGGAGAAGGCGTTCCACGTAGGGGGCATGGCGCTGGGGAGTTGTGCGAGGGCTGTGTCTGTGAGTCCGCATGCCGATTTTCGTCGCGCTCAGTGAACGGTCTTGTGCTCGCGCTCAAGAATGGCTGTGGTAGCGGGCAACCGCCGGAGCGAATGGGCGACTCTCAGGGCGTCCATGTAGTCACGTGCCCGGGTGATCAGCCCGCCACGGACGCGGATCACCAGCACGTTGGGGAAGGCGAAGGGCTCACCGCTGCCGGTCACCGTGCCGACGACGGTCTGCTCGGCGACGACGACCTCAGGATCGGCCGTGGTGTGAACGGTCACGTCACGCAACGCGCTTGTTCGTGCCGTGCTGTGCTCCCAGGCTGCCCGGTAAGTGGCCCGCACCTCCTCTCGGCCCTTGAGGCAGGAGGGCATTCCGGGGAAGAGGAACGGCAGCTCGTGCACCGCATCCATCTCGTACAAGTCAGCCAGGTCGTCGGCGGACATGGCGAGCATCGCCTGGTGGTAACGCTTCAGCACCTCGTGGGGCGAGCGGTCGGCGGGCTGCACGGCGGACATGGTGGTCACGGCTCCGTTCGTCTGCTTCCGGAATGTGCTCCGGGAGCCGAGTCTGCCGAAGCAACCGTGGTGCGGAGGGCGATTGACCTCGACTTGGGCCTGCTTCACCCCTGCGAGTGGACTGGGCGGCCCGGGCCGTCCGAATAGCCGTGTCCGCCTGGCGCTGGTGTCCGGTGGCCACTTGCGGACGAGGCAGCCGGGGCCTGACCGGTCGCGGTCAGCGCGGCGCGGAAAGCAGACCCGGCTGGAAGGTGCCGTAGCGGCCGCCGTGGAAGAGCAACGGAGCATCGCTCTCGCCGGTCGCCAAGTGGTGAACGTGGCACAGTGCGATCACATGGTCGCCGGCCCAGTACTCGTCTCGCAGGGAACATTCGAGCCAGCCGATCGCGCCCGCCAGGAGCGGCGCTCCGCCGGGGGAGAGGTGCCACTCCGTGCCGTGCAGCTTGTCCGGGCCGCTGGCGGCCAGCCGGTCGCACACGGGCAGCTGGCGGTCGGCGAGGATACTCACCCCGATCCGCTCGGTCGGCCGGATCCGCGGCCAGCTGCTGCTCGTCTCCGCCACGCAGAAGGAGACCAACGGCGGCCGGAGGGAGACGGAGGCGAAGGAGTTCACCGCCAGCGCGGCGGGTCGGCCGACGGTGTCCAGGGCCGCGACGGCGACGATGCCCGTGGCGAACCTGCCGAGAACCCGGCGGAACTCTTCGGACGTGACGGCATCGGCCTCGCGCGACGCCGGTAGCGGGTCGGTCACCTGGGGCGCCTCGCTTCCTGCTGGGAACCCGGTGCCCGGAGCGGGCCCTTGGGCCGCGCCGGGCACCGTGGTCGCGTTTATGGTCAGAGCGTGGCCTCGAGGAGCAGTCGACGGCGCGCGCTGCTGCTGCGGGTGATCTGGTGACGGTTCACCAGCTCCCGCTGGGCGACCAGCTTCAGGCCCTCGGCCGCCAGTTCCTTCTCCAGGGCGCCGAGCGGAGCCAGATGCGTCCAGGCGGTGTACATGGCCGTGTCGACGACCTCACCGTTCTCCACCCGGTTGGCGAGGATGCTGGTGGAGCGCAGGCCGTCCGGCTCTATCCGGTCCATGAAGGTGCACAGCACCGGCGAACGGTCGTCCTTCGTCGGGAAGACCGAGGTGTACTCGAAGGCGGCGGGCGCGCTCTCGAACCCGGCAATGTCCAGCACGGTCAGCAGGAAGCGGCCGTCCTCGGCGAGGTGCTCGCGCACACAGCGGAACAGCTCCGCGCGCTGCTCCTGGGTGAGGTTCCACACCGCCGTCGCGCCGAGCACGATCAGGCCGAACTTGCGGTCCAGCGAGAAGTCCGTCATGTCGCCCTCGACGGTGCTCAGCCGGTCCGCGTACTCCTGGTGCTCCGGCTCCCGCATCCGCTCGTCGAGGATCTCCAGCATCGACGGCGAGTTGTCGAGCCCGACCACCTCGAAGCCGTTCTTCAGGAGCGGCAGGGTCAGCCGGCCGGAGCCGCAGCACAGCTCCAGCACCGGGCCGGGCCGCCCCTCGGCGGCGCTCAGCAGCTCCTCCACCTCGGCGTTGTCCCGAAGAGTGAACGAGTGGTAGAAGGTGGAACCCTCCGAGTCGTACATGCCATGCTGGTGGATCTTCCCGGCGAACAGCTCCACCAGAGCTGCCGCGGTGCCCTTGAGCTGGTATTCGGTCATGCTTTCCTCCGGTCGCCCATCGTTGATCGAGACCCTAAGTCAGGGCTCTTACAGGCGGCTTGGGCCTCGCTTAAGCCGCCCCGGCCGGGGGATTCAGAGTCGGGAACGGGCCGGTAGCAGGCGCGGATCCATGCTCAGCAGGACACCCCGACTGCCCCCGTCGACGGGGAGTGAGACCCCGGTGGTCGAACCCGCGGCCGGGCCGGCGAGATAGCAGATCGCGGCGGCCACCTCCTCCGGTGTGACCAGCCGCCCGTTCGGCTGGCGCCCGCTGACCGCGGCGAAGGCGGCCTCCGGGTCCGGCGCGGCGTCCACGAGTCGTCGTACCCACGGCGTGTCGACCGGCGCCGGGGTCACACAGTTGACCCTGATGCCCTCGTGCAGGTGGTCGGCGGCCATGGCCGTGGTCAGGGCGAGCACCGCCCCCTTCGAGGAGCAGTACACCGCCGCGTTGGACAGTCCGACGGTGGCACCCAGCGAGCACATGTTGACGACGGACGCGTGCTTTGAGCGCCGCAGATACGGCAGCGCGGCACGGGCGACCCGCACCATGCCGAACACGTTGACGTCAAAGACCCGCTTCCACTCGCCGAGATCACCCGACTCCACGGTTCCCCGGCCGAGGATGCCCGCGTTGTTCACCAGTATGTCCAGGCCACCCAGCCTGTCGGCGGCCTCCGCCATGGCCGCGTCGACCGAGGCGTCGTCCGCGACGTCGCCGTACACCCCGATCAGCGGCTCCGGAACGGCCGACTTCCCGTCCGCGTCCAGTGCGTTGAGGTCCAGGCAGGCCACCCTCGCGCCCCGCGCCGCCAGCATGCGGGCGGTAGCCAGACCGATGCCGGAGGAGCCACCGGTCACCAGGGCGGCCAGTCCGGTCAGTTCACCGCTGCTCATGACGGCCCTCCTCATGGTCGTCGGCACACCGCTCGCGGAGTGCGTCCAGGTAGTGCATGCCCTCCAGCACCCGGTCCTCGGGCACCCCGAAGTCGATCAGGCAGGCGACCTCGTCGACTCCCGCCGCGCGCAGCCGCCGTACGGTCTCCATGCCGTCCTCGACCGTGCCGAACAGGCCGCCCGTGTCGAAGTAACGGTCGAACGAACGCGTCACGAGGAACTCGCGGTCCTGGGGTGACAGTCGTTCCAGGTCGATGCCGTCGGGCAGTGCCGCCGCGGCCGTCTTCATGATCAGTCCGATCGAGCTGCGCAGGTAGTCACCAAACGGCTCGCGGACCTCCTCACGGACCTTCTCGCGGTCCGTGCCAAGCAAGGTGTGCAGCATCAGCGCCACATGGCCGCGCGCCCCAGGGCCGTGCGCGGCGGCCAGTTCCGTCCGGTACGCGGCGATGTTGCGCTCCAGGTCGGGGATCTCCTGGCCGATCAGATGTGTCAGCACACCCGTGCCGAGCCGGCCGGCCGTACGGAACGTCTCGGCGGAACCGGCACTCGTCAACCACAACGGCAGCTCCGGCTGGACCGGCGGCGGGAAGATCCGCACCTTCGACTCCTGGCCCGCGCCGTCCGGGAACGCCACCTCCTCCTTTGCCCACAGCCGGCGCAGCGTCTCCACGGTGCGCACCAGGACCTGCTTTCGGTCCCGGTAGTTCTCCGGCCGCAGGACGAAGTCCACTGCGTGCCAGCCCGACGCCAGCGACACGCCCGCCCGGCCCCGGGACAGGTTGTCCACCACGGACCACTCCTCGGCGATCCGAGCCGGATGGTGCAGCGGTGCGACCACACTGCCCGCGCGGATGGCTATCCGCTCGGTCGCCACCGCCAGTGCCGCGCCGGTGACGGCCGCGTTGGGATATTGGCCGCCGAATTCATGGAAATGGCGCTCCGGTGTCCACACTGCGGTGAATCCGTGGGTGTCCGCGAATTTCGCGCTGTCCAGCAGAAGACGGTAGCGGTTGTCGGCCGCGCCCCCGTAGTCCGCGAAATAGAAGAGACTGAACTCCACGAAACTCCTCCCACCTGGCGCGGCTTGTCCGAAAGGACCGTAGCCGCGACCTCGCCACGCAGGGAACTCGCCTTTAGCGTGCGCCAAGAAGGCCTTTGGCAGAGGCGGTGACACTGACCCGACGATCTGCGATCGGCACAGAGGGAGCAGTGAGCCACCGTGGCGAAGAAGAGTTTTTCCGACGGTTCCCCGACGGATCCGGTGGGCCCGGCCGAACACGAGGCGATTGCGGTGGTCGGCCTCTGCTGCCGCCTTCCACAGGCCCCCGACCCCGCCGCGTTCTGGAACCTGCTGCGGGCCGGCCGTGACGCCATCAGCCCGCCGCCGCCCGGCCGTTGGCAGGCCGACGCGCCCGGGGACCTCATGCCGGACGCCGTCACCGGAGCCGCCCGCGGCGGCTTCCTCGACCAGGTCGACGCGTTCGACGCCGAGTTCTTCGGTATGTCCCCGCGCGAGGCCGCCTCGGTCGACCCGCAGCAGCGCCTGGTCCTCGAACTCGCCTGGGAGCTCCTGGAGGACGCCGGCGTCCTGCCCGTCAACCTGGCGGGGAGCCGCACCGGCGTCTTCATCGGCGCGATGCACGACGACTACGCCGCGCTGCTCCAGCGCCGTGGCACCGGCGCCGTCACCCCGCACTCCGCGACCGGTCTGAATCGGGGAGTGCTCGCCAACCGGGTCTCCTATCTGCTCGGCCTGCACGGGCCCAGCCTGGCCGTTGACACGGCGCAGTCCTCAGCCCTGGTCGCCGTCCACCTGGCCTGCGAGAGCCTGAGCCGCGCCGAATGCGATCTCGCTATCGCGGGCGGCGTCAACCTCAACCTCACGCTGGCCGGTACGGTCGAAGCGTCCCGTTTCGGCGGCCTCTCCCCGAACGGACGCTGCGCCACCTTCGACGCCGCCGCCGACGGCTACGTACGCGGCGAGGGCGGCGGCCTCGTCCTGCTCAAGCCGCTGGCCCGGGCCCTCGCCGACGGCGACGAGATCCACGGAGTCCTGCTGGGCAGCGCCGTGAACAACGACGGCGCCACTCCCGGACTGACCGTGCCCGACCAGGCGGCCCAGCAGCGCGTCGTGGAGGCGGCCCACGAGCGGGCCGGAATCCGCCCCGAGCAGGTCCAGTACGTCGAACTGCACGGCACCGGCACCAAAATCGGCGATCCGATCGAGGCGGCCGCCCTGGGCGCGGCCCTGGGCCGGGACCGCGCGACTTTGCTGGCGGTCGGCTCGGCCAAGACCAACGTGGGCCACTTGGAAGGCGCCGCGGGCATCGTCGGCCTGCTGAAGACACTCCTGAGCATCCGGCACCGCCGACTGCCCCCCAGTCTCCACTTCCGCACCCCGAACCCGCGCATCCCGCTCACCGACCTCGGCCTCACCGTCCAGCGCGAACTGAGCGACTGGCCCCGCCCGGACGCGCCCCTGATCGCCGGCGTCAGCTCCTTCGGCATGGGCGGCACCAACTGCCATGTCGTGGTGTCGGAGCCGCCCGCGCGGACGAAGGCGGTGCGGCGGAGTGACGTGCCCGAGACGGAGCGGGCGGCCGCCGACGGACGGCCGGTGGTGTGGCCGTTGGCCGGGCGAGGGACCGAGGCGCTGCGGGAGCAGGCGGCCAGGCTGCACGCCCGGCTGACCGCCGATGGCGCGGCCCCCGACCCCGCCAACGTCGGGTACTCCTTGGCCACCACCCGCACCCAGTTCGAGCACCGGGCCGCCGTGGTCGGCTCCGAGCCCGGCCGGCTGCTCGGCGGCCTCGCTGCCCTCGCCCGGGGCGAGGCGGCCCCCGGCGTCGTGACCGGAACCACCGCGCAAACCGGCGGCCTCGCCTTCCTCTTCTCCGGACAGGGCAGCCAACGGGCAGGCGTGGGAGCCGATTTGTACCGCACCCATCCCGCCTTCGCCGAAGCACTCGACCGGGTCTGCGTCGAACTCGACCGGCACCTGGAACGTCCCCTCCAAGAGGTGCTTTTCGCGGCCCACGGCACCCCCGAGGCCGTCCTGCTGGACCGCACCGGCTACACCCAGCCCGCCCTGTTCGCGGTGGAGGTGGCGCTGTTCCGCCAGCTGGAGGCCTGGGGCGTCACCCCCGGCCACCTGTTCGGCCACTCCGTCGGCGAACTGGCCGCCGCCCACGTCTCCGGGGTCCTGGACCTCACGGACGCGGCGATCCTGGTGACCGCCCGCGGACGGCTGATGGAGGCGCTGCCCGGTGGGGCCATGGCCGCGCTGGAAGCCTCCGAGGAGGAGGTCCTGCCGCTGCTGGAGGGCCGGGCCGGACAGGCCGACATCGCGGCCGTCAACGGCCCGCGCGCCGTCGTCGTATCGGGCGAGGAGACCGCGGTCGACGAGATCGCCGCAGCCGTGGCCGCACTCGGCCGCCGGACCCGACGGCTGCGGGTCAGCCACGCGTTCCACTCCCCGCACATGGACGCCATGCTGGAGGAGTTCCGCGCCGTCGCAGCCGGACTGACCTATGCCCCGCCGTTGATCCCCGTCGTCTCCGACGTCACCGGCCTGCCCGCGACCCCGGAGCAACTGTGCTCGCCCGACTACTGGGTACGGCATGTGCGGTCCGCGGTCCGCTTCGAGGCGGGCATGGCCACCCTTCTCGAGGCCGGCACCACCGCCTTCCTGGAGATCGGCCCCGACGGTGTCCTCACCGCCATGGGCCGCGAGTGCCTGCGCGGCCGACGGGCCGTCCTGCTGCCGACCATGCGCCGGTCGTCGGCATCCGAACCGGACGCCCTGCTCACCGCCGTCGCCGGACTCCACGTCCACGGCCACGCGCCGGACTGGGAGAGCCTGTTCGAGGGCGGGGGAGCCCGGCGCATCCCCCTGCCGGGCTACGCGTTCCAACGCCGACGGCACTGGTACGACGACGGGACGCATCCGCTCGGACAGCAGGCCCAGGGCGCGCAGGTGACGCCGGTGGTCACCCCGGAGCCGAGGCGGGTCGATCCGGCTGCCGGGCAGGATCATGCCGACTCCGCTTCCGAGGCGCCGGCAGGGCGCCGGACCGGAGCGGCGGATCAGGAGCGCGCCATGCTCGATCTTGTACGCTCCGCCGCCGCCATCGTTCTCGGCCACGGCACGGCCGCCTCCGTCGACCCCTCCCGGTCGTTCCGGGACCTCGGCTTCGACTCGCTCCTCGCCGTCGAGTTGCGGGACCGGCTCAGCGAGGCCACCGGCCTTGCCCTGGAGCCCGGGCTGCTGTTCAACCACCCCACGCCCGCCGAACTGGCCCAGCGCCTGTCGGACCGCGATGACCCTGCCGATCCGCACGGCGCCGAACCGGCCACGGCCGCCACGGTGGACGATCCCGTGGTCATCGTCGGAATCGGCTGCCGCCTCCCCGGCGACGTGCACGGCCCCGAAGACCTGTGGCGGCTGGTCGCCGACGGCCGGGACGCCATCGGCTCCTTTCCCACCGACCGCGGCTGGGACCTGGACGCCCTCCACGCCCCGGACGCCGAGCACCCCGGTGCCACCTACAGCAGCGAGGGCGGCTTCCTGGCCGAGGCCGGCCACTTCGACGCCGCGTTCTTCGGCATCTCGCCCCGTGAGGCCACGGCCATGGAACCCCAGCAGCGGCTGTTGCTGGAAACCGCATGGGAGTCGCTCGAACGCGCCGGCATCGTCCCCGAGCAGCTGCGTGGCACCCGCACCGGTGTGTTCGTCGGCGGCACTGCCCTGGACTACGGCCCCCGTCTGCACGAGGCGGACGAGGAAACGGGCGGCTACCTGCTGACCGGCAGCACCGCCAGCGTGATGTCCGGCCGCATTGCCTACATCCTCGGTCTGGAGGGTCCGGCGCTGACGGTGGACACGGCGTGCTCCTCGTCCCTCGTCGCCATCCACCTGGCCGCCCAGGCGCTGCGGCGCGGCGAGTGCGCCCTCGCCCTCGCCGGCGGGGTGACGGTGATGGCCACCCCGGGCATGTTCGTGGAGTTCAGCCGTCAGCGCGGCCTGGCAGCGGACGGCCGCTGCAAGGCGTTCGCGGCGGGCGCGGACGGCACGGTGTGGGCCGAGGGCGCGGGCATGCTGCTTCTGGAGCGGTTGTCGGATGCGCGGCGCAATGGTCATCGGGTGTTGGCGGTGATTCGGGGGAGTGCGGTCAATCAGGATGGTGCGTCGAACGGGTTGACGGCGCCGAACGGTCCGTCGCAGCAGCGGGT